>JANMSX010000070.1:0-37325 GCA_031389785.1 Desulfobulbaceae bacterium | reverse complement strand
TACCTCAGCCTCTCCGGCGTCGTCGGATTTTTCATCGGCGACATCTTTCTTTTCAAGGCCCTGGTCGAGTTGGGGCCGAGGGTCGCCATGCTGATCCAGAGCCTGGCGGCGCCCACCGCAGCTATAATGGGCTGGCTCTGGCTTGGGGAAACCTATCTGCTGCACCAGTGGATCGGCATGGCCGTGGCCCTTTCCGGAGTCACGTCGGTAATCCTTGAACGAGCCGGGAAGGCCTCCCCGGCCGGTCGACTCACATCAAGAAAGATATCCGCCAGGGGTGTGGGGATCGGCCTGGTGGGCATGGTCGGTCAGGCCGGCGGTATAATCCTCAGCAAGATCGGGATGCAGGCCGACTCGGGATACCTCGATGCCTTCTCGGCGACCCAGATCAGGGCCATCGCTGCCTTCGCCTGCTTCCTGCTGTTTTTCACGGTTACCAACAAATGGCGGGACGTCCGCAAGGCCCTCGGCAACACCAGGGCGGTGGTCTTCACCTCTCTCGGCGCTGTTTTCGGGCCGTTTGTCGGGGTCTCGCTGTCGTTGCTGACCCTGCATTATCTGACAACAGGGGTCGCCTCGACCTTTTTTGCCCTGGTGCCGATCTGCATCATTCCCTTTTCCATCTTCCTGCACAAGGAGCATGTCTCGATCAGGGCGGTGGCCGGTGCCTTGGTGGCCGTAATCGGTGTATATCTCCTGACGATGTAGGTCCCGCGGGTCGAATGTCTACGACGGCCGTATGCTTCAGGAGACCTTGACAGGGCGCATCGTTTTCGGCAACCTGCCGATAATTTCGATCTGTCCAGAGCAACTCCAGGCGCCCTGACTTATTGTATTCTCACTGGAATCGCTGCATAATTATTAAAGCAAACGGCTCGGCGATACCGGCCGGCCGATGCCTGTACCTCGACTGGTTGAACCGGGGGGTGGATCGAGCAGGAGAGCAGGGAGGAGATCCGTCATGTTGAAAACAGCAGGCATACTATTGGTTCTTGGGTTCATTATAGCGGCCCTTTCAAGATGCAATATCCAGCGTCAAATGCTCTACTATCCCGGCCTGGTGACGGTTGCCGCCGTGCAGCGCTACGCGGCGGATAATGGCCTGCGGCTGTGGCCTGAGGAGAATGCGGCATACCTCGGCATAGTGAGCCGCAAAGGTCCGGCTGATTTCAGGGGCACGGTGGTCATATTTCACGGCAATGCCGGGCCGGCGGTGTCCCGCGATCACTATTACGCGGCCCTGGAGGCGCTGGGCTACCGGGTGGTACTGGCCGAATATCCGGGTTATGGCGGGCGGCCTGGTGAATTGAGCGAAAAGAGCTTTGTCGCAGACGGCCGGCGTGCAGCACTGCGGGCAAAAGAGGAGTTCGGCGGCCCGTTGTACCTGTGGGGGGAGTCTCTGGGCTGCGGCGTGGCATCCGCCCTGGCCGCCGACAGGCAGCTTCGTGCCGATGGCGTCGTGATGCTTACGCCATGGGATTCCCTGCTCAATGAGGCGCGGGCGGCGTTCCCCTGGCTGCCGGTCAGGTTCTTCCTCCGCGACACCTACGATAATGTTGCGAACCTGGCCGATTACAAGGGGCCGGTCGCCGTCATTATGGCTGGGCGGGATGAGGTGATTCCGAACAGGTTGACGGAGAGGCTGTACAACTCGCTTTCCCCGCCGAAACGGCTGTGGACCTTTGCAAATGCGGGCCACAATGACTGGTCCGGCCACCCCGATCACGGCTGGTGGGCCGAGGTGATGTCCTTCCTGCAGGCGGAGGGGGGAGCGCCGGCGGAACGGCGGTAACTTCCCCCCTCATTGGGGTTGGCAAAAAATCTGGATTCGTGCGGCTGTATCGATGGCTGCAGCCGCCGCTATATCGGCCGTTTGGCCAGCAGCGCCCAAAGGCCTGCGGCGGTGAGAAGCGTTCCCCCGGTCAGGTTGAAGCGGCGCTGAGCGCGGGAGGAGGACATGACCCTGCGCGCCGTGGCGGCAAACACCGAGTAGAGCGTGGCATTGACGATCGCCAGGGAAACGAAGGTGACGGACAGGATCCAGAGCTGCGGCGTGATGTCGGCGCGAGGCGTGATGAATTGCGGCAGGAAGGCGACGAAAAAGACGATGCCTTTCGGGTTGAGCGCGGTGACGAGATAGGTGTTGGTGAAGAGCTTCCAGCGCGAGGCCGGTACGGCTCGGGCTGCGAGAATTCTGGGCGACACGCCGGCACGGAGGAGTTTCACCCCCAGGAAGAGCAGGTACAGGCCGCCGACCCACTTGATTACCGTGAACCAGAAGGCCGAGGTCGCCAGCAGGGTGCCCAGGCCGAGGAGTGAGAGCGCCAGGGCGGTGGAGTCGCCAAGCGCCACCGCCGCCACGAGAGGCACGTTGGCCCGGCTGCCATGGGCGACCGAGTAGCTGATGACCGTGAGGATGGTGGGACCGGGGATGACCAGGAGGATCGCGGATGCAGCGACGAAGGCGATCCAGAGTTCGATGGGCATCGTTTTTCTCCTTTTGACAACACCTGGAAGAGTACTGCAGAACAGCTCCGGAATCAGGCTTCCGGCGGCGAGGGTTTCGGCACAAAGAATTCGGCCTTGGGAAACTGGTTGAGATCCTTGTGGATACTGGTGCGGAGGAAGGCGTTGACCCAGTGAAAGATATCGTTCTTCTTGATCGAGCGTCGCATCTTTTCCATACGGGCTCGGCGGGTGGCCCCGGCCATGGTGCATGCCTCGAAAATGGCGTCGGCAACCCCTTCGATGTCATAGGGATTGACCAGCAGGGCGCCGATGTGGAGCTGGGCAGCCGCCCCGGCGAATTCGCTGAGAATGAGCACGCCATTGTTCTCGATGGAGCAGGCGCAGAACTCCTTGGCCACCAGATTCATGCCGTCCTTGAGTGGGGTGATCAGGGCGATCTCGCAGGTGCGGTAATAGGCAAGCAGCTCGACGCGGTTGAGCGAGCGATAGACATAATGGATGGGTGTCCATCCCACCTCGATGAAACGGCCATTTATTTCGCCCACCAGCCGTTCAATCTCCCGCTTGAGTGCCTCGTATTCCGGCACTTCCTGGCGACTGGGCACTACGACCTGGATCAGGGTCACTTTTCTCCTGAACTGCGGGTATCGCTCCAGGAAGTTGGCAAAGGCCCGGAGGCGATGGGGAATACCCTTGGTGTAATCCAGGCGGTCGATACCGAGGACCAACTGCCGTTCCGGCAGGTTGGCGTGGATAATCCAGGCCTGATCCCGCACCTTCTGGGATCCGGAGAATCCGGCGAACTGCTTGTAATCGATACTGATGGGAAATGTCCCCACCATTACCTCCCGTTCCGGGGTCAGGCAGCGGCTGACATGGCCGTGGCCGATCACCCGCGATTCGGGAACCAGCATGCGGACGCAATCCATAAAATTACGCCGATCGCGCGCGGTCTGAAACCCAACCAGATCGTACTGGAGCAGGGCGTCCAGGACCTGGAAGCGCCAGGGCAGACGGACGAAACCATCCAGCGGCGGAAAGGGAATGTGGAGGAAAAACCCGGTATGCCGTTTGACTCCCATTTTCTTCAGCTGGGCCGCGACCAGGATCAACTGGTAATCGTGCACCCAGACATAATCTTCCTCTTCGCCGGTGTTGTCGGCGACCGCCTGGGCAAACTTGCCGTTCACCTGTTCGTAGACTCTCCAATAGCCGGGATCAAAATTGCAGCGAGAAGGCAGATCATGAAAAAGGGGCCAGAGAATCTCGTTGGAAAAGCCGAAATAGTACTTCTGGACCTCTTCCTCGCTGAGTTCGACGGGCTTGAGTGTATAGCCGGTTTCGCGGGAACCTTGGGCGAGCAACTCTTCCAGGGCCGCCTCATCGAGCGCGCCCTGCAGATTCGAACCCAGCCAGCCGATCCATTGGCCGCCTCGATCGCGCAGCACCGGGCCCAGGGCCGTCACCAGGCCGCCGGAACCGGGTTTGATCGTCCATTCGCCGTCATTGTCCTTGTCGACAACAATCGCCAAACGATTGGAGACGACTGTCAATCGGGTTGTTTCCATTATTCGTGCTTCCCGGATGAAGAGGTGAGCCCGACCCAGGCCCGGAGAAAGCTTTCCACGGCCCGGCAGTCCGGCAGAAATCCCTGCGCCGCCGTCGAGTTGCAGGGTTCGCCGACTTTAATGGCGATCCCCCGTTCGCCAACGACCCGAAAGGCATCCTCGTCGGTCTCGTCGTCGCCCACATATACCGCAAAGACGTCTTTCGGCTGCAGGCGCAGCAACTCGGCAACTGCATCCCCCTTGTTCCAGCCGCTGCAGCGGATCTCGACGCCGCCGTTGAACTGTCGGCATTCCAGGCCGTACCACGGGGCGACTCCACCCCATTCGGCGACAAGGTCCTGTTCCATGGCAGCGGCCAGGTTGCTCTCCAGTCCCCGGGTATGCAGGGCCAGGGAGGCGACCTTGTGTTCGAGTTTGTGGCCGTAGCCGCGTCGCTGCGCAATGGCCTCCGCCGCATCGAGGCCCTGCCGCTGTTCCGGCGTTGGCTGCCGCACTTTGCAGTCGCCGTCGGCGGGCCACAGTTCATAGCCGTGGCTGCCGGCGAATGTTACGGGAAGATTGGGCAGTAGCGCCATCACTTCAGCTACCGGGCGACCGGAAACAATCGCCAGCCGGGTGCCGCCCAGGGCTGCCAGTGTCCGCAGCAGATCGGGAATTCCCGGCAGCGGCCGGGCCTGCATGGGGTCGATCTCAAAAGGGGCCAGCGTGCCGTCGTAATCCAGGCCGAGAAATCGTTGTTTCGCACTGCAGACTCGATTCCAGAAATCGGGGACATTGATAATTTCGATACGTCTGTTCTCCGTGTCCGTCATGAAATATCAGCTGCCGGATGATCGCTGTTGGGGGGAAAGTTTTGAAAAATGCCCTTCCGGTCGAGAGACATTTGAGCCAATATTGACAGGTTACCCTTTCAGGCCGAATTTTACAATACCTCCAGTCCGGCGATCTTGCCCGGCATCTGGCCGGGTCCTGTATGACCTTTCCCGGCAAAGTCCATGTCGCTGATACGGGTTTCAGGAAATATTCGGGTTCAGCGTCCACTTGATGAACCAGTTGAATCTTCCGTCCGGCTCCTCAGTCGCATCCAGGCAGACAATACCGGAGTTCTGGAACTGGTAGATCTTCGTCTCCTCGGAGCCTGTGGCCAGATAGGAACCCAGACGCTGCATGAAGGGCATATGGCCGACCACCAGCAAATCCGATCCCGGCAGGACGGATGCCGCAAAAGACCGGACGTCATCCAGGGGATCGATCCCGGGGACCGCTTCAAGGGAAGAGGATGGTCGGGGATAATCCCGGATCTCAGCCATCAAACAGGTCATCACAGCAAGGCGTTCTTGAAGGCTACCTGGGTGAGTTCTACAACGGATTTACATCCCAATTTTTTGAGGAGATTTCGTCTGTGAGTGTCGACTGTATTCGGGCTGATAAAGAGTATGTCTGCGATTTTTTTGCTGGTTTTTCCCGAGGCGAGTTGACGCAGTATCTCTTCTTCCCTGGCTGTTATTGTATGGTGCAACTGATACGGCGTGTAGAGTTTGTTGAATACGGTTTTTGACACACTCTCCGTCTTGAATTGCTTGATGGAGAGTCGCAAAGGAAGAATTTCGGTATTCTGCAGCATAATGAAGATGAGTCAGGGAGGTACTTGTCGATTGCAAGATGATTATCTATCATGGATATTGAAAGCGCTATCATCGTTATCTGGTTGTTGCCTGTTTTGGTTCAAATTGTCCTGCCCCTGGTCATGCTGTCGGGGTACGGAATCGGGAGACTGGCAACAAGGGTTTTCGGAGACAGACAATCTGACAGAAAGCTCAAGGTTACTCCTGCGATTCACGGCGAACCGGTTGCGCCTGTAGCGGGGGCTTTGACTTAAGCTGCCTCGCATCCGATTGAAAAAAAGCGTTAGAGAAAGGGAATCAGACCCTGCCATGTCAACCTCCATTTCTTTAAGAGGGTGTTGAAGAAATGTGCCCAGGCTGTAATGCACGGTGTGTGTTGCTACCTGGTTTTTCAACACTCTGGCTGGAAGGGAGAGCCGATTCCCGGCTCTCCCTTTTTTGATGGTTGGTTTCCACCCGGAAACGATAAGAAAGTCAGGAAACATCTTTGTTGCGTGGGGTTGGGACGAATCCCTTATCTATTATCCGATTTTCAGGGTATGTTGTCCGAGGGTATGTTGCCCCGGGAGGATGAAAAATGAAAAGAAGAAATATCCATCAATGGAGAAACTGGATCCTTGATTATATCTGCGACGACAAATATGAATTGATTCAAAAAGATAGTCTGGCGGTGAGCATGATTGTCGCCAAGGATGCCATGGATGCAGAAAATCAATGTCGAAAGATCATTGATAACGTGAAAGCAGAAGGGGTTTGATCTAGTTTTCACCTGGAAGCGAGCTAACCCTGAAATCTTTACTTCGAGGCAGCGGCAATTGATCGACCCTGCTGACATCAGTCCCGATCCCGCCTGACATTCAGCAAAAAATTACGCTGATCACAATAGCCGGGAATAGTCAACGATCGGTCTGTGATCATGGGAATACTTGCTCAGTATTTCCATGTTATTTTTTTGCACGTCTCTGATGTCTCCTGCCGCCCTCTGTCCCGGGCAATTTTTCATCATCCTGTCCCTCGCCGCCTTTCCGCGGTTTACGGTGGATGCTTTTCCCGTCATCTGAAGGTTTCCGGCATTCGGCCTGGGTCGGCGGCTGCGCCTGCTCGTGGATCCGCTTCGGTATCTTCGATTTTTTGGGTTTCTTCGGGCGCGCCTTCACCGGGAGGGTTAACGGCACGCTGTGCTTGGGAATAAAACCGGCCGCAACTTCCCGCACCAGGGGCTGACGGAGAAGTGTTTCGATTGCCGAGAGAAGGTTGACCTCGTCGGCGCTGACCAGGGAAATTGCCAGGCCCTCCAGACCGGCCCGGCCGGTGCGGCCGATGCGATGAATGTAGTCTTCCGCGATTTTCGGCAGATCAACATTGATAACGTACGGGAGATCGGTGATATCGATGCCGCGCGAGGCGATATCGGTGGCAACCAGCACACGGATTGCATTTGCCTTGAAATCGGCCAGAGCGCGGGCACGGATGCCCTGGCTTTTATCGCCATGAATCGCCAGGGCCGGGATTCTCTGGTCGGCCAGTTTCTGCACCAACCGGTCGGCGCCGATGCGGGTGCGGGTGAAGACCAGCACCTGCGGCCAGGCATTGGTGCGCAGCAGGTGGCAGAGCAGGTCCGTTTTTTTGCTTTTGTCCACCTCATAGATCCGCTGTCTCACGCTTCTGGCAGCGGAGTTCGGCGGGTCGACTTTTACCTGTACCGGTCTCAGCAATAACTTCTCAGCGAGAGCGCGGATGGCATCCGGAAAGGTCGCGGAAAAGAGCAGGCTCTGTCGTCTTTTTGGCAGGAGGCCGATGATCCGGCCGATATCGTCCATGAATCCCAGATCGAGCATCCGATCGGCTTCGTCGAGCACCAGCGTCTCCACCTGCACAAACTTCACTGCGTTCTGCCGGAAAAGATCAAGCAGGCGCCCCGGCGTCGCAACCAGGATATCGACGCCGCTGCGCAACCGCATCATCTGCGGATTGATCTTCACCCCGCCGTAAACAACCCCGGTTCTGAGCGGCAGATATTTGCCGTAAGCGATGATGGCCTCGGCGATCTGCATCGCCAGTTCGCGGGTCGGTGCCAGCACCAGCGCCCGGATGTGGTTGGGTTTTACCCTGGAGCCGCCGGCCAGGCGTTGCAGCAGCGGCAGGGCAAAGGCGGCGGTTTTCCCGGTTCCCGTCTGGGCCGCGGCCATGACATCCCTACCGGAGAGACCTGCTGGAATCGCCTGAAGCTGCACCGGAGTAGGGGCGGCATGCCCGAGGTCATCAATGGCACGAAGGAGCGGCTCGGAAAGCCCGAGTGAAGAGAAGGGCATGGCGATTTTTTTTGAAAAAGGGTGAAATTTTGCCGAACGGAACAGGGCGCTGCCCATCGGGACAGGGGGGTGCCCTGTGCCGGACTATACCAGGCCCGGCGGCAGACTCAATGAGTATCGGTAAAGGTGCTGCAGCGACCATCAATAAGCCGTCGTCAAACAATAACCGTTACGCAGAAATACCTTTCCGGCATAAGGGGCCGTAACGAAATGGAGAAAAATGTAACGGTTATTTCGTAACGGCCCCTAATCGGCGACGGCCGGGAAAAATCTTCCATCTGTTATTTTCCGGCATTTTCAGGTACGCACTTTTGAATTTGCCCGGATCGATTCACGGCTAAAAAACCGCCCCCGATGGCCGATGCTGTTGGCGTCACATCCGCCCCTGGCGGGCGTTGTAAACGACCAGGCCGCTGGCACCGAACCAGCGGAATAAATCAACCGCCTGCCGGCGCAACACGCCCTCCGTTAAGGTGATGCCCCGTTTGACCAGTTCCGCCCGCCATTGCCGATGCATCGGTCCCTCGTCGAAACCGGTCAGGGCTTCAAGCTCAGGACCACTTCCGGCAATGGTCAGCCGGCGGATGCCGGACCAGAGCACGGCCCCGAAACACATGGCGCAGGGGCGCCAGTTGACCACCAGTTCGAAAACGGGTTGTTCCGGTCCACCCAGATCATATGCCTGCAGACGCTTCTGGGCCAGAGACAGAGCCATAACCTCGGCGTGGGCGCTTGAGCAATTGGCCGGCACCACCCTGTTCACCCCGACGGCGATGAGCCTGCCGGTATCACATTCGAATACCCCGGCGGCAAACGGACCGCCGCTTTCCTCCAGGGCATTGCGCCTGGCCAGCTCGAGGATCAGCCCCATCCGCTTCTCGGCCGTTGCAAAGATTTCGGGCAGTTCGGCACATCTCGCCGTCACCCACCTGGGGAGAGACAGGGTAAAGTCGCAGGGAAAATCATGCATTGTGTCCGGCTCGTCTCAAATGTTTTTAAATGGCGGCTGAAAAATAAATAATTCGGTTCTTTTCATCAATTTCAGGAAATTGAACCATAATTTCCTTACGTAATATCAAAATCCCCCTGCTTCTGGAACCATTTTTCAAACAATACGAGATTTAATCAAATTAAGTCTTATAATATAATGTTCGTTCCACAATCAAATTCCAAGGAGGCAGCAATTATGGCGTTGTTATGTGAAGGTCAAAACGTACGACACAACAAGAAGGCGGAATGGGGTATCGGGAAAATTATCACAGTAGACAGGTGCGGGACAATTGCCGTCCTTTTTGAAGGAAAAAGTGTAGTGTCAATTGCCAAAGGTGTGAAATACCTTTATAAAGTTGATGCAAGCGAAATTATATAGCTGTTCGTAAAAATCCCCGGAAATATGATCAGTAGCCAATAAATTTGCGGTCATTTGTTGCTAATTTATTGATTATTGATTATCTGGGGTACTGCATGTACGTTTTGCAACGTGCCGTTGGGACGCAGGTTTCCCCATATCATTCGATTCCGACCCTGTAAGGTAATTTACCGCAATTCCATTGTTTTCAGGGAAAATTTCAAAAATTTGCGTCAATTCCGAGATGGAATGCATTGATTGCAAGTCACAATACGGCTAAAACCAGAGCTTCAAAGAAAAAGTTAATGAAATTTTCGTGTTAGAGTATCTACGCGCCTTTTCTGGGGCGGAGATGCCTGACGAAAAAAGTGAGATTAATTAAAATTATAGGTGGATTTTTGCAAACAGTAGTCAAGAAATGGTTTCGCGATAAGGACTGTGGGTTTCTCGATAACAAAGGTGGACCGGACATCATGGTACGCAAGGCCGACCTGGTTGACTGTCAGTTTTTAAAGGTTGGTGCGACCGTTGAGTTTGAATGTCACCCGGACAAGCAGGGATTAATCGCCAAAAAGGTCAAGCTTTCGAACCAGAAGCAGTTTAACGGTCAAAATAACGGAAACCGGAGCAATAAGGATTTTCGCTTTGGTGTGATGACCTAAACCGGCGTAGAGGCGGGATTGAGAAACAGAGCTCTCGTCATCCAGATCCAGTAGCTGGCCTTGACCTGATAGTTATCGCATTTTGGGTGTTATTTGCCGGACCAAATTTTATTCTGCCAGGCACTTTTTTCTTCTCAAGTGTTTCCACTGGAGTTCTCCCGCAACACATTTCCCCCTGACGTTCCCCCGGCGCATTCTTTGTTGCTGAGATGGAAAGCCGAGCCGTAAGGTTTTCCTGGAGTTGCCCAGGAGCAGAGTAGGATTCCTTCCGGAAAGTCACCTGGTCCTTGTATGCTCAATTTCGAACTGTTGAATAATCCGGCTGCTCGTTCTGTATGGCCGGTTCAATGATTACTATAGTATAAGCGGGGCATCCCACGGTTGAAATCGGGAGTATGCGCCAGGGATTCCGGCCTTTTATACAAAACGGAAGCAGAGATATCAGGCAGCATTACAAGAAGGCTTTACATGTCATCAGCAGCTTGCCACACGGGTCTCATCGAGGATGTCCAGCACAACTGCGATATCTCAGATGCCCGGGATCATGGTATCTATTCCATGTGCACGATGGTCCTCAAACTGCGGAATCTCTACAAATGGGAAAAGGGACTGCAGCCCTGGGAGGAGCCGGAGTCTGCCGACCTGCTCGACTGGATAGAGGCGAAGGAAAACTACTGGGCGACGATTGCCGAGGAGACATTCCGACCGCTTTCAGTAGCGGGGAAAAAATTTACCCCGCTCGACCTGGAAGAAGTCAACGCCACCCTCAACGGCACCCTGCTGTATGGAGCAGGTTACGGCCGGTCGATGAAGGCCATCTTTTTCCTGGCGGAAAAACTCGAGCAGTCAACCATTGAGGGCTGCCCGGTCATCATTCTCGGTGCCGAACGGGCCCGCGAGATGGCCAGTCCTTTTGCCATGGTGCAGGATGGCCTGATCATCATTCGCAAACACTCTCTGCGCTATTTCCTCTGGGACCAGGTCCAGGAAGTCCGTTCCTCCTGCCGGAGTTCGCTGCGGTATGCCCTCCAGTCATACGGGGTGATGAAGGACGGTGTGCTCGACCAGGAACTGTTCAAACACTCCCTGGACGCCATCGTCGAGCAGGAAATGAACCTGTTCATCTATCATGAGGTCGGTGAACTCCTGCAGGCGGACCTCTCTTCGGAGTCGCTGCGGCGTATCATCGATCATTTTCCCGGTTCAGTGCTCGAGTTTGTCGGGCGGGCGGTAAAAGACATCCAAGCCGATGCCCACCCTAGCGGACTTCTGGCCTATATCCTCAGGGAAAAACGGCACTCGACTCTCGGTCTGTATCTCTCCTTTTTCGATGGCCTGCGGGAGAAGCTCTTTCCTGAACTCCTCGCCGCCTGGCAGCTTTTTCTAGCCGACGGGGACTGGCGGCATATCGAGCGGGCCCGCAGCACCTGCTGGCTGAGAAACCAGGGGGTGGCGCGGCGGATCCAGGATGCCGCCGGCATGATCGGGACGGAGGCTGACGACAGGATCATCGACTACTTCAACAACCATGTCCTGGAACCTCTGGGGCTCGATACGGCAAAGTTGTCTTGAGAACAGAGAGTACCGGAAAATCTGATGAAACTTGTCTGTTTCGGAACCCCGGCAGAATCTCTTTGATTAATTGTCTGAAATATATACAATAAAGGTCAATGCAGCTCTTGCCGCAGAGTGAAAAAGCCGAAGGCGGACTGGTGTTGAAGTCCGGCGGCGGCCGCGGTACTATGGTCGATAATGCGGTGACAGCACACCTTCCAATCGGAATTCAAACACACCAAGGAGGAATACATGGCGACAACGACAGAAAATCTTAAGGAAGCATTTGCCGGGGAAAGTCAGGCCAACCAGAAGTACAAAGCCTATGCCAAGAAGGCGGAAAAGGATGGCTTCGTTAATATCGCCAAGCTGTTCCGGACCACCGCCGAGGCCGAGAAAATCCATGCGGAAGGCCATCTGAAGGCGCTGGAAATGATCCATTCAACCGCGGAGAACCTGCAGGCGGCGATTGACGGAGAGACCTACGAATATACCAAGATGTACCCGCCGATGGTAGAACTGGCCCAGGCCGACAGTCACAAGGCCAAGACCATGTTCAAGTTTGCCGTCGATGCGGAAGAGGTCCATGCCAAAATCTATCAGAAGGCCCTCGAGGCCGTGAAAAACGGCAAGGACATGGAAACCGGGGATTTTTATCTGTGCCCGGTCTGCGGCTATATCGAGGTCGGCAGTGCACCCGATAAATGTCCGGTCTGTGGGGTCCTGAAGAAGATTTTTGTCCAGGTGGATTGATCGATCACCCGATCTCCGGCAGGTCCACAACCACACTGGGCCTGCCGGGCGGGACGCAGCAGGGGCGGACGATCCGGCGGGACGGCAGCGGATCGCATCGAGCGCTGATTTTTCGCCGCGTGACGCCTATTCGTTTCCAAACCTGCTTCTTCTTTTGGTAAATGGCTTATTTTTCAACAGCAGGCGGCCATACCTGCGCAGAACCTGCGTTGTAATAGTTGTGGTTGTATCGTATCGCAAAATCACTGTGACCATCGGCCTGCATTTTCTTTTCAATGGTCTTTTTCTTCCGATTGTTCTCCATGATATTCACAGTATCCAGAACCCCGTCCGCAATCTTTGCAAAGCGGTTGAACGGAAAGGAGACGGACAATTCATTGTCGGTCCATCCTGCCTTATGGCGTGTGCCGATACAGAGCATGGAGCAATTGATATCGTTACTCAGGTAGGGATATGCCGTAGATTCGGAACATATGGCCTGATTCCCGGTCATCTTGAATGAAGACCGCAGGCCGAAATAATACGAGTAGCCCTGGATGACCCTCATAACGTTATACGGGTTCGATACCATGATGACGATATCCGGCTCTTCAACATATTGATCAAGCGGTTTCACCATAATGCCATAGGCATTGTGGTCACAGAAGCTCATGCCGTCCCGAACCTGTTTCGCAGTAGACATATCATGATACAGGCCCAGCTTTTTGCCGATCCGGCCTGATCTGTGCAGACTGTCGCTCTCCTTGAGTCCCAACGCCCGTGCGCCGGCAAGACAGGCAAGGCTGTCCCCGACCGCCTTGAGCGCCCTGCCGCTGGTCGCCAGCTTGACCATCACGCAGTAATTCAATCTATGCGACAGCGGCTTCGCGTCCGCCCCGAGGTAATCCTCTTCAGAGAATAAGAACTTTACGCCCACTATTTTTCTGTCGAGCTCGAGGGCGCAATGCAACAGCGAAATCTTTTCTGCATGGGTCATGATGGTTACATGCTCCGTTATGGGTAATTGAGATTACAGCCTCCTGTACAAATAATCCCCTGCGCCCTGGATCAGGATTACCAGCAGGAAAATGATGAGGACAGCGGTATAGAGAATTGTATTGTTGAAGCTTTGATAGCCGTAATTGAGGGCCACGGCGCCCAGGCCGCCGGCACCGACAGCACCCGCCAATGTGGTCGCGGACAGGTAGGTGATAGTGGCGAGGGTGGTGCCGGAGACGATCGACGGCACCGATTCCTTGACGATTACCTTGAAAAAAATCTGAAGGTTCGAGGCGCCGAATGAGCGGGCTGCTTCAATGAGTTGCCGGTCCACCTCGATAAAGATATTTTCCAGGATCCTCGCCAGAAATGGTGTTGCCGCGATGGCAAGAGGCAATATGGCAGCATTCTCGCCGATGGTGGTGCCGACCACCGCCCGGGTGATAGGGGATATCGCAACTATAAGGATGATAATTGGAAATGAGCGAATCGAATTGACAAAAAAATCCAGGACGCGATAGACATTCCGGTTGGGTTTCAGCCCATCGTGGCGCGACATGATCAGGGCGATTGACAGAAGAAACCCACAGATAAAGGCGATGATCATTGTCGCCACCAGCATACGCAGGGTAGAGAAAATCGACGGGCCGATGATGCCGGCAAAATATCTCCACCAGTTGGCCCAAAAAACCTCGCTCAGCATTTACTCCCCCTCCTGAAGGTACGATCCCTGTCTGCATTCTATGGAACTCACCTGCTTCCATGATACATTTCTGCCGGTTAAGTAACTGCCGACCTGAGACAGATCGTTCTCCGGGATATTGATGATCACCGACCCCAGCGTGCTTTCCCTGAATCTGTCCAATTCCCCGCCGACAATCAGGAAATCGATTTCCAGTTCCCGTGCCATTTGAATTATGATCGGTCTGTCATACAATTCCTGTGACAGGAGTATCTTGATATTACACCCTTTATCTGGAAGAAAATGATCTTTTTCGCCGATCAGGTTGGTCAGGGCCTGAGGTTGCCTGAGAAAAATTTCTTCGACGGATCCCTTTTCCGCGATTCTGCCATTTTCGAGGATCGAAATCTCGGTACAGGAACTTTTCAGTACCGACATCTGGTGGGTAACAACCACTATGGTAATCCCCAGGCGTTTGTTGATTTCGATGAGCAGGGAGATGATCGACGCGGCGGTTTTCGGATCGAGGGCGGAGGTCGCTTCGTCGCACAGCAGTATTTTTGGGTTCATTGAGAGTGCGCGGGCAATTGCTACGCGCTGCTTCTGGCCCCCTGATAGTTCGGATGGCCTTGCATGCAGCTTATCCTGCAGTCCCACCACCTCGACCAGTCCCTTTACTTTTTTGTCAATCTCGGTGTTTCTATATTTCCAGCATCTCATCGGCAGGGCGATATTCTCATAGACGTCCAGGCGGCTCAGAAGTGAGAACTGCTGGAAAATCATGCCGATTTCTTTCTTGAATTCCCTGGCGGATTTCTGCTTCAGGGACTGGACTTCAATCCCGTCTACGGTAAGTAACCCTTCATCATAGCCTTCCAGTCCGTTGATGCAGCGGAGAAGCGTTGATTTCCCTGCTCCGCTCCGTCCTACCAAACCATATATCACCCCCGCCCTGATCTCCAGGCTGATATCCTTCAAGACATTGAGGGAACCGAAATTCTTTCTCAGGTTTTTTATGGTAATTACGGCAGCACCCAATCTTCTTGAATTGATAGAAAAAAGGTGAAAAGCGGCAGAAATGTCGGCAGCTTTTCACCTGTCTATTCCAGTCTGGATTGTCTGCTGTCAGTTGTAGGGGACCAGTGCGCCCTGATAAAGATTTTGAAACGATGATTTCAGCAGATCGGATTGAAGGAGGTCCATTGCATCCTTGACCCAGGCTTCCCCGGCATTTTTGGGATCTATCGTCAGGCCGACCGGGAACTTTGCCGTTGTGGTGTCTTCGGCAAGAAACGACTTCGGGTCAAGGCCGGCATCTTTAACCCTCACCGCGGAACAGATCACCGCATCGGCATCGGTAATACTCCGTACCGTGGTCGAGATCTCCGTCTCTATCAGCTTAATATTTTTAGGATTGTTTTTGATATCGAGAATCGTGTAGAAGGCATCCCGCTTTTCCCCTAAGGTCAGCAATCCTAGCTTCTGCAGAAAGAGCAGGCTGTTTTGCAGATTTGCCGGGTCGTTCGGGATTGCTATTACCGTGCCATCGGGAAATTCTTCCACGGCCTTATGCTTGGTGGAGTACAAGGCGGTGCGGTAATAGAATACATACGGTTCCAATATCTCAAGGTGCGAATTTTTTTCTTTATTGAATGTCTCGAGCCAGGGACGGTGGTTATGGATGAAACCGTCGATATCCCCATCCTTTGTTGCGATGGCAGGCATGTTGTTTGCGTCGAACAATACGAGTTCGACCTTATACCCTTTCTTGATCAACTCATCCTTCAATATCGTCATGAACGGTTGGAGCGTTGACAATGTCCCCAGTTTGATAGCCTTACCGCTTGCCTGAGAGTATGCATTCAAAGGCAGCGAAAAAACAGCTGCCAGCACGATCAAAATCCACAGTGAAAAACCCTTTTTCATAATTTTTCCTTTCAGTTGATGAAGAATTTTATCTTTGATTTGCAAGCTCGCCGGAAGAACGGCTGTGATACTACCATACAAGGCAAATGACATGCCAATTGGTTAACTCTATGGTTTGTCAATTAATATATAGATTTTGTGGATGCATCATTGCTTCCGTCTGATCTTTCCTTGAGATCGGAATGACGGAACCGGCGGTGCGGGGTGCGGTGATGCCTGGCGCAAAGATTGCCTGGTGAAAAGGGTGATAAGGAGAAAATCAGCGCGATTTCATTTGGCGCCCTCTAACCACAATCCTAACCCGGCACCATTGGAAAAAGGAGGATGCTGCTTAATGTAACTTTGAACGTGGCATCAATCGTACCTGGAGGCAGGCGACAAGGACCTGAACATATCAACAGAGTAAACCAACCCGCCGACCATGGGTATCCGCGGTGCCTGCGGCGGTTTGGGAGCAGGCGTATCAGCTCAACTTTGAAAAGACAACCGGAGGTGTATTTATGTATTCAAGAGAAGAATTGTGTAATAAGATTACCGAACTCTATCCTGACATCGGCAAATGCGGCATCGACATCACAGTTGAACACGACCCGGTAAAGAAAGTCTGGCTGATCGATCTGAAAAAAGGCAGTCACGAACTCCAGCATCATCTGGAAATACCCGATGCTGATGCCTGTATGGAAAATAAGCAATGCGTTTCACTCGGACTCGAGATCGCTCAGCTTAAAAAGAACATTACCGGGCAGCAGTATTAGTGCCTTACAGATTATTTTCGTTCATAAAAACCAAGAAAATAATCTGCGAAAGGCACGTATACCCCCTTGTGGGGTGATAGTCCCCGTATCGCCAGTACCCGAGCGGGGTTGGTCCGACCACCCGCCAACACATAGCGGAGTTTGGAGCCGATCTCCACCTGGCCGGGACAGGAACGGCAGACAGGCTGGCCCGGAAACTGGGCCGGTCTAATAACGTGTGATCCCGGCGGGCAGGCAATCTGCGCCGGGCGGGATGCTGCCGGCTCGATTAACCCGTCAGGCGGTCAGCGATGATCGACATATATCAATGCCAAGGAAAACAAAATAAATTTGCTCTGGAAAAAAACTGGAGGTTTTTCTGAGAGAGATTATCATTCATATTCCCTCTACCGAGAATTATCAGCCATGACCATTCCATCCATTCCGACCCGCGGGCGAACGCTTGATTATGCCGCCTCTGTCTACGACCTCCTCGAGCCGCTCTGCCTCTTATCGAAACAGGCGGAATACGACCTCACCATCCTCGACACCCTTGATCCCCAGCCAGCCGACACGGTGCTAGATCTTGGCTGCGGCACCGGCGTCCTGTGCCGGATGATCGCTGATCGTCTGCAGGCGGAATCAGGTGGGAGTGTGACAGGCATTGACGCCGCCGGCAAGATGATTGAAATCGCGAGAAAAAAACGGGGTAGTGCGCATTGTCTCTTCGCCGCCATGGCCGCAGAGAATCTGCAGTTTGCCGACGAGACCTTTGATGGGGTTGTCTCCAGCCTGTTCTTTCACCATGTTCCCCTCGATCTCAAGAAACAGAGCCTGGCCGAGGCATACCGCGTCCTGAAACCGGGCGGGAAACTGGTCATCGCGGATATGCACACCCCGACAACCTTCATGGGCTCGCTGGTCTCCCATATCTCCCGCTGGTTTTTCCTGCAACCCCAGATTGGTGAAAATATCCGGGGCGTGCTACCGGGCCTGATTACTGAAGCCGGATTTCATCCGCCCCGGTCCGTTGCCCAGTACCTCGGCTATATCACAGTTTTTGCGACAAGCAAATGAATACCACCACAGAATCAACTGCCGCCGCTAACCCCGATCCCCTGTCCATGCTGGAGGATGAGCTCCGCACGGGACTCCGAAACTACTGGCGGTGCGCCGGGGAGATCCTGCGTGGCAGCCCGGTACATCTCATCGAACCGGATCAGTCAACCTTGTCGCTGCAGCGCAATTTTTTTTCCGCCCTGTTCATGTATTCCTATTACCGAACCGGCATCGCCAAGGACCGGCGAATCCTCTATGCCGCTGTCAATCAGTGCCTGCGGGGCATGGTCACCGGTTGCGACAACATCCTCGATGATGAGTACAAAAAGACCCTGGATACGGATCTGCCCAACCAGGCCCGGCGTTTCCGTTCGGTGCTTGATATCATGGTTTCCGACCGCATCCTCATCGAGATCCTGCTTGACTACTGCCTAGCCAAAAACCTGCCTCTGGACAACCTCCTGCAGGCGAGCAGGGCCTCGTTGCATGCCCTGCTGCAGAGCGGGGTACAGGAGGCATCCGAAGAAGGCGGGATCACCGAACGGCTCAGGCCCGAGGAAGTCCTCACCCGAATTCATCACTACAAAACGGGTGTACTGTTCCAGTGTACCTGGGCGATCCCTGCGGTTTTTGAAGAAGCTATCAGCCCGACGGCACTGGCTGTGCAGGAGGCGCTCTACGATATCGGCATCGGTTGCCAGATCCTGGATGATATGGTTGATCTGGTCACCGATCTGCGGGAAAATCGTCACAACTATGTCCTCTCGGCCATCTTCCATGAAGAGCCTCCCCAGGTATGGCAGCGACTCGAATCACGGGTTAACCTCTCAGAATCGCCAGATAATTTTTATGGATATTTTTCCGAATTTTATGCCAGAATGAAGGCCAGGGCCCTGCACTCCCTGGAAGGCGGCCTGCGGAACCTGTTTTTTGCGCAGCACGGCTTTCTCGTGCAACCGGCGATTGCCTTCATCGCCGGACGCATCGGCGTCCGGATCGAGCAGGGGTGAACACCAGCCATGCGCCTCAGGTTCATACTGAAACTCTCCTTTCTGCACCTCCTGCGTTCCTGGCGGGCGACCGTCGTTCTTTCGTTCATGGTGATTTCGGCGGTGGCCTCGCTCGTCTTTCTGGCATCACTGGCCATCGGCACCAACGATGCGATGATCCGCAATTCCACCGGCCTTTTCTCCGGTCATATCTCCGGCAGCGATATTCCGCCTGAGAGCGACACAAGCCTCTTGACGTTGCCGGGTGTCGAGCATGTCCTGGTCCGCCGGCAGCAGCGATTCCTGCTGTGGGCGGGCGAAAACATTGAGCCCGTCCTGCTCATGGCGGTCAACCCCCTGCAGGAAAAGCAGAGTACGGCCCTGTGGAAGAAGACCGTCTCGGGACGTTACCTCAAGCCCGGCGAGGATGGCATCTACATCAACCAGGAGACCGCCGAGAGACTCCAGGTGCCGGTCGGCGGGCAGGTTCATCTCGGCAATGCCCCGAGAGATCGGCTGAAGACCTTGACGGTGGTAGGCGTTTACAAGACAGGTATCTCGTTGCTTGATCAGGGCTTGGCATTTTGCCCTGTCGATGTATTTCCCCTCCCTGACGGCCTCATCACAACTGCCGTCTTTTTGCAGGACGGCAGCCCAACCGGTGATATCCTGCAACAATACCGTAGGCTCATTCCCTCCGGGAAATTCCAGGCCTGGCCTGAATTCATGCCCGATCTCAAGCAGCTGATCGACCTGAACTTTGTCTGTATGGCGATCGTCATGATCCTCGTTTTTGCCCTTGTCTCCGTCGGCATCTCCTGTGCGTTTCTCATTTTCACCCTGAAAAACCTGCGGGAACACGGAATCATGAAAACCATGGGGATCATGCCGGTCGATACGGTGCTGCTCCTCGTCAGCCAGATAGGCCTGCTTACCCTTTGCGCTGCAGCTCTCGGCATCATAGCAGGTATGGCTGCGGTCCTCCTGTTTTCCCAAACCGGCATCGACCTCACGAGCCTCACCTCGCAAAACCGGTATTTCGCCGTGTCTGGAATCATCTATCCCAGGCTCACGCCGGCAAATCTTCTAACCCCCCCGCTTCTTGCCATCGTCTTCGGGCTCGCGGCAGCTCTCTGGCCCTCACTGTATATCATCCGAAAAAGTCCGGCCGATATCTTGAGGAGTGTGTAGTCCATGATTGAGATCCTGGCAGTGTCAAAAAAATATACCTCGGGCCGTGGTCACATCACGGCGCTTGCCGATATCTCGTTCAACGTGGAAAAGGGGCGAAGTTCAGTCCTTGCCGGGAAATCGGGGTCGGGGAAAACCACCCTGCTCAATTGCATAGGAGCCCTGGAAAAACCCGACAGCGGCAGGATTCTCTGTAATGGCCGGGATATCAGCACCTTGGGCCGGAGAGAGCGCGCCCTGTTCCAGCGCCGGGAAATCGGCTTTGTCTTTCAGGCCGCCAACCTGCTGCCCTGGCTGACGGTTGCCGAAAACCTGCAGTTCCCGCTGGAACTCAACGGTATCCGGGGTAAGAAACAGGAGCGGCGGATCGATGAACTCTTAGCCACCTTTGACCTGTCAGGGTATGGCAAGGCCATGCCGGGCGAACTTTCCGGCGGCGAGATCCAGAGAATCGCCTTTGCCCGGGCCATCGCCCATAAACCCTCTCTGCTGCTGGCCGACGAACCCACCGCCAGCCTTGACTCGGTCACAGGCAACCAACTCATTCAACTGATGCTTTCCCTCTGCGCAGACCAACACACCACCTTGATTATCGCCACACACGATACTGAACTTATTGCCATGACAGACCATAAAATTTATCTGAAAGATGGGCGAATGGAGACCGGAATATGAACATGCGAAAAATACTCAGCCTTGCACTGCTCCTTTTTATTGTCTCATCCTCCGGCTGCGCCTATCGTTACTATCTCGGCATGCATGGTCCATCGATCAGAAACACTCCGGAATTTCATGTTGATGTCAAAAAAGATGAGCAATGTCTTCAGTGTCACAATCCGGACACGCCGACAGATGCACCGCCTACCGATCATCCTCATTTTCAAGGATGTCTCGGGTGTCACGATGATGCCTTGAATTAGGCGTACGGTTTACCCATTGGAAATACGCCGGAAATCCAGGACGCGCAGCAGATCATCTTAATCCGCGACATTGTCCGGTATGCTTTTGCCGGAGAAGTTGCAGGCCTCTATATGTTTTGTACTTATACCGACAAAACCGCCCTCTATAGGTATGGATTTCTTCTGCCACTTGTCATTGCTGCGGATGATCTCAACCACGTTTGCCTGGGTAATCGGGATAAAACGATGGTTGCTCTTGCTTTTGAAAAGACCATAGAACATACCGGTGATATAGAAAAAGGTCCCGCCCCGGGTATGGGTGATGATATGCACAAGGGAAATATTCTCCTTTGTCTTCAACATCAGATTGGCCGCCCGTTTCTTTTCCATACTGTCTCCCATGCCCTCAAGGGAATCATAGAAAAAAATGACGTCAGAGATCTTAACCTGGAGTTTAGCGAAATCACCCAGCTTGGTGTTGCCCTCCAGAATGATTGTGGCCTGCTGCAAAAGCAGGGCATCTTCAAAACTCCTCTCGGTCGGATCCTTCCAGTAAAGATTGGAGCTGTTGAAGATATCAAGTGTGCGCAGCGATTCGTTGGCAATGTCGATATACCCGCTGTAGATTTTATAGGGGGTAAAAAAGGTGATCTTTCTCTGGCTGGTGTTCATATACTCCCCGCTTGAGGTTCTTGATGAACGGCTATTTCCGGCTCGGCGCACTCTCAGTGTACCCTTATTTGCACTCTAATCACAAATCGATTTGTATCTATCGGGGCGACTGGGTGTGGAAAACCGAGATTTCTCCCTGCGGTCGAAATGACAGCGATCCGGCTGTCCGTCTGGGCGTGGAAGAAAGGGGATGCGCAACGGCTGCCGACTGCGGATATAATCAAAAAAACACGCAAATCGTGAAAAGGCCTCGCTTCATATTATCTTTTAGTTTACGACATGTTATAAATTGATAGACGGCAAACGTTGAAACACGGGTGATCGAGGAAGTTTATTTCATAGCAGGCGGAGGGAGCCTATGCAGTTTGGTGCCATGAATTTTCCGGTCAAGCCGGTACTGGAAGAAATTGAGGCGATAGCCCGGTTGGGGTTTGATTACCTCGAGCTTGCCATGGACCCGCCCATGGCCCATCACAGCACCATTTCGGCAAACAGGACGGCCATTGCCCGGGCGCTGAAGGACAGCGGTTTGGGCCTGGTCTGTCACATGCCCACCTTCGTTACTACCGCCGACCTCACGGAGAGCCTGCGGCGGGCCTCGGTAACGGAGATGCGTCGATCTCTGGAAGCGGCGGCGGAGCTGGGGGCCGGCAAGGTCGTCCTGCACCCCAGCATAGCCAGCGGCATGGGCGTCTTTGTCCTCGACACGGTCAAAGGGTTCGCCAATGATTTTCTGGCGGAAATGGTCGCCGCCGCCCAAGGCCTGGACATCACAATCTGCCTGGAGAATATGTTCCCGCGCTACAAGCTGGGTGTGGAACAGGCTGATTTTGAAGCAATTTTCAAGCTCTTTCCGTCTCTCAAGCTCACGGTTGATACGGGGCATGCCAATATCGACAGCAAGGAGGGAAATCGCCTGATGGCTCTGGTGGAACGGTTTGGCGAGCGCATCGGTCACCTGCATTTCAGTGACAATCTCGGCAGGCGGGATGACCATCTGGCTGTCGGCAAAGGGACCGTTCGTTTTGCTGAACTGGTTCGGGGCCTGAAAAAGATCGGCTATGACGATACGATCACCCTGGAGGTATTCGACCAGGACCGCCGGATGCTGGTAGAGAGCCGGAACATAATCAAGGCCATGTTTGCAGGTCGGTAATATCATCACCGGAAAGATACCGGTGCGAAAGGCATAAACTTTCCTGATTCCGTTTGGGCAGGGGAGGAGCCGCGGAGGAGATTTTGCCCGCATTGTTTTTCCTCCCCGCAGGCCTTATCTTTTATCTGTTGCGGTATTGCCCGGTCATTTACGATACAGGTGCGGGATTTGAAAGCCTCCGATCTCTTCATCAAGGCCCTCGAGGCCGAAGGTGTCGAATATATTTTTGGCATTCCCGGCGAGGAGAATCTCGATTTTCTCAATTCCCTCCGGGATTCTTCGATACGGCTCATCCTTACCCGGCATGAACAGGCGGCCGGGTTCATGGCCGCCACCTATGGCCGGCTGACCGGCCGGGCCGGCGTCTGTCTGTCGACGCTGGGGCCGGGGGCGACGAACCTGGTCACGGCGGCCGCCTACGCCCAGCTCGGGGCGATGCCGATGCTGATGATCACCGGCCAGAAGCCGATCAAGGCGAGAAAGCAGGGCCAGTTTCAGATCGTCAATATCGTCGACATGATGCGGCCTCTTACCAAATACACCTTTCAGATCACCAGCGGCAGCAACATCCCCTACCGGGTGCGGGAGGCCTTCCGGCTGGCCGAGGAGGAACGGCCCGGCGCCGTGCACCTGGAGCTGCCGGAGGATATCGCCCAGGAGATGACCACCGCCGAGATTATCACCAGGAGCGTGTACCGGCGTCCGCTCGCCGAGGGCAAGGCGGTGAAGATGGCCGCGGCGATGATCCACCGGGCCAAGCGGCCGCTGCTGCTGATCGGCGCCGGCGCCAACCGCAAGCATTCGAGCAGGATGCTGCTAAAATTCGTCGACAAGACCGGCATCCCCTTCTTCAGCACCCAGATGGGCAAGGGTGTGATCGATGAGAGGCATCCGTTGTTTCTCGGCAGCGCGGCCCTGTCGGCCAACGATTTCCTGCATCGGGCGATCAGTCACGCCGACCTGATCATCAATGTCGGTCACGACGTGGTCGAGAAACCGCCGTTCTTCATGGAGCAGGGTGGGTTCCAGGTCATCCATGTCAATTACCTGACGGCTGCAGTCGATCCGGTCTACTACCCGCAGCTCGGGGTGGTCGGGGATATCGCCAATTCCGTCTACCAGCTGAGCGAGCTGGTTGTCCCGCAGCCGCACTGGAATTTCAGCTACTTCCAGGATATCAAGGCAGCTACGGAGGATCATCTCCTGGAGGGGATCGGCGACGACCGTTTCCCGATCTACCCCCAGCGGCTGGTCCATGATATCCGCGAGGCGATGCCCGACGACGGCATCATCGCTCTCGACAACGGCATCTACAAGATCTGGTTCGCGCGGAATTACAAGGCCCATGAACCCAACACGGTCCTCCTCGACAACGCCCTGGCGAGCATGGGGGCCGGCCTGCCCTCGGCCATGGCCGCGAAGATGGTCCACCCGGAGGGAAAGATCCTGGCCATCTGCGGGGACGGCGGTTTCATGATGAATTCCCAGGAACTGGAGACGGCGGTGCGTCTTAAGCTGAACCTGGTGGTCCTCATCCTCCGCGACAACGCCTTCGGGATGGTCAAGTGGAAGCAGACCCATATGGGTTTTGCCGATTTCGGCCTCGACGTCGGCAATCCCGATTTCGTCCGCTATGCCCAGAGCTATGGCGCGCAGGGCCACCGACTGACCGCGGCAGCCGATCTCATCCCGTTGTTGCACGAGTGTTTTGCCACCCCTGGGCTGCACGTCATCGAGGCGCCCATCGATTATTCCGACAACGACCGCATCCTGAACCACGAAATCAAGGACAAGAGCAGGTTCTTATAGGAGGCCAGCGATGAAACATTATCCACTGATGGTGCCGGGCGCCGTTGACTCCGGGAAGGTCCTCGAGGTTACGGCGCCGTTTGATTTCGCCGGGATCGCCACCGTCGAGGTGGCCGGAGAGGCGACGGTCGAACTCGCCCTCGCCACCGCCTACCGGCTCTTTCACCGGAAGGACGGTTGGCTGCCGCTGCCCGAGCGGTTGGCGATCCTTGGCAGGACCGCGGAACTGATGGAACAGGAATTCGAGTCGCTGGCCCTCGAGGCGGCCCGGGAGGGCGGCAAACCCCTGGTCGATTCCCGGGTCGAGGTGACCAGGGCGATCGACGGCCTGAAACTCTGCATCGAGACCATGCGCACCAGTGGCGGCCGGGTTGTGCCGATGGGCCTCAATCCGGCCTCCGCCGGCAGGCTCGCCTTTACCACCCATGAGCCGATCGGGGTGGTGGCGGCGGTCAGCGCCTTTAACCATCCGCTCAACCTCATCGTCCATCAGGTTGCCCCGGCGGTGGCCGCCGGCTGTCCGGTGATCGTCAAACCGGCCTCGAAAACCCCGACCTCCTGCCTGCGTTTTGTCGATCTGCTGCGCCGGGCCGGACTGCCTGAGGAGTGGTGCCAGGCGCTGGTCATCGGCGACTCGAACCTGGCCACCAAAATGGTCACCGATCCCCGGGTGGCCTTCCTCTCCTTCATCGGCAGCAGCCGGGTGGGCTGGATGCTTCGGGCACGGCTGGCCCCGGGCAGCCGCTGCGCCCTGGAGCACGGGGGCGTGGCGCCGGTGATTGTCGCTGCCGACGCCGATCTCGACCTGGCCGTACCGAAGCTGGTCAAGGGCGGCTTCTACCACGCCGGCCAGGTCTGCGTCTCGGTGCAGCGCATCTATGCCGACCGCTCCATCGCCAAAACGCTTGCCGAACGGCTGGCCGCGGCGGCGGAAAAACTTACGGTCGGCGACCCGACCCTGGCTGACACCGATGTCGGGCCGCTGATCGACCCCGCCGAGGTGGAGCGGGTCAGCGAGTGGGTCACGGAGGCGGTTGAAGGCGGGGCGAAGCTGCTCAGCGGCGGCAAAAAGATCTCGGACTCCTGTTATGCCTGCACGGTCCTGCTCGACCCGCCGGCGACCGCCCTGATCAGCATGCGCGAGGTCTTCGGGCCGGTTGTCTGCGTCTATTCCTTCGATCACCTCGAAGAGGCCATCGCCCGCGCCAACAGCCTGCCCTTCGCCTTCCAGGCGGCGGTGTTCACCGCCAATATCGATACCGCCATGCAGGTCTACCGGCAGGTCGACGGCTCGGCGATCATGATCAACGACCACACCGCCTTCCGGGTCGACTGGATGCCCTTTGCCGGCCTGAGGGAATCGGGACTGGGAACCGGCGGCATTCCCCACACCATCAAGGATATGCAGGTGGAGAAGATGCTCGTGCTCAACTCCATCGCGCTGTAACGGGCCACCCCAGGAGGAACATACCGTGCGTTTGAACATTGTAAAAGATAATTGCTATCAGGGCTTCGAGCAGGGACCGATCAGGCCGCCGAGCGAGTCGACCAGCCTGCTTATCCGGATCACCCGCAACTGCCCATGGAACCGCTGCACCTTCTGCTCGGTATACAAGCGCCGGGAGTTTTCCCTGCGGCCGGTGGATCACGTGCTGGAGGATATCAACCGCGTCCACCGCGCGGTCCTTATGATCAGGGATCGCGCCGCGAAAACGGGCAAGGTCTCCCCGCAGGATATCGAGCGGTATCGGGCCATGGACGATACGGGCGACCAAGCCGCCCTGAATGCCGCCCTGCACTGGGGCCTGGCCGGGATGCGCTCGATATTTCTCCAGGATGCCAACAGCCTCGTCATCAAGCCGGAGAGGCTGCTCACCATCCTGCGCCATCTGAAGAACTGCTTTCCCTGGGTGGGGAGGATCACCTCCTACGCCAGGTCGCATACCCTCGCCCGGATCAGCGATGACGATCTGCGCCTGATGGCCGAGGCGGGTCTGTCCCGCATCCATATCGGCATGGAATCGGGTTCCGACAAGGTGCTGGCCCGGGTGAAGAAGGGGGTCGACAAACAGACCCATATCCTGGCCGGCAAGAAGGTCAAGGCGGCCGGTATGGAACTCTCCGAATACATCATGCCGGGTCTTGGCGGCCGGGCCCTGTCCGAGGAACATGCCCGGGAGAGCGCCGACGCCCTCAACCAGATCAACCCGGACTTCATCCGTCTGCGCAGTCTCGCCATCCCCGACCATGTCGAGCTCTACGAGGAATACCAGCGCGGGGACTTCGAGAAGCTCAGCGATGTGGAGACGGCCCGGGAGCTCCTCCTCTTCCTCGAGACCCTGGACGGCGTCACCAGCACCCTGAAGAGCGACCACATCCTCAACCTCTTTGAGAACCTCGAGGGGGTATACCCCGGGGATAAGGAAAAACTGGTCGGCA
The DNA here is from genome assembly GCA_031389785.1 of Desulfobulbaceae bacterium. Lineage (GTDB taxonomy): Bacteria > Desulfobacterota > Desulfobulbia > Desulfobulbales > Desulfocapsaceae > Desulfoprunum. The sequence goes on along the minus strand of JANMSX010000070.1, from coordinate 10,500 downwards.
TGGTCCGCAGTTACCTGGAACTGGAGCCGACGGAGCAGATGCTCTACCAGGTCGGGCGGCGGATGGGCCTGTTTCGCGGTCTCGAGGATATGGACAACGAGGATGCTCGCCGCCATGTCGAGACCGCCTGCACCAGGGCCGGGATCAACCTGGAGAACGTCGATGCGGCCATCGACGAGCTGATTCGGCGTTTCATCTGAGAAACTCCGGCAGTTCGGAACAGTGAAGGTATCTTGAGACTGAGAGGACATGATGTCCCTGTATGACCGGCAAGAAGTACGAGACAACTGCGGATTCGGGCTGATCGCCCATCTCAGCGGCGAGGCCAGCCACAGGCTGGTCCGTACGGCGATCACCTCGCTGGCCCGCATGACGCACCGCGGCGGTATCGCAGCGGACGGCCGGACCGGCGACGGCTGCGGCCTGCTGCTGCAGAAACCCGACGGCTTTTTCCAGGCCATCGCTGGGGCCGAGGGCTGGACCCTGGGCGGCCGCTACGGGGTCGGCATGGTCTTTCTCAGCCGGGAGACGGATAAGGCCGAGGCCGCCAAAACGATCATCGACGAAGAGCTGGAACGGGAGACCCTCTCGGTAGTCGGCTGGCGGCAGGTGCCGGTCGAACCGGAGGTGCTCGGCGACTTTGCCCGGCAGACCATGCCGCAGATCGTCCAGGTCCTGTTCAACGGCCCCTTCGGCTGGGGCTCGAAGGACCTGGAGCGGCGGCTCTACATGGTGAAGCGGCGGGTGGAGAAAAGGGTGACGGATGACCCCGATTTCTACATCGCCAGTCTTTCCAACCTGGTCATCGTCTATAAGGGCCTCTGCCGGCCGGTGGACCTCCCCAGGTTCTATCCGGATCTCGCCGATATCCGGATGCAGTCGGCGATCTGCCTGTTCCACCAGAGGTTTTCCACCAATACCCTGCCCAGGTGGCCGCTCGCCCACCCCTTCCGCTATCTCGCCCACAACGGCGAAATCAATACCATCACCGGCAACCGCCAGTGGGCGAAGTCCCGCTCCTACAAGTTCCGCTCGCCGCTCTTGCCGGACATGGCCGAGGCGGCGCCGTTCGTCAACATGAGCGGCTCGGACTCCTCGTCGCTTGACAATATGCTCGAGCTGTTCCTGGCCGGCGGCATGGATCTCTTCCGGGCCTTCCGCCTGCTGATCCCGCCCGCCTGGCAGAACCATCCCGATATGGACGAGGATCTGCGGGCCTTCTACGACTTCAACTCGATGCATATGGAGCCCTGGGACGGCCCGGCCGGCATCGTCATGAGCGACGGCCGCTTCGCCGCCTGCGGCCTCGACCGCAACGGCCTGAGACCGGCCCGGTACGTGGTGACCAAGGACAGGCTCATCACCCTCGCCTCCGAGGTCGGGATCTGGGACTACGAGCCGGACGAGGTGATCGAGAAGGGCAGGGTGGGGCCAGGCGAACTGCTGGTGATCGATACCCTCACCGGCCGGCGCTGGACCTCCTGGGATATCGATCGGGAATTGAAGGGCCGCCACCCCTACAAAAAGTGGATGGACACCTGCTGCCGGCGGCTCAATTCCTTCGACACCGAGGATACCCTTGAAACCGGGGCCCGCGATCTCGACGACGACCGCCTGCTCCTCTACCAGAAGCTCTTCGGCTACAGCAATGAGGAGATCGAGCAGATGATCACGGTGCTCGGCGAGACCAGCCAGGAACCGGTGGCCTCAATGGGCGACGACGCGCCGATGGCGGTGCTGTCCAGCCGGCAACGCAGCCTCTACGATTATTTCCGGCAGATGTTCGCCCAGGTGACCAACCCGCCGATCGACCCGCTGCGCGAGCGCCATGTCATGTCGCTTGCCACCTGCGTGGGGCGGGAGCAGAACGTCTTCGACGAGGCGCAGGGCCATGCCTACCGGGTCATGTTCCAGTCGCCGGTCCTGGTCTACAGCGACCTGCAGCAGCTCCTGAACCTGGACTCCAGCCATTACCGGCACGTGATCCTCGACCTCAACTATCCTCGGGAGGTGGGACTGAAGGCGGCCATCGAGGAGCTCTGCCGCCGGGCCCTGGCGGAGACGGAAAACGGCGCGGTGCTGCTGGTCCTCTCCGACCGCAATATCTCAGCCGAAACCCTGCCGATCCCCGCGGCCATGGCGGTCGGTGCGGTGCAGCGCATCCTCGTCGAGAACAGCCGGCGCTGCGATGCCAACATCATCGTCGAGACCGCCAGCGCCCGCGACCCGCACCATATGGCGGTGCTGTTCGCAATGGGCGCCACCGCCGTCTATCCCTATCTGGTCTATGAATCGCTCGGCCGGCTGGTCGATGAGGGCATACTCAAGACGACTCTCAGGGAAGCGATCCGCAACTATCGCAAGGGCGTCGACAAGGGCCTGCTGAAGATTCTCTCGAAGATGGGCATTTCGACCATTGCCTCCTATCGCTGCTCACAGCTCTTCGAGGCGATCGGTCTCGCCAAAGAGGTGACAGAGCTCTGTTTCAACGGGGTGGCCAGCCGCATCGAGGGGGCAGGTTTCGCGGATTTCCAGGAGGATCAGGAGCAGCTGGCCCGCTACGCCTGGCAGCGCCTGCACAAGCCGCTCAGCCGCGGCGGCCTGTTCAAGTACATCCACGGCGGCGAGTACCATGCCTACAACCCCGACGTGGTTCAGGCCCTGCAGAAGGCGGTGCGGACCGGCGATTTTGCCGACTACCAGGTCTACTCGGGACTGGTCGACAACCGGCCGGTGGCCTGCCTGCGTGACCTGTTGCGGATCAAAAAGGATGGCGAGCCGATCGCCCTCGACGAGGTGGAGCCGGCCGAGAATTTCTACCGCCGCTTCGATTCCGCCGCCATGTCGATCGGCGCCCTCGGCCAGGAGGCGCACGAGGCCCTGGCCATCGGCATGAACCGCCTCGGCGGTTTTTCCAACAGCGGCGAGGGGGGGGAGGACCCGGAACGCTTCGGCACCGAGCGGGTGTCGAAGATCAAGCAGGTCGCCTCCGGCCGCTTCGGCGTGACCCCCCATTACCTGATGAGCGCCGAGGTCCTGCAGATCAAGATGGCGCAGGGGGCCAAACCCGGCGAGGGCGGCCAGCTGCCCGGCAACAAGGTGACCGCGCAGATCGCCGCCCTGCGTTACTCGATGCCGGGGGTGACCCTGATCTCGCCGCCACCGCATCACGACATCTACTCGATCGAGGACCTGGCCCAGCTGATCTTCGACCTGAAGCAGGTGAACCCGAAGGCCCTGATCAGCGTCAAGCTGGTCGCGGAACCCGGAATCGGCACCATCGCCACCGGGGTGGTCAAGGCCTATGCCGACCTGATCACCATCTCCGGCTACGACGGAGGTACCGGCGCAAGTCCGCTGACCTCGGTGAAGTACGCCGGCAGCCCATGGGAACTGGGTCTTGCCGAGACCCAGCAGGCCCTGGTCGCCAACGGCCTGCGCCACAAGGTCCTCCTCCAGGTCGACGGCGGCCTGAAGACCGGCCGGGATATCGTCAAGGCGGCGATCCTCGGTGCCGAGAGCTTCGGCTTCGGCACCGGCCCGCTGATCTCCCTCGGCTGCAAATTCCTGCGCATCTGCCACCTGAACAACTGCGCCACCGGGGTTGCCACCCAGGACGAGACCCTGAGGAAGGAATACTTCGCCGGGGTGCCGGAGATGGTGATGAACTATTTCCGCTTCATGGTGCGGGAGACGAGGATGCTCATGGCCGAACTGGGCATAGCCAGGCTCACCGACCTTATCGGCCGCACCGACCTGCTCGAGCAGGTGGAGGGGATCACCCCGAGGCAGAAAAAACTCAACCTCGCGCCGATCCTCGAAACCGTGCCGGCGCCGGCAAACAGCGGCCTCTTTTTCCGGGAGCGGAATATCCCGGCCGACCCGGGGCGGCTGAATCTCGAACTGGCCGAGCGGTTCGCCCCGGCGGTCGAGGCGCTTGCCGGGGGCGGCGGCAGCTTCACCATCCGCAACACCGACCGGGCGGTGGGGGCGCGGCTCTCCGGCCAGATCGCCGCCCGGCACGGCAACAGGGGGATGGACGAACACCCCATCCACCTGCTGTTCAGCGGCAGCGCCGGGCAGAGCTTCGGGGCCTGGAACGCCGGCGGCCTGCACATGGTGCTGACCGGCGACGCCAGCGACTATGTGGGCAAGGGCATGGCCGGCGGCAAGCTGGTCATCCGAGCGCCTCTCGGGGTAGCCTATAAGAGCCACGAGGCGGTGATCATCGGCAATACCTGTCTCTATGGCGCCACCGGCGGCCGGCTGTATGCGGCGGGCCGGGCAGGGGAGCGATTCGCTGTCCGCAACTCCGGGGCGCAGGCGGTGGTCGAAGGGGTCGGCGACAACGGCTGCGAATACATGACCGGCGGCATCGTCACCGTCCTCGGCGACACCGGCGTCAACTTCGGTGCCGGCATGACCGGCGGCTTTGCCTATGTCCTCGATGAATCGGGGGCCTTTACCGGCAGGGTCAACCCGGAGCTGGTCGAGGTCTTGACGCTTGCGGGCAGGGCGGTCCTGCTCGAGCACCTGCGGGGGATCCTCAATACTCATTTCCTGGAGACCGGCAGCCAGCGCGCCGAGCGGCTGATGACCGCATTCGACGAACACTATGCCGGCATGTTCAAGCTGGTCAAACCGAGGACCTCGGATGTCGAGACCCTGCTCGGCCACCGCGGCACCTCGCCGCAGGAAACCCTGGCCGAGGTGTTTTGAGGGAGGGCTGAAGATTGAAGGTCCATGCAACAAGGGAGAAACCATGAGGCAGAATGTCTACCAGTTCATCGAGGTCGAGCGGCTTGAGCCCCAGAAAAAACGCATCGAGCGGCGGCGCCACGAATTTGTCGAGATCTATCATCCCTTCCAGAAGAGGCAGGTCGAGATGCAGGCGGACCGCTGCATCGACTGCGGCAACCCCTACTGCGAGTGGAAATGTCCCGTCCATAACTATATCCCCGACTGGCTGCGCCTCGCCAACGAGGGACGGATCCTCGAGGCCGCCGAACTCTGCCACCAGACCAACACCCTGCCGGAGGTCTGTGGCCGGGTCTGCCCCCAGGACCGGCTCTGCGAGGGGGCCTGCACCCTCAACAACGACTTCGGGGCGGTGACCATCGGCAATATCGAAAAGCATATCGTCGACACCGCCCTGCAGATGGGCTGGCGGCCTGACCTCAGCAAGGTGCAGCCGACCGGCAGGCGGGCGGCGGTGGTCGGCGCCGGGCCGGCCGGCCTCGGCTGCGCCGACGTCCTGATCAGGAACGGGGTGACGCCTACGGTCTACGACCGCCATCCGGAGATCGGCGGCCTGCTGACCTTCGGCATCCCAGCTTTCAAGCTGGAAAAAACGGTCATGGAGCTGCGCCGCCGGATCTTCACCGATATGGGCATCGAGTTTCGTCTCGGGGTCGAGGTCGGCCGGGACGTGGCCTTCGCCGACCTGCTGGCCGATTACGATGCGGTCTTCGTCGGCACCGGCATGTACACGGCGATGCGGGCAGGCCTGGCCAACGAGGATGCCGAGGGGGTGTACGACGCCCTCGACTACCTGATCGGCAATGCCGACTCCCTACTGGGGATGAAGCGTGCCTCGTATCCCTATGTGGATCTTGCCGGCAGGCGGGTGGTGGTCCTGGGCGGCGGCGATACCGCCATGGACTGCCTGCGCACCGCGCTCCGCCAGGGGGCACTCGACGTCGCCTGTGTCTACCGCCGGGACCGGTTGAATATGCCGGGATCGGCCCGGGAGGTGGTAAACGCCCTGGACGAGGGCGTGCGCTTCCTCTGGAACCTCCAACCGCTGGAGATCGTCCTGGGGGAAAGCGGGGAGATCACCGGGGTGCGGGTAGTCGGCACCCGCCTCGGCGACCCCGACGAACGTGGCCGCCGCCGCCCCGAACCGGTTCCCGGCACGGAAACGGTGCTCGATGCCGACTGCGTGATCATAGCCTTCGGCTTTACACCGAGCCCGCCCCCCTGGCTTGCCGAAAACGGCATAACTCTCACCGGCCGCAACCTCATCGAGGCCCCGGCCGGTGGCCGATACCCCTTTCAGACCTCCAACCCCAAGGTCTTCGCCGGCGGCGACGCGGTCCGCGGCTCCGATCTGGTGGTTGCCGCCATTGCCGAAGGACGATTGGCGGCGGAGGGGATTCTCGAGTGGCTCGAGGTGTAGTCCCGCCGGCGTACGCAGTGATTCGCCATTGATTATTTGCCGGGCGGTCATATGCTTAATGCATGATCTGCGAGGGATGCGTACATGCGTATCTTTAATTCCCTGCGTCCGGGTCGGCAAGACCATGGCCGCAGGCATCATTTGCAACTGAGGCATCGTTATGTGCGGAATCGTAGGAATTGCCGGTCATTCCCCTGTGTCGTCGAGTCTGTATGAGGCGTTAAGCATTCTCCAGCACCGGGGACAGGATGCCGCCGGGATGGCGACCTGCGACCAGGGCACAATGTACTTCCACAAGGCGAACGGCCTGGTGCGGGATGTTTTCCTGCCCGCCGACCTGAAACGGCTGATCGGCACCATGGGTATCGGCCACGTCCGTTATCCCACGGCCGGCAGCCATTCGGCCCTTGAGGCCCAGCCGTTCTATGTCAACTCGCCCTATGGCATCTCCCTCGCCCACAACGGCAACCTGACCAATGCCGCCCAGCTGAAACAAGAACTGTATCAGGTGGATCGCCGCCACATCAATACCGACTCGGATTCGGAGGTCCTGTTGAATGTCTTCGCTCATGAGTTGCACCGGAACAGCTGGCCCCAGCTTACCGCCGAGGCCGTCTTCAATTCGGTGACCGGCGTGCATCACCGCTGCCGGGGCGGGTATGCGGTTATCGCCATGATCAACGGCCACGGCCTGGTGGCGTTCCGCGATCCCCATGGCATCCGGCCGGTCGTGCTGGGGGAGCGCCGCACCGGGGCGGGTTCGGAATACATGATCGCCTCGGAGAGCTGCGTGCTGGATGTGCTGGGATTTACCCTCATCGGCGATATCGATGCCGGCGAAGCGGTCTATATCGATATGCACAACGGTCTGCAGCGTCGCCAGTGCAGCCCGGAGGCCCGGCTTTATCCGTGCATCTTCGAGTATGTCTACCTGGCCCGACCTGACTCCATCATCGACGGGACCTCCGTCTACCAGGCGAGACTGCGCATGGGCCGGGAACTGGCGGCCAAGATCAGGCGGGAGTGGCCGGACCATGATATCGATGTGGTCATACCTATTCCGGATTCGAGCCTGACCGCGGCCTTCGAGCTGGCCAACCGCCTGCAGGTCACCTACCGGGAGGCCTTCATCAAGAACCGTTATGTCAACCGCACATTCATCATGCCCAGCCAACAGGAACGGGAAATCTCGGTACGGCGCAAGCTCAACCCGATAGCTCAGGAATTTCGCGATAAAAATGTGCTCTTGGTCGATGACTCGATTGTCCGGGGGACGACCAGCAAGCAGATCGTCCAGCTCGCCCGCGCCGCCGGCGCCGCCAAGGTCTACTTTGCCTCGGCGGCCCCGCCGGTGCGCTTTCCGAATATCTACGGCATCGATATGCCTTTAGCCGAAGAATTGATCGCGCACCGGCGCAGCGAAGCTGAAATCGCCGCCCTGATCGGCGCCGACCGGTTGATCTACCAGGATCTTGACGATCTTATCGCCAGCGTCAGCGAAGGCAATACGCGGCTGCAGAACTTTGAGTGCTCCATCTTTGACGGGGTGTACATCGCCGGCCGGATCGGGTCGTCGGAGGCGGGAATCGCGGTCGATAGCCGGGATCCTGCCATCCCGGGGGGGATTTCCGGCGATTGAGGTTTATGTTCGTCATGCTGGTTCTCGAAACGTTGGCAAAAAAGATCAGACATCTTGACGAAATTGATCGGAGAACCCATTGTTTAATTGTTGACTGCGGCTATTTTACAGGCTGCAGAGTGGTATTGGCTGTACGTTGAACTGATGCGGACAGCGTAGGTGCAAGGAGGTACGAGACATGACATCAGAAAGGGCTAAGTATCTGAAAGTAGTTGATATCGTGACAGGGGCTTTTCTTATCCTCGGCGGCCTGAATTGGGGCTTGGTCGGATTTTTCGGTTTTGATCTGGTCAGTGCTGTTTTCGGCAGCATGAGCATCGGCAGTCGGATCGTTTACTGCTTGGTAGGCGTCTGCGCGCTGTATGAAGCCGCCATGTTGAAGAATATCTGGCGCAGGTGGGAATGCAGCGGATTTGAAGGCAGGTCGGGACACGCCGCAACCTCATAGCCCTCGACGTTTTTCTGCGGCAGCCGCTTGACAGAGGAGCCTGAATGACACGGTCGGGTCGTATTACCCGCTATAACCGAACATGACTGCTATATATGCAGTAATTCCAGCATTAAGTTCCTATTGAGGAACTGATCTGAAAATGTGATCAGATAGTCCTGCAAGGACAGCCCGCCGGGGAGAGGATCCCCCAGGCGGGCTTTTTTGCGAGGAACGGGGACTTGGCCTGAATTCCGGATCCTCTGTATTTTCTTCAGGTATCCTGCCGTTCCATTTCGGCTTCTGCGTGGAAATCGGAGGCGTGAAATTGTGCCGATCCTGTAAACATCGCCGGATACTGTTTTCGATAGGCGGTGAAAATCTCTTCGAAAGGCAGGTCGGCGAACGTGCCGTGATCGGTGATGTATTGCATATGTCTCTGGCCGACGGCATTGAATTCATGAAAAATCGAGTCATCCTTGCCATCGAACTCGAGCGGCTTCACTTGAAACCGTTCACATAATGAGAGATTGAATGCCGGCGTGGCCTTTACCCATTTGTCCGCGAGGAGAAGTTCGGTATAGCCATGGTAGACGAACAGGTCGGTGCCCATCAGTTCACGCAGTCTGGCCGTGGAGAGATGATTGCGGACATCGGCAAACCCGATTCTGCTCGGTATGCCTTGCTGCCTTGCCACGGCAGCCAGAACCACTGCCTTGGCGACGCAGTAGCCGGATCCTTTTCTGATCACGGTGCTGGCCTTCAGAGCCTCAGGTGAGTGCTGCAGGTCGTAAGGGTCATAGCGGATTTCATCCCGCACTGCATAATAGAGCCTGACCGCTTTTTCTTTCAGGCTCCTGTTCCCCATGCCCAGGCATACCCGCTCTGCAAAATCCCTCACCTCCGGAGTATCGAAATCGATGAAAGCGGTGGCGCGGAGATAGGGCTCCAGATCATTTGTCACAAGTATTCCTCCATGCCGGGACATCACGCATCGACAATCCCGCTGCCGGCGTGCTGTACGGCTTTTTTATGTTTTCCGGTACTGCCTTCTTTCACGATAGCCATCATCGTAAGGATACTCTGATTTACTCTTTTTTTCAGCGTCAGCTTCGTGCTCTTTTCATTATCCTATCGCAGGCAGAGACCCTCACACGGTCTTCGCTCGTTGCCTGCCGATCAACCTGACATATAAACGCTCGACCTTGGTCCTCGCCCATGGGGTTCGTCTGAGGAATTTGAGGCTCGAGGTGATCGAAGGATTTTCTTCAAAGCAGCGGATATGGACCTTTTCCGCCAAGCCATCCCAGCCGACCTGGGCATGCAGTTCCGTGAGAATTCGCTTGAGGGTTATGCCCTGCAGCGGATCCTTTTCTTTAGTTTCCGTCATTGATTATTATGCTGATATGTTTCAGGTAGTTTATGGGGTGGTCCTGGGGTTATGGGACAGCCCGGAGAGTACTATAAGCACTCTCACTGTCGTTCAACACAGACCAGCCGCAAACTGTTTTTTCCGTTGGTCGATTCCCTTGGAATAAGCCCCATTCAGCGACCGCTTGTCAAGTGATGAATGAATTGAATGATGCATACGGGTGACTTGGTGTATATCCGGTACGTCACAATGCAGTGGTAATCAGTTAGTCAATGGACGCTTTTGTCGGTAAGGGTTTGACAAGCCGGTACAAAAAACAATATGCTGGTCTAACAATCCAGTATAAAAAATAATATGCTGTTATCAGCAAGCAGATTGATGCGGTAATCATTCCAAACTTCGGAATACAAGCGGGAAAATCAAGATATTATCTAGAAAATCAGCATGTTGTCAATGAGAACATTAGTCGTATGCGTGGTATTATTATGGGTAATGTCTTATATTTGACCACCGATTGGTTGTTGGGGCAGTTTTCTGAAAAGAGTGCAACTGCTCGGAAGAGATATAGAAACTTTGTTGCTGATGGCATGGTGAAACACGACCAGCCATGGCGAAAACTTGTCGGCCAGATATTTCTTGGAAACGAAGAATTCATCATTCTTTTCCTTACAATAACCCCGGCTTTTGCAGATGGAGGTGTCAAGTTGTCAGGCTGAATTGCAACGAAAAATACCACTAGGAGTCTGTCGGATTTAGAGTCATTCCGCGACAGAAAAATGATGTACGAAATTAACGTATCATCTTGATTTCACGATATAAAACTTGAAATTTTTCGAATTTCATGCTTAATTCCTATGTGATTTCAGCAAATTACATAGAGAGAA
>JANMSX010000093.1:0-4424 GCA_031389785.1 Desulfobulbaceae bacterium | reverse complement strand
GCGTAGATCGAATGGATCCCCGCCCCCACGCCGACCAGGGTCAGCAGGCCGAGGAGGCCGATGGCCGCCGTATATTTTCCAGAGCCGCTCGCCTCTAAACCGCCTTCCTGGGGGAGGACCCCCGCTAACAAATTGTTCATTTCCCGTTACCCCCTTTAGTTGATACCCTCACCAGGCAACCGCCGTCCGGACGCGGGCGCCTCTCATGTCAAAGTCCAGGCGCATCCTGTACACAGAAACCTCTCGCCATGCCTGCACTGCCGCCCGAACACCTACTGCAAAGGAATATCCGTACTGTCCTTGCCGATTCCATCCAGAAAAGGCTTGATCTTCAAATCATAGAGGGTGTGCAGTGCCGCACACCCCAGCCACAAGACGACAAACAATAGTCCTTTCATATCCACCTCCATCCTTGAGCAGCTTTTCCATCTTCTTCCTGCGCATGCCCCTCTTCAGCACCGGAAACACCTCATCAAAATGCCTGAGGCAATTCATCTCCATTTTTTTCACCATATACTTGTACATTACTGTTGTCAACTTGTTGCTACAAAATTTATTAAGCATTTCTTCTTTATTTATTGCACAAATAAATACATAACACCGAAATAATAAATAATATTTTTTTAAATGAGCAGATGTTTTCCCCGCTTTAACGTATCGCAGGTCAAATGGGTTTTTATGGGGCAAAAAGCAGGCGTATATTGCGTCTTTTTTCACGGAAAAACCGGAACTGCCCTTGGTAGTGAATTGGAAAAAAGGAAGCAAAATCAGCCCAGTTGAAAACCGCAGGCTCTCGAGAGTTCACTCGGAGACGCGAAGGACGATGAAAGACTGTCGAAACTGCAACGGGACCCGCAGGACGCGCATCGCTGCATTATGAGGTCGCTTTTGTACGCGATAGCTGGGCTGCGGAAATTTGTATGCCGGAACGGCCAGTCACCCGAGAATGGTGCGAACGGTTCTGACTTGTGGCTATCCCCAGGCCGCCTGGGGTGGTGCGGGATCTCTTAATTCGGGCCGGATTGAGATCTCTCCCTGCGATCGAGATGACAAAGGAGGGGAAGGTCGAGGTGACATAAAAAAAGCGTCAACCCCGCCGGAGCGGGGACGACGCTATCTCAACCGATGAGAGGTTTCCAGCAGAAACCTTGATCAGGAATTTTTTGGCCAAAAAGGCACAAATGGCGCCTTCAGGCGGCAATATCCTCGTGATTTTCAATCCGGCCGACATGCACGACCCGGTCGATTTTTTTCGGTACGAGGGTATTTGAGAAAAACGCCGAACAGCATTTCCGTTTTTCAAAGGAACAGTCGATGATATTCCAGCACGGCGTATACTTGAGCAGCTTCTTGATGGCATTGATGCTCACCCCATGGCCATGGATCATCTCCCTGAGACACTCGATCCAGCGAATATCGCGCATGGTGAAGTACCGCCATTCTCCTTTTCGGGTCGGCACAATCAGCCCCTTTTCCTCATAATTTCTCAGGGTGCGGGGGTGTATATCCAGCATTTTCGCCGCCATCCCTATTGTGAAAATCGCTTTGTTGTCGGTATCCATGGCCTGCCTCGTGTTGTTGATATACATCGATATCATGATTGTGCTCCCCCGCTTTGCCCTTTTCGGAATCAATGCCCCTGCTCAGTGGAAAACAGCGAGCCAAGGATCCGTTCGCCGATCAGAAATCCAAAGCCGACCAGACCTATGCCGCCGACCACCAGCATGTACTCGGCCGTCGTGGGGAGGTAGGAGAGATACAGGGGCAGCTGCTCGTCGTAGCCGCGATACTGGGGAATCATCTGTCCGGAGACAACCATGTTGAACCTGGAGAAGAACTGGCCGACGAGGATCATCAGGGCCGCAGTCGACATGGCCTGGACTGAATTCAGCCGGGTGGCGATCATCAGCGCAAAGGGCAGGACCAGGCCGATACCGATCTCGAAAACCCAGAAGCTCGTGGCCAGGGGCCCCCGGACCATGGCGTCCGCCGTCAAGGTCATCTCCGCGGTGCCGCAATAGGCGTTGACGAATTTCCAGACCGTGGCGATGGTGACCAGGAAGATTATCAGGATCATGACTTTGCCGGCGGCCTGCATCCCGGAAAATACCGTGGAGTCCATCTTTTTCCCGGAAAGGACATGGGAGAAGTGAGTGAACATGACTATTGCCGCCGCCCCGGAGAGGAAGGCACTGGCCAGAAAGAAGATCGGCAGCTGCGATCCGTACCAGAAGGGCCGGGCGTTCAGGGAGGCGAAGACCGATCCGAGATTGCTGTTGGCCAGGGCCTCAGCCACAGCCGCCGCCACCCCGAAGATCAGGGCCAGGGCGAATCGCCGGCTGACGATCAGATACAGTTCGACCAGCATGATACCGACGGCCATCCCGTAGAGCGTACCCATCCACCAGATATTCGAGGTCAGGTTTGGATGCAGGAGAACCCCGAGCGGCATCCGCCAGGGATTTTCAATCTCCAGGCCGATGACCAGAAAGGCGCCGAGCAGAGAAATGATCGACAGCCAGACCATGCGGTTGGCGAGATGGGCGAGATTATTACCGCCGAAGAGATGGCTGAGGGCCGCCAACAGACAGAGGCCCGTGGAGATGATGGCAAAATAGGCATAAACGCCGATCAGCATACCCCACGGCATCTCACGGGTATTGGCAAAGGCATGTTCGTGACCGACGACCTGGGCATAGATGCCGCTCCCTATGCCGGCGAGGACGAATAGCATCATCAAGCCCATAAGGATGTTGACGACCGGGACGCCGGTGAGCCGTCTGGATGGCAATGTCGCTGTGAGTGCTTCTTTCATTGTAACCTCCTGCATGGATAAATCGTTCTTGTCAAACACCGCTTCCTGCCGATCAACGCAACTGGTATCCTACCGTCGGGTCGGGGATCATCTCGGGTTCAGCCTCGCCACGTTCTTCCGGGGGCAGGCCGATAAGAGCGACGACTGCTACCGGGGCGGCAAAGGGACCGAGCACCATGAAGAGAATCAGCGCCAGGACAAACCAGCATACCTCCGCTACCTGCCGACGCTTTCCCCTGACCTTCCTGCCGATATTCAAAACAACCTGCAACGGCCGTTGTGCATTCCCTGTTTTTATCATGACCCACCTCCTCTTCCGGTTACCGTGAACTCTCTTTAAGCTACCTCTTATACAGCAAGAGTCGTGCCACAAACCGGCAATCGCCGGGGACGCACTTTACAGATAAGATAACCTGCAGATATCAAGTGATATTTATTCATCACAGGGCGTTTCTTTGACGGAAGAATATCGACAAACCTTCCTGGAAAGGCGCAATATGCGCCATAATGCCTGCATACACAGGACGCAGAATGCGCCCCAGGCGTAGGGTGACAAGATCCTGTAATGACGGAATTTATTATTCAGGATAGAGAAAATGGGGAAATGATAACCCTTTCAAAGGACAGGAACGGACCGGCAGTCATCAATGTTTACTGTGTATATTCAGTATATTAGAATATTGGAATCGAAATATGGGCGCAAAATGCGCTTCCAGCGCAAGAAAGCCCGGCGCGACAGGAAAGAAATGCGCCCTCGGAAGGGAGAAAGGGGGAGAATCAAGATGGGAGAACTGAGCAATCAGGGCGGAAGAGAGCGAAAAAAAACCTCATGCAGCCTGGAGACAGGCCGTATGAGGTGCATTGCAACGGAGAGAGGAAGAGTCCGGCGCCGGAGCAGGCCGAGAGCGCGAACGCTGACCCCTTGATCCGCGATTGACGCTACTCCTTGGCGGGATGCTCCTCCGCTGCCCCGGGGTTTCCGGAGAGCCGGGCATGGCCGCGCACGCCGATATGGCAGCTGGTGCAGCGCTTGTTCGAGGCGAAGGCCGTTTCGCCGTCATGGCAGGCGCCGCAGTAGCCGCCCTTGTAGAGGGTCTCCATGGTGAAATCTTCCTTCTCCTGTACGGCCCCGGCCTCCATGGTGAACAGTTCGTCGTGGCAGGAATCGCACTCGAGGCCCGCACCCTGGGTGTGCACCTTGTGGTCGAAGACCACGCTCTTGACCGGTTTCACCCAGATGATCGGCGCCAGGGGGCCGTAGGTATCCTCATCATACTCCTCGGGAGTCTTCTGTTCTTCCGCCGCCAGGAGCCAGGCCCCGGAAAACAGCAGCATGCCAAAGACCAGTACAACCAAACTTTTCTTCATGATTTTCTCCTACGTATCTGGGACCTCCCTCCGGTCGGAGCGCCTGTGCGGGGCGCCGGCGGTGAGAAGAGGTCCGGAATAATGACTACTCGGTCCCAGGAGCCTGTCGGATTATAGCAATTTTTTCTCAGATCGAGGCATCTTGGGAAATTAAGCGCAGCCATATAGATGATATTGCGAGCATTAATTTTCCAAGATAACGAAGATATGGGGAAAAAGGGCATAATCCGACAGGCTCCTA
>JANMSX010000075.1:0-1757 GCA_031389785.1 Desulfobulbaceae bacterium | reverse complement strand
ATCGAGCCCCATTTGTGGCTTTCCGATGTCCCAACCACAGAACGGACCTGCAGGCTGTCGCTGTCGATATCAACGATGAGGGCGGGGAGTCGCTGCAAACCCAGATCGAAGATATTTTGCGGCAGAGCAGTCGAACCGTCCTGGTATTTGACCTGCACAAAAACCAGGCGCTCGGTATCGTAATCAGTTTCCACGGTGCTGAGGGTCTTGACGAAGTTGTAGAAAATGCGGAAAAATTTCCCCAGACCACCCCTGAACTTATGCTCATGCCATTCCAGAATCTCAGGAAAACGGGCGATCATGTCGTCGGAGAAAAGACGGTTTTGGTCGGTTACCAGCGCCATGAGAAAAAAATCCCCGGGCATGATATAGACCAGATTGGCACCCTTTTTCGCAGCCAGGGCCTGGCGTACGGCAGCATTATCGAGAGCGACCTTGTAAACTTCGTGCATCTCGGCGGCAGGCCGTGGAAAAACAGAGACGAGCATCACGCCGGTTTGGCTTTCCAGGGCGATCGGGATGGTGCTGCCGGCAAAGTTGCGCACCGATAAGGCCAACAGGATGGAGATGGCCAAGGCACAGACATAGCTGGTGAGAAGCCCAAGCCACCGGGGCCGGATCCAGCCGAAGAACAAACGGAAAATCCGGCCGCCCGGCTCACCCGGCAAAAACATCGACGTCGACCGCATGTATGTCTCATAGACGAGAGGCTGCTCATGCCTCATCCGCGTCTCCTCAATGCGCGCGAGAAGATAATATACATAGAGCATGGTGATGTACATCATGAGGATAATGAATCGCGGCCAGTAGAGCAGGAGTCCTAAACCGGATATGGCCAGGAAGAGGTACTGGGGGTGACGAATTCTGGCATAAAAACCGAATTGGACAACTCCTTTGCCGGTAAACCTGCCGTAGTAGAGAGGGATCGCCGCGCTGAAAAAGAGTGCCAGCCCTAATACCAGGCAGACCTGCAGATAGGATATGGCGTTGAGCAGCAGATTGTCGGGAAAAACCAGATGGGGCAGGAAGAATTCCGTCAGCCAGTTCGTCATCGGGGAGGAGGCCAGCAGCCTGAGGATTGGCCCATAGACGGAATAGAAGTACAGGGCGAACGGAGAAATCATGATGATGATTTCCGCGCCGATCAGGCAATAGGCCAGAATTGTTCCGGCCAGGAGAAGTTTACGGCTCTTGGTATCCATGCGAACACCTCATTGCTTTCGAGTCCCGGACTCTGCAGGGAAGATACGCCTCATTCTCAATGGGCGGCAGGGCGGGCGCCCATTCGCCATTGATGTGGAAGAACTGGAGTGTGACCACAGGTCGCACCGTCCTTATCAAGACATCCCGCAGAATCCCACGCTTTGCTGATTTGCTCACAGTAACAATGAAAAGGCCAAGGGTCAATTTTTGCATAAAACATGAGCGTACCTGCATCCGTGCGGGCTGAGGAGGGGTGCGGCGGCGATTTTCGCCCGCATTGTTTTTCCAGCCCGAAGGCCTTATCTTTTATGTGCTGCGGTTTTGTCCGATCATTTACAATACAGGAGCAGGAATTGAAAGCCTCCGATCTTTTCATCAAGGCCCTCGAGGCAGAAGGTGTCGAATATATTTTTGGTATTCCCGGAGAGGAAAATCTCGATTTTCTCAACTCTCTGCGCGATTCTTCGATACGACTCATCCTCACCCGGCATGAACAGGCGGCCGGGTTCATGGCCGCCACCTATGGGCGGCTGACCGGCCGGGCCGGCGTCTGT
>JANMSX010000054.1:0-6316 GCA_031389785.1 Desulfobulbaceae bacterium | reverse complement strand
CGGCTGTTTCGGGCCATGGCCAAACGCGGTCATCAGCCGAATATGAGTTTTTTCGCCTTTACCGCCACGCCCAAACACAAGACCCTGGCTATCTTCGGTCGCGACGGCGAACCCTTTCATCGCTACACCATGCGGCAGGCCATCGAAGAGAGATTTATCGAGGACGTGTTGGCCAATTATGTAACCTACAAGACCTACTACAAACTCATCAAGAAAGCCGAAGAAGATCCCAACGTCGAGCGCAAGAAGGCGGCTCGGGCGCTGGCCCGCTTCATGCGGCTGCACCCGCACAACATCGGCCAGAAAACCGAGGTGATGGTCGAGCATTTTCAGCAGCACACCCGGCACAAGATCGGCGGCCATGCCAAGGCCATGGTGGTGACCGGCTCGCGGTTGGAGGCGGTGCGCTACAAGCAGGAGTTTGACCGCTATATAGGTGAGAAGGGCTATCCGATCAAGAGCCTGGTGGCGTTTTCCGGCACGGTCGAAGACGACAGGCTGCCCGAAAAGACCTACACCGAGGTTGCAATGAACGGTGGGATCAAAGAGAAGGAATTGCCCGACACCTTTGCCAAGCCCGACTACCGCGTGTTGCTGGTGGCCGAGAAATACCAGACCGGTTTTGATCAGCCGTTGCTGCATACCATGTATGTCGACAAGCGACTGGCCGGCATCCAGGCGGTGCAGACCTTGTCGCGGCTGAACCGGACGCATCCGTTGAAAGATGATACCTTCATCCTTGATTTCGTCAACGATCCGGCCGAGATTCAGGAGGCCTTTCGTCAGTATTATGAAGGCTCGGTGATGGGAGAACAGGTCGATCCGGACCGGCTCTACGAGGTCAAAGCAGAGCTTGACGCCTCGGGGGTGTATCTGCAACACGAGGTGAACGGATTCGCCGCTATTTTCTTTGCCCCGAAACGCCGCCAGAGTCCAGCCGATCATAAAAACATGAATGCGATCCTTGATCAGGCGGTGGGACGGTTTCAGAAGTTACAGAACACTGAAGAAGAAGAGGCCGAGCTGTGGCGCGGCAAGATGCAGGCTTTCCGCAATCTGTACAGTTTTTTGAGCCAGGTGATTCCGTATCAGGACAGTGATCTGGAGAAGCTGTTCACTTTTTTAAGGCATCTGGCTTTGAAGCTGCCAAAGCGTAAGAGTGGCCCGGGTTATCAATTTGATGAGGAAGTGGAACTCGATTACTACAGGTTGCAGAAAATCAGCGAAGGTTCAATCAGCCTGAACGAAGGATACGCCAAACCGCTCGATGGACCGCGCGAGGTAGGGACAGGCGAGGTTCGCGAAGAATACGTTACACTGTCGCGCCTGATTGACATCATCAATGAGCGCTTCGGCAGTGAGATGAATGAAGCGGATCAGCTTTTTTTCGATCAGATTGCCGAGGCGGCGAGCCGGAACGAATCGCTGAGAAAAGCAGCAGAAGTGAATTCCCTCGATAAATTTCAGCTCGTGTTCCGGCAGGTTCTGGAATCGTTGTTTATTGAGCGCATGGATCTTAACGAAGGGCTGTTTACCGACTATATGAGTAAACCAGAAATGCAGGAACTTGTATCAAAATGGCTGGGAAGCCAGGTCTATGAGCGGTTGGCCGGGGCCGAAAATCGGCTGAGCTCACTCTCAACTATCTGATGGACATGGGAAAATTGAGAATGCCGATTGTATCAAGGCATACAGATTGAGGACTTCCTGCCCATGAACCTGGACTACGCCACACTCGAACTGCTGCGCCAGAACCATCCGGCCTGGCGGCTGCTGCGCTCGGACCATGCCTCCCTGGTGGCGGGTTTCCTGCATCGGGTGTTTATTGTCCCCAACGTGCGGATCATCGGCCAGGCCGATCTGGTCGAGAGGCTGGAGGACGAGCTGTTCAGCCTGCGGGAAAACTCCGGCCAGGAGATTTTCCCCAGATCGGCGCAGGCCTATCTCAACGACTGGGCCGACAGCAGCAGGGGCTGGCTGCGCAAATTCTATCCGACCGGCTCCGATGAACCCCATTTCGACCTGACCCCGGCCACCGAGAAGGCCATTGCCTGGCTGGCGAGCCTGACTGAGCGGGCATTTGTCGGCACCGAGTCGCGCCTGTTGACCCTGTTTGAGCTGCTCCGACAGATGAGCGAAGGGAGCGAGGCCGATCCCGAGACCCGCATCGCCGAGCTGAACAGACGCCGGGAGCAGATCGACGCTGAGATCGCCCGTATCCGCTCCGGTGACATCCCCCTGCTCGACGAAACGGCCCTGAAAGATCGCTTTCAGCAGTTTCTGCAGCTGGCGCGCGAACTGCTTGCCGACTTCCGCGAGGTGGAGCACAACTTTCGCTCGCTCGACCGCCGGGTCCGCGAACGGATCGCCCTGTGGGAAGGGGCCAAGGGGGCGCTGCTGGCCGAGATCATGGGCGAGCGCGATGTCATCGCCGATTCCGATCAGGGCAAGAGCTTCCGCGCCTTCTGGGATTTTCTCATGTCGCAGAGCCGGCAGGAAGAACTGACCCGTCTGCTCGAACAGGTGCTGGCCCTGCCGCCGGTGGTTGAGATGCAGCCCGACAAGCGTCTGCGCCGGGTACACTATGACTGGCTGGAGGCCGGCGAGAACACCCAGCGTACCGTCGCCCGGCTGTCGCAGCAGCTCAGGCGCTTTCTCGACGACCAGGCCTGGCTGGAGAATCGCCGGATCATGGATATCCTCCATACCCTCGAAGGAGGGGCGCTGGCCGTGCGCGAAACCCAGCCGACCGGCGGCTTCATGTGGCTTGCCGACACCGCCGCCGATATCGACCTGCCGTTTGAGCGGCCCCTCCATATCCCGGCGGTGAAGCCGCTGCTTGCCGATCTCGACCTTGACCAGGAGGAGGCCGAGGTCGATGCCGCGGCACTCTACAACCAGGTGGTGATCGATCGGGCGGAACTCTCCCGGCATATCCGCCAGGCTTTGCAGAACCGGGCGCAGATCTCCCTGGGTGAACTGGTGACGGCCCATCCGCTGCGCCATGGCCTGGCGGAGCTGGTGGCCTACCTGCAGCTGGCAAGCGATCTGCCCCATACCGTCATTGACGAGCAAACCCAGGACATTATCGAGTGGCGGACGGCAGCAGGGGTAGTCCGCTGCGCCCGCCTGCCCCGGCTCATATTCGTAAGGAACTGAAGATGGAAGATGCGGATGAACGGATAAGCGGCCCTGCCGATGACCAGCAGGGTCGGTACGACCTGTCGGCGGTCGTGGTGCCGCTGTTAAAGGGTGTGCTCTATCTCGAGGACAGTCCGGCCCAGTGGAATGCCCTGCTCGGCCTGCAGGCCAGGGTCCGTGATTATGTGGCGGTGCTCGGCCTGGAGCTGGTGCTGGACGAGGCCGAGGGTTATGCCTTTCTGCGCTCGCGGCGAGAGGAGCCTGACGCGGAGAGGCTGCCGCGCCTTGTGGCCCGCCGGCAGCTGACCTTTCCTGTCAGCCTGCTGCTGGCCCTGCTCCGCAAGAAACTGGCGGAATTCGACGCCAGCGGTGCCGAGACGCGATTGATCCTCTCCCGCGACGAGGTGGTGGATCTGGTCCGGGTTTTCCTGCCGGCGGACAGCAACGAGACCCGGATGATCGACCAGGTCGACGCCCATCTGAACAAGATCATCGACCTCGGCTTTGTCCGCCGCCTGCGCGGCCAGGAGCAGATGTACGAGGTGCGGCGCATCCTCAAGGCCTTTGTCGATGCCCAGTGGCTGGCCGAGTTTGACCAGCGGCTGGCGGAATACCGGAATCAGCTGGAACAGCGGGGAGAGACAAACGATGGCTGAGCCCTTGAGTCTTGATTTCATTGCAGACGACCGCCTGGCCGGCTTTCGTCTGCAGCGCCTCGAGGTTCTGAATTGGGGAACCTTCGACGGCCGGGTGTGGACGCTCTCTCTCGACGGCAAAAACCTCCTGCTTACCGGCGATATCGGTTCGGGCAAATCGACCCTGGTGGATGCGGTGACCACCCTGCTGGTTCCGACCCAGCGCATCTCCTACAACAAGGCGGCCGGGGCCGAGGCCAGGGAGCGCAGCCTGCGCTCCTATGTGCTCGGTCACTACAAATCCGAGCGCAACGAGGTGAGCGGCAGCGCCAAACCGGTCGGTCTGCGGGATCAGAACAGCTACACGGTGATTCTCGGCGTGTTTCAGAACGCCGGCTACGGCAAGACGGTGACCCTTGGCCCAGGTATTCTGGATGAAGGATGCCCAGGGCCAGCCGGCCCGCTTCTTTGCCGCCTGTGAGCGCGACCTTGCCATTGCCGCGGATTTTACCGGTTTCGGCCCCGAGATCGGCAACCTGCGCAAGCGGCTGCGCGGCGCCGGAGTGGAGATCTTCGACAGTTTTCCTCCGTACGGGGCCTGGTTTCGCCGGCGTCTGGGTATCGACAACGAACAGGCCCTGGACCTCTTTCTCCAGACCGTGTCGCTGAAATCGGTGGGCAATCTTACCGACTTCGTGCGCAGCCACATGCTCGAACCCTTTGAGGTTGCCCCGCGTATTTCGGCCCTGATCGGCCATTTCGACGATCTCAACCGGGCCCATGAGGCGGTGCTCAAGGCCAAGCGGCAGGTCGAACTGCTGGAGCCGCTGGTGGCCGATTGCGACCGACACGAAGAACGGCAGGAGGCAATCGGGCAGCTGCGCCTCTGCCGCGAGGCCCTCCGGCCCTGGTTTGCCGGACTCAAGCTGGAGCTGCTGGCCAAACGCCTTGCCGCACTCGATGCCGAACTGGCTCGCCATAATGCTCGTGTCGCGGGCCTGGAAGAGCTGCGACGAGCGCAGCAGGGCCAGGAGAGAGAACTGCGGCGGTCCATCGCGGAAAACGGCGGTGACCGCATCGCCCGGATCGAGGAGGAGATCCGGACGAAGGAGGAGCAGCAGCGGCAGCGACGGCAGAAAGCCGATCGCTATGCTGAACTGGTGCGGACTTTGGGAATGCAGCCGGCCGAAGATCAGGGGGCCTTCCTCGTCCAGGACCGGCAATGCACAGACCTGCGCGAGGAGACGGCGGAGGCCGAGGTCGGGCTGCAGAATGCCTTGAATGAGGCGGGCGTAGAATTTTCCCGGGGAAGGGAAGAGCATGAACTCCTGACTGTCGAGATAGTCGGGCTGAAGAGTCGGCGCAGCAATATCGACGAGAAGCAGGTGGCCATGCGCCGCCTTGTATGCCAGGCCCTGCAGCTGTCCGAAGAGGAGATGCCTTTTGCCGGTGAGCTGATCCAGGTGCGCGAGACGGAGAGCGACTGGGAAGGGGCCATTGAACGGCTGCTGCACAATTTCGGTCTGTCGCTGCTGGTGCCCGATCGCCATTACACCGGGGTGGCCGACTGGGTGGACCGCACCCACCTCAAGGGGCGGCTGGTCTATTTCCGGGTGCGCGAGGGAGGGCGGGCGGATCTGCCTGTTCTCCATCCCGATTCGCTGGCCGGCAAGATCGCCGTCAAACCTGATTCCCCCTATTACGACTGGCTGGAGCGGGTAATCGCCCAGCGTTTCGATGTGGCCTGCTGCCGCAGCCAGGAGCAGTTCCGCCGGGAAACCAGGGCCATCACCATGGCCGGCCAGATCAAGGCGCCGGGTGAACGGCATGAAAAAGATGACCGCCACCGACTCGATGACCGCAGCCGCTATGTGCTCGGCTGGAGCAACAGGGCCAAGATCGCGGCCCTGGAGGAAAAGGCCGGCCGACTGGCGGAGCGGCTTGGTGAGACCGGCGATCAGGTTGCCGCCCTGCAGAATGAGCAGAAAGCCGTGCAGCGGCGCCTGGAGATCCTCTCAAAACTCGACGAATACCGGGACTTCTTCGAGGTGGACTGGCGGCCCCTGGCGGTGGCGGTGGCCAGGCTGACGGCAGAAAAGGCCCAGCTCGAAGACGCCTCCGACATCCTCAAGACCCTTGCCGGACAGCTCGAAGAACTGGCCGGGGCTCTGGCCGAAACCGAGCGGCAGCTCGAGGAAGACAAAGACAGGCGTTCGAAAACCGAACAGAAAAAAAGCGATGCCGAAGGCCTTATCAAAGGAAGTCGGGACCTGCTGGCTGAGGCCACACCCGGCCATTCCGACTATTTCAACCAGCTTGCCGACCTGCGGGTTGAGGCGCTCGGCACGCAGCAGCTGTCCGTCGAGTCCTGCGACAACCGGGAACGGGAAATGCGCGATTGGCTCCAGGCAAAGATCGATGCCGAGGACAAAAAGCTTTCCCGCCTGCGCGACCGGATCATCGACGCGATGCGCTCCTTCAGCACGAGCTACCCCCTCGAAACCCAGGAGGTGGATGTCGCGGTGGAGGCCGCCGGCGAC
>JANMSX010000044.1:0-59501 GCA_031389785.1 Desulfobulbaceae bacterium | reverse complement strand
CCGTCCGCCAGGCCGTGCTGGCCGGCAAGGAGGTGATCTTCTACAAGGCCGGCCGCACCCCTGAGGGCAAGACCGCCACCTCGAGCCATACCGCCTCGCTGGCCGGCGATTATCCGGTCTGCGAATCCTGCCTGACCCAGGCCGGGGCCATGGTCTCCCAGTCCTTCAGCCAGTTCACCGACCTCTATATGCTGGCCCGCCACCTGCACGGCAAGACCATCACCGGCAACCGCCTGGCCGCAGTCTCGACGGCCGGTTACGAGGCGGTGGGCATGGCCGACAACATCCACTCCGACGATTTCGATCTGCATTTGGCCGTCTTCAGCGGGGAGACCCGCCGGCGCATCCACCAGGCCCTGCTTGCCTGCCGGCTGGAAAAACTGGTCGAGGTGAAGAATCCCCTTGATATGAATCCGGCGGCAACCGACAGCCTGATGCAGGAGGTGGTCGCTGCCCTGGCGGTCGACACAGGGGTCGATCTGGCCGTCATCGGCATCATCCCGCTGGCGCCCGCCATGTCCACCCTGGATCGGGACGATCACGGCAGGACGGGCATCGCCGATCTCATCCTGCCCATAGCCGCCGCCTGCCCCCGGCCGATCATCGCGGTGGTCGACGGCGGCGGCATGTACGACGCCATGGCCAGAGACCTGCAGGACAGAGGCATGGCCGTTTTCAGGGACGCGGACCGGGCCGTCCGGGCCGTCGGCATCTATGTCCAGTCACGGCTGGCCGCGGAAAACCTGCGGCGGCGGCAGGGTTAGGCCCCTTCCCGTCGGGATTGCCCGGCTGCGGAATCGGTCTTATAATGAGGGCAGGTAGATGGGGCAGCGGCGGTTACTGCGTCGGGGCGACGACAGGCAATGTCATGGAAATGCCCCGGGCGGCTGCAATCGTGAGGAGGAAGACAATGCAGGTCATCATGGATCTTTGCGTGGTGCCGATGGGTGTCGGGGTTTCGGTCTCGAAATATGTGGCGGCCTGTCAGGAGATCCTTGCCGAGGCCGGGCTGAAGACCAACCTGCACGCCTACGGAACAAATATCGAAGGGGAATGGGATGCGGTCATGACGGCGGTGAAGCGATGCCATGAGAGGATTCATGCCATGGGGGTGCCACGCATCACCACCACCATCAAGATCGGCACCCGGACCGACCGCCGGCAGAGCATGGACGACAAGGTCAAAAGCGTCCGGGAGAAGCTGCAGAAATCATCACAGGTATTTGAAATCTTATAATCTCGCAATGATCCGGATACGCAAAATATAGCAGCGTAATATCAGTATGTTGCCAAGCTGGCAGCGTCGGCTGAGGGACTTTTGTCGAGAGCGGCGAATACAACGGAAAATTCTCTTACATCACGCACCAGGCCGGAGTCACCAGGCCGGAGTCAACCGGAGGGGGACCCGTCATCCGTCGCCCGCCGGCCTTTCTGCCTCGCCGCACAGGTAATCGTTGACAGCGGATGGCGATTTTTCTATACAAATAGAAACGTACATGCGTTTTTTTGCAGGGGTGGCGCAAGGCCTGAGATCATACCCATTGAACCTGATCTGGTTTGTTCCAGCGTAGGGAATTGCAGAAATATCCTCACCGGTATCCTGTCCTGGTTTCTTCCCCGTTGTGTTCACCCGTTTCATCCGCATCACCGATCCTATTTCGAAAATGAGGCTCACCATGTCTGAACTGGCCGACAGGACAGCGAAAAATCTGCTGAAAATCCGGGAAGTCAAACCGCTCATCCATAATATCACCAATTTTGTGGTGATGAATTATACCGCCAATGTCCTCCTGGCGACCGGCGCCTCGCCGGTTATGGCCCATGCCGCGAACGAGGTCGAGGAAATGGTCTCGTTCGCCGGAGCCCTGGTCCTCAATATCGGCACCCTGACCGACCAGTGGGTTGATGCGATGATGCTGGCGGGCTTGAGGGCCACGGAGCTGGGCCTGCCGATCGTTCTCGATCCGGTGGGGGCGGGGGCCACCGGCCTGCGCACCGACGCAGCCAGGAGGATTCTGGCCGGAATGAACGTCAGCGTCGTGCGCGGCAACCCCTCGGAAATCCTTTCCCTTGCCGACCGGCAGGCAGTCGGCAAGGGAGTTGACGCCCTCCATGCGGTGGAGGATGCCGGCGAAGCGGCCGGCCAGCTTGCCCGGGCCCTGCACACCACCCTGGCGATCACCGGCGAGGTCGATCTGGTGACCGACGGGGAGAGGGTTGTCAGGATAGCCAACGGTCACAGCCTGATGCCCCATGTCACCGGCACCGGCTGCTCGGCCACGGCGGTGATCGGCGCCTTTCTCAGCGTCGATCCGGATCCGCTTACCGCGGCCGCCACCGGCCTGGCCTTTTTTGGGATTGCCGGCGAAAAGGCCGGCGAGAAGGCGGAAGGCCCCGGCACCTTCATGATCCGCCTGCTCGATGCCCTCTATACCCTCACCCCCAAGGAAGTGGCGCAGCGCTGCCGCATCACCGTCGAATAAGGAATGCTCGATGTTTGATTATTCACTGTATCTGGTCACCGACCGGGGCTTGTCCGGCGGCAGGACGACCTGCGATATCGTCAGGGCGGCCATCGCCGGCGGGGTCACCTGCGTGCAGCTGCGGGAAAAGGACTGCAGCACCCGGGAGTTCATCGCCGAGGCCCGTCTCCTCAAGGCCGTGCTGCAGCCGGCCGGCATCCCCCTGATCATCAATGACCGGCTGGATGTGGCCCTGGCCGTCGGGGCCGACGGCCTCCATCTCGGCCAGCAGGACATGGCCATCGCCGATGCCCGGCGCCTGGCCGGACCGGCGATGATTATCGGCATCTCGGCGGAATCGCTGGCAGACGCCGTGCGGGCGGCGGCAGAAGGGGCGGACTATATCGGCATCAGTCCGGTCTTTGCCACGGCCACCAAAAAGGACGCGGCCGCGGCCCTCGGCCTCGAGGGTGTCCGCCGGATCAGGAAGGCAGTTGACCTGCCGCTGGTCGGGATCGGCGGGATCACCGTCGACAATGCGGCAGAGGTGGTAGCGGCCGGGGCCGACGGGGTAGCGGTGGTCTCGGCTATTGTCGCCGCCGGCTGCCCGCGCTCGGCGGCCGAGGCCTTGAAAAATCGGATCACCAATTCGGGTGAGGGGAGGCAGCAGCGATGACAGAGGGAAAGACATACCGCCGGGTCCTGAGCATTGCCGGCTCGGATAGCGGCGGCGGGGCGGGCATCCAGGCCGATCTGAAGACCATCGCCGCCAACGGCTGTTACGGCATGACGGTGATTACCGCCCTGACCGCCCAGAACACCCTCGGGGTCAATGCCATCCATGCCGTCCCGATCGAGTTCGTCAGGGCCCAGCTTGATGCGGTCCTCACCGATATCGGCTGCGATGCGGTGAAGATCGGTATGCTCTTTTCGCCGGAGCTGATCAGGACGGTGGCCGAAGGCCTGCAGCGCTACGGGGTGCAGCGGATCGTCCTCGATCCGGTGATGGTCGCCCAGAGCGGCGACAAACTGCTGCAGGATGAGGCGATCGAGGCCCTCAAGGAGTATCTCATCCCCATGGCCGACATCATCACCCCCAACCTGCCCGAGGCCTCGGTGCTGCTGGGCCGGGAGATCCTGACCGCGGAGGCGATCGAGGCGGCGGCAGTCGACTTGGCCGGCCTGGGCTGCGGCAGCGTGCTGATCAAGGGCGGACATCTCGAGGCGGGCGACTGTGACGACTGCCTCTATCTCCCTCTCCGGAAGCGGTCGATCATCCTGCCGGGAAAGCGGCTCGCCACCCGAAACAATCATGGCACCGGCTGCACCCTTTCTTCGGCGATCGCCTCGTTTCTGGCCGGCGGGCTGGAAATTGAGCAAGCGGTAAGGCAGGCCAAGGATTACATCACCGAGGCGATCAGGGCCGGGGCCGCCTACCGCCTCGGCGGCGGCCACGGACCGGTGCACCATCTCTATCGCCTATGGTAAGCCTGGTAAGCCTGGTAAGCCTGGTAAGCTCGTCTTGAAGACCGCGGCCGATTTTGATCTGCCCTGGCAGACGGCGGCATCCGGCCCGGCCGTGATCCTGCACAGGATCTCGTTGTCCATCGGAGCCCGGCCGCTGTTTGCCGACCTCTCTCTGCGCCTGGAAGGGGGCCGAACCACCTGTCTCCTCGGGCCGAGCGGTTGCGGCAAGTCGACCCTGCTGAAACTCATCGCCGGTTCCGGCCGGCTGCCCTTCACCGGATCCCTGCGGTTCGAGCCCCGACAGGCCAGTAACGAGGTCGCCTGGATGGGGCAGAACGATCTCCTGCTCCCCTGGTTGTCCCTGCTCGACAACGTCCTGCTCGGGGCCAGGCTGCGGCACGAGCTCAGCGAGGACAGGCGGCAGCTGGCCAGAAGGCTCCTCTTAGCCGCCGGCCTGGGCGATGACGAACAGGTCCTGCCCGGTGCCCTGTCCGGGGGGATGCGGCAGCGCGGCGCCCTGCTGCGGACCCTGATGGAAGGGCGGCGGATAGTGCTGATGGATGAGCCTTTTTCGGCCCTCGACGCCCTCACCCGGATGCGGCTGCAGGATCTGGCGGCCGGCATGATCAGGGGGCGGACGGTGGTGCTGGTCACCCATGATCCGCTGGAGGCCCTGCGCCTGGCCGACCGGATTGTCGTGCTGGCCGGATCGCCGGCCGGGGTGGCGGCAGACCTGCAGCCGGCGGGCAGGCCGCCGCGTGATCCCGGCACCCCCGAGATCGCCCGCCAGTATGCCCGGCTCCTGGCCCTGCTGATGAACGGTGATGCGCCATGAAGATCGGGCGGCCCTTCCTGCTCGCGGCAGGTATCCTGGCAGTGTGGCAGCTGCTGGTCCTGCTCACCGGGGTCCCGGCCTATATCCTGCCAGGGCCATGGCCGGTGGCCTCGGCCCTGATCAGCCATCTGCCGACCCTGGCCGGGCACCTGGCGACCACCGCCATGGAAATCCTCCTGGGCCTGCTGCTCGGTACCCTGCTCGGATCCTCCTGCGCCCTGACCATGATTGCCTCACCCCTCCTCAAGCGCTGGATGCTGCCGCTCCTGGTGATCAGCCAGGCCCTGCCGGTCTTCGCCCTGGCCCCGGTGCTGGTGCTCTGGTTCGGCTACGGCATGGCCTCGAAGATCGCCATGGCCGTTCTGATCATCTTTTTTCCGGTGACCACTTCGTTCTATTACGGGATGCAGCGGACCGAACCGGAACTGCTGGAATTGGCCTCCATCATGGGGGCCAGACCCCTGGCGGTGCTCCGCTCGATCATCATTCCTTCGGCCCTGCCGGCCTTCGCCGCCGGGGTGCGGATGGCGGCGGCGGTCGCCCCGATCGGCGCGGTGGTGGGGGAGTGGGTCGGCTCAAGTTCCGGCCTGGGTTTTTATATGCTCCATGCCAACGCCCGCATGCAGATCGACCTGATGTTTGCCGCCCTGGTGCTGCTGGCCGTGTTCTCCTTGTCCCTCTATGCGGTCGTCGACCGCCTTCTCGCCAAACTCATCTTCTGGGAACCCCGGAAAGGATAAAGAAATGAGACACCTTGCAAAAATTCTCAGTCTCCTGCTGGCAGCCGCCTTCGCTCTGCCCGCCACGCCGGTTGTGGCCGGAGGAAAGCTGACGGTGCTGCTCGACTGGTTTGTCAACCCGGACCATGCTCCGCTCTACGTCGCCCTGGAAAAGGGTTATTTTGCCGCCAGGGGCCTGGAAGTGGAGCTGATCGCCCCCTCCAACCCCAACGACCCGCCGAAACTGGTGGCGGCCGGCAAGGCCGATATCGCCGTGTCCTACCAGCACCAGCACCAGATGCAGGTCGATCAGGGGCTGCCGCTGACCAGGATCGCAACCCTGATCGCCACCCCCCTGAACAGCCTGGTGGTGCTGGCCGACGGCGGGATCAAAACCATGGCCGATCTCAAAGGCAAGACGGTCGGCTATTCGGTCGGCGGTTTTGAAACCGCCCTGCTGCAGGTGATGCTCGAAAAGGGGGGGCTGGGTCTTGACGATGTCAAACTGGTAAATGTCAATTTTTCTCTCTCGCCGTCCCTGCTTGCCGGGCAGGTCGATGCGGTGATCGGCGCCTTCAGGAATTTCGAGCTGAACCAGATGGCGATTGAAAAGCGGCCGGGTCGAGCCTTTTTCGTGGAGGAATACGGCGTTCCGGCCTACGACGAGCTGATCCTGGTGGCCCGGAACACGGCTGTCTCCGATCCCCGGCTGCGGAAATTTGTCGATGCCCTGGAGGAGGGGGTGCAGTTCCTGGTCAACCACCCCGACGAGAGCTGGCGGCTGTTTGTCGGTCATGGCCGGAAAGACCTCGATGACGAACTCAACCGCCTGGCCTGGCGGGATACCCTGCCGCGCTTCGCCCTGCGTCCTGGCGCCCTCGATAAGAACCGCTACAACCGGTTTGCCGACTTTCTCCGGCAGCGTGGGATCGTCAAGACGGTCCCGCCTCTTGAGACCTGGGCCGTCGAGCTGCCTTGAAGGGTGTGGCCTGCGCGGCGTTTCCCGACGGCAAGCGAAAGGTCTTCGCCGCTTGTCTTCCGAGCCGTCGCGCCTTATGTTCTCCCCAATAACTGAACCGCTGCCAGGCGGACGGCCTCCGAGGCCCTCCGGCCTGCCGGTATATCCTTGCCTTTACCAGGGAGATCACGATGAACACAACAGAGCAGAGGCTCTTTACCCCCTTCACCATCAAGCACTTCACCCTGAAAAACCGCATCGGGGTTGCGCCGATGACCAGGATCTCATCCGGCGCGGACGCCATTCCCCGGCAGGACGTCCTCGATTTCCTGGTCCGCCGGGCCAGGAACGGGGCCGGCATGGTCTGCACTGAGGCCATCGTCACCGATTATGAAAGCGCCCAGGGTTACCCCCGGCAATCGCGGATCACCACCCAGAAGCAGATCGATGCCTGGCAGGTGGTGACGGAGGCCATCCGGGAGACCGGGGCAATGTCCGTGTTGCAGATGTTCCACTGCGGCCGCATGGCCTATGAGGGCATCAACCCCGCCAACCGGAGCATCGCCCCGAGCGCCGTCGCCCCCCAGCAGGAGAATCTCCTGACCGGGCGGCCCTACCCGCTGCCGGAGGCGATGAGCCGGTTCGATATCGACCATGTCATCAACGGCTTTGTCGAGACGGCCCGAGGCGCGGTGGCCGCCGGCTTCGACGCCGTTGAAATACATGGGGCCCACGGCTACCTGATCAGTCAATTCATGTCAGGGTACAGCAATATCCGGACGGATGGCTACGGCGGCGGCACCGAGGTCCGCTATCGCTTCGCCCACGAGCTGATCGAGGCGGTCAGGAGGGTGGTGCCGGAGGATCGCCTGCTGTTATTCAGGGTCTCCAACTGGGGTGTCGCCGATATGAAGGTCTCGCTCTTTGCCGACCGGCAGGAGTGGCAGCAGGTCATCCGCATGCTCTCGGCCGAACCGCTCGATGCCCTGTCGATATCGACCTATGATTTTCAGGAGAAGGCCTTCGGCACCGACCAGACCATGATCCAGCTGACCCGGCAGGCCACCGACAAGCCGCTGTTCATCTGCGGCAGGATCCATGATCGGGCGACGGCCGAAAAGGCCCTGGAGGATGCCGACATCGCCCTCTTCGCCAAATCCATGCTGCTCAACCCCGATCTGGTCGAGGACCTGCGCGATGGCAGGGAACTGCCCTGCTACCGCTCGGAAGAGGCAAATATCGCCTATACCGACACCCCGCTGCCGTAGGCTTCTCGTCTCGTCAAGAGAAACTACTGGAGAAAATAGCGGCCCTCGATGCGGCTGACGGCCCCGCCGCCGAAAAGGATCTGGGGCAGGGCGCCGGCCTCCTGCCGGCCGATCAGTTTGATGATGTTCGGGCGGCTCCGCTCCTTGTTCTGTTCGATCGTCAGGGTTTCACCCCGCCAGAGCCCGTGCCGCAGGAGATACTGGCCGAGGGCGGCGTTGCCCGAGCCGGTGGCCGGGTCCTCGAGATAGCCGAAGCGCGGGGCAAAGACCCGGCTGCGCCACTTCGTATCGGGTCGGGCGGTTTCATCGGTGAAGATAGTGACGATATCGATGCCGTGCTCCTCGCAGAAGATCTTCAGCTGCCGTTCATCAGGTTGGGCCGCAAGCGTTGCCTCGAGGCTGCCGATGGGCACGAGCAGCGTCTCGAGACCGGCATTGATTCGGGCTGTCGGCAGCTGCGAGGCGACCGTCGAAGCGTCGATGCGCAGAGCCCGGGCAATCTCCGTTGCCCCGATTTCCTGGGCTGAGAAGGTCGGAGGCGGGGCGCTGATGAAGACGGCCTGCTCCTGGGCGATGCGGTTTTCCGCGATAAGGCTGCCGGTGGCGGTGGCGAAGTGCACCTGGGACAGGGGAGCGAGGTCCGGGTCGGTGGTGAGCAGGTCGTAGAGGATGGCGATGGTCGCATGGCCGCAGAACAGGACCTCCCTTTCCGCCGAGTAGTAGCGCAGGGCCAGACTGTCCGGGCCGGTCCTGCAGACAAAGCCGACCTCGGAGACGAAACCCCGGAGTTCCAGGGCGATTCTCTGCATCTCGGCGGCCGTGATCTCGTCAAGAGAATCAACGCTGATCATGCCGGCCGGGTTGCCGTCGGAATCAGCGGTGGCGAAGGCATCGAGTTTCTTGAAGCGGAAGGGTTTCATCAGAGACCTCGGCAAAGATGGCTGGTGGTTTGCAGGTTCACTGCATTCTAATCGAAGCCGGCCGGTCCGCACTACAGTTCCGCCGGAAATCGGCCGGTACAGTTAGCCCGGATTTCTCACCAGACGCGGTGAGATCGGCTGGCCTTCGGTGGACATTGTGTATGATTTTCAAATGAAAGTAAAATACGTTTAACACATTGGAATGTCATTAAATATATGGAAATTGACACAATGTTCATGAGAAATCCGGGTTGGACAGGGGCGCAATCCTCCCCTCAGTCTTCCTGCTCCTGGCCGAACAGGGCCAGCTCAACCCTGGGCTGGATCTGCTCGAGGAGGTCCTCGCGCTGCAGATAGGGACAGGGCTCGTCATAGGGAAACTCGCGGCATTGACGGGGCCGGGCCGGGTGGACGGAGCAGCGGCGGATCATCCGGTCGTTGCTGAGGAAAGGGCAGGAGCCGTCTTTCCTGCTCTTGAAGGTGTTTTTCCCTTCGATATAGCGTTTCCGCACCTCGCCGTCGCTGATATCGAAATGCCGGGCCAGGCGGTTGATGTCCTCGGCCGTGACAAAAAGGGTCGAACCGGTGAGCCTGTAACAGCAGTAACCGGGGCAGAAATTACAGAAGATTCGGTTGGAGGCGGCTGGGGGCGAGACAACTGGGGAAGTCACAGCCTCCGTCCCGTGGACGGAGGTCGCTGCCAGAGAAAGTGGCTGTGTTCGCCGAGCCCGGCGAAGGGCTCCTGCCGGTAATGGAGGCGCTCCTGGGCAAGCCATTGTTCCCGGCTCAGGACGGGGGCGATCTCCCGGAAGAAGCCGTGGAAAATCCGGATACCTGACTGGAGATGCAGGGTGCCGCCCTGTTCCGCCAGCAGGTCGCGGATCAGGCGGGGGGGAAGTCCTCCGGGGGGTGTCAGGCCGCCGCCTTGCTTCCGCCGGGGCCTGGCAGCTGCCAACATGCCGTTGATCCCTTCCTTCAGTAGCAGCTTGTCCGTGTTGAAGACCAGAAGCGACAGCATTCCCCCCGGCCGCACCAGGGTGCAGGCATGCCTGATGAGCGCTTCCGGTGCCGCAGTCCACTCGGCGACCCCGTGCAGGGCTACCAGGTCGAATGGGCCGTGATCGCGGATGGCAGGATCCTGCAGGTCGAGGCGGAGGAGGGTGATCTCCCCGGCCGGGGCCGCATCTTTATTGGTGACGGCAGCCATCTCCAGCATCTCCGCCGAGAGGTCGCAGAGGACCACCCGGTGACCGAGCCTGGAGCAGCAGCGGGCAAACCGGCCCGTGCCGCCGCCGGCATCGAGGACTTTCAGCCCGCCGCCGGGAAAAGCGGGGAGGAAATCTCGGAGATCTTCCTGGATCAGCGCCAGACGGATATGTCCCTTGTCCGTCCCGTACACCCGGTCTTCCAGGCAGCGGGCGCGTGCATCAAAGTTGCCGTCGTTGCTACTCTCTCTCATGGCTTTCCGCCTTCGCTGCAGGTTTCTCATGCGTCAGGTATCACTATGCTGTGTTGCACCCTGGCTGTAAAGGGAAAACGGCAGAGAAATATCTCTTGCTGAGATCTGGTCCATCCGCTAGGCTAAAGGATCATGATGCACTGCGCCAAAGGCCGATACGGCCGATTTTGTGCAGAAAAAGTGGGAAATACGAGAGGGGAAGGGTATGGGAAATCAGCAATGGGGTGTGGTGGTAGCGGCGATTCTGGTCTGCCTGACAATCGTCTTCGCCATGGGCAGGCTGCAGCAGACCGGCATAACCATCGAGGATAATCGCAGCCAGGAACCCGGGAAGAAAGAAGAAACCGGGGAAAAGCAAGGGCAGGCTGCCGTGCAGCAGAAGAGCATTTCGGTGAGCGGCGAGGGCCGTATCGTCGTGGTGCCCGACCATGTGCGGATCTCGGCCGGCGTCTCGGAACTTGCCGAAACCACCGGCAAGGCCCAGGACCAGGCGAACCGGAAACTGGCCCGGGTCCTCGAAATACTCAAGGCCAACGAAATCCCGGAGGGAAATATCCAGACCTCGCAGCTTTCCTTTCGCCCGGAATATGACTGGAGCGACGGCGAACGTCGGCTGATCGGCCAGCGCGTCGCCCAGACCCTGGATATCTCGATCCCCGAGATCGATGTCCGGCCGGAGCGGGTAACGCGGATACTCGACCTCCTCGGGGCCATCAACCGGCTGGAGATGCACTCGGTGAACTTCGATGTCAAAAACCGCAAGGAACTGCTCAACCGTGCCCGTAACCTCGCCTTCGAGGAGGCGAGAGAGAAGGCCGAGGCCCTGAGCCAACTGGCCGGGCTGAGCCTGGAAAAACCGATGCAGATCAGCGAGGTCGTGGGCAATACCGGACCTGTCCCGTATTTCCGCGGCACGCCCCGGATGGATATGGCGGCCGCCGCGCCGGAAGCCGTTCTGCCGGCCGGGGAGATGGATGTGACGATCACGGTCAATGTCGTCTTTGCCGCAAAGTGACAGCGGAATACGGGGGAAGATCGGCATGACGGAGTCAGCACAACAACAGATCGAAGAGAAGAAGACCGTCTGTCCGCTCGATTGTCCGGACAGCTGCGGCATGATCGCAACCGTCCGGGACGGTCGGGTCGTCTCCCTGCGTGGCGACCGCGCACACCCCTATACCAATGGCTTCATCTGCCGTAAGATGCGGGCCTACTCGAGGCGGGTGCATGCCGAGGAGCGTCTCCTCTACCCTTTGGTACGGACGGGCGCCAAGGGCGAGGGCCGGTTCAGGCGAATCTCTTGGGACGAGGCCTGGCAGGTCCTGACGACGAGGCTGACCGAGGTGGTGCAGCACCACGGCGGCGAGGCCGTCCTGCCCTATTCCTATGCCGGCAATATGGGGGCGGTCAACCGCTTCGCCGGCCACTCCTTCTTCAATCGGCTCGGGGCCCTGCGTCTTGATGAGACTATCTGTTTTGCCGCGGCGGGCGCCGCCTGGGCCAGGCACTGCGGCAAGACCCCGGGCAGCCCGCCGGAACTGGCGGCGACCGCCGATCTCGTAGTCGCCTGGGGCATCAATATCAAGGTCAGCAATGTCCATTTCTGGCAGTATGTCGCCCAGGCGAAGAAGAAGGGGGGCCGTCTGCTGGTCATCGATCCCTATAGAAACGCCACAGGCCGGGCCGCCGATCGGTACCTCCCGGTCAAACCGGGCGGCGACGCCGCTCTTGCCCTCGGGGTGATCAAGGTCCTCATCGAGGAGGACCTGCTCGATCGTCCCCGGCTTACACGGCAGAGCCAGGGCTTCGAGCGGCTGGAGAGCTACCTGCGCCGGACTCCCTGGCCGGCCTTTGTCGCCGGGAGCGGCGTCGGCCGGGAAGAGACCGTCGACCTTGCCCGGTTGCTCCATGCCCAGCCGCGGAGTTTTTTCCGCATCGGCGTCGGTCTGACCCGCAACAGCCGGGGCGGCATGGCCGTGCGGGCCATCCTGTCGCTGGCCGCGGTCCTCGGCCTTTTCCAGGGCGGTCCCGGACGGGGCGTGCTGCTGTCGGCCGGGGCCTTCCGCGGCAACCGGGAGCGGCTCACCTTCCCGTCTCTGGCCCGAACGGCGACACCGATCGTCAACATGATCCAGCTCGGTCAGGCTCTGACCGTCCGTGAACCGCAGGTCCGGGCCCTCTTCGTCTACAACGCCAATCCTCTCTCCACCTGCCCGGACGCCTCGATGGTACGGCAGGGCCTCGTCCGCGACGACCTCTTCACGGTCGTGCACGAGCAGGTGATGAGCCCGACGGCTCGCTATGCCGATCTGCTCCTGCCGGCCACCACCTTCCTCGAGAACAGGGACCTCTATACCGCCTACGGCCAGTTTTATCTGGGGATCGCCGAGCCGGTGATCAGGCCGCAGGGCGAGGCGATCAGCAATTTTGATCTGTTCCAGACCCTGGCCGGCAAGATGGGTTTTACCGACCCGCCTTTCCGGCAGACCGTGGAGGAACGGATCGCCGGTTATCTCCAGGGAATGGAGGGACTGCCCGCCGATGTCCCGGCCGGCGGCCCGGCGGCCGGCACCTGGCTGCGTTCGACCCTCGCCAACACTGCAGGCGACCTGTTTGCCGGCGGTACAACGGGATTCGTCTTCTCTGCCGATGGCGAGCCGCAGGAGCAGCCGCATGCCTGTCTGTCTGAAGCAGTTGAATTCGCCGATCCGGACCTGCTCTCGCGCTATCCCTTTCAGCTTCTGACCCCGCCCCATGCCGACCTGCTGAATAGCACCTTCGGCGAGAGGTACCGGGAGGACAGCGGCGAGGTCCTCATCCATCCCGAGGATGCTGCTGCCGCCGGGATCGCCGACGGCGAGCAAATCACCCTCGCCAACCATCGGGGCAGTACAAGCCGTATCGCCCGTCTGTCGACGGATACCCGGCCCGGGCTGCTGGTCGCCGAAGGGCTTTTCTGGCCGACCGGGGCGGATGCCGCCGGCATCAACGATCTCACCTCGCAGAAGCTCTCGGACATGGGCGGCGGTGCGACATTCCATGAGTCGCGTGTGGCGATTGTCGGCAAGAGGTGAGAAAGCCTTGACCTCCCTTCCTCGGCATCGATACACGTCTGCCGTGAGCATCCTTTCGGCGGGGATCATCTCCGGCCAGGCAGCGCCGCTCCCAGCGGCCGGGAGGAGCACATGCGTTCCTTGCTGATACTGCTCCTCCTTGCTGTCCTGTCTATTCCCACCAGCCTGTTCGGGGCGGAGAAGGTCGTAGCCCTCGCCACCTTCACCAATTTCATTCCTTTCTGCTTTAACCGGCAACCGGCCGTCGAGATCCCCGGCGAGACGATCCCTCCCGGCTCCGACTCCCGGCAACTGCAGGGGTACAGCTGGGATGTGGTGCGGGAGAGCTACCATGCCATGGGTTACACCATCAGGCTCTATGTCGTATCCCAAAAATACCGGAAGGTCGGGCCGTTCGAGGTGATCAGCGAGTATCTCATGGGCAGAAAGGGTTCTCCGGAGAGCGACCTGGCGATATCGGCCTTCGACCGGGGGCGGGAACAGCTCGATGCGGCCGGGACCATACCTGCTATCGCTGAAAAATGGCTGTAACTGCAAATGATACAAAATATTCTTGAAAATACCGGGTCGGGGTCCGGCAGCAGTCTGAGCAGGCGTTTCAGTGTTACCCTGACCCTGGTGGCGATCTCGCGGCAGGAAATCCGCCAGGGCCTGATTCTGACCATAACCGGAGTCATTGTCCTGGCCTCGCTGCTCTTTGTCGCCATCCTCTGCACCACCCTTTCCCTTACCCGGAAGTACGTGTTTAAACCGCTCGTCAAGCTGGAGTTCTCCGCCCGGCGCATTGCCGAGGGCGAACTCGATACGACCATCGACGCCAGCGGCGGCGATGAGATAGCGCAACTGGCCCAGGCCTTCGATACCATGGCTCACAAGCTGAAGATCAGTTTCGCCACCCTTGAGCACAAGGTTAATGAACGCACCGCCGATCTGATCAACGCAAAGATCGAGGCGGAGAAGATCAATCAGGACCTGCGCTCTGCCGGGACTCGAATTATCGAGACGGCGGAAGGGCTGGAGGGTGTGGTCTGGAGTGTCGAGGACATCTCCCACCGGCTGCGTTTGGAAGAGGAGTTGCTGAAGGTCAAAAAGCTCGAGTCCATCGCCGTGCTCGCCGGCAGCAACGTCAAGTGCGAATACGACATCCCGGCCGTCCTCTGGTCCTTCAACATGGACCGGGTGATGATCATGGATGATGAGGAGATAGTCCGCAGAGTTGTCTGCGACATGCTGTCCTATCTCGGCTACGAGGGGATAGAGGCCGGAGACGGCCATGAGGCCCTCAGCCTGTACGAGAGGTCCCTGCGCGAAGGGCAACGGATCGATGCGGTGATTATGGATCTGACCATTCCCGGCGGTATGGGCGGCAGGGAAACAATACAACGGTTGCTCCACCTTGATCCCCAGGCCCGGGCCATTGTCTCAAGCGGTTATTTCGACGCCTCGGGCATGCACGATTTCCGGGCCGCAGGGTTCGCCGATATCGTCTCGAAACCCTACCAGATGCTCGATCTGTCCAGGGTCCTGTGCTCCGTTCTGGCTGGCCGGGCGCCGCCGGACTGTGTGGAGAAGAACTGAATATTCCCGGAAGGTGCAGCGATCAGGGCAGCCACTGCCTGAAGGCGAAATAGATCAGCGGCATGAAGATCGCCGGCAGCATGTTGCCGACCCGGATCCGGGTCACCCCCAGCATGTTGAGCCCGATCGCCACGATGAGCAGGCCGCCGGTCGAGGTCATTTCCTGGATGGTGGCGGCGACCAGGAAGCTTTTCATGAAGACGGCCGTCAAGGTAACCGCCCCCTGATAGAGAAAGACGGCCGCGGCTGAAAAAATCACCCCGATGCCCATGGTCGAGGCGAAGATGATCGAGGTCACCCCGTCAAGCACGGACTTGGCGAACAGGGTCTGGTGATTGCCGGTCAGGCCGCTTTCCAGCGAGCCGACTATGGCCATGGAGCCGACGCAGAATACCAGACTGGCGGTGACGAAACCCTTGGCGAAGGTGCCTTCGGCGGCCTTGCCGTTATTTCGCGCCACCTTCTTTTCTAGAAAATCCCCGAGTTGTTCAAGCCGGTCCTCGATCCGCGCCAGTTCGCCGCAGAGCGAGCCGATGACGATGGAGATGATGACCACCAGCAGGTTGTCGGTGGTCAGGGCGCCCTTGATCCCGATCAGGACGACCGACAGGCCGACCCCGTTGAGGATCGTCACCTTGTAGTGTTCCGGAATGCCTTTGCTGAAAAGCAGGCCGATGATGCTTCCGGCCATGATGGCGAGGGCGTTGACGATCGTTCCGAGCATTTTTCTTTTCCTGAAGTGAATTTTCAGCCTGTGACCGGAAGGTCTTCGGCCCGCGGGTTTGTGCAGGCCTTGCATTACCTTTCCCGAGGCATCTTTGCAATTGTTTTTCCGGACCGGACCTTGTAGAAGATCCGGAAACGGTTGGCAATGGCTGGAGTGCAGGCTCCGGAAGTATGCAGATAGACAGCAAAGGGCAGGCAACGGGG
Organism: Desulfobulbaceae bacterium; assembly: GCA_031389785.1. GTDB lineage: Bacteria > Desulfobacterota > Desulfobulbia > Desulfobulbales > Desulfocapsaceae > Desulfoprunum. The sequence goes on along the minus strand of JANMSX010000044.1, from coordinate 43,831 downwards.
GCAACTATGAAGATTATTGACTGCGATGCGGGCTATTCGGAGGAGATCCGGGCCATTTTCAATGAGGCGATCGCCAATTCAACGGCGCTCTATGACTATGCGCCCCGCACCGCAGAAATGATGCGAGCCTGGTTTACGGCGAAGGAGCAGGGCGGCTTTCCGGTCATCGGCATGGTGACGCCGGCCGGCGAACTGATGGGGTTCGGCAGCTACGGCACCTTCCGGGCCTGGCCGGCCTATAAGTATACCGTCGAGCACTCGCTTTACGTGGACGTGAAATTCCGGGGGCAGGGGGTGGGGAAAAGGCTGCTGCAGGAGATCATCAGGCATGCCGAAGGGCAGGGCTATCACCTGCTGGTCGGCGGCATTGATTCGCAGAACGCCGTCAGCAGGGAACTGCACAGAAAATTTCATTTCAGCCATGCCGGGACGATTCGCGAAGCCGGCTTCAAATTCGGGCGCTGGCTCGATCTCGAGTTTCACCAGCTGATCCTGGCGACCCCGGCGGAGCCCCGGGACGGTTGAGGGCCGGATGCGGGCAGCAAAGGTTTTACCTGAGGTCCACCTCGAAATTACCGGCAAACTCCTCGGGCAAATCGCCTGGCAGGTCACGACAACCAAAAATATCTGATTTTCCGAACCAAATCAGGCGATAGCTTTACCCCTTCCAAGTGGAGATAACACTGAACCGGCTGCAGCGGCAAGCGGTTCAGGTGACCGGTTGGCGAACGGTCCTCACTCACTATTCCGGCCGCATATCACCTGTCGCCAGGTAGCGCTCGTGCAGGCGGAACACCTCACTGAGGATATGGGGTTCATGGCCGCCCGCTCCATGCACCGCACGCTGATAATAATCCCGCAGCAGATCCCGGTAGGCGGGGTGGGCGCAGGTGCCGATGACCTGTTCGGCGACCTGACGGGGGGAGAGCGGTCGGGTATCGACCAGGCCGTATTCGGTGACGATGATATCGACTGAATGCTCGCTGTGGTCGACATGCGAGACCATCGGTACGATCGACGAGATTTTGCCGCCCTTGGCCGTGCTCGGCGTGACGATGAACGAGAGGGCGCTGTTGCGCATGAAATCGCCGGAGCCGCCTATGCCATTCATCAGCTGGGAGCCCATCACATGGGTTGAGTTGACATGGCCATAGATATCGACCTCGATGGCGGTATTGATGGCGATGACCCCGAGGCGGCGGATGACTTCCGGCGAGTTGGAGATCTCCACCGGTCGCAGGATCACCTTGTCTTTATAACGGTAGAGCTCGTTGAAGAACCGCTGCCTCGCCTTGTAGGAGAGGGTCATGGCCGAACCGGAGGCCGCACGCACCTTGCCCAGGTCGATCAGGTCGAGGACCGAATCCTGCAGCACCTCCGAATAAATATCTATACCGTGATAGAAATCGTCCTCGAGAAATCCGCTCAGGACCGCATTGGCGACATCGCCGACCCCGGCCTGCCATGGCAGGGAGGCGGGCAACCGTTTCCTGCGGATCTCGTGGCGGACGAAGTCGAGGATATGCTCAGCGATCCTCCGTGAGATCTCGTTCGGCTCGGTAAAGACGGCGCAGCTATCCTCTTCCTTGCTGATGAGGATGGCGACGACCCGCTCCGGGTCCATGTCGATGAAGGGTTTGCCGATCCGGTCGGCGGTGCGGTAGATCGGAATCGGCATCCGGTAGGGCTGGTCCTCCGGGATGAAGATGTCGTGAATCCCGTAAAGCTCCTCTGGTTCGTGGGATATCTCGATAATGATTTTTTTGGCCTTTTTGACATAGCTCGGGGTATTGCCGACCGACATGGTGGGGATGAGGTGGCCCTCCTCGGTGATCGCCAGGGCCTCGACCACCGCCACATCGACTTCGCCCCAGTTGCCGCTTCGGACCTGGCCGGAGAGCATCGACAGATGATCGTCCTTGAAGAGGATGCGCCCTTCATTGATCTGCCGGCGCATGGTGCGGTCGCTCATATAGGGGCGGCGCCAGGCGACGACACCGGCCTCGGCGAGGCTGCCGTCAACCTGTTCGCCGGTCGAGGCGCCGGCGAACAGGTTTATCTTGAACAGCTCGCCTTCCCCGGCTCGCCGTACCAACTCCTTCGGAATGAGTTTGGGGTAGCCGGAAGTGAAACCGGAGATGAAGAGGTTGGTACCGTCCTGGATATGCTCTGCCGCTGTCCGGGCGTCGCTGATCTTGTCGAGCAGCGGCTTATAATGGATGCGTTCTTTCATTTTCAGTCGTTTGATGTTGCGATTGGTAATTGGTTGATTCAGCCGCGGCGATTACAGGCGTAATGCCTTCAAGCCGCCTTTATTCGTCCCACAGTGCTTCAATGGTATAGGGCGAGTCGTTGGTCAGCCAGAATGTGCCGTCGACATAGCGATGTCCCCTGTCAAGGGCGGCGATCGCCGCCATATCGGCGCTATCGAGGATCAGGTCGGCGGCGGCGAAATTTTCCTTGAGCCGCTGGGGGTTGACCGATTTGGGGATGACCACGATATCTCGGTGCAGCGCCCAGGCGAGGAGGACCTGGCCGGGGGTGCACCGGTGTTTTTCGGCGATGCCCCGGATCACCGGGTCCTGCAGGAGAACCGGTTCGTCGGCCTTTTTCAGGCCTTTGGGCCGATCGCCAGAGCCGAGAGGGGAATAGGCCGTCAGCAGTATGCCGTTTTCCCGGCAGAAGTCATACAAGGCCTGCTGCTGCAGATAAGGATGGAGTTCGACTTGGTCCATCGCCGGCGGGATGGTCGCCTGGCGGCGGAGTTCGTCGAGTTTTTTTACCGAAAAGTTGCAGACCCCGATATGCCTGACCAGGCCCCTGCCGACACAATCCTCCATAGCCTGCCAGGTGGCGATGGTCGGCACCTCGGCCAGCGGAATCCAGTCTTCCCGGCTGCGGGGGTAGGCTACCTTTGCCTTAAAGGCCACCGGCCAGTGGATGAGAAAGAGGTCGAGATATTCAAGCCTGAGATCCTGCAGGGTCCTCTGCAGGGCCGGCAGGACCTGTTCCGGTTCGTGGGCGTTGTTCCACAGTTTGGAGGTGATCCACAGGTCCTCCCTGGTGACGGTGCCGGCCTGCAGGGCTTCCGAGACGGCGGCCCCGACTTCGGCCTCGTTGTCGTAGGCCGGGGCGCAGTCGATGTGCCGGTAGCCGATCGAGATGGCCTCCTTGACGGCGGTGTAGACCTCTCCTCTTGAGGATTTCCAGGTACCGAGGCCAAGGCTCGGGATGAGCGGACCGTTCTGAGTTGACTGGGGGTTCATAGTGTTCTCCTCTGGTTTTTTTACAGTGCAGGGCGTCCGGCTGCCGGGTATTTCATGAAATATGCGGAAACGATGAGCAGAAAATAGAGGCAGTTCGCGGAAAGATCAAGGCCGGCAGGGGCATGTCCCGGCATTTTCCCGGGATCGGGCTGAAAGTTGAAACACCGCCTGCCGCCGGTTGAGGCATAAGGCGGAATTTCATTGATCGGAGCTATGCCGGCATGAATTGCCCGCCCGTCAGGTCAGGATACGGAGATCTCATATCCTTTTCAGGTAGAAGCGGTAATAGCCGACCAGGTTGCTGGTGATGAACAGGGCCTCCATCAGCACGGCCGTCGGAGATTTTGCCAGGATGTTGTGGATCAGCCAGAGGCTGGTGCCGATGAGGAGGATCTGCCGCAATCGTCTGTCGTCCCGGCAGAAGGTGCCGGCCGTGCCGAAAAGCGAACCCAGGCAGCTGAGAATACTGAGGATGCCGCTGAAGGAAAAGATGGTTATGGCAATGGTGACGGCCATGAAGAACGTCATGATTTTTTTCGAAGTGGTGACCAGGCTGGCGAGAAAGCGGAGAGTCGCAAGCAGTCCCAGGCCGGTGGCCGTCCAGTGCCCGAGGAGGGCGAAGTGGCAGGAAATTAGGATGCAGGAAATGATCAGACAGGAGATTATCTTCGGCCTTTCCTTGAACTGAAAGGAGAGGAGATCAAAGCAGATCGCAATGGTGACGAGGATCTGGGAGATGACAAAGGGAGTCAAAATAGATGAACCATGCCCGATGAGGTTTGTCGGCGGTACACCGCCGTGCGTGCGTGCGGCAAAAGAAAAGGAGGTCAGGATATTCTCCTTGACCTCCTGAAATATCTTGGTACCTGGGACCGGAATCGAACCGGTACTCCCTCACGGGAACGGGATTTTAAGTCCCGGGTGTCTACCAGTTCCACCACCCAGGCAATTCTGGTAAATATAATAATTTTAAATGTTTGCTAAAAAATGTTTCGTGTAAATATGAGATTTTTACCCTTAGCACAACCTTGACACACTTTTACACACATCTTAAGGACGCAAATCTAAACGTTTTTCCTCAAATGTGCAATGAGAGTATGCTATGGCAAATGAAAAAACGCATTATCGTGATGGTGCGGTTGTCCTGTATAAACGAGGACGTTCAAGCAAATGGCAAGCCCGGTTAAAAATCTGGTCAGGACCAAGAGGGTGGAAACGTATCGCCACGGGTGAGTCAGATGCAGAAAAAGCATCAGAACTTGCTTGTCATCAACATGATGAAGTCAAATTCCGGAATAAATAAAATTTCTCGACCACCTAAGGCTATATATATGTTGGATTAGTATATTTCTTTTTTGTTCATATATTTGAAGGTAATCATTTCCAAAATGCTTGTTACGATTACACTAACTATAAACAGGCATAAGAAATACAGAGGTAGTTGCAGCGAAATGTCGATATTCGATTTTGTCAGAACGAAAAATGTAAAATCGGCCACTGGTGATTGTAAAATATAAATGGGAAAGCTCAATTCCCCTAAATACGATAAAGTTTTAGTAAAAATATTATTGAATTTAATGTCACTCAATAAAAACACTGACACTATTAATAAAAGAAACAATGGAGCATAAAAACTCGCCCCAAAAGGAAGGTCAATATTTATAACATTGGTTATGTGATTTTGATTTTGAATTGTTATAATTATAATGACTAAACTTAAGAATAAGAAAAGATAGTTATTGAAATAATTATGAATTGTAGGATTATTTTCAATAATCCATATATAACCGCTAACTCCTAAAAGAAAACTGCAATAATGCGATACAGGAAAATAGTAGATTAAATCATGAGAGATAGATGAGGTTCCTGTGTAATAATTAGAATTTAGTATGATGGCATGAACTACTTGAGTAATTACCCATAAAAATAATGACCAATACAATAGACCACTCTTATTCGATTTTGTGTTCAAATATTTTAAAAGCTTAGGGAAAGTAATGTAACAAAAAAACAGTACAGATAAAAACCATGCAGGTCCGTTAACGCTCAATGGATAGGGAGGAATCCAAGATTGCAACAATCCTAGGTTGATTATAAAAATATAAAATTCAAATTTGTCTTGCAACAACAGGATAGGGACACAAAGAAACAATGAAACAAAATATATTGGATAAATTTTATGTAGTCTTTTTATAATAAAAGTGCTTGTTTTTACAACACATTCTTTGTTATGCGTCATCCCAAGCACAAATCCGGATAGTACGATGAAAAATGTACAAATTTGTGGACCAGCAAGAAAAATTCCAGGAAGAGAATTTAAGTATTCGAATTTCCCCTTTAGATGAAATAGTATAACAATTATTGCAGCGATAAATCGCAATAGTGATAGAATGTTTGTACGCATTATGTACCCAATGTATTGGGTTGAGGGTGTTGTGCTGAGGTCTTGACTGTATTGTCAGGAAGTTTCTCTTTAACAGCAGGTGATTCAACAGAAGTTTTCGAAAGAAGGCTATAACACTGAGCAACATCCACGAATAATTGAATACCCTTAAGAATAACCAGTTTGCTTTGATAGTACAGGCTTCTGATAATAACGGAATATCGGTATCTGTCGCATCACCTGATATATGTGGAGGGTGGTGGTCCTACAAGTTCATAGTATGCCAAGCGATGGCCCCACAGAGCCAGTGAACAATGAGAAATTTCAGGGTGAGATAATGGAGATGGTAGGGGCTGAACTAAAGGATGGAGATGTTGAAGAATGTTCTACTTTCCATACCTCATCAATCTGATTTCTTAGAAGAAGCAGGGAGGATATAATTTAGTATATTACAATGAAATAAATGAATGTGCTGTTCGTTTTAAGTCCGAGGGGGTCTACCAGTTCCACCATCCAGGCGAGATGGTGTTAACCCGGATTTCTCTCCAGCCGAGGTTGCCGTCAATGTTCATGAGAAATCCGGGTTTAATGCCACATGAGCAGATACGGTGTTAATCGTCAAGATGGCCTCTTGCGAAAGCGATCTCTTATCTAATGTCCTGATATATTATATATTATACAGCTAAGCTGTAGCCCTTCGGCTACCGACGATGCTCAGCACTGCGCCTGGCGAATGATCGCCAACATTTCCCTGACCGCCTGGTCAAGTCCGATAAATACGGCCCGGGATATGACGGCATGGCCGATGGACAGTTCGTCGATGGCCTCGAGGGCTGCGATCGGGGCGGTGTTCCGGTAGTTGAGGCCATGACCGGCGTTGACTCGCAGGCCGAGGAGGCAGGCCTCCTCGGCGGCGGCGGCGACGAGTTGGAACTCCTGGTCGCGGGCCTCTTCAGTCAAGGCATCGCAGTACTTGCCGGTGTGGATCTCGACGAAGGTTGCGCCGATGTCGCTTGCGGCCTTGATCTGGCTGGGATCGGGGTCGAGGAATATCGATACCGGGATGTTGCGGGCCGCCATTTTCTTGACAGTCTGAGCGATCTTCTTTTTCTGGGACAGCAGATCCAGGCCGCCCTCGGTGGTCAGCTCCTCTCGTTTCTCCGGGACCAGCGTGATCATGTCCGGTTTGAGATCCAGGGCAAACTGAATGATATCCCGGTTGGCGCCCATTTCCAGGTTCAATTTGGTCTTGACGGTCTGACGCAGCAGCAGGACGTCTCGGTCCTGGATGTGGCGCCGGTCCTCCCGCAGGTGGACGACGATCCCCGAAGCCCCGGCCAGTTCGCAGATGGCGGCGGCCGTGAGCGGATCGGGTTCGACGGTGCCCCGGGCCTGGCGGATGGTGGCGACGTGGTCGACATTGATGGCGAGGTTTGGCATCGTTGCTCTCCTTTGCTGGTGGATGCTCGAAAGAAGTTCTTCTTCCCTGGCCTGCATTTTTTTCTCCTCGGCCGCCGATCGCTCATGGTCGTAGCCGAGCAGATGCAGCAGGCCGTGGCTGACAAGCCAGGTAAGCCGGTAATCGAAGGTCTGGCCGAATTCTTTGGCCTCGCGAGCGGCGGTGTCAAGGGATATGACGATATCGCCCAGTTCCTTGAAGGGGAGGTCGGCAAACTGCGGTTCGGCCCCGTCACTCAAGGGAAAGGACAGGACATTGGTTGGGCTGTCCTTGTGGCGATAGTGCCTGTTCAGTTCCCGAATCTCTTCGTCGCCGACCAGGCGCAGGCTGACGCCGTAGTCGGCCACCCCACAGAGCCGCATGAGCATGGCCGTGCGCCTGCAGAGACGTCGCCTGTTGACCAGGGTGGCGGCGCGGGGGTGGCGGAGAGAGAGGTCTACAGCCACGGTGTTTGCGCGATTCGATCCGGGATCGGCCGCGGCCGGATCAGCTGCAGGCGCCCGGGGGCGGCGGCCGGGGCGGGGGCGCGACCGGACAGCTCAGCTTGGATTCTTTTCATAGGCCTGGATGATCTTCTGGACCAGGGAGTGGCGGACAACATCGGCCTTGGTGAAGCTGCAGAAGGCGATGCCGTCGATTCGTTTGAGTATATTCCGCGCTTCAAGGAGCCCGGACTGCTTTTTAACCGGCAGATCGACCTGGGTAATGTCTCCGGTGATCACGGCCCGGGAGTCAAAACCGATGCGGGTAAGGAACATTTTCATCTGTTCCCTCGTGGTATTCTGCGCCTCGTCGAGGATGATGAAGGCGTTGCTCAAGGTCCGACCGCGCATGAAGGCCAGGGGCGCGACCTCGATCACCCCCTGTTCGACCAGGTCGAGGCTCTTGTCCGGGCCAAGCATGTCGAAGAGGGCATCATGCAGAGGGCGCAGGTAGGGATTGACCTTCTGGGCGAGGTCACCGGGCAGAAAACCGAGTTTCTCGCCGGCCTCGACCGCCGGACGGGTCAGGATGATCGAGCGGACCTGGCCGCTGACGAAGGCCGACACGGCCATTGCCACCGCCAGATAGGTCTTGCCGGTACCGGCCGGGCCGATGCCGAAGACGATATCGTTGTTGCGGATGGCGTCGATATAGAGCTTCTGATTCGGGGTCTTCGGCGAGATCACCCGGTTCTGGGTAGTGACGTATACCTTGTCGAGGAAGATCTTGTCCAGCCGGGCCCTGGGGCTAGAACTGAGGATTCTCAGACCGAAGGCGAAGTCGGAGCTGTAGACCGGGAACCCTTTGCCGATCAGGTCGTAGAGCTGATTGAGGAGTTCTTCGGCAATTTCGACATCATGGCGAAAGCCGGAGATGTTCAGGCTGTTGCCGCGGACATTGATCTTGACGTTTGCACCTTCCTCGACAATGTGCAGGTTCCTGTTCAGATCGCCGTACAGGATGCCGGCAGTGGCATTGTCGGGGAAGTTAAGGTCCAGGCTGATATCTTGCAGAGGCATGGTGAGGGGCTATTTCCCGGCCTTTTTCAGCTCGTCGTCGATGAGCGCCTGGAATCCCTCGGGTGTACGCTGTTTCAGCTTACGGCCGTTGATATAGACGGTGGGCGTCCCGGTCACTCCGGCCTTCTGGGCGTCAAGCATGTCTTTGTTGAGTTTCTGGTGGATCGCCGGGGATTTCATGTCGGTGTCGAAGCGGGCCATATCCAGACCGAGGCCGCTGGCGACCGAGGTGAAGAGGGCGGCGTTGAGCTGCGGGGCTGTGAAGAGTTTATCGTGGAACTCCCAGAATTTACCCTGCTCATGGGCGGCCAGGGCGGCGCGGGCAGCCGGTTCAGCCATATCATGAAACTGCAGCGGCATATTTTTGAAGGTGATCTTGACCTTGCCCTGGTTCTTGGCAAGGATCTGGTCGAGCAGCGGTACAAGCTTGATACAATAGGGACATTGAAAGTCGGTGAAGACTACCATGTTTACCGGGGCCTCCGCCGCTCCTTTCACAGGGGAACCGGTAGCGTCGATATCGATGACAAAATCAATGGCCACCGAGGTGAAGGAGGAGGCGTCCTGGTCGATGAGGTAGAGGAATTCGCCCTGCGGTGCGATGTCGATGGCCTTAACCCCGGTCGCAACCGGAATCTGGCCCTGGATGGTGCCCTGCTGGTTGTAGACCAGGACCTGGTGCTGATCGTTGAGGATAAAGGTGTATTTGCCGTCCAGGGAATGAACCATATCCACCGGTTTTCCGGCAATCTGCCAGCTCTCCTGCTGGGTCCATTCCAGTCTGTTGTCCCGACCGGTATAGGCCGCGCTGGCATCCTGCGCGCCGGCGGCAATGAGGAGAGAGAGAACGGAAGCTGAAAAAAGATGAAAGTATCGCATAAAAAGTCCTCGCAATAGACTGAGTATTCTCTGAAAAAGAGAAAAGAAGCAGGTAAAGCCGACAAAAAAGCAACTATCCTGCCGATGACATGAGCCATTGTGATCATTTTTGCTAAGAATGCAACGATTTTTGTTTGGGGATGAGGTTTTTTTCAGGAACTATTCATGAAAGCGTCGAAAAATAACTGGAAAGCGCCAGTCCGAGATGGTATTTATATGATTTTTTCCAGCAGTGATCTCGCTTCTTGCATGACAGTCTTGACTGCATGGGCAATGTGAATTACTACATGACTGTCGAACGACCTGTTATTCAGCCCTCCGGCGAAAGTCCGCCCAACAGGTGAAACCTCCGGAAGCCGCACTGGACAGGGTTTCGGATACGAATGACAATCTGGACATGGTTGCGAGGGTGGCGGAACTGGTAGACGCACCAGACTTAGAATCTGGCGCTTTGGCGTGGGGGTTCGACTCCCCCCTCTCGCACCAGGATGTAAACCTGCAGGACGGCGGTATTGTCATTGGGACTGTCCGGATCGGCGGCTAGAAAGCCTGTCCCGGACAGGCTCCCGGAAGAAATGGCCGTTGGTTTCCGATCTTGATAATTAAACTGAAAGGATAATATTCCATGGAAGTACGTGTTGAAGAGATAAGCACTCTGACAAAGAAGGTAGTAGTCACCCTGCCGGCAGACGATGTCCAGCCGAAGTTGAGCCAGGCTTATGAGAAACTCAAAAAAGATATCAGGATCAAAGGGTTCAGGCGCGGCAAGGTCCCCCAATCGATCATTGTCAAGACCTACAAACCCCAGGTAGAGGCGGAGGTAGGGGAGAAGCTTGTGCAGGACACTTACTTCGAGGCCATCGAGAAACAGGGGCTCGACCCGGTTGTGCACCCTGAAATATCCAGTGTCAACTACAACGATGACGGCTCATTCACGTATGAGGCCCATGTCGACACCAAACCCCAGTTCGAACTTAGCGGCTACAAAGGCATCGAAGTGGACATGCCTGCGGTGACCGTTGCCGAGGACGAGATCGAGGCCGAACTCAAGGCCCTGCAGAAGGATATGGCGGTTCTGCGCGGCGTTGAGGACCGGCCGATTGCCGAAGGCGACGTGGTTGTTGTCGATTTTCAGGGGTATTACAAGGGTAACCCGATGAAGCAGGTGAAAAACGAGGATTACTCCGTTGATGTCGGCTCCGGCCGGATGGGCAGGGAATTCGAGGAGAAGCTCATCGGCATGAAGAAAGAGGAAGAGGGCTCGCACACCGTCACTTTTCCGGAGAAACACCCCAATCCCCTGCTGGCCGGCAAGGAAATCGAGTTCAGGATCAAGGTCAAGGATGTCAAGGAACGGGTGCTGGCCGAATTCAATGACGAGTTCGCCAAGGATGTCAGCAAGGACTTCAACACCCTCGAAGATTTGAAGACGTCCATCCGTGAGCGTTGCATCAAACAGAAGGAGGCGGCTGCGGAAGGAGCCTTCACCGACAAAATCATGCAGAAGATTCTCGAAAAGCATGAGTTTGAGGTGCCCCACCGGCTGGTTGCCTTTGAGATCGACCAGATGATCAAGCAGACCGAACAGACCCTGATGAAAAGCGGTCTCAGCCTCGAGGCGGCAGGTCTCAACCGCGAGGAGCTTGCCAAACAGAATGCTGAGATGGCGGCCAAACGGGTCCGCGGCGATTTTGTCCTGAAAAAGATCGCCGAGGTTGAGGGGATCAAGGTCAACGATGAGGATCTCGAACGGGGCTTCAAGCGGATCGGCGACCAGTACAATATGACAGTCGACAAGGTCAAGGAGTTCTTCCACAGCCGGGATGACCTTCTTCCCTTTATGAACGAACTCTTGAACGAGAAGATCCTGCACTTCCTCAAGGAAGAGGCGGTCATCGTCCCTGCGGCAGAAGACACGCCATCCCAAGAGGTCTGACCGGCTTGGGATCGGGATCGCCAGGAGTAGAAGCTGCCGGCGGATCACCGGGAGGTGTCGCCGGTTCCACGAGAGTATTCAACAACAGACGACTGCAACAGGCTGATGCCTCTTGCAGTCGTACCGTTTCAGGAGTGTGACTATGAATCTAGTACCGATGGTGGTTGAACAAAGTCCCCGGGGCGAGCGCGCCTACGATATCTATTCCCGCCTGCTCAAAGAGCGTATCATTTTTCTCGGATCGGGGGTGAACGATGACGTGGCCAATGTCATCATCGCCCAGCTCCTCTTTCTTGAGGCCGAAGACCCGGACAAGGACATCACCTTTTACATCAACTCCCCCGGCGGATCGGTTACCGCCGGCATGGCCATTTATGACACCATGCAGTACGTCAAGTGCGATATCGCCACCCTCTGCATGGGTCAGGCCGCTTCGATGGGCGCCCTGCTGCTGGCCGCCGGGGCCGATGGCAAACGGTATTCGCTGCCGAACTCGCGGATCATGATCCATCAGCCGATGGGGGGATTTCAGGGCCAGGCGACGGACGTCGATATCCATGCCAGGGAGATCCTGCGCATGCGGGATGACCTGAACCGCATTCTTGCCCATCACAGCAAACAGACGATAAAGCGGATCAAAAACGACACCGAGCGTGATAATTTTATGAGTGCCAAAGAAGCCCGGGATTATGGTATAATAGATAAGGTACTTATGAAACGTGAAGAAATAGCCGAGGAAAAATAAGATGGTCGACAACAATACCAACGAGCCGGAGTGCAGCTGTTCGTTCTGCGGGAAGAACCAGAACGAGGTGCAAAAGCTTATCGCCGGGCCGAACGTGTTTATCTGCGATGAATGCATCGAGCTCTGCAACGAGATAGTGCAGGACGAAGAAGGCAACCAGGGGCAGGAGGCAGCGGAACCGGCCGCCTCCCTCAAGCCGATGGAGATCAAGGCCCATCTTGACTCCTACGTTATCGGCCAGGAATACGCCAAAAAGGTCCTCTCCGTGGCGGTGCACAACCACTACAAACGCATCGCCGCCCCGCTCGACGATGATCATGTCGAGCTGCAGAAATCCAATATCATTTTGATCGGTCCGACGGGCTCCGGCAAGACTCTGGTGGCCCAGACCCTGGCCAGGATCCTCAACGTCCCCTTCTGCATGGCCGATGCCACCACCTTGACCGAGGCCGGCTATGTCGGTGAAGATGTCGAGAATATTCTTGTCAGCCTGCTCCAGGCCGCTGATTTCGATATTGAAAAAGCCCAAAGGGGTATTATCTATATAGACGAGATAGACAAGATCGCCAGAAAATCCGACAGTCCTTCTCTGACCCGCGACGTGTCCGGTGAAGGGGTGCAGCAGGCCCTGTTGAAGATCATCGAGGGAACGATCGCTTCGGTACCTCCGAAGGGGGGCCGGAAACACCCACAGCAGGAACTGGTGAAAATCGATACCACCAACATCCTCTTCATCTGCGGCGGGGCCTTTGTCGGTCTGGAAAATGTCGTGAAAAAACGGCAGGGCACCAAGTCGATCGGCTTCGGCGCCAAGGTGGTGAGCGATGCCAAGAAGAAGGTAGGAGAGCTGCTTGCCGCGGTCCGGCCGGAGGATCTGCTCAAGTTCGGTCTGATCCCGGAACTGGTCGGCCGCCTGCCGGTCATTGCGACCATGGAGGAACTGGTGGAGGAGGACCTGATCCGCATCCTGCGTGAGCCGAAGAATGCCCTGACCAAGCAGTATCAGAAGCTCTTCGAGTTTGAAGGCATCAATCTCAGGTTTACCGAAGGCGCCCTGGCGGCCATCGCCAAAAAGGCGCTGGCGCGGAAATCCGGGGCTCGCGGGCTGCGGTCGGTGATGGAGTCGGCGATGCTTGACGTGATGTACGATCTGCCGTCAAAGAGCAATGTGCAGGAATGCGTCATCAGCGAACAGGTCATTACCAACGGTGATTATCCGGTCATCCTCTATCAGAGCAGCCCGGACGAAAAACTGAAGACCGCCTGATCCGGCAAAAGCCGGAGCCGAGGCTCAGCAATGCAAAAAGGAGATTTTGTGACAAAGCTTTATCCACTCATGCCCCTTCGGGACATTGTCATCTTTCCTCACATGGTGGCGCCTCTGGTCGTCGGGAGAAAGCGTTCTATTCAGGCCCTTGAAGATGCCATGGAAAAACGCACCGAGATCCTGCTGGTCGCCCAGAAGGATTCGACCGTCGATGAGCCGGGAGAGAAAGAGATATATTCCTACGGCACGCTGGCCTCGGTGATGCAGCTTCTCCGCCTTCCCGACGGGACGATCAAGGCCCTGGTTGAGGGCAAGACCAAGGCTAGGATCATCTCGTTTGTGCCGCACGACAAGTTCCTGCAGGCAGAGGTCGAGGAGATTCCCGATATCGTCGAGAAGACCAGCGAACTGGTAGCCTATGAGCGGGAGCTACGTCGGTATTTCGACGATTTTGCCAATACCAACAAGAAGATCGCCAAAGAGGTGGTCAAATCGGTCAACAGCATCGAGGACCCTTCCAAGCTGGTTGACGTTATCTGCGCCCACCTGCCGCTGCGGGCCGAGGAGAAACAGGTCATCCTGGAGAGCGGGACTGTCATCGAGCGTATCGAGAAGGTCCTGGAGATCCTCTACCGGGAGATCGAGCTTTCCGAACTGGAGAAGGCCATCAACGCCAAGGTGAAGATGCGCATGGGCAAGACCCAACGCAATTATTATCTTGGTGAAAAGGTTCGTGAGATCCAGAGCGAGATGGGCCAGAACGAGAACGGCCTCGACGAGATGGGTGAACTCGAGGAGATCATCACGAAGAAGAAGATGCCGGTCCTGGCCAGGGAGAAGGCGCTCAAGGAACTGAAGAAACTCAAGAGCATGCCGCCGATGTCGGCTGAGAGCACGGTGGTGCGCAACTACATCGACTGCATCATCAACCTCCCCTGGCAGAAGAAGACCAAGTCGCATATCGATATCAACAAGGCCGAACAGATCCTCGATGAGGACCACTACGGTCTCGACAAACCCAAGGTGCGGATCCTCGAGTATCTCGCGGTCCAGGCCCAGGTCAAGAAGATCAAGGGACCGATCCTCTGTCTGGTCGGCCCTCCCGGTGTCGGCAAGACCTCGATCTGCCGCTCGATCGCCAGGGCCATGGGCCGGCAGTTCGCCCGCCTGTCCCTCGGCGGGGTGCGCGACGAGGCCGAAATAAGAGGACACCGGCGAACCTATATCGGAGCGATGCCGGGCAAGATCATCCAGTCGATGCAGAAGGTCAATGTCGCCAATCCGGTATTCTGTCTCGACGAGGTGGACAAGATGTCCATGGATTTTCGCGGCGATCCTTCCTCGGCCCTTCTCGAGGTCCTTGATCCGGAGCAGAACGTCGCCTTCAACGATCATTATCTCGACATCGACTACGACCTCTCCGAGGTGTTCTTCATCACCACCGCCAACAACCTCCACGGCATACCTCTGCCGCTGCAGGACAGGATGGAGATCATCCAGATCAGCGGCTACACCGAAGAGGAGAAGCTGAAGATCGCCGAAGGTTACCTGATCCCGAAACAGCTTGAAGAAAACGGCTTCAAACAAGGTGATATCCAACTTACCGACGGGGCCGTCCTGGAGATGATCCGCCGCTATACCCGCGAGGCAGGGGTCCGTAATCTTGAGCGGAATATTGCCAGCCTGTGCCGCAAGGTGGCGAGGGATCGCCTCAAGAAGGACCTCAAAAACAAGAAATACCGGATCAACGCCCAGGCTATTTTGAGCTATCTCGGTACGCCGAAGTACCGTTACGGTCTGGCCGAGGAACAGGACGAGATAGGCCTGACCACCGGCCTGGCCTGGACCGAAGTGGGTGGCGAGCTGCTGCAGATCGAGACGACGCTCATGCCGGGGGCCGGAAAATTGATCATCACCGGCAAGCTCGGTGACGTCATGCAGGAATCGGCTCAGGCAGCTCTCAGCTATGTGCGTTCGCGGGCCGGATTGCTCGGTCTTGAACCGGATTTCTACCAGAAACTCGATATCCATATCCACGTGCCTGAGGGAGCGATCCCGAAAGATGGTCCGTCTGCCGGCATCACCATCGCCACCACCCTGGTCTCAGCCCTTGTGAAGGCGCCTGTCCGCCATAAGCTCGCGATGACCGGCGAGATTACCCTGCGCGGCCGGATATTGCCGATCGGCGGCCTCACCGAGAAACTCCTGGCGGCCAAGCGCGGCAATATCACCCACGTCCTGATCCCGAAGGATAACGAACGAGATCTCAACGATGTACCGATCAAAATCAGGAAGAAATTGACCATTGATCTGGTCGAGCACATGGATGAAGTGCTGCAATACGCGGTGGTTATGAAGGAAGGGGAAAGCCTGTTCAAGCGACGACAGCCTGCGGAGGTTCCAAGGAAAGAAGCGGCTTTACTATAATGGTTTTTCCCGCGTTTTTTGCTTGACGCAGGTAGGGGAACTTGGTAAAAACTCCCTCACGCTTGGTTGCGTTGGGGGCGGGTAGCTCAGCTGGGAGAGCATCGGCCTTACAAGCCGAGGGTCACAGGTTCGATCCCTGTTCCGCCCACCACAACCAGATTCCAATTGGGGTCGTAGTTCAGTTGGTTAGAATGCCGGCCTGTCACGCCGGATGTCGCCGGTTCGAGCCCGGTCGGCCCCGCCAGCAAAATTCAAGGGTTTCAGTCTTTATGGCTGAAACCCTTTTTTTTGTTTTCCCACACTATTCCGTGCCAGTTATGCCGCCATCCGGGAACGTCCTATTCTCCTGACCAACCGCCCTTTCAGAAACCTGCCCGGATGTAGACCGAGCAGGTTCGAAGAGCTTGACCTGCCAGTTATGCTGGCGTTACCGGCAACGCCGTATCAATATGCTCAATGGAAAGAGGTGACTGGCACCAATTGGTCTTAAGGATTGGGACCATTGTGACAGCTATAGCAACTGACTTGATAACCAACCGCCCAGTTTTTAATGCCAAACTCGCCGGTATCTATGGTTATGGCAACTTTAACCGCACTGTATGGCGTGCCGGCGCTTGTTGTGCCGTGACATTTGGCACAGTCATTTTTATTGGCATCCTGATGCCCACTCACCCAGGTATTGCCGATCGGGTGCATAGGTATATCATGATGGGGACCCCCGAAAGTCGGTTTTGTTAAATGACAGACTGTGCAGGTATTAATGGTTCCCGCATGGCCCTGCAGACGAATTGCTTGAACATTATCGTTGGCTTCGACTGTAGGGGTAATGGCATGCGGACTTCCATGACATGCCTCACAGAAGATACCTTGGTGTCCTTTCGACAAACGATAGAGGGTCCCGCTGTTTTCACCATATTCCGGAGCATGGCATGGAGTACAGCGAGGTTCATCAAGCCATGGTCTCCGAGCCGGGTTTGCCACCGCCGCGAGGGTCCCATGACAGTCATAACAGTTATATCCCGCCTGAAACATGACATCCCTCAGGCATTTTGTCTGCGGCCCCGGATGACAGGCATAGCAGGTGCCGTCCATGGTTCCATCATCAATACCAGCCTTTGAATGTCTCCCATGGATTGCAAGGGACAAATTCGGGATATTAGGGGCACCAGTGGTACCAAGAGCGTTTGAACTGTGACATTTGGCACAGAGCACAGGTCTCTGCTTCATGAGAGTGGTGCCATTGCGTTGATCATGAAGTGTGAGAATATTCTGTTTGACCACACCGGTAGCAATGCCCATGTTCCCTCGTCCATTATCCCCATGGCAATACTCACAGTGCATTTCGGTGGATACGGGGGCCACGGTCTGGGTGCTGGCAATTATTTGGCCGCTGCTGTTTGTGGCAACAAGTTCGGCCATTTGATAGGGATAAGGCGATTTCAGGTCGTGGTCGAGATATTCGGTGAGAGGGATTCCCTCGGCTTTGAAATAGCCTTCAGCCTGGTGCATTTGCCCGCTGAGACCGAACCCCTTCAGGCCAATATTAGCGGTGAGAGGGGTTGGCAGGTCAAAAAGCAGGTGAGCATACTGCCAGAAATTGGTCTTCTTGGCAGAATCTGTATTATTAAGAATTCGATACTGAACGGTGATACCTTCGGTGACGATACTTGGCAGGTCTCCACGGTGAATCACTTGTGCCATCAAGGTGTTGTAGGGGGGAAGTACTGAAAAATCTTCATAACTAGGATCCATGCAATGCATTCCCAGATCGTTCCAGGCAATGAGAGTATAATTTTTATTAATTTCGTTGGGAGGAACAGGTTTTTTTGAAGCTTTGATATATGCAGGAAGAAAATCAAGAATATCGGACTCGCCGGCAGCATAACAAAGTTTTGACGGTATGCAGAAATAACAGGTACAGGTTGCGATTACCGCCAGCTTTATGAGAAAGAAAAGTTTCAATTTATAGAGTTTTTGACTGTGATTATCCATAATATGATGCCTTTTGGTATGGGTTTGTTGTCTTAACTTTAATTGAGCGTCAACTCACTCGGGCTGTCATGATTTTTCGTTGAGCTGTTTGCCGGCCAAAGACCTGTTGACATGGAATACCCCCTATTGAGCTATCTGCGTCTCCGGGACAAGCATAATTAAGGTGCCATGGGTTGAAATGGGAAGAACTCCTTCCGGGGCAAGGATTCCATTATTTTTCCTGAAGATCTGAAATTAACATCATTATAAAAAACGCTGTTTGCCAAAAAATCGTCAGAGCGATTCACGATGGAGCGCCCGGCGGCATCTCGGCACGCTGCCAACCGATCTGATCCAGCGCTGCTGGATCGTTCCTCGGCTGTTTGGTGTCCCACTACACCTTGCGTAGCCTAAGGCGGGACAACAACCGTGGGGTGATTGATAACGGTATGGCATTTCCCGATCAATCGGTCAGAGCTGTATAGAGAGAAGGGGCCGTCAATATCCCTCCTTATGCTGTCGGCCACTGCCGCTAAGATAAACTCCTCCTCTTGAATGGAGAGAGAAATTTTTCCCCGCCGGAATTATCGAAAAGGTATTTCGCTGCCAGTTAAGCTAGTTATTTTAACTAAATAGACAAAATTTTATGAAATTTCCTGGCGATAGACCCCCTCCTGGAATTTATTATACATAAATAGGCCTACGATTTCAAATTGGCAGGAAATTTATATTGAGCTCCAGATTACATCCTAAAACCACTTGCAGATCTGCTGGAATGTCCTCGATATGGTAGGGCTACCGCTAATAATGCTCCATTTTTTTGTATAAGTTGTATAAGAGAATTGAATTGCAAATAAAAAATTATATATGAGACCTCCAGGATGATAGGCGCTTTGTTTTGATTTTCGGTGTAGCCGCGATCAGGCGCGGGAGGTCGTAGAAAAGGGCAACGATGACAATTGCTTTGAAAAGCTGCGAGGGCGATTTCCGATGCCGAAGTTGGAGGTTTTGCCCGGTGATAGGCCGGAATAATTGACAGGTTCGGCAGAAGTGAATATACATTCGTGCTCATCCAGGCCGGTCCGCCTGCCGTCAAGCCATAACGCTCGAACACCTTGATCCCGCATGCCCCTCTTTCTCGACATTCTGCTCATTGTCCTGCCGGTCTTTCTGGTGATCGGCCTTGGTTTCAGTCTGAAACGGACGGGGCTTGTCAACAGCGGTTTTCTCTATCAGCTCAACCGGCTGATCTACTATATCGCGCTGCCGGCCCTGTTGTTTTATAAGATCGCGGTGGCCGATTTCACCGCCAGCTTCAATGGCCAGTTGCTGGTCGGCCTGCTTGCCGGCGTCTTTTTGACCTTCCTGCTCTCCTACGGCTACGCCGCCCTGCGCGGTTATCCGCCCGAGGTGCGCGGCAGCTTCTGCCAGGGGGCCTTCCGCGGCAATCTCGCCTATATCGGCCTAGCCATCGTCTTCAATGCCTTCGGCGAGGAGGGCCTGGCCGCGGCCGGCATCCTCCTCGGCTTCATCGTGCCGGTTTTCAATTTCCTGGCGATCATCGCCCTGCTCCTGCCGCACCGGCAGAACGGCCAGCGGATCGGCGCGGCCTTCTGGGCCCAGCAGCTCGGCTACAATCCCCTGATCATCTCCTCATTTGCCGGCATTCTCTGGAGTTTTCTGAAACTGCCCCTGCCGCAGGTGATCGACCGGAGTCTCGACATCATCACCGGCATGGCCCTACCGTTGGCCCTGCTGGCCATCGGCGCCTCGTTTTCGCTGGAGAGGCTGCGCGGCGATCTCTCCAAGGCCCTGATCGCCACCGCTATCAAGATCGTCTGGCTGCCCCTATGCACAGCCATCATCCTGTTTTTCCTCGGGATCGGCGGTCGGGATCTGGCCATCGGGGTGATCTTCGCCGGCACCCCGACGGCCACCGCCGCTTATATCATGGCCCAGCAGATGAAAGGGGACGCGGAGCTTTCCGGCTCGATCATCATGCTCTCCACCCTGTTATCCGTCGTATCCTACACCATCGCCCTGTTCAGCTTGCAGTGGCTGGGTTTGTAGGTCGGCCGAGGGCGCCATCCCGATGAAAGAGAAGAAAGAACATATCGAACGGCGACTGCTGGCCTGGTTCCGCCAAACGAAGCGCGACCTGCCCTGGCGCCGGACCTATGATCCTTATCATGTCTGGATTTCCGAGATCATGCTGCAGCAGACCCAGATGGATCGGGGGGTGGACTATTTCCGGCGCTGGGTTGCCCGCTTTCCCGACGTGGCCTCCGTGGCGGCCGCCGAGGAGCAGGAGATCCTCAAGTATTGGGAGGGGCTGGGCTATTACGCCAGGGCCAGAAATCTGCACCGGGCCGCTCGGGTGATGGTGGAAGAACATGGCGGCATGATCCCCTGTGAGTATACCGCCCTGCGTTCCCTGCCGGGGATCGGGCCCTATACCGCCGCGGCCATAGCGAGCATCGCCTGCGATCAGAATATGCCGGCCATCGATGCCAATGTCATGCGGATCTTCGCCCGCCTCTTCGATATTGACGAGCCGGTCAAGGATCTGGGCTGCCGTCAGCGTATCGACCAGCTGGCCTGGGAACTGCTGCCGGTGGGCAAGGCGAGGAGCTTCAACCAGGCCCTGATGGACCTCGGCGGCCTGGTCTGCACTCCGAAGAATCCACTCTGCGAGGCCTGTCCACTTGCCCGATTCTGCCTCGCCTACCTGCGGGGAACCGTAGCTGACCGGCCTGTGCCTGGCAGTCGCCGGCAGACGATCGTCATCGAGATGGCGACGGGGATTGTGGCCCGGGAAGGACGGCTCTTTATCCAGCAGCGGCTGGCCGACGATATCTGGGGGGGATTGTGGGAGTCTCCCGGCGGCAGGCTGGAGGAGGGTGAATCGCCGGAGCAGGCGGTTGTCAGGGAATATCTGGAGGAGACCGGCTTTGCGGTCGAGGTCTGCAGCCGGATAACCACCGTCATCCACCACTTCACCCGCTACAAGGTGGTGCTGCACTGTTTCGCCTGCCGCCTGGTCGGCGACAGGCAGGTCGCCAGGCTGCAGGCCGCCCAGGACTGCCGCTGGGTCCTGCCCGAGGAACTGGCCGAATACGCCTTCCCGAGCGGGCATCGGAAGCTCCTGGCGCATCTCTTTGAGACCCGCCCTGACGAGCTGACCGAACTGTGCCGGTGATTGGGAGGGCTGCCGGTGGGTTGAGGCAGGCAGCAGAGTATCAGGGGAGGAATTCGAGCTGCACCGGGCAGTGATCCGAGCCCATGACATCCTTGAGGATGGCTGCGCCGAGCACCTTGTCCCGGCTCTTCTGGTCGATGCAGAAGTAGTCGATACGCCAGCCGACGTTCTTGGCCCTGGCGTTGAAACGGTAGCTCCACCAGGTATACTGTTCCGGTTCCTGGTTGAACATCCGGAAGGTGTCGACAAACCCCGCCTCGATGAAGGAATCCATCCAGGCCCGCTCTTCCGGGGTGAAGCCGGCGTTTTTGACATTCGCCGCCGGATTTTTCAGGTCGATTTCCTTGTGGGCGACGTTGAGGTCGCCGCAGAGCACCACCGTTTTCTCGTCTCGCAGGCGGGAGGCGAAGGCGACCAGGGCCTGGTTGAAGCGGAGTTTGTAGTCGAGCCGTTTCAGGCCTTCGCCGCTGTTGGGAAAGTAGACGTTGGAGAAATAAAAGCCGGGAAATTCCAGGGTGAGTACCCGCCCCTCACAGTCGAATTCCGGGTCGCCCAGGCCGATTATGACCTGCAGCGGCGCCAGCCGGCTGTAGCAGGCGACCCCGGAATAACCCTTTCGCTCGGCACTGTGCCAGTAGGAGGTATAGCCCGGGATCTCCTTCAGTTCCTGGGAGAGCTGATCAGGCTGGGCCTTGGTCTCCTGGATGGCGATAATATCGGCGTCAAAGCCGCTGAGAATTCCGTTGAAACCTTTCTGTTCGACGGCCCTGACACCGTTGACGTTCCAGGAGATGAATCTGAGGGGCCTGCTGCCGTTTTCCGCGGATTTTTTCATTATTTTTCTCGGGGTGACGCCGTGTTGTGGACACCTGCCGAGGAGGAGGCAGACGTCGCAGTGGGGGCTGACCGGCCGGCAGAGCGCCTGGCCGAAGGCGACCAGCAGGGAATTGACTCGCAGCCAGTGTCGCTCCGGCAGTTTTTCGCGCAGGGCCATTTCAGTCTCGAGAGGAGTGTCGGTTTCGACATACTCCCAGATATTCATGATCCGGTGGACATGGGTGTCGACGCAGATCGCCGGTTTGCCGAAGGCGACGCTGCGGACCAGGTTGGCGGTTTTTCGCCCGACCCCGGGCAGGGTGAGCAGTTCCTCGATGGTCTCGGGCACACGGTTGCCGCAGGCCTTGATGGCCTCGGGAAGCTGTTTGAGGTAACGGGCCTTGCTTTTGTAGAAGCCGACCGGGTAGATGCGCTCGGTAATGGCCTGCTCGGAAAGGCGGTCCAGATCCTCGACGGTGTCTGCCACCTTAAAGAGCCGGTCGGCGGCCCGGGCGGTTACCTCGTCCTTGGTGCGGGCCGAGAGGATGGTGGCAACGAGGATCTTGAACGGGTCGCAGGTCTGTACCGCGATAAGATCGACGACGGGGGTGCTGGTTTCGGCCACGACTGCGGCCACCGTCTCGAGGAAATAGTCTATATCAATTGCCATGGGCGATAGCCGGCCTGATCAGGATGAAAATCCGGGGTGCTCGAGCGGGAACGGCAGCCGCGGGAAGCGGGTGGCGGAAAAGGAGATGGGCCGCCGGAGGACCGGCGGCCCATCTCCTACCAATGGCGGAACTGGCCGGTATCGAGGTGGACAAAGTCCGATTTGGCATAATACCCAACTCCACCGACGCGAAGCCGCCTGGCGAAATCCCGAACATCCCTGGTCCGTACATCGGTGAGGCGTATATCAATCGCCTTGCCCCGCATGTGCAGACTGTCGCTGGCCACGCCCGGGCTTTTGGCGCGCAGGTAGGCGTTGGTGCGGGGAGAACGGTAGCCGGAAATGACTTCATAGACGCCCTTGCTGCCGCTGAGCCGTTGGATGCGGGTGAGAATGTCCATCAGGGCCGTGTCGATGACATGGGTGTCACCGGTGCGGAAATCACGGAGGAAGGTTTTAAGCTGTGATTTGGCCGTC
Organism: Desulfobulbaceae bacterium; assembly: GCA_031389785.1. Lineage (GTDB taxonomy): Bacteria > Desulfobacterota > Desulfobulbia > Desulfobulbales > Desulfocapsaceae > Desulfoprunum. The sequence goes on along the minus strand of JANMSX010000044.1, from coordinate 20,834 downwards.
AGCGGGTATTTTCCGGGAACGTAATTGATTTCAAGCTGCTCTCCGGTGTGGGTGTGGACGAATGAGAGCATGTGGGGTTCGGCGGTGCTTGAAATGGCATCGAGCGGGGTACTCAGCAGCAGGCCGATAGCCAGCTGGGCGGAGGCGGCGAGAAACTTGCGCCGGTTTAGAAAAATTCGTTTAAAGGTCTCGTTTGTTGGCATCTGGCATCCTGAAGTTTAGTTTCTCATCGGTTGGTTTTCTCCTAATAATGCAAGGGAAAGTTCAGTGTCCCTGCCATAAACGTCCCTATTAAAATGGATTGATCCCTCTTTGTCAACCCAAGTTGTCTGATATGTGAGATGGACGGAGAGAGGGGCCGTTAACTGGACGATTTTGCGTCTGCCGGTATCGATGGTCTCCTTGATTTTCTCTTCGGTCCAACCCTTTTTTTCCTCTTCCAGGGCGAACGCGGCCAGGGCCAGGGGATTGCTGACCCTGATGCAGCCGTGGCTGAAATTCCTTGCCGACTGGCTGAAGAGGTCGCGTTTAGGGGTGTCGTGCATGTAGATGGCGAAGCGGTTGGGGAAGACGAATTTCACCCTGCCAAGCGCATTCAGCGGACCGGGGTCCTGGCGCAATTTGTAGCGGGCCATCTGGGCGGGGGTGATGGACTTCCAGTCGACCCGGGTGCTGTCGATCTCGACCGCATCGGCGTCCCAGCTGGAAAAGAGGCGGACATTGCGGTCAACGAGATAGCGGGGATTCTGCTGCAGGCGCGGCAGTTCCTCCTTGCTGGCGATATTCTGGGTGATGACCCAGTAGGGATTGAAATCGAGGTACTGGATCCGGTCGCTGAAGATCGGGGTTTGGTTTTCCATTTCACCGACAATGACCGGCATCTCCATGACGGTGTTGCCGTTCTTCACGGCATGCAGGCTATAGCCGGCGATATTGACGAGGACGTATTTCTCGCCGAGGTCGTGGGCCTGCCAGCGCCACCTGGTCATATTGACGATGATCTGCGAGACCAGCCGTTTTGCCGGGATATTCATGGCGGCGACGGTCTGGGCGCCGACCACCCCGTCTGCCTCAAGACCGTATCTCTTTTGAAAGCTGATCATCGCAGCCTTCAGGGACTGGTCGTAGAAGGAGTCTGACTTGTCGATTTTTTTCAGGTCACCGGTAATGTACAGACGGATGCGGAGGGCCGGCACCCGGGGGTCGATTTCCCCTGGACGCAGGGAAGGGCCGGCCGGGAGCGACTTCCATCCACCCGCTGCGACGATCTCACGGTAGGTCTTGAGGGCAACTTTCAGAGCCCTGTAGTGCTGGTGGGAGGGTGGCAGGGCCGCCAGGCGAGCTGTGAGATCGGGGGCGGTGATGATCGATATGATGGTGAGCAGGGGATCGAAATTCTGCCTGCCGGTGTCGAAAAAGATCTTCGGATTGGTCGAATAGGATTCGAACTGGCCGTAACTGACATCATGGGCATAGCGCAGCAGATTGTAGGTCAGGAGGGTATCGAGCAGGGCCAGGTCCTGGGTGTTGAGTGAAGACCAGAGCCTGTCGATCTCTTCGACTCCGTAGTCCTCCGGCCTGAGCCCTTCCGTGGCGGCGGCATGCAGATAGCTGCGGGCGATGGCCGCCCGCTCGCTGGGACCGTTGTCGTTGACCCACAGCGGTATGTTGCCGGTGGCGTGGTAAACGGTGGAAAGGCAACGGTCCCTTGCGGCGATGAGCGGCTCAAAAGACTCGATGGCCTCGAGTTGTTCGGGGCTGTATTTGAGATGGGCCGCCAGGGCCTGGGAGATCTGCAGGGAAACTTCATTCGCCGGAGCCTGGGATATCTGCGTGGAAACCTCTGGCGTCGGGTACTGGGGGATCTCTGTGGAGACTTCAGGTGCAGAGACCTGTGAGGTCTGCGTGGAAACTTCGGTCGCAGGGTCCTGGGAAATCTGCGTGGAAACTTCGGGCGCCGGAGCCTGGGAGGTCTGCACGGAAACTTCGGGTGCAGGATCCTGGGAGATCTGTGTGGAAACATCGGTCGCCATGGCCGGTTGCAGGGTAGCGCAACAGAAGAGACACAAAGAGAAACTGACGACGGCGGTGACACGGATGAATCCACGTCTTGGGCGAATGACGGACACGGTTGGGGAAGGAAGCATGGTCGCAGATAAGAAGAGGGGAACCTAGGATAGAGAGAATCTGTTTATGAATGCCTCTCTTGTACCATTGAACATGGGGAATTGTAAAGAAAAGAGCGAAACCGCATCGAGGTTTCTCGCCTCCGGCTAGCCACCCGGCTGCTGCCCCGGGGAGGGCGGCTGCCGGGTAGCAGTCTATTTATGAGGTGCAGGGGAGGGAATCAGCGGCGAAATCGAGGGTCGTAAAATAATCTTCCAGCCGTTCCCGGCGGCGGATCAGGTCAACCCGGCCATTCGCCCGCAGCAGGAGTTCCTGGGGACGGAGGGTGCCGTTGTAGTTGAAGCCCATGGCATGACCGTGGGCGCCGGTGTCGTGGATGAGCAGGATATCGCCGTCCTTAATCGGCGGCAGTGGTCGCTGGACCGCGAATTTGTCGTTGTTCTCGCAGAGCGAGCCGACAACGTCGACCACCTCGGTCTCCCCGTTCTGATTCTTGCCGAGGACCTCGATATGGTGATACGCCCCGTAGAGGGCCGGCCGCATCAATGCGTTCATGCAGGCGTCGACGCCGACGTAGGTCCGGTAGATTTCCTTGCGGTTGATGGCGGTGACCACCAGGGCCCCGTGCGGCCCGGTTATATAGCGGCCACTTTCCATGAAGAGGGCAGGCGCGTAGCCGTTGCGCTCCTTGAAGCGGGCGAAGTCGGCGGTGATTTCCCGGCCCATGACTTCGATCTGCAGTTCCTCGCCGTCCGGCAGGTAGGGGATGCCGAGGCCGCCGCCGATATTGACGAATTCGAAGGTGATCGCCAGTTCCCGGCTGATCTCTTCGATAAGATCGAGGAGCATGCGGGCGGTCTGCACCATGTAGCGATGGTTCAACTCGTTAGAGGCGAGCATGGTGTGCAGGCCGAAACGTCTGGCACCACGCTCCCTGGCCTGTCGGTAGGCCTCGATGATCTGTTCGTGGCTGACCCCGTATTTGGCCTCGATAGGGTTGCCGATGATATCGTTGCCGACCCGCCTTGGCCCGGGATTGTAGCGGAAACAGATGAGTTCCGGCATGACCGGCACCTTGGCGATGAGGGAAATGTCGTCGAGGTTGAGGATGCAGCCTCCGTCTGTGGCGGCCTCGACGAATTCATCATGGCTGGTGTTGTTCGAGGTGAACATGATATCGTTGCCCCGGCCGCCGACCCTGCGGCTCAGGTGCAGTTCGGATACGGAGCTGCAGTCGAAGCCGAAGCCCATGCTGCCGATGATCTCGAGAATCCGTGGGTTGGGCAGGGCTTTGACCGCGTAGTATTCGCGGAAGGTCTCGATGCCGGCGAAGGCCGCCTTCAGCCGTTGGCCGGTAGCCCTGATGCCGGCCTCATCATAGATATGGAAGGGGGTGCCGAAGTGCTCGATGACCTGCGGCAGCACCGGCAGAAGGCGATTTTTGAAAGCTTGGGACATTGGCATGATCTGGCTCTCTTTTCCTTAAGGGATGGGGATACGGGCTGTTTCCTTGTAGGTGGCGAGGACCGGCGCGGTCCTGGTGGCGAGGACCCCGGGAATGGCGGTCACCCTGGTTCGCAGAAGTCTTCCCAGTTCGACGGTATCGGCGGCCCTGATCTTGATGAGATAACAGTCCTCGCCGGCGATGTAGTGGACCTCCTGGATCTCCGGGATTCGCGCCAGCTGTTCACCGATATTCGGACCATCCGGCTGTTCACGGACGGTGACCTGGACAAAGGCGATCTGGCTGCTGGCGAAACGCCGAGGGTTGAGCCTGACCTCGTAGCCGTCGATTACCCCCTGTTTTTCCATCTTGCGGATGCGTTCGAGGACCGCGGAGGGGGCCAGGCCGACCTGACGGGAGACCTCGACGTTGGGGATGCGGGCCTTTTCCTGGAGGATCCTGAGAATCTCGAGACTGATGTCATCTATCATATGATTTATTCTCCGTATAAGGTGAAAATATTCTCTGTTACATACTATGTCAAGAATAATATTCTGCTAACTAGCGATATATTAGAACAGAGATGTTCCGCAAGGGTGTATCGCCGATATAGTGCCGGGGTAAAAACGGTGGGATTTTCTCACCCGATCATCCAGGACCAGAGACAAAACAGGCGACAGCGTGCTGCAGTACAGGGATTTTCGGCCGGTAGGAAAAAGAGGCGGTAAGGCCCGGAGCTGTGGACTGCGGTTTTTACAATCACTGCAGGAATCGGGAAGAGGAAGGCAGGATTATGCGCAGACACCGTCGGGGATCAGGCGACCAAGGCCGCGCAGTGCATTACCGGCAGGTAATTCTCTGGCCTGGAGGATGCTCAGGCGGGCAGGGATAGAAAGAGGGTGAAACGGGCGCCGCCGAGACTATCGCCTGTAAGGTCGATCATCCCGTGGTGTTCATCTATGGTCTGGCGGACTATGGCCAGGCCGAGTCCTGTCCCGTCCGGACGGGAGGTATAGAATGGCTCGAAAATCTTCTCCCGGTTTTTTTCCGGCACCCCGGGGCCGTTGTCGCTGACCGAGATGGCGGAGCCTTCCTGGCCATCCGGCCGGCGGACCACCACCGCCTCGATCTCGATTATTTCCCGCCCGGGCGGGCAAAAGGCCAGGGCGTTCTGGATCAGATGGCTGAAGACCGTGAACATCTGTTTCTGGTCTGCCCAGATATCGAAAGTGTGATCGAACTTAAGCCGCAGCTTGCAGGTTGCCGGCCAGAGCGGGTCGGCCCGGCAGACCTGGATCACCTCGGCAAGACAGGCGGCGAGTGAAAACCATTCGCGGGTGGCGGTCTCCGGTTTCGAGAATTTGAGAAAATCGGCGATGGTGCTGATCATCCGGTTTGACTCGCGGACGATGATTTCGGCGAGTTCGAGATTCATGCTGTCGGCCGAGGCGGTGGTGGCGAATTCCCGGGCCAGGACCTGGCCTGAACCGGAGATGGCGGTCAGGGGATTGCGGAAATCGTGGGCGATACTGGCGCTCATCATGCCGATGGCGGCTAGTTTTTCGGCCTGGCGTATCTGGTTCTCCAGCCGCTCTATCTCGCTGATGTCCCTGAGGGTGAAGATCTCGTGACCGCTGCTGTCGCCGTCCGGCGAACCTTCCAGGAGATGAATGGGCATATGGGAGTAGCCGAGCTTGATCCTTGTCCCGTCCTGTTTGATGAAGTCGGCCGACTGCCTGAGGTCGGTCCCGATCAGCTGCAGGTTGGGAAACATCTCGCTGAGTTCCCGGCCGATGAGCTGTTCCGGGGAAAAACCGGTGATGGCGGCGGTGGCGTTGTTGGCCGAGGTGATGATGTTGCGGTCGTCGATGGTGAGGATGCCGGTCGAAATATTGTCGAAGATCTGTTTGTAGAGCGTGGCCAACCTGTCAAAATTGCGGATTGAATCGGTGAGGGCGGTTTCCGTTTTCTGCAGGCGCAGGCCGAACAGGGCGCTGAGCATGGCCGCAAGGAAGAAGGTCAGACCGAGTACCCCGAACTGGTTGAGACTGACCATCGGGTTGCTGGCTGCCTTGAAGCCGTAATATGCCAGATATTCAGGGAAGATGCCGAGCAGTTCGCAGCCGAGAATTGCGGCGTACTGCAGGGAGGCGGCGGCGGCGGCGACGAGGCCGCCCTTGCGCGGCAGGATCAGGCCGCCGGCGATGATCGGGAAGAAGTACACCGAGGTGAAAATGGACTGCGAGGCCCCGGTGTAGAACACCAGCAGCGAGGCGAAAATGGTGTCGAGAAGACTCTGCAGGAAGCCGAAGACCCGCAGCTTGCCGGGCAGGGTCATGAGCAGGATGGCCGAGGTGATCGTGGTCAGGTAGACGAGGAGGAGAAAGAGGACGAGGAGGTTCTTCGGCGGTACGATGACCTCGAAGCGGGTGTTCTGGAAGAGGTCGCTCAGGCCCATCAGCACGGTATAGAGGACGATGCGCAGGAGCAGCATCCACAGCAGCTGCTGGCGGAGGATCTGGTCGATATTCCCGGCCTGTTGGGCCTTCTCAATCAGTGATCTGATGTACATCGGTATCAGTCGAGTCCGTATTTCTTCACTTTATAGCGGAAAGAACGGAAGCTCATCTGCAGCAGATCGGCGGCCCGCATCTTCGAGTTATGAGTCTTCTCGAGGGCATGCCGGATCAGCCGCTTCTCGAGATTGGTGATGATCTTTTCCAGGCCGAGGTCGTAGAGTTCCTCCTCGCTGGCGGCGGCCTGAAAGAGCGGCAGTGCCTCGTCATCGAGGACCCGGCGCTTTTCCTGGGCGAGGCCGGTGGTCAGGGACAGGCTCTCCGGCAGGATGATGTTCGAGGTCTCGAGAGCGACCCCTCGCTCGATGATATTCTCGAGTTCCCGGACATTGCCGGGAAAGTTGTAATTCATCAGGACCTGCAAGGCATAGGAGGAGATCTCCTGGACCTCTTTGTGCAGCTGGCGCGAGTACTTTTTCAGGAAATACTCGACGAGCATAGGCACGTCGCTCTTGCGTTCGCGCAGCGGCGGGACCCGCAGCGGCACCACCGCAAGCCTGTAGAACAGGTCCTCGCGGAACCTGCCGGCCAGGATTTCCTCTTCCAGTACCCGGTTGGTGGCGGCGATTATCCGGACATCGATGCGTTTGATCCGGGTGCCGCCGACCGGTTTGATCTCACGTTCCTGGAGGACCCTGAGGAGCTTGGTCTGGATGATCAGGCTGAGTTCGCCGATCTCGTCGAGAAAGGCGGTGCCGGTGTCGGCCTCGTTGAACAGGCCGGGTTTGTCGCTGAACGCCCCGGTGAATGCCCCCTTGACATGGCCGAACAGCTCGCTCTCCATCAACTCTTCGGGGATGGCGCTGCAGGTGATCGGCACGAAGGGATTGGCGGCGACCTTGCTGTGGGCATGGATGGCCTGGGCCACCAGCTCCTTGCCGGTGCCGGACTCGCCGTAGATGAGGACGTTGGCGGGGGTCGGGGCGATACGCCGGATCATGTCGAAGATTTTCAGCATCTCACGGCTCTGGCCGATGATGCCGGGGAATGGCTGGCCGGTGCCGGCAGGGGCGGCAGGGCGGTTTTTCCGCGACGTCGCCGATTCGATCACCGACTTGATCTCGTCGACGTTGAAGGGTTTGCTGATATAGTCGAAGGCCCCGTTTTTCATGGCCTGCACGGCGTCGTCGGGGGAGGCGAAGGCGGTGATCATGATCATCGGCAGATCGGGATCGCCCTCCTTGACCGCCCCGAGCAGTTCCAGTCCACCCATGCCGGGCATGCGGATATCGCTGATGACGAGATCAAATTCCTGGTTCTGCAGGCACTCCAGGGCGTTCTCGCCGTTTTGCGCCGTCACCACCGCATGCCCTTCCTTCTGCAGCAGGATCTTGAGAAATTCGCGCATGCTCCGTTCGTCGTCTACGACGAGGATCGATATCGTTTCTCCTGTTGGCTTGGCTGCTGGCATTGCACCTCGGTCCGGAGATTGCAAGGAGTGGAAAAAATGGGCGATTTTCCCGCCCGCCTGGTGTCGCTTCCAACTGTAGAATACTTTGGCTGAAAAGACAAGCGATCAACTGGCGCAGGAGGGATCCGGCAGACTGCCGTGATGGTCGATCAGCTGTTTTTTTTCCGCCGCCGACATCTGTTTGAGGGCGAATTCCCGCCGGCAGGCAAGCGAACGGGATGGCTGCGGTTCGACGAAGACCAGGCGCACGGGCTGCCTGGGCCTGGTATACCTTGCCCCGCCCCGGCTGGAATTGTGTTCCGCCAGCCGTCGTGCCGGGTCGGTGGTCACTCCGGTATAGATTGTTCCGTCGCAGCAGTGGACCATATAAGTGAACCAGGGTTTAGTAGGCATTGTTGTCAGGGAGACGTTTACTGTGGATGCCGACCCGGATGGGCGGGAGGCATGGGTTAGGACGCTCATCGTTGCTATGAAATTGTTTACCTTGGCAGTCGGCCTGATTATACTATCTGCCGGCAGGAATTACTAAGGGGATGAAGGCAGGGCGTTGCATAATTGCCGCACAGATGGTATGGAGCACGATGTTTTTATGCACCCGTTGAGTTTCCTGGCAGGTGCTCCTGCTTGTCGAACCAGGCCTTGGGCACAGATGTACCGATTTGAAATCGGTGTTTGGGCATGACAACCGGACCTGCAGCCTGACCGGTGCAGATCCCCAGAAATTGCGAACATTGTACAGTTGAGCTGCCATGGAAGAGAAAAGCCAGACGGACCACCTTGAAAAACAGGCCCTGACCGAACACCTGCGGGAACTGCGATCCTGTCTGATCGTCTCATTCGTCGCCGTCTTCATCGGTTTCTGCCTCTCCTACACCGTCATCCGCCCGATCGGCACCTGGTTCTTCAAACCGTTGATCGATGTCCTACCTGAAGGCACCTCGCTTATCTTCACCTCGTACCAGGAAGGATTTTTTTTTATCTGAAGCTCGCCCTGGTCGCCGGCATCCTGGTTGCCTCGCCGGTGATCTTCTCGCAGATCTGGCGTTTTATCGCCCCCGGTCTCTACAGGCATGAACGAAAGGTCCTGGTTCCGTTTTCCCTGCTGTCGACCTTCTGTTTCCTGGGTGGCGCCGCCTTCGGCTATCTGGTCGTCTTTCCCCCCGCCTTCCGCTTCCTGGTCGGCTACAGTAACGAATACCTGACCTCCCTGCCGGCGGTGGGCGAGTATTTTTCGCTGGCAACCCGTCTTCTTCTCGCCTTCGGAGCGATTTTCGAAATGCCGATCCTCATGGTTTTTCTTGCCAAGATCGGTATGATCGACGTCTCCTTCCTCAATCGTAACCGCAAATATGCCATCCTGATCAACTTCATCATCGCCGCCATCCTTACCCCGACTCCTGATGTGGTCAACCAGATGATGATGGGCGTACCGCTGCTCATCCTCTATGAGATCAGCGTCCTGGCCGTCTGGCTTTTCGGCCGCCGTGGCTTCCATGGCTTCCAGGATGAAGGGCAGGACGAATGAGGTCGCTTTGCCAAATAAGGAAGACGGAAAGAGAAATGCACCGAATATCTTAGCGGGATAACACGACGACCTGAAGCTGAGCTGCATGATCGATCGGCGGCGGGCATGGCTTTTTTCCTGGCAAAGAGATAATGGCGATGTAAAGCGCTTGCAAAAATTAATACTGGTAGTTGAAGACAGCCCGACAGATAGACGAATCGCTGTCTCAGCGTGCGAGCAGGCCGGCTATAAGGTCATCACCGCCGGTGACGGCGAGGAGGCTATGCAGATGACGGTTGACCATACACCCGATCTTATCCTCCTCGATGTCATTCTGCCGAAAAAGAATGGTTTTCAGATCTGCCGGCAGATCAAGAGCACCCCTGATATTCAGCATACCAAGATTATCATGGTCACCAGTAAATCACAGGATAGCGATCGCTTCTGGGGAATCAAGCAGGGCGCCGACGGGTATCTGACAAAGCCGTTTGCCGAAAGTGAATTGCCGGAATTGATCAAGGCGCATCCGTAGACTGCCATGACCGGGCCTGCCGGCTCGCCGGTACAGCAGGGACAGCTCTTGCGGCTCCGATGCAACCGGCTGCCGGGCGACTTCACGCCGGGATAGCGGTCAGGGTTTTCCGGGGTGTTGGACCAGGAAGTGCTCCGCTTTCACCTTCGAGGGTACTTCCTGTTGCCGGTCGAGGGTACATTCAGGGCCGACTTCAAACATCTGGTCCAGGGGGTCCCTACCCTGGCAACCACTCAGCAGGAGTTGATCGAAAAGGAGCTGGCCTCTTCACTAAATGTCGCGGAAAACCAGGTTCAACAGCGAGACGGACTGAGTGTGGGCACGGAAATGATCACCTGGCAGGCTACCAATCAGCTTTCCAATAATAAGACGATGGTCTCCCTGCCGAAAATGCAGATCGGCTCCGAATGGCTGGGCCAGATCGAAGATAAAGAGACGCCCGTGCCGGGGTAGTCAGTGATGACGAACTGGGCGAGATGGCGATCTGACTTCCCAGGAGATCGGCAATATCACCCAGATCATCAACGATATCGCGGACCGGACATCAATACTGGCGCTCAATGCCTCGATCCAGGCGGCAATGGCCGGTGATGCCGGCCGGGGTTTTGCCGTAGTCGCCGAGGAGGTCCAGAGGCGGGCTGAGCGCTCCGCCGGATCAACCAGGCAGATCGGCGCGCTCGTTACCGGTATTCAGCAGGAAATTGTTGAAGCGGCAGCCAGTATGGAAAAGAGTATCCAGTATGTGGTCACCGGTACCGAGTTGTCCGATGAGGCCTTCAACAAGCTTGAGGAGATTGAGACCATTTCGAATCAGCTGGCCGCAACCATCAGTGATATTTCCTCGACAGCCCAACAGCAGTCCCGTGATTCCGAGCTCATTGCGGACATGATGGAAGAGGCAGGCGCGGGACAGTACATTCAGGTACAGCGAGGGGCCGCATCGCGCCGTCGATTCCGTTTACGCCTCTCTTGACGGGGACAAAATGGACGATTGCTTTGGAAATGGAATAACTCATTGAATATAAAAATATACTGATAACCGGGACGGACAAAAAAGTATGGCTGCCCTGGTGTGAAACGCTGGATTTCTCCATCCCCCTGTACTATAAAGAGATATGCTGACGTGTGTTGATCGTTCCGGGGTCCGTGATTGCGGCACCAGTCCCGGAGATGCATATTGATAAGAGATTTTCTAACCTGAACAGGGAGGTATAGATAAACGCCATGACTGAATTTGAAAAACTTGTGCAGATTGGCCGGCCACCGAGCGTAAGCCGTTTGTTTCCTCATTCGCAGGCCCTGCTGGTGAGCGGCAAGGTTATCGACCGCGCCCTGCTGGCCAAGGGCAAGGCGATGACCATCGCCGCCAACGGCCGCAACTTTTTCGTTATCCGCGGAGCCCTGCAGGCGGCGCAACGGGCCGATGCGGCGATCATCATCGAGATCGCCCGATCCGAGTGCAATTACTGCCCGGTGAATTTCTACAATATAGCCAGGCAGGTCGATGCCGTCTGCAACGAACTGGCGATCACCGTGCCGGTGGCCATCCATGCCGATCATTACGGCATCAAAAGCGAGGCCGATCTGCCCTTCGCCAAGATGGAGATCCCCTCGATGTTCGATGCCGGCATCACCTCGATCGCCATCGACGCCTCCCATATGCCTGATGATCTTAACCTGCTGGCCAATATCGAATTGAACAGCTATATTCCGACCTGGGCCGGGCTCGAGACCGAGGTCGGTGAGATCAAGGGAGACCAGGGACTCTCCAGCGTCGAAGACGCCTCCTTTCTCATCAAGGGCCTGAACGCCCATGGTATCTCGGCCGACTGGATCGCCCTCAACAACGGCTCGACCCATGGCCTCGAGGCCAGCGGCCAGGGCATCCAGGTGGAATTGACCGCCGAGATCCACCGCCACCTCGAACCTTACAAGGTCTCCGGCGCCCAGCACGGCACCTCCGGCAATAATTCGGACAAGCTCCGGGCCATCGCCGGCCTGACCCACACCACCAAGGCCAATGTGGCGACCGCCCTGCAGATGGTGTCATGGGGGCTTGAGGTCAACGATTACGGCAACGCCATCCTCGACAAAAACGGTAATTTCAGGAAAGTGGCAGGAGAAGGCATGTCGGAGGAGATGTGGGAGCGGATGACCGCCAATGCCGCCGAAAAGGGCTGGAAGGCCGGCAACTACAAAAACCTCAATCTGCCCTTCGAACGCCTGCTGCTGGCCCAGGAGCGCGCCATCCGGGAGCGGATGAGCCGGCGGGTCGAGGAGTTTGTCTACAATATGCTGGTCAACGTCTTCAATGCCCAGGGTACGGCGACGATCGCCAGGGAGATCATCCTCGAAAACGGATCCTATGACATGGGGGCGAAGGCCGAGCGGATCGAGAGACCGACCGAGTGGACTCGGGAGAAGATCATCGAGATGGCCAAGGTGCTGACCGGCGACAAGGGGCCGGAGGGTAATTTCGAGGATTGATGGAGCAGTACCGGAACCGGCTGGCGCATGATCCAACCGGTCTGGTCGGCATCGGTATGTCGTTCCGGGATTTCGCGATGCGGGGTCCCGGTTTTTTTTCGGATGAAACAGGAAAGGATAGATGAAAAAAATACTTGTTACCGGGGCGGCCGGCTTTATCGGCGCCCATCTTTCGCGCAGACTGATCGCGGCCGGAGCCGAGGTCGTCGGCCTCGACAATCTCAACGACTACTATGACCCGCAATTGAAAAGGGCGCGGATGGCGGCCCTGGCCGAGGGGGAGGGCTTTACCCACGTCGATATGGAGCTTGCCGACCGCGCGGCCATCGCCGGTCTGTTCAGCGAGCACCGCTTCGATGCGGTGGTGAACCTGGCGGCTCAGGCCGGGGTCCGCTATTCCCTCATCAACCCGCATTCCTACGTCGACACCAATATCGTCGGCTTTGTCAACCTGCTCGAGGGCTGCCGGCACTCAGGCGTCGGGCATTTCGTCTACGCCTCATCGAGCTCAGTCTACGGCGCCAACACCCGCATGCCGTTTTCGGTGCACGACAACGTCGACCATCCGGTATCGCTCTACGCCGCCTCGAAAAAGGCCAACGAGTTGATGGCCCATACTTACAGCCACCTCTTCGGCCTGCCGACCACCGGCCTGCGCTTCTTCACGGTCTACGGCCCATGGGGGCGGCCGGACATGGCCCTTTTCCTGTTCACCAGGGCGATCCTGGCCGGCCGGCCCATCGATGTCTTCAATAACGGCAACATGGAACGGGATTTCACCTATATCGACGATATCGTCGAGGGGGTTTTCCGGGTCATCCACAAGGTGCCGGAGGGGAATCCGGCCTGGCAGGGTGACGCTCCGGATCCGGCCACTTCCTACTGCCCGTACCGGGTCTACAATATCGGCAACAACAGCAAGGAGCAGCTGCTGCGCTATATCGAGGTGCTTGAGGACTGTCTCGGACAAAAGGCCGAGATGAATTTCCTGCCGATGCAGCCGGGCGATGTGCCGGCCACCTACGCCGATGTCGATGACTTGGTCCGCGATTTCGACTACAAACCGGGGACTACGCTTGAATACGGCATCGGCCGCTTTGTCGACTGGTACAGGGGCTATTTCCGGGTATGAGCCGCTGCCGGCCGAGGCACGCAGCCGTGAAGCGGCCGGGGGACACAGGACTTGTCTGGTAACAGGCTTTTAGTTTATGGATAGCCTTTAGATAAAGCACCTGTCATTATCCTTGATTTTGGAAAATCCCGGCAGCAGGGTCTGGGTCGAGAGCACCCCCTTCCAGCTGCGGATGGTCGACTGGACGAACTCCGAAAGGATCTCGGCGTCGGAAGTGAGCAGATCGCGCATCAGGGTCACCTTGATGATGATGTCGATAGAGCCGTGCACGCAGTGCACCTCGCGCACCTCCGGCAGTTCGAGGAGTTTGTCGATAATCTTCTGCTCATGCTGGCCGTCGACGTTGAGGAGGATAAACACCGAGATCTCCCGCCGCATTTCCGGGTATTCCTGTTCTGTATGCTCAGCCATTTTCTTTCGAAATTCCTCCATGTTTTTCGGGATGAGCTTATCCACCCCGATGCCGTATTTCCGCGATCTGCCCTTGATCCACTGCTGCACTGAAATATAGAGAAAAAGATCGTCGACCGTCCTGCCCTTGAAGGTTCTGATCAGCCCGCTGTTCCTGATCAGGGTGGCCAGCGGCCGGTAGATCGACCGGTACCAGTCTGCCGCCGCCTGCTGGTAGCTGACCTGCTGCATCTTTTCCCTGGCGAGGAACTCCTGGTGTTCCTTGATCTGCTGCTCGAGCAGCGGGAACTGGCCAGGCTCGGTGAGATCGATGGTCTTGGCCAGGCCGGCCTTGTCGCGGAACTCGATCTTCTCAAGGTAGAGCCTGTTCTCCAGGGTGTCCTTTGACGGCAGCAGCTCCAGGATGCAGGCGTTGATCTCGCTGTGTCCGAGTTTTCTGGCGGCGGTGAAGCGATGATGGCCGTCGAGGATGAAATAGTCGTCCTTGATCTGGTACAGGGAAATCGGCGGCAGGGCGCGGCCGGCATGCATCAGTTTGAGGATGGCCTCCTCACGCTCGTCGGTTTCCGGGGCTCGCGGCTTGAACTGGCGGTCGAAGTCATGGTATTTGCCGACGCTGCCGACGATCCTGTCGAGCGGCACCAGCTGAGTGCCGCGTTTCACCGAGGTATAGGCCTCCTCGGTTTCCTGGCGCTCATCGAAGCGCTGCAGGCAATCGTCCTGCAGCGGCAATTTTTTTGTCCCGAGCAGTTTTTTCAGGGTTTCGAGCGGATTAAATTTCGAAGGTGCAGAAGCCATAGCTGTTGAGTACCCGGGTGGTGTTGACGGTGGTGACGCGGGCGCCTTCGTCGGTGAACAGGGTATGGATGTGCCCGTGCACAAAATACGCCGGTTTATAGCGGTCGATAAGACCGTTGAAGCTCTTGAAACCCTTGTGGCACCGGTCCTCGGCGTCGTGGATATGGCGGGGAGGGGCATGGGTGACCACCAGGTCGACCCTCCCCGACAACCACAGGGGCAGGCGCAGTCGGCGGATAAAGGCCGCCATCTCTTTTTCGGTATACTGGTTGATATTGCCGTTATACCACCTGCTGCCGGAAAAACCGAGTATCCGCAGGCCGTTCTGGGTGACGAGGCGCCGATCGATGTACCGGCATCCGTGGGGCGGCGATGCGGCGTAGCGCAGGTCATGGTTGCCGAGGACATAGAGTAGCGGCAGGTCGTAGCGGGCCCGCAGTTCGGTCAGGAATTCCGGCGGAATATCGCCGCAGGAGACGATCAGGTCGATGTCGGTGAGGCCGGGGCCGCCATGCACCGGCTCAACGAGTTCCCTGGTGACACGGTCGGCGACGGCGAGGATCTTCATGCAGGATACCGGGGAGGGCTGAGGGGCGAGGAGCGACGGCGTTTTCGCCGGCTGGTCGATTCGGAGGCATCGGCCCGGCTGCCGGCCGTATTTCAGTTTTCGGCCATCAGCTTGATCGCGGCGCTGATGATCGACGGGCTGTCAAGATGGCTGTTCTTCCAGAGCACGTGCTGGGGTCCGTGCTCGACGAATTCATCGGGATGGGCGAGCAGGCTGGTCCTGACCGCCGATAACCTGCGTCTGCAGAAGAGTTCCAGGATCGAACTGCCGAAACCGCCCTGCCTGACATTGTCCTCGATGGTGATCACCCGACCGGTCCGTTCGGCCCAGTGGCAGATCAGGTCGGCGTCAAGGGGCTTGATGAAGCGGGGGTTGATCACCGCCGCCTTGATCCCGACCTTTTCCAGTCCCTCAGCGGCCCGCAGAGCCGGATAGACCCGGTTGCCGACCGGCAGCAGGAGGATGTCGTCTCCGGCCACGAGCAGTTCGCCCCGGCCGATCTCGAGTTTTTTCAGGGTGGCGGCCAGCGCCACCTTTTCGCCCGGTCCGCGGGGGTAGCGGACGGCGGCCGGACCGCCGAGGGTGACGGCGGTATAGAGCATGTGCTGCAGCTCCTCTTCGTCCTTCGGGGCCATCACCACCATATTGGGGATGAATCGGAGAAAGGAGATATCGAAGACCCCGTGATGGGTCGGGCCATCGTCGCCTACCACCCCCGCTCGGTCGATGGCCAGGGTCACCGGCAGTTTCGGGATGCAGACGTCATGGATGATCTGATCGAGGGCGCGCTGAAAGAAACTCGAATAGATCGCCACCACCGGCCGCATGCCCTGCGACGCCAGGCCGGCGGCGAAGGTGATGGCGTGCTGTTCGGCGATGCCGACGTCGAAGAAGCGCTCCGGGTATTGCCTGGAAAAATCGGTGAGGCCGGTGCCGGTGACCATGGCGGCCGAGATGGCGGAGATCTTTTTATCGCTCATCGCCATCTGGATCATGGTGCTGCCGAAGACCTCGGTGTAGCTGATCGAGCCGTTCGAGGAGTGGGGCTTGCCGCTGGCGATGTCGAAGGGGCCGACGCCGTGGTAGAGGCCGGGGTTCTTCTCGGCGGGCAGATAACCCTTGCCCTTGGTGGTGAGGACGTGGATGAGGACCGGGCCCTGGTTGTTGTCCCGCACGGTCTCGAAAGTCTCGATCAGGTCTTCCAGTTCGTGGCCGGGGATCGGGCCGATATAGTCGAATTTCAGGGCCTCGAAGAGAATGCCGGGAGTGAAGAAGCTTTTGAAGCTCTCCTCGCTTTTGCGCAGGACATTGAGGATGTTCTCGCCGACGTTGGAGAGCTGCCCCAGCCGTTCCTCGATGTGGGCCTTGACCCTGGTCATCGTCTTGCCGCTCAGTTTGCGGCTGAGGAAACTGGAGAGGGCGCCGACGTTCGGCGAGATTGACATCTCGTTGTCATTGAGGATGACGATCAGGTTCTTGTCCAGGTGGCCGGCGTGGTTGAGTGCCTCAAAGGCCATGCCGGCCGTCATCGAGCCGTCGCCGATGACGGCGATCGCCCGGTTGGCCTCTTTCTTCAGGTCCATCGCCAGGGCCATGCCGAGGGCGGATGAGATCGAGGTGGAGCTGTGGCCGGTCTCGAAGGTGTCGTATTCGCTTTCCTTGACCTTGGGAAAGCCGCTCATGCCCTTGTACTGTCTGAGGCTGGCAAACTGTTCACGCCGGCCGGTGAGAATCTTGTGGGCATAGGACTGGTGGCCGACATCCCAGATCAGCTTGTCATGCGGGGTGTTGAAGACGTAGTGCAGGGCGATGGTCAGTTCGACAACCCCGAGGCTCGGCGCGAGATGGCCGCCGGTCCGGGCGACGGTCCTGATGATGAGGTCGCGGATCTCTCCGGCCAGGTCGGCCAGGTCGGGGATATCAAGGCCGCGGATATCGGCGGGGGAGTTGATGTCCTTGAGCAGGGATCCGGCCCGGGCGCCGGTTGGTGTATTCAGCATGGTGTCTAGTGTGTCTGAGCAGGTGACCTGCAAGATTACGGGTACACAGCGAGTATAATCACATTCTGCTGGTCCCGCCTGAATAATCTGCCCTCAAACGGGAGAAATCCGGAGGGACG
Source organism: Desulfobulbaceae bacterium (assembly GCA_031389785.1). Lineage (GTDB taxonomy): Bacteria > Desulfobacterota > Desulfobulbia > Desulfobulbales > Desulfocapsaceae > Desulfoprunum. Next base: position 3,725 of record JANMSX010000044.1, on the reverse strand, counting down.
GAGGCCTTGCCGCCGCAGCCGGGTTGTCCGTGCCGGCAGGTCATGACCGGTTACGGCATTGAAACACGGGAGTGGGGCGGCAAGGCGCGTGACGGGCATGATCAACGAGAGTGTGGTTGTACCGGCACGGTCCGTGGGCGGGCGAGTGCTAATTGGTCCTGGCCAGGACATAATCGGCTATCGCCCGCAGCGGTTCCGCCTTGCCATCGAAGCCGGCCAGCGCCTCCCTGGCGGCGGTGACGGCCTCCAGCGCCCTGGTCCGGGTTGCTTCAATACCGAAGTAGGCCGGATAGGTGGCCTTTCCGTGAGCGGCGTCGCTGCCGGCCGCCTTGCCGAGTTCCGCTGTGCTCGAGGTGGCGTTGAGCAGGTCATCGACGATTTGGAAGGCCAGGCCGATCTGTCTGCCGTAGCGGACCAGGGCTCCGGTCTGTTCGGCGGAGGCCCCGGCGCCGATGGCCCCGGCCTCAACGGCGCAGGTGATCAGGGCTCCGGTCTTGCTGCGGTGGATGGTCTGCAGGGTCTCGAAAGGCAATTGCTGATTTTCGCTGGCGATATCGAGGGACTGGCCGCCGGCCATGCCGAGCGGGCCCGAGGCCCTGGCGATGCTGTGGGCGATGGCCAGCCGCCGGTCGGCGGGAAGCGTGCCGCAGGCCGGGTCGGTCAGCAGGTCGAAGGCCCAGGTCAGGAGACTGTCGCCGGCGAGGATCGCCCCAGCCTCTCCAAAGAGCATGTGGTTGGTCGGTTTGCCGCGACGCAGCGCGTCGTCGTCCATGGCCGGCAGATCGTCATGGATGAGCGAATAGGTGTGGATGCACTCGAGGGCGCAGGCGACCGGCAGGAGGTTGCGCATGGTGTTCTCATCCGCGTCGATCGCAGCTCCGGCGGCCAGGCAGAGGATCGGCCGGATCCGTTTGCCGCCGACGAAGAGGCTGTAGCGCATCGCCTCGATGTGGCGGGCGAAGGGACCTGTCGCAGCCGGCGTATAGCGCTGCAGGGCCTCTTCGACGAGCCGCCGCTGCTCATGCAGATAGGTCTGTATCTCCACGATCGATCCCTTCAAATGGAACCGCCTGCAGGCGGCCGTCTTTTTCGAGCAGCATCTCCACCTTGGCCCTGGCCTCGGCCAGCTGGGCGTTGCAGAATTCGGCAAGCTTGATGCCCTCGTCAAATTTTTTCAGGCTTTTCTCGAGACTGATCTCGTTATCCTCGAGCTCCGCGGTGATCTGCTCGAGACGGGCCATGGCTGCTTCAAAAGTTTTCTGGGCCATATCGTTGGGGACTCGTCTGTGAAAAAGAACGTTGAATGACTGCCGCTTTCCGGCTAGAACTACTGCTGTGCGAATATGACCTCCCAGTATATTCGACAAACCGCAACTCCTGCAAGGGCTCATTACAGGTATCCCCCTGAAAGAGGGTGCCGGGACGCTCGCTATCCTCGGCCCACAGCCCGGGACGTGGGCAGGGCAGGGGGACTCTCACCGGACTTTTTCACCATGGAACAGGCTATTCAGCTCTTCACCCGCTGGCTCGAGGTCGAGAAGGGCTACTCGCAGCATACCGTCAGCGGCTATCGCCACGACCTCTTTGAATTTGCCTCTTCACTCGGCCGGGACAAGGAGGTGGCGGCGATCCGGGCCGCGGCGGTGCGCTCCTATATCGTCAGCCTGCACCGGCACAACAGTGCGGCCACGGTGGCCAGGAAGCTCTCCGCCCTGAGGACCTTCATTCGTTTTCTGCTGCGGCAGAAGATCATCGACGGCGATCCCCTGGCCGGTATAGCCGGTCCCAAGGTCGGCAGGTCGATCCCGGTGTTTCTGACGGTTGACGAGACCTTTCTCCTCCTCGATACGCCCGCCGGCCAGGACACCTTCATGGGCCGCGACCGTGCCATGCTGGAGATGCTCTATTCAACGGGAATGCGGGTTTCCGAACTGGTGTCGCGGGATATCGGTGACCTTGATTTCACCGAGGAAGTGCTTAGGGTACGGGGCAAAGGTAACAAGGAGAGACTGGTGCCGGTGGGCCGGCCAGCCATTGAGGCGGTTCGGGCCTGGCTGCCGCAGAGAGAGCAGTTGTTGGCGGAACGGGCGGGCCGGGGCAACCCGGTGGACAAGTCGCCGTTGTTCCTCAACGGCCGGGGTAGCCGCCTGACCTCACGCAGCGTCGAGCGGATGGTGCGGGCTTACGGCGAACGGGCAGGCATCAGCCAGATCGTCACCCCCCATGCCCTGCGCCATTCCTTTGCCACCCATCTCCTGGAGATGGGGGCGGACCTGCGTTCGGTCCAGGAACTGCTCGGTCATGCCAGCCTGTCGACTACCCAGCGATACACCCATCTGACCCTGGATCACCTGACGGAAGTCTACGACAAGGCCCATCCACTGGCCCGGCGGAAAGAAGAATAGCCGGTTCCAATCCGCCTCAAACCCGGGCAGGCGGAGAGAACCGAGACCCAGAACACAAGCAGACGAGAGAATAATGAAGATACGATCGACAACCATCCTGGCGGTACGCCACAAGGGCCAGGTGGCCATTGCCGGCGACGGCCAGGTCTCTTTGGGCAACACCGTGATGAAACACCAGGCGCGCAAGGTGCGGCGGCTCTATCACGACAAGGTGATCACCGGTTTTGCCGGGGCTACCGCCGATGCCTTCACCCTTTTTGACAAACTGGAGCAGAAGCTGGAGCAGTACAACGGCAACCTCCTGCGGGCCTCGGTCGAACTGGCCAAGGAATGGCGGATGGACAAGATGCTGCGCCGACTTGAGGCGATGCTCATCGCCGTCGACAAGGAGCATTCGCTCCTCTTGACCGGCACCGGCGACGTCATCGAACCCGACCAGGGCGGGGTGCTGGCCATCGGTTCCGGCGGGCCCTATGCCCAGGCCGCGGCCCTGGCCCTGGTTGGCCACAGCGATCTCGATGCCGAGGCGATCTGCCGGGTGTCCATGGAAATCGCCGCCTCCATCTGTGTATTCACCAATCACTCCATACTAATAGAAACGATATGATAGAAAAAGAAGCCCTCACTCCCCGGGAAACCGTCATAGAACTCGATAAGTACATCGTCGGCCAGGCCGCGGCCAAACGCTCGGTGGCCATCGCCCTCCGCAACCGCTGGCGCCGGCGGCAGGTGCCGGAGCCGCTGCGCGAGGAGATCGCCCCGAAGAATATCATCATGATCGGCCCCACCGGGGTCGGCAAGACCGAGATCGCGAGAAGGCTGGCCACCCTCGCCCAGTCACCCTTCATCAAGGTCGAGGCCTCGAAATTCACCGAGGTCGGCTATGTCGGCCGGGATGTCGAATCGATGGTTCGCGACCTGGTCGAACTGGCCGTCAATATGGTGAAGGAAGAGGAGAAAAAACGCATTGAGGGGCTGGCCGCGGCCTTTGCCGAGGACCGTATTCTCGACCTGCTGCTGCCGCCGGGGCCCTCATCGCTTGCGGCAAGCGGGCCGGCAGGCGACAACTCCTTTACCCTGATGAAACCGGATCTGCCGGCGATTGCGCCGCAACCGCCGAAAGAGAGCGCCACTCGCGAGAAGTTCCGGCAGATGCTGCGCGACGGCAAACTGGATGAACGTGAACTGGAGGTCGACCTGCAGGAATCGAAGTCGATGCCGATGGTGGAGATCATGACCACCTCGGGGCTTGAGGACATGCAGTCGAGCCTGCAGGGCGCCTTCAGCCGGATGTTCCCGCGCCAGAAGAAAAAGCGGACG
>JANMSX010000048.1:0-16345 GCA_031389785.1 Desulfobulbaceae bacterium | reverse complement strand
CTTCCCCAAGGTCTATGAACGGTATTGCCACCTGCTGTACGGCAAGGGGCCGCTGCTGCTGGAGGGCTGCATGGAGGAAGAATTCGGTGCCCGCACCCTGACCGTTGAACGCGCCGCCGGGGCGCAAAGCGCTTTCTCCTTTAAGCTGGAACCGAGAGCGGCTCATCCCTGACCTGGCAACACCGCCCTTGAAGAGATACACCATGAGACGAGAGGAAAACGTTCATTTTCAAGACGAGTATGGCCTTCAATTGATGCCAGGTGTGGGCTGCCGGAAGGCCAGGTCTGCCCCGTTCAGCTTTTCCCCTCAAGATCGTACGTTTTGAGATGCGCTCGGCCGCATGAATATGCTCGCCGTTCCCTCACTCCCGGCCCCCCAACTTCCTGACCATCAGTCACTATTTGATCGTCAGGAAGTTTTTTATTTTGGTACATGTAGATTCTCGGCCTGACACCCTGTTCCACTTTCACAAAGCGCACTTTCGGCTGCCCTGTGTATAAAATTTTGTACGAAAAGTACAAGGTTTGAGCTTTTAGCTGATCGACCTCTGCTCAATATACAAACAAACCGCACATAAATTCAATTGAACAATCGGCATTGATGTTACTCGATTGGAAAATTTGAGCTTGATATATGATTGATTGTTATCACTCGATATAATTAGCAATATGTCGTCGCAGATACAATTGACTTACCATTTATAATCGAGACTAGGGATATTTAATATAACCAAAATGACACTATGTGGTCCCATTCTTGCTAAGTGCATTCGAGTGACCGCATCTCGCAGCGCCAATGGTGCTGAAGCAGCATTGGTCTACTCTAACAACAAACAAAGGAGCCCAAAAACTCAAACAATTCGTGATTAAAGTACTCATCCGATCATTCCGTCATTTCTTCCTGTTAAACCCATGCAGGTGCCCTTCCGGATCGGCTGATCCTTCACGGTAATCTCTCGTCATGACCGAAGAAAGTTACCGATTATGCGGAAACCTGCGACAAGAAGAATCGTTTTCGAAAACGTATGAAGTTTTTGAATTGACAATGATTGGTACCATCAACTCAATTAAAGAGGTTAAACTTGGCTATTTCAAACATTGACTCGGTGCATTTTGGTTCTGACTTGAATCAAGTCCACAAAGAAACAGGATATTCGAGACAGGAGCATCCCTTCGATGTAGAGGAAAAAAAGCACATTAACAACCCGGATCACCGAATGCATCAAACCCTCAGCCATACTCGGGCAACCAAAAGAAAGAGATCCTTTTTCCACCTCAACCGTTCCCTTCACAAGTGGATTGGTATTGTCGTGAGTATCATTCTTTTGGCACTTGCTGTTACTGGCATATTGCTCAACCATAAAAAGGAAATGGGTTATATGCCTGACATTGAGCACGAGGCTTCCGGTCAGATTTCTCAGGGCCTGCCCATAGAGGAAGTGGCTATGATTGCCATAAAGGCTTCAGGTAACAAGGATATTGATTCCGTAACGGATATTGATCGGATCGATTACCGGACTAAAAATATGTCTGCCAAGGTTCGATTCAAGGATTCCGAAAATACTGAGGTAATCGTGGATTCCGTAACAGGAAAAGTATTGAATGTTGGCTCTCGAACCGATGTTTTTCTTGAAAAGTTACATAGCGGAGAGATTTTTGGCGACAAGTTTATATTAGTCACTGATGCAGCAGCAGCCTCTCTAGTCCTGTTAACCTTTTCCGGATTCTATATTTGGATTTGGCCCAAGTGGCGGCGTCGTTCGAATATGCAGTTGAAAAAGGAAAGGAATATTAATTTCCCCCAGCCAGCGTAATTTTCCACGCAAAAACCCACGATTAATCTCAAGAAAGAATGTCTTTAAATATTTCATGGCAAACGGCCGGAAAGATTTCGCCTTCCGGCCGTTTCCTATGAAGATATATTTGGCATCCGGCACTCCTCACCCTTTCGGATAGGCTTTCTGCCAAGATCCATGCCGTGCGCACTGTAATCGTTTAAATCACGATAAAAAGCTTCCACAATCGGTTTCGACCAGTTCAGCCTACGCCGGGTCAAGCGTGCTCTTCTCTTTGTCGCAGAGCAGCCTCAACCGTTGGATTTGATTTCGTTTGCTTTTGCCTGGCGAAGAAATCATCAATATTTCAGAGACATTTCACATCATAAATGCGATACTTAGAGAAAACAATAATATATGGAGGTTCAGGTGAGCAGATATTATCATTCTCTTTCCAGCTGTATCTTCGCACTCCTCTTCGCAGTATTATCCCTTTCCTGTGCCGGTCCCAAGCCTTACCCCAAAGCCCCCGGCCTGACCATCCATACACCCAATGAAAGAACCTTTTATATTCCCAGTGATGTTGAGCCCCTGCAAATAGTTATCAGTTTTCCTGCCGGAATGTCAGCGGCCACACCCATAGTCGACATCGAACTGCTTAATGCCAAAGGCAAGGTTGTTTTCAGAAGGGGCCGGCGACCAACTCCCGGATCCCCTGTCAAGATAGGGACACAATCCGGTCAGATCCAGATGCTCAGCCCAACTGGTGTGGTTCCCGGCTGGTACACCGTGAAGGTGTACGGAGAGAAAGCATGGGGGGCAAGCGGGCAATTCAGGATTTCCGGCCTGGGGCCTCTTGATGATCACGCCATATCTGTGAGTTTCCCCGCCGACACGGTAATCCGACCCGGAAAGAAAATCCGGCTCAGCTGGAAGGCCTGGAAGCATTCATGCAATCCCGCAAGCGGATATACAGTAATGCTTTTCCGCAATGGGTCACACGGAGCTTCACATTCTCAGTGGATTCTTGACATGAAGGCCACGGGATCAAGAGGCGTTTTTCGGCTTCCCGCGGATATTCCCGCTTCGGGCACGTATTTTGTTATAGTTGATAACGGCAAATTTTGCGATGGAACCAGTTCCCCAATACCACTCGGCTATCAACCGCCGGGCGATCAGCCGCCGCCTTCTGAAGGAATACAAAAAAAATAACCCCTCTGGTGGTGGGACGCCTTGCGGGGCCGCGCTGGTCAGGTTGGGAAGGTAAACCCCTGCCATCTGCAACATGCCTGCAGGAACATCTTATTTCACCCTGTATTTGACACAGGTGATTCGGACCAAACATCGAGGTATACGCTATTGACGGAAGAAGCAGTGAGATAAGCCTCGCCCCCCACGTCCCTTGATATTTCCTAACATATATCCCCTGCCGACAAAGTTCCGTGCTTCACCCTCAATCCGTATTTCCGAGAAATTTTATTTCCGGAATACAGCGGCTGATCGTCAAAATTTTTTAATAGAAGTCGTCAAATTTTTTATTGAAATTGACATATGAGATTAATTCTTGCTTTATACCCATCAAATAGTTGCTTGGGTCTTTCAATTGTTAATAATGATTCCTGTTTAATATTTCATCTCATTTTGTGCCCGGCAAAAATTACACCCCCCCAAGCTCATCCAATAATCAATTAAATATACTAGTTATTTTTTTATATATTTGCCCTTCTCCTGGTGTCGACATGGCGCTTGAGCCTGTTTGCCGTGCATGTTGGCACCTACGCGATAGCAACCCTATGAGAATATTTCTTGAGAATGAATATTTGCCTTGCACAAATACTAATTTTTGAAGATAATTTTTTATACTATTTACAATCAGTCTGAAGGTGAACAATATGCAAAAGTTTATGGAGGTGAAAAATGAATAACATTTTTTCCGGTAGGTCGCTTCCTCTCGTGAGCATCAAGGTGGTGGTGGCTGCCTCCCTGATGATATTTGCAGGGGCCATATACGGGGAGGCGAAAATTGTCCCCCCGGTCAATCTGGTCCCTCTGAGTCAGATACCCGTGCCTGAACCCCAAAACCTCTATGAATTCATCAAGCACAAAAATGTTGCCATCATGCTGGGCAAGGCGTTTTACTGGGACATGCAGGTCGGCAGCGACGGCAAGACCGCCTGCGCCACCTGCCATTTCCATGCCGGGTCGGACAACCGTACTAAGAACATGGTCAACCCCGGCACCAGAACCCCGGCCGATGTAAGCAACCTGCCGTTCTGGTCAGGTCCATCCGGCTTCGAGACGGTGTCGGGACCGAACCAGACCTGGGACGCGAGCGAAAAAGGCGAATTTCCCTTTCACCTGAGGGCAGCACCATCCCTGTTCCAATCTTCGGCCGTTATCCGCGACTCCAACGATATCGCGGGATCCCAGGGCATACGCCTCGCCAAATTCGAAGGCCTCAATCTTGATTCAGCCGCGGAAAAATGGTCGCCACTGCCGGATCCGCTCTTCCGGGTCAACGGAGTCAACGTCCGTCAGGTAACGGACCGCAACGTCCCTACCGTGATCAACGCGATATTCAATTTCACCCAATTCTGGGACGGCCGGGCGAGCCCTTTCTTCAACGGCGTCAATCCGTTCGGCCCCCTCGACCAGAGCGCCGGCATATATTTCAACCGGGCCGGGTCACTGGCGAAGGAGCAGATCGAGATCGATTTCGGCAGCCTTGCCTCCCAGGCGACCGGCCCGCCGTTGAGCGAGGTTGAGATGTCGTATCGGGGCCGCACCTGGGCGGATATCGCCAAGAAGATGCTGCACAAGGACTTTAGGCCGCTCGGCAAGCAACTCGTCCACCCGGAAGACGGCGATCTCGGTTTCATGAGCCGGGCGGTCCTGCTGTCGAACGGGGCGGTCGCGGGTGAAAAAGGTCTCACCTATTCTTACGAGACCCTGATCAAATATGCCTTCCAGGACAACCTATGGAACTCCACCCAAACAACGCCGGAGGGACTCAGCCAGATCGAGGCCAACTTCACCCTCTTCTGGGGGCTGGCAATCCAACTCTACGAGGCGACTCTCGTCGCCGACAACACCCCGTTCGACCGCTTCCTGGGCGGGGACGGGACTGCCCTGACCCCGGATCAGGAACTCGGCTTCAACCTGTTCTTCGGCGGGGCCGGCAAGTGCGACCTCTGCCACGGCGGTACCGAGCTCACCATGGCCTCGGTCACCGCCAACGCCTGGGTTAACAATGCCACTCACGCCATTATCGATTTGATGAATGTCGCCAGCGGCAAACAGATCATCTACGACAACGGCTTCAACAATACCGCGGTACGGGATACCAACGAGGATATCGCCAGGGGGGGGTATTCACCATTTGTCAATCCCCTGGTTCCTGCCGACCCCCTGGTTCCGGCGGCAAACCTGATCCCCCTGTCGTTCTCGGCCATGGCCGAACTCCAGGCAAAGCAGCAACTCGCCTTCTCGGTGCCGATCCTGCCGGGGAACGTTCCCGCCAGCTTTCCCATCGCCAATGACGGCGCCTTCAAGGTGCCGACCTTGCGCAATGTCGAGCTGACCGCCCCGTATATGCATAACGGCGGGATAATGACTATTGATGATGTTGTCGATATTTATGCCCGCGGCGGAGACTTCCATTTACAGAACAAGAATGACCGCGACATCAACATCCAGGAGATCCCCGATCTGCAGCAGGACCATTTAGCGCATTTAGCCCTGAGCAAATTCATGCTGTCATTCACCGATGAAAGAGTAAGGAACTATGAAACCCCCTTCGACCACCCGGAATTGTATGTACCGAACGGCACCTCGGATAACGATATGGATATGATCCATCTTCCCGCCACCGGAGTATTCGGCATCAACGCCCTACCTCCCACCGACGCTGACAACGATCGCATTCACGACAGCTGGGAAATGAGCTATTTCGGCAATTTAACGACAGCTGGATGGTATTTTGGGAAATATACGGATTATGACGAAGACGGCTATTCAGACTACATTGAATTCCGGCTCACGACCTTGCTAGATCCAAGCCCGAAAGATCCAAGAGGTACTCCTTTCCACCCGTTGATAAAAAATGCCCCTGGCGGCATCGGCTGGGTGAAACCGGTTGATATTGGAAAAGTTCATTTAATGATAAATTCACTGCTGCTGGAATAGTCGCAAACCGCCCTGAGGACACCTTGCCAGGTCCAAGGGAGAGGGAGGATTTCACTTTCAGACAACCAGGGAATGCGGTGTCATCCGGCACAGATCGGAATCCTGTCTTCCCATACCATTCGTCCCCCCGGTTTCTGCCGGGGTGACGAATGAGTCTGTAGCGGTAAGCCGTCGTCAAAGAATAACCGTTACGCAGAAATACCTTTCCGGCGGTTTGATGATACCCGGCGGATCGGCAAGGGCTCAAACCATCATAACGGTTACTCTGCTTCGGCCATCTCCATCGGTTCGGCCATCTCAGCTGGTTCGACCATCTCAGCTGGTTCGACCATCTCCGCCGGTTCGGCCATCTCCGCCGGTTCGGCCACCTCCATCGGTTCTACCATTCCTTTCGCAGCGCCGGATACCGCAAACCACGAACCGGTCGGCGAGGTCACAAACACAATAGGGGCAATACACGGGTTGGGCAAAATGAGCTTGGCGGCGATCGTCGCATTGCCGTCCATCGGGTCGCCCTCCATCACCTCGGCGCCATTCTCGGTGTAGACGGTATGGAAAATCTGATTACCGGCAGCATCCACACTGATACAACTGACGGCGGCACGGAAAAACGCAGCCGGGTTGAATCCTCGACCCGCGGATTCCGGGATGATCAGTCCTTCCACCTGGACCTGCAGGTTACCATCGCTTCTGAGTTCGCCATGCCCGCTGGTGAGAACCCACGGCGCACCGCCGCCATTGACGTTGCGGATAGGGTTGGTAGCTCCGAGAAACACCCCTGAGACGCCCGCCATCGTTTCAAAACCCAGCATGGGGGCGCCGGCCGCCCTGGCGGACGACGGCAGCAGCAAAGCCATCGATGCTGCGCAGCAGATGGCCAAAATTGAAGTTTTCATCATGACCCTCCTCACTTGATTCGCAAACTGTGATCTGGAAGACCGCGCATCCTTTTCTCCAACCGTGGCAGAGGATGCGCGTTTCCACTTGATCCCTTGAGGGGGACTGGACCGAATTTCCCGCAAGAGGACACCGGACCAGATCCCATATATCGGGACTTAGATTAAACAGTATCCACAGTCCGCTAAAAATCAAACCGCACAGCGCAATTTCGCAGGGATCGGGGAGGGCGTCATCCGCTCGCCAGGCGCCGGCCTTCGGCCCGTCGCTTAGGTGCCGTTACGAAATAACCGTTACATTTTTCACCATTTCGTTACGGCCCCTTATGCCGGAAAGGTATTTCTGCGTAACGGTTGTTGTTTGACGACGGCTTAAGATCGAAATTCCATTTCCATGTTTCGTATATCACCGGGTAGACCATCAGTTCCATGAGAAAGGAGGTAAAGATTCCCCCGACCATGGGGGCGGCGATATGCTTCATCACATCCGAACCGGTGCCGGTGGCCAACATGATGGGAAGCAGCCCGAGGAACATGGTGGCCACGGTCATGACCTTCGGCCGGATCCTCTTGGCCGCGCCATCGAGGATCGCCCGGTGCAGTTCCTGGCGGCTGCCGAGCCTGCCCTCCTTTTTTGCCTGGGCATAGGCGAGATCCAGGTAGAGGAGCATGAAGACTCCGGTTTCCGCATCCACTCCGAGCAGCGCGATCAGACCGACCCAGACGCCGATGCTCATGTTGTAGTCGAGCAGGTAGAGGAACCAGATCGCCCCGACAGCCGAGAAGGGGACCGCCAGCAGGACGATCAGGGTCTTGACCGCCGACCGGGTGTTGAGATAGAGGAGGAGGAGGATAAAGAAGAGGGTCAGGGGGATGATTACCGTCAACCTCTCCTGCACCCGCTGCATCGCCTCGTACTGGCCGCTCCAGGTAACCGCATAGCCCGCGGGAAGTTCGACCTTTTCCCTGAGGATCCGGTCGGCCTCTTCGATATAGCTGCTCGGGTCGCGGTCGGCAATATCCACATAGACGTAGCCGGTGAGCAGGCCGTCCTCGTCGCGGATCATAGATGCCCCGCTGACGATGCTGATCTCCGCCAACTCCTTGAGGGGGATCTGCGTCTTGCCGTCGGCGATGGGGACCAGGATGCGGCCGATCGCACCCAGATCGCTTCTGAAGTCGCGCATGTAGCGAACGTTCACCGGGTAGCGCTCCCGACCCTGGATGGTCGTGGTGACGTTCTCGCCGCCGATGGCGCTCAGCACCACCTGCTGCGCCTCGTCAACGCTCAGGCCGTATCGCCCGAGTTCGACGCGGTTCCAGGCGATGTCGAGGAAATACCCTCCGCTGGTGCGCTCGGCAAAGACACTGCGGGTTCCCCTGACCGGACGCAGCAATGATTCGATCTGGATGCCGATCTCCTCGATCTTTACCAGGTCGGCGCCGGAGACCTTCAGGCCGACGGGGGTGCGGATGCCGGTGGTCAGCATGTCGATCCGCCCCTTCACCGGCATGGTCCAGGCGTTGGAGACGCCGGGGATATTGAGCGCCTCGTTCATCCGGGCGACCAATTCTTCACGTGATATGGTGTCGGGAGTGATCCGGCCCAGGAACCCCCTTGCCCACTCCGGCGCCCATGACGAATACCAGGTCTTCGTTTTCGTCCACTCTGACCTGGGCTTCAGGATGATCACCGTCTCGAGCATCGACAGCGGCGCCGGATCGGTGGAGGTCTCAGCCCTTCCCGCCTTGCCGAACACACTCTCCACCTCGGGGAAACTTTTGATGATGCGGTCGGTTACCTGGAGAAGTCTCTGCGCCTCGGTTATGGAGATGCCCGGCATGGTGGTCGGCATGTAGAAGAGCGAACCCTCGTCGAGGGGGGGCATGAATTCGGAGCCGAGCCGCTGGAACACCGGCACGGTCACGACGATCAGGATCACGGCAGTCCCGACGACCAGCCACTTGCGGCGAAGCGCCCAGGACACGGCCGGTTCATAGAGGCGGATCAGCAGGCGGCTGACCGGGTGAGTCTTTTCGGAATGGATGGTCCCGACCAGCAAGCCGTTCGCCGCGCGGCACAACCAGAGCGGGCGGAACTGGAAATTCCGCACATGGGTGAACAACAGCCGCAGGGCGGGATCGAGGGTGATGGTCAGCATGGCGGCGACCACCATGGCGAGCGTCTTGGTGTAGGCCAGCGGCTTGAACATCCTCCCTTCCTGCGCTTCGAGGGTCAGCACTGGCAGAAAGGAGACCGCGATAACCAGCAGCGCGAAGAAACTGGGCCCGGCCACCTCCTTGACGGCGCCGATGACGATATCCCGGTAGTGGCCCTTCCGCCCGCCCTGATCCCATAACTCCAGCTTTTTGTGGGTCTGTTCCACAACCACTATGGCCGCGTCGACCAGCGCCCCGATGGCGATGGCGATCCCGCCGAGGGACATGATGTTGGCGTTGATCCCAAGGAGCTTGAGGGGGATAAAGGAGATGAGGACGGCGAGCGGGATGGTGATTATCGGGATGATGGCGCTGGGAAAGTGCCAGAGGAAGAGGAGAATGACCAGCGACACCGTACAGATCACCTCGACAATGGTGTACTTCAGGTTGCTGATGGAACGGTTGATCAGCTCGGAACGGTCATACACGGGGACGACCTTCACCCCGTCGGGGAGCCCCGGCTCGATCTCCCTGATCTTCGCCTTGACTCCCTTAATGACATCCAGGGCATTCTGGCCCTGGCGCATGACCACGATGCCGGAAACCGCTTCCCCGGTGCCGTCCAGATCTGAGACCCCCCGGCGATAGTCCGGTCCCAGCACAACCTGCCCGACGTCCCGAATGCGTATCGGCGTGCCGTCCTCGCTGGTGCTCACCGCGATCTCCTCGAAATCACTGATCGAGCGGGCATAACCGCGGCCACGGACCATGTATTCTGTGCCGGCGAACTCGATGAGACGGCCGCCGGCATCGCTGTTGCCGCCGCGCACCGCCTCAACCACCCGGTTCAGGCTGATTCCGTATGCCTGGAGACGATTCGGGTCGAGGTTTACCTGGTACTGCCGGCTGAAACCGCCGATGGGCGCCACTTCAGCGACCCCGGGCACGGATTTCAGGTAATATTGCAGGTACCAGTCCTGGTAGGAGCGCAGCTCCTCCAGGCTGTGCTTGCCGCTGGTATCCACCAGGGCATACTGGTAGATCCAGCCGACGCCGGAGGCATCGGGCCCCAACTCCGTCCTCACCCCCTGGGGGAGCCGCTGCAGGACGCCGGACAGATATTCCTGGGCGCGCGACCTGGCCCAGTAGATATCCGTCCCCTCCTCGAAGATGACGTAGACGAAGGAATAGCCGAAATCGGAGAAACCGCGCACGGTCTTGACCCGCGGCGCGCCGAGCATGGCGGTGACTATCGGGTAGGTCACCTGGTCCTCGATGATGTCCGGACTGCGGTCCCAGCGGGAGTAGATGATCACCTGGGTATCGGAAAGGTCCGGTATGGCGTCGAGCGACAGCCTGTGCATCGACCACCAGCCGGCAAGAGCGGCAAAGGCGACCAGCACCAGAACGACACCCCGGTTGTTGGCGGAAAAGTCGATTATCCGATTAATCATTGGCGTTCTTCCCTTCCATGACCGGCATATCCTGCATGGTCTCGGTCCCTACCTCACCTTGCTTCTTCGTCTGGTCGTCACCCTTTTCCGCAGACCCGGCCTCGGGCATCTCCCCCGGTTTTTCCATGGAATGGTCGGGCATCCCGGCCGGCATCGGCATTTGCTCAGCTGCCGGGCCGCCATCCGGCATCGCCGCCCCCCGATCCTTATCGCCGGCATCGATCTGTGCCGGCATCTTCATCTGCCCATCTGCATGCGGCGTCGCCGGCATCGGCATATTGCCGGGCATCGGGCCGGCGGGCGGACCGACACCTTCCGGCGCACCGAGCCCGGCCGCATCGATGTAGGTTTCGGGAGATCTGTCGAATTGCTCCTTGCACACCTGCGAGCAGAAATAGTGGGTCTTGCCCTGATGAACGGAGGTCAGACCCGACTCCTCGGCCTCCTCTTCGTTCACCAGCATGCCGCAGATTGGGTCGACGCTCATCGGCTTGTCCGCCTCGGTCGGGGGCGGCTTCATCCCGGCCATGGATGGCTTCACCTCGGTTGCGGCCGGCTTCATCTCATCCATGGAGGGCCTCACCTCGGTCGCGGCCGGCTTCATCTCAGCAGGGGACGATTCCATCTTGGCCGGAGAGGGTTCCATCTCATCCACCAGTGCCTTCACCTCGGCCGGGGGCGGCTTCGCCTCCGTCGCCGGCGCCTTCATCCCGGCCATAGGCAGTTCCTCCTCCGTCGCGGGCGACGCCACCTCGACGGGGGGCGACTTGAAGCGGCTTTCGGAATCGATGAAAAAATTCCCGGCGACCACGATCCGTTCACCCTCCACCAGGCCCTTCGATATCTCCACTCGAGTACCGAAATACCTGCCGGTTTCAATCCGGCGCGGCTCGAAAAAACCATTCCCCCGGTCGACAAACACCGTTTTTTTCATGCCCGAATCGAGCACGGCGTCCACCGGAACGGTCAACGCCGCAGGCATGACAACCGGATATTCCACGTCGACGAACATATCCGGGCGAAGGATATACTCCGGGTTAATCGCAACCAGGCGGACTTTCAGAGTGCGGGTCGAGGCATCGAATTGCGGCAGGACCTCATCGACTCGTGCTTCAAAGGTTGCCCCCTGGTAGCGGACCGGCACCTTCTCTCCCGGCCTGAAATATTTCGCCTCGTTCCCGTAGGTATCGAGAAGGATCCAGACCTCGCCCAGGTCGGCGATACGATAGAATTCAGCCCCTGCGTCGAACCTCAAGCCCAGGGAAATGTTACGTGTCAGAACCAACCCGGTGGCCGGTGATTCGATGTCGATATTATCGATAAATTCACGGGTGCGGCTCAGAGCCCTGATCTGGTTCTCCCCCATGCCGAGAAAGCGCAGGTTGTCTTCAGTCTGCTGCAGGCTTTGTTCGGCTATGCTGGCCTGGATTCCCGGGGTCCTGATATTCGCGCGTAGGTTTGCGGAATTCAAGGCATATATATATGACTGCTCGGCGGCCAGAAATTCCGTGGCGTAAAAACTGGCGAGGGCTTCACCTTTTTTGACGATACTCCCGGTGGAGAATGGCTGTACCCGGCGTATCCATCCTGCCACCGACGAGGTTACCTGGTAGACCCGGGTCTCGTCCGCGGCAACCCTGCCCAGGAGGCGGATGGTGTGGGACGATGGGCTCTTTGCCACCTGCTCGATCCGGACCCCGATGAGCTGCTGTTTTTCGGGAGTGATCATCACGGTCCCGGGAGGCATGGAGGCGGAGCGCCCTCCTGCCCCTCCGTCGCCGTAAAACGGCTCCAGGGCCATGCCGCAGGGGGCGATTCCAGGCTTATCGTATCTGTTGCCGGGATTCATCGGATCCACATAATAGAGGATTGCCCGATCCCCGGCCTCGGTCTCCGGCGATGGCGCCTTGCTGTACCAGTATCCGGCAAAAAATGTGGTTGCCAGGATCGCGACAATAGCTGTTCCGACGATAATCTTTTTCATTGTCCGGTTTGTTCTCCTGATTTTTCAGCAATTAAGAGAGTGATCTCAATGGTATCATCTTACGCATCTCTCTCCCATGAAGTCAAGGTCACCAGCGTGATTCCGCTGTCGCAGAGACGGTAGGGTGAAACCCGCTCAATTTCTGGGGAGAGGATCGAGGTTACCTGCCCTTTTCCGGACCGGCGAGAGTACAAAAAGTACAAATATTTATATTCAACTGCGCTTTACGCTCAATACATTTAGATTATTGCTGCAATAACATAACAATATAAGTATAATTTTTTTTACTATTTTGACAATTTCTGTTGCTACCGCTCTCCGCAGTTTTCAGAACATATCATCTATAATCTTACAATATATTAATATTACATCATTTATCATCGATAACCAGTCCTGGCTCTCGGTGGTTTCCACAGAGTTCAAAAGCAAGAAAGCTGGCCCAGGTGGTTTAAATTTTTATACTCAGCGCTCTCATGCACACTCTATGTTGTCCATGGGAACTCTCGCTCACCCCCCGACCTCCGGAACTATCTTCGATTTCAAACAAAAAGTTTGATATTTTTATAATTTTATTTAAATATCTAACATATAGAGCATGGTGATTTTCCTGCGCGCCTCATCCCCCTTCCCGCATACCTGAGAAAATTCACATCCCAGGAATCATTGGCCGGCTTCTCGTGATTTTGACAGGAATTAACATTTAATAACAATTCTTATGCGTTTGGAATTTTCCGCACAGCTTTCGCACAAAGTTACTTGATAATTATTCCTATTTCAAGATTTAATGCAAACTTGGCCAGATTAAGATACCCACCACTCAAGGTTAATTCGTAACATATTTATTATACTGATTATTTTTATATAATTTTTTTCCTGCTTGCTGTTGGAATGATATTTGTATGCATTTTACGCTATCGTCGACGGTAATTTCAATACCACTCAGTAGGAATATTTCTCGTAAATGAAAATTTATCTTGACTCAGTGGTCATCTTTGAACGATAATTGTTTATACTTCAGGCGAGTTTTAGGTACAAACCAGCATTGGCTTCCATCCCCGAAGGGAACGTATGAGAAAGATTCTCACTAAAACAACTTTGTTCCATCGCCTCTCTTACGCTCTCGCATCAACATGTATTGATGACGGCTCGAACAGATCCATCCGCTCCGCCACCAATATACCTGTCCCCCCGCTTGTTTTTGATTTGTGGAAATATGACCCGATTTCACCGGAATTCGCGGTCTCTCTCGACCTACATGACAGGCCCTTCGATCGCGAAATGGTCAGGGGCTCACCGACACATAGGTGAGGTCATAAATAGAATTATTCGGGTTTTCTGATTTCGTTAATATGATTTCGGCTGGCAAATAAGAATCACTATATAAAAAGGGGGGGCATTATGAATAGACGGGAGTTTTTAAAATTAAGTTCGGCAGGGGTCGCAACCATCGTGATCGGCAGCAAATTTCCCTGGCTGGGAGCAGGCAACGCCTTCGCAGCTGGCCAGACCCTCGACGTGTTCATCAGCGATGCGATAAAAGAGATGGTGACTCACAACGCCGTCAATGATGCTCGGTGTTACTTCTGGATCTACAAGATGAGCATCCCCGGCACCAACGCTGTGAGTATCCCGGCCGAATGCCCGGGACCGACCATCTGCTGCACGAACGGCGACTCCATTACCTTCAATGTGACCAACGGCCTTGACGAAAACCACTCTTTCGCCATCCCCGACCTTGATTTCAGCATTGGGCCGATCGCGCCGGGAGAAACCCTCTCCGGAACGGTGTTCGTATCCAAGTCGGGCGCGTTTCTCTATTACGACAACCTCAACGCGCCGGTAAACAGGATGATGGGGCTGCACGGAGCTCTCGTTGTAAAGCCGGCCGCAGCGGTCGGCGTCAACAATTTCACACCTTACGACGCCCCGACTCCCCATGTCCAGGACATGTACAATGCATTCGGCCACCCGGAACTTTTCCCCGGCCTGAAGTGGGAAGAAGGAGATACGGACCCCAACAGCCACTTCCCCGCTCCCCCCTTCCGCCAGTACGTCTGGCTCACCCATGAGGCGAGTCCCACTCTCTTTGCCGAGGTGGGAAACTATCCACGGGGGCTGGACTACCCGGCCACCACGTTTCTCGATAGGTTTCTAAGAGACCCGTTCAGCCCGACCAGGGGCACCGGCAACCCTGAATATTTCATGATCAACGGCCAGTCCGGCTTCTTCGCCCATTTCAGTCCGACCATCACCCCGACTGGCCGGGTGGGAGAACCGGTCGTGATCCATATCCTCAATGCCGGGCTCTGGACCCACTCCATGCACCTGCACGCCAACCACTTTTTCGTCACCAGCGTCAACGGCGTGGTCTCGGACAATCCGCTCTGGCTGGATGTCTTTACCCTCCATCCCATGGACCGGGTAGATTACACCGTCCCGTTCATGCGACCGCCTGACGTCCCCAATACCCTCGGCATAGGGATGGCGTCGATATCTGAACCCCTTGATAGTCTCAGCGGCAGCCCGGTCTGGCCGCCGATTGAGGAGATGGAAGTGCATATCCCGGGATTGGGGACAAAGGCGAAAGACATTAACGGCAACGACGTGCCGCTGGCGCAGCGCCTCTCCCCGCTCTGCTACCCGATGCACGACCACAGCGAACCGAGCCAGACCGCCCAGGGCGGGAACTATAATATGGGATTGATCTCCGGGATGTATGTAACCGGAGATCGGAACACCCAGAAGGATTTCCCCATGGATGAAGATTTTGAGATGATGTACCGCAACATCCGCGGCATCACCGATACCGGGCCGGCTGCGGGCTTTGAACCCAATCCCCATGTCGAGCCGGGACCGGCACCGGTTAAAGGTAAACGGGGGAATCCTGCGCCCTGGATAAATCTTCTCCTGGATTGATTTTCCTTCGTTGAGGGCACATGACGATATATTCAGAAATAACGTGATAATTCCTTTTATCTTAACATAATTAGGAGAAATAATATGTCATTCTCAATACCAGCTTACAGGGTTCGCCGATGGTCGGTCGTCGGTATGGAAGGGATGTTCGCCAAGATGTTCGACCCCCCCACCGCGAGCCCCCCCACCCCGGATAGAGTCCTTCCGACCAACCCTGTCCCCGAGGTTATGGCTCAAGCGGGCCTCCGGGTCATACCTGCGGTCCCCCACACAACCAGGCTCGTGCTGATGCACGGTCTCACGGTACCGACCTGGGACGGCCGCAAAAATCTGGCGTTTTTCGTCTTCCGCGACCCGGATGTCAACACCGGCGCCGACCCGGATATCTGGCCGGGGCCGACTGTCAGGGTGCCCCGGGGAGCGATTTTCCACTGCGATACGGCTGGACAAGGCCCACCGCCCCACACCATCCACTGGCACGGCATCGAGCCGACCCCGATGAACGACGGAGTGGGGCACTGCTCCATGGAGATCGGGAAGTATACCTACCAGTGGCAGCCCAACTTCATCGGCACCTATTTCTACCACTGCCACCGCAATACCATGCAGCACTTTGAATTCGGTCTCTACGGCATGCTGCTGATCCTCCCGCCGGACGCCTATTTCGCCAGCCAGTGGGATATCACCATCCCCATCGGCTGCGGCCGGGACCGCAGGCATAGAACTGCCGCCAACCTGACCAACTTCCCCGACCGGTTCCCCGATTTTCTCGGCGGCGATATCAGGGAGCCTGATCCGGAGGCGAGTAACCTTGATTTACCGAATACTCTGAAGTTTGCCACCAACCCCCACGCCATGACCGTCGCCTACGACGTGGAGGCCCTCTGGGTCCCGGACGACCGTGACTCGGTCTGGAGCGACCTGGCCTCCAATCCTCATGCCACCTATCCGAAACAAGGCAACATACCGGGAGTC
>JANMSX010000108.1:0-9140 GCA_031389785.1 Desulfobulbaceae bacterium | reverse complement strand
GACGGCGGATCTCCCAAAACCTTATCGCGCCGGTCATTCCCAGGCGTTGTCGTTTTCTGCCTGTTCCCTGCAGAACAGTTTACAGCATGGGCCGCTGCCGGAAATTGCTGATCCGGCAGCGCTGGATGATCTCTGCGGAAGCGTTTTGATGATCACGGCCGAGATGAAAATTCAACCAGGCGGATGTCTGGTTCAACTCCCACATCCGCGGCGGGACGCATCCCTGAATCATCTGATCGGACTGATTGCAGCTCGACCAGCGCTGATAGGCCCGGAACCATACGCAGGGCCGATCCGGGTACACCTCGCACTGCCCGTCGCGACTGCCGCCGCAGGCGCCGTTGCGGATATGCTTGGGGCATTGGGACTCAGGGCACAAATAGGCCACGTGCTGGATGCCGCAGTCGCCGCACTTGCGGCAATCGAGCAGCAATTGCTTGGAGGGGTGTTCGATCACCGTTGCCAGCAGGCGGCCGCCGATCTTGCCGTCCAGCAATCGGGAGAGCTTACGGTATACCGGCGCAAAGCGATGCTGCTGGTCGAAAAAGGCCGCGTGCATGTAATCCAGCATCGTAAAATGCAGGCGTTCCATCGGACCCAGCCTGGAATCCTGCCGACCGAAGGCAGGCTCTGCCGATTCGGGGGCGGGCTGCGGCGCAAAAGCATAAAAACCGTCGGCCTGGGGAAAATCGAAATCGGGCAGAAAGGTTTGCCACTGGTCTTCAATCTCGGCCAGGCGATCCAGGATGCGGCCCACCATATCGAAACTGCGGTGGATGCCGCCGATGTGGATGCCGCCGTAGCCAAGCCCCTTGAGCACCGCCGCCAGGCGTGCTGCCCGCTCGACGGCCGCCCGGGTGCCGGCGGCCCTGTCGCGCCACTCGGTCTCAATCTGCCTGAGCAGCGGCTCGGCCACCACGGCCCCCGGCACCTTGCCGGCGTTCATCAGGGACGCGGATTTGGGGTTGAGCACATACACCGATCCCAGCGTCGGCACCTGTATGCCGAGATGCGCCTGCATGCGGATCAACTCCGCGAACTTGCGGGCGTCATAGCCCAACTGGGTAATGACGAACTGGGCTCCGGTCGCAACCTTGCGGCACAGCTTGGCATACTGGGCGAAACACTCGCCTTCGGTCTGTTTGAAGGGCGAGACGGCGCAACCGCTGAAAAAGCAGTCCGGGTCTCCCGACGCCTGGATGCGATCGCTGAGCATGCCCAGCATGATCTGCAGCTGGACCGAATCGATATCGAACACAGGGGAGCCCTGCCCGCCGAAGCCTTTGCCGGCATAGTCCCCGTTGATGGCCAGGATGTTTTTAAGCCCCATTCTCGCCAGTTGCAGGGCGCGGCTCTCCATGCCCACCCGGTTCATGTCGCGGCAGGTGAAGTGCACGATCACGTCCATGCCGATAGAGAAAATGTCGTGGCCCAGTGCGTCGGGGCTCAACGCCGGGTTGCCGCCCGGATTGTCGGTAATGGATACCGCGGAAATGCGGCCATCGGCAAAGGCGTCGCGAGCGATGCCGATGACGGCGTCGACGGAACGGCCGCCGGCCTCCCGGCCGGGCACCAGTTCCAGGGTCACGACGAATTGTCCGGGGTCCGCCAGGTCGTTCTGGAAAACGCGCAGCATTCAGCTCTCCTTTTTCTGTCGATGGGTACGGATGTGGCTTCTTGTGTTTGAACAAGGTTCCATGTTTTTCAGGCGGGTCGTCTGCGTGTGATGATACTGCCGGTTCAACCGTCGGCAGCACCACGGCGTACGTGTATGCTACCTCCAAATGTCGATAGAGACATAATGGTTTTTTATGTCGAAAACGCAATTGATGGTTTTTGGGCCGTTATCGACCTGGCCGTGCGATAGGTGTCTTATGTCCGGAGACCCGGGTGCGTTATCGGTGAAAAGACATATATTTTCATCGAGCAAAATTGTTTTTCTCATTGCTTGTTGCGAAGAATTGATAAAGCATGACGGTGAAGAAGATGGGCGGCCGGGAAACTGAATGCAAAGCGAGCAGAACCGATAAAATGCTTCCGGAATTGAACGAGACCGGCATGCGAATTGTTCGCTATGAAGAGAAGGATCCTGCATTGATCTGGCATGACGCTTTGTACAGGCATCCGGATGATCATCGAGATTTTCTTAATCTATGCCGATTTTTTAAAGATTCCCTGTTTTCTGATGAAAGGTGGACATTGCCCGATATAGCTGCCTCCGCGATGTATACAATGATATATCAACGACATGGCTCTTTCATTCAAGAGTGTGACTGGCTGGCCGGACAGACCGGCGGGGTGCTAACCCCTGCCCGGATGGCGCTTGTGCAGCGTCTGTATTCATGGGCACACCTGGGATGCAGCACCTTGGTCGTATGGGATGACGAAGGAAAGGAAAATGTCTGCATGCGCAGCCTGGACTGGCAAGGGGCACGTGCGATCGGTCAGGCCACCCGGATCTATCATTTTAAAGGGTTGGATGATGATCCTACCAAAGAATTTGCGGTAGTCGGCAACATCGGCATGCTCGGGGTTCTCACAGGCCGGAAA
The DNA here is from genome assembly GCA_031389785.1 of Desulfobulbaceae bacterium. Classification (GTDB taxonomy): domain Bacteria; phylum Desulfobacterota; class Desulfobulbia; order Desulfobulbales; family Desulfocapsaceae; genus Desulfoprunum. The sequence continues at coordinate 6,590 of JANMSX010000108.1, read as the reverse complement.
AAGGGGTTCTCCGCGGCGATCAACTATGCCCCATGGTACAAACACCGGATAAATTTCGATACGGAGCCTACCTTCAGGTTGAGGCAACTCTTTCAAGACCCGTCGATTGACAGTTTTGCCGAGGCGTTGAGGGATGTCGAGGGATGGCAGGTCAGTGCCCCGGTATTTGTCACAATCTGCGGCAAGGAAAAAGATCAGGCATGTGTCGTTGAAATCGGCGGGGATGGTAAAAAGCACACCCGTTTTGCCCGGGATGGGGTGCTGGTGGAAACGAATACCTTCGATCCCGACGGCCCTTTTGCCTACGTTGAGGAAAAGATGCCGGCAAAGAAGAAACAATGCGATTACCCGGTCGACGAAAAAGGCGACAGGCTGCCGGACGACGATTGGTACTGCGGCAGGATTGTCCCAAGCGCCGCCAGGCGAAGGGATATCCTGGAAAAGGAGTTTCGGGGTTTTTCCGGCTCGTCCGCTGAGCTGGAAGCGTTGCTGGTGAAGGAATTTCAAAAACCCCCAATCTGGAACTGGGAAACCGCCTATTGGACCCTGATTCGTCCGGGTTCGGGGAAGATGAGGGTTTTCCCGAGGAGAGTCGAAACCGCATGTTAAGTCCCGGGAGGTTTTTCCGAGACCAAAAGATTATCCCCTTGCATCGCCTATAGCGGATGCAGGTAAGATAAAGCATGGGAAGATGCTGCGGACACACCTTCCGGCGGGTTGCGACCAACACCCGCCGGTCGTTTTCCGATCTGGCCATACCCACGGAGGTAATATCCATGTCGATTCCCGTCAATCTCAACGAATACGAAGCGCTCGCGTGCGACCGTCTGCCGCCCATGGTCTACGACTACTTTGCCGAGGGTGCAAACGACGAGGTGACGCTCGCCGAGAACATGCGCGCCTGGCAACGGCTGCGTCTGCAGCCGCGCGCTCTGGTCGATGTGAGCCGCATCGACACCACGACCACGGTGCTCGGCCGGACGGTGACGATGCCGGTCCTCACCGCGCCTTGCAGCTTCAACGCCCTGGCGCACCCGGAGGGCGAATGCGCCGTGGCGCGGGCGACCTCGGCTGCTGGCATTATCCAGATTGTCAGCATGACGGCGACGAAGTCCATCGAGGAAATCGCCGCCGCCAGCCCGGGGCCGCGCTGGCTGCAGCTGATCTGTTTCCGCGATCGGGAAATCACCCGCGACCTCGTGCGGCGGGCCGAGGAGGCGCAATGCTCGGCGCTCTGTCTGACCATAGACCAGCCCCTGCAGGGACGGCGCGAACGCGATCTTCGCAACCGCTTCCACCTGCCGCCCGGGGTAACGATGAAAAATCTCGAGCCGTATGCCGCCGGCAGGCTGGCCGCGGACGCCGGCTCCCCACTGGCCCAATACGTGGATGAGATGTTCGACGCGAGCCTCACCTGGGAAGTGGTCGACTGGCTGCGGTCCGTAACCAGTCTGCCGATCCTCGTCAAAGGGATACTCACGGCCGAAGGGGCCAACCATGCCATCGAGCATGGGGCCGCAGGGGTGATCGTCTCAAACCACGGCGGCCGGCAGCTCGACGGCGTCATCAGTACCTGCGAGGCGCTGCCGGCGGTGGTCGATGCCGTCGCGGGGCGCGCGGAGGTGCTGGTGGACGCCGGTATCCGGCGCGGCACGGACGTCCTGAAGGCACTGGCGCTGGGAGCCCGCGCCGTGCTCATCGGCAGGCCGTACCTGTGGGCTTTGGCGGTTGACGGCGAGCAGGGCGTGAGTCGGGCCCTGGATCTGCTGCACCAGGAGATCATCCTGGCCATGGGGCTGACGGGCCGTCCGACCGTCCCGCAGATCGACCGCACCTTAATTCTATGAACGGCGGTCCTCGGCAAATCCTGACGGAGGAGGACCTGGCGGGATTGTTGCCCGTCGCGCCGGATAAGCGCCTGCCGTACGGCCCGCACCCCGAGCAGTTCGGCGACCTGTATCTGCCGGCGCAGGCGGGACCCCATCCGGTGGCGATCCTGCTGCACGGGGGTTGCTGGCGGGCGCGGTACGGGCTGGAGTACCTCGGACGGCTGTGCGCGGCCATGCGCAGCGAGGGGCTGGTCGTCTGGAACATGGAGTATCGCCGATTGGGCAATGGCGGCGGGTGGCCGGCGACCTTTGCGGATGTTGCGGCCGGAGCCGATTTTCTCCGGGGCGTGGCCGGCCGGTTCTCACTGGACATGGCCCGCGTGGTGAGCGTCGGGCACTCGGCAGGGGGGCATCTGGCGTTGTGGCTCGCCGGGCGCAGGCAATTGCCGGAAACGAGCAGGCTGTTTTCGGCGGATGCCCTGCCTGTACGCGGCGTGGTCTCCCTGGCCGGCATCCCCGATCTGGCGGAAGGCCTGCGCCGAAATATCTGCGGCGGGGCGTGCCGGGAGTTGCTGGGGGGCTCACCGCTGGAGGTGCCGCACCGCTACCGCCAGGCATCGCCGGCCTCGCTGCTGCCGTTGGGGGTGCCGCAATGGCACCTGATCGGTCTCCACGACCAGGTCGTGCCTGTCGATTACCTGCAACGGTATGTGGCGGCGGCACAGGATAGTGAAGTGTATCTGGAGGTGCTTCCGGATGCCGGCCATTACGAGCTGATCGTGCCCGCAGGCTCCGCCTGGAGCGCGGTGCGGCACGCCCTGCTCACCCTTGTGCGGCGCTGCGAAGAAGTATAGGGGAACCGGTTTTCATCGGGCTATCGTCACAGCGCCCGGAGGCTCTCGGATAGGTGCAACAGAGCTACCCGACGCTCATTTTTTCATGAACTCGACAACCGTAAACGAAGAAAAGAGCCAGTCCCCATCTCTTTTTTCCGCCGTGATATCTATTTCATAGGCATCCGTAATCTGTTCATCGACGATTGTCCCGACTATTCGGAGGGTGGTCGTGACCTCGGCCCGGTCGTCGCCGGCTATGTCGACAACAATGTCATGAAATTTGAATTCCGTGTCGGGCAGCCTCTTTTTCATCATGAGAAAACGCTCATTGAGCTCTTTCTGGCTGAACTCCCGATCGATCTTCAATGATTCGACGTGGATCAAGCAGGGCTCAGTGCACAGTTTTGCCGCCTGGGCCGCTTTTTTCATTGTCTCGAGAACCGGCTCAGCCTGTTCCGTTGAACTGTATTCAGCCAGGGAGGCAAATTTGCCCCGGATCTTTTTCTCGTCGCTCGGCCATAAAAACAGGATTGCGCCGCAGACGACGAGCAGGATTGCTGTGAGCAGGATCTTATTGTTCATGGGATTACGCCTCCGACAATACGGTTCAGATTTACTTCGCCGAATCGATGCTGGGCCATCGGCGTGCCTCGATTATCGCCCACGACATAGACATGTCCGGGCGCCACGGTTCGCGGGGGAAGTTCCCAGGCGGAACGATGACGGACATAGGGTTCCTCGATCAGCTTGCCATTCACATACAGCATCCCTTTCCGGAACTCGACCGTATCCCCCTGCAAGGCGACAATCCGTTTGAGCAGCATCACGGTCCTCCCCGAATACCGCACGGTGACTACATCAAAACGCTCCGGCGGGGAAAAGAGATACTGCAGCCGCCAGCAGAAGGCAAAGGACCGGTCATGGTAGGTAGGTTCCATGCTCAAGCCCTGCACGCGCAGAGGGAGGAGCAGGTGACCGAAGATCAGGTAGCAGGCGATCGCTACCAGGAACAGACGGATGAGGAATCTCTTATCGAGAGAAGGAAATAAAAACCGATGGATGGGCGTGGGGAGCATTTGAGACTGGCGGCGGTGTATGGGGAAAGTGGGGTTGTCTTTTGTTGTCAACAAATGTGGGGTGCTGTTTAAAGGGATATCTTGGTTTCTGAGCCTCTTGCAAAATGACCAGCTGCAGATTCTGTCATTTCGACCCACCCTTGTCATTTCGACCCACCCCTTGTCATTTCGACCGGAGGGAGAAATCTCATCGTCTTGAAAACCGAGATTTCTCGTTATCGCTCGAAATGACAACATAAGCCGTCGTCAAACAATAACCGTTATGCAGAAATACCTTTCCGGCATAAGGGACCGTAACGAAATGGTAAAAAAGTAACGGTTATTTCGTAACGGCCCCTGAATTATCTCGGCTATCCGGGATGAGAGTGGGACGTTCTGTGTGATTTTGTCATTTTGCAAAAGGCTCTTCTGTAAAACGATTTCTGTGACGACTGTGTTCAGGACCCCGGTGCCAGGCCGTTTTGCCTCGGTCCCTCTTTGGGAGACTATACCATGCAAATCTGGATGCCCGGGGGAAAACCGTATTTTCAGGTTTTCCGGAGTACATTTTCCCGATGCTGGCCTAATCTATCTTGTCCGGACTAATAGTTGGACCCGGCTGGACAGGGTATTTGTCGATCTGCACTGCATTTATCTCGCTGAGGGGTGGAATTTTGCCGCTGCCAAAACATTGCGGGCGTCGACAGGTTCATATTTCAAAAAAACAAATCTTGCGATATGTTGGCCAGTGCGGGACAGGTGCCGCCTTCGGCGGCCAGGAGTGCATAGGGTAGGGGGAAATGGAGGATTGCAATGCAGAAGGGGACCGGCAAGGATTGCGAGAACGGCGCGAAGATGGGGAGGATCGGTTATCGCCCCTACTGGGTCTTCAACCTCTCCATCCTGATCAGGGCGCTGCATCAGGTGGGGGCGGCGGTCTTTCTTGCCGCCTTTCTTCTCGATGTTATCCCGGCGCCGCCCTCTGAATATGTAACGATCGCCGTGCTGACCGGCGTTCTGCTCTTTGCCAGCGAGTGGCTGCGGCACCGGCAGGTACACCGCGAATTTTCGGGGGTGGTCACCCTGGTGAAGCTTCTTTTCCTGGGAGCGGCATACCATGGATTACTGCCGGTGCAGGGGACGGTACTGCTGGTCTTCATCCTGGCCTCGATCGGCTCGCACGCCCCCAAGCAGCTGCGGCACCGGCTGCTGTTTTAACAGGCGGCCATCCGGAACTCACCGGGTTCTCGTTTGAATTACCTTGTTTAGATCAGATATAGGGTCGTCGGAGTCAGACACAAAAGCCAAAGGCAGATCTGACCCCTTTTTTTCCTTTTTTCGTTTTTTCTGACAACAGAATACTCTTCTCCATGGTCGTTTTTCGACCCTGATTCCTCTGCCTAAGAGGGCATTATTGCACGCTGATTCACACTCTGATGCTCACAGTCCACTCGAATATTCAGCAACTTATCTCATTACGGTCGTTTTATTCTCCTTTCCGCATTTCGAACACTTAACCTTTACCTCTGCTTTTGCCCACGAATAGACATTTCTGCCACATTTCTGGCACATACATGGATCCGCTGCATCTTGAAGTTTTGACGGTAACAACTCATTCCCACACTCGGGACATCTCAGTTCAGGCATTCTTTTCACCTCCCAGCATCACAGCAATTTAAGGCTCGCGTCATGGAATCGTTTGAAGTTGACACTCACGTATACAGAATGTCTCTCCAATTTCAAGGCAAGGATCACAATAACGTCAGTGCCGAATTACCTTCAGCACATCTCGGCAATTTACCCTACCTTCAGATAAAAAGGTAAGGTAAACAAGGCCCCTGTCAATGCAGGCAGAAGCAAATCGGAGGAAATGTCCTGTTCGGAGGTAATCATTCAATAACAGCAAGGTTTGGGTGCCTTGGCTTCCAGCTATCGGAAACAAGGACCTCTGAATCCGCTCCTCCCCTTAACAACCGCACGATCAAGGCATATTGTATTACAAAGGAATGGAAAATTGACAAAAAGGAGGAGTGATATCATGAAAACGATGACAGTTAGAGAAGTCAGCCGCGGCAGAAAGACAACGCTGAAAGCCAAAAAAACATACCAAGCCGATTCCGGCGAGTGGATAGCCGAAGTGGACGGTCCAGAATTTCGCCAGGCCTGTTCTGATGTGTGCCAAGGCGTTGAAGATTGTGTCTGCGAAAATTTGCAGGTACAAGCGGACCTGGATGATGACGGAAAAGAATACAAGGTGTTGAGCAGGTAACCACTCGGCTGGGAATTTGGCTGCGAATCGAGGCGCTTTGAGGGTTTCGCTCCAGCCGGGCAGAAACATTGATGATTGAGGGGGAAAATCTGAGCGATGGGTAATTTGAGATCTCTCCCTGCGGTCAAGATGACGAGTAGGGATGGCGGGGGCGGGGTAGCAATTGTGGTGACGACGGTCGGGATGACAATAGGATGGTAGTAGAACAGGGGGGTAGGAGAACAGAACTTCGTCTCTCACCGTCATTCCACCTCTATCCGTCATTTCGACCGCAGGGAGAAATCTGCGTTATTCTAAAGATTTTGTAACGATTCAAGCCATACCGGTATTGGTGTTGTCCCGGCAGGCTTCAGGCTGGAATCCGGAGTATTGCAGGATTAAAAACTGGACCTCCTGTAGAGGTATTGAGGGATGGCAGACACTTATCTCCGTTATCTAATGCAGCTGAACAGTCACGGATTAGTTTGTTAAGATTAGGTATTAAGGTCCTGGGGTTAGACACAAAAGCCAAAGGAAGACTTGACCCCATTCCCACATCACCACCCGTAAAAAATTATCCTTGTCTTTTCATCCCGTTCCTCATATTTCTTGGCTTCAACCC
>JANMSX010000102.1:0-4678 GCA_031389785.1 Desulfobulbaceae bacterium | reverse complement strand
GACGGCGGCGATGGTCAGACACGTCACCAATGGCACGATGAGGATGACCTGGCCGATGATGATCGCCTCCTGGGTGTAGAGCAGGCCAAAAGTTCCGAATGTTCCCCGTCGGGAGATGAAGGCATAGACCACCAGGCCGATAACCACGGTGGGCAGGGCCAGGAGGGTGTTGAGACAGGTGAGGACGAAGCGCTTGCCGGGGAAGACGGCCTGGGCAAGCAGCAGACCGGCGGGAATGCCGACGACTGAAGCGATGAGGGTCGAGAGACCGCTGACCTTGAGAGACACCCAGATGATGAACAGCAGTTCCGAATCGAGATGAATCAGCAGCACAACAGCCGACAGCACGCTGTCTCGTAAGAGTTCCATACCTTGTCCAATCGGAGATTACAGAGGGAAATCAGATGAAAAAGGCCTCACTCGACCTTCCATGCCGACAATTTCCCGCATAAAAGAGGGGAGAAACAACCAGCATATTTCTCCCCTCTTTACCATTCTTGGTTAAATAGTGCTATTTGATCGCATCCGGGAAACACAGTTGTTTCCTTTCAAGCTTGAAATCGGCGGCTGGTGGTGGTCGATATGGTCAGCACCTTGTCCTCCGCCATGGCGCCGGCGAAAAAGGAACTGATCAACAGAAAGGTCCCGATCATTACAGGCCTGCATCTTGTCATTCCTTACTCCTTTTCTCGAAAATTATCCGGAAACAGCATCTTACCGCACAGTGAAATATCATAGCCCGCCAAAGAAACGGCGAGGTCATTGAAAGATTTTTCGTGCAGCAGGCCGATGAAATCCTGAATTCCCTTTTCAAAAAACCGCTCCCTGGCGATGAGCAGGTCATACCGCTCCCAGCGCAGCGGCAGGAAATCGAGGCCGAGGAGACCGGCCACCGCCCGGATGGCCGGCGCGGCATCGGCCCGACCGGTCAGAACCTCGATACCGGCATCCATATGCCGGCCGACTTCCCGGTGGTAGCCGTCGATGGCATCAGAAGAAATCTCGGATGCGGCTATCTCGTAATCGAGAAGCAGCCTGGTGCCGGTTCCCAGAGACCGGTTGACGATACGCACCCCTTTTTTCGCCAGATCGGCGATGCAGGTGATGCCTTTCGGGTTGCCCTTCTGCAGCAGGATGCCCTGCTCACGTTTGCTGAAGTTGACAAAGACCGGGGCCCGCTCGAGTTCTTCGTCGGCGAAGTTGAAATTGTACTCGGCGTTGTTGTCCTGCAGGAGGTGGCAGGTGCCGATATGGCAGAGTCCCATGCGCAGGCTTTTCAGCCCTCCCATGCTGCCGAGATTGGCGAAGAAGACGGTGCCCAGACCTTTCCTGTGGAAGAGCGAGAGGGCCTTCTGCAGGAGCAGGTCATCGCTGCCGGCCATCAGCAGGATGCCGTCGCTGGAGGAGCGTTCGCAGCCTGTCCGCTGGTAGTTGAGAACATGGGTTTCCAGCCATTCTTCAACGAGATGCCGGGGAAACAGCCATTTCCCGGTAACCTTGGTGGCCGGCAGCCCCTTATCGTTGACCAGGGAATACACCATTTTCTCGTTGATGTTGAGTAGTCTGGAAACCTCCCTGGTCGTCAGATATTTGTTGTCCTTTGCCAGACTCATTGCCGATCCTCAGTTTTCCTGTTCATGGTGCCACCTGCAGCGATGCGGCAATGATTTATTCCGCTGCCACCGGTCTGTCAACATAAGAGCCTATTTCAGACTAAGACTACCTTAAATAACCATAAATAACAATTCACAACCCCACCGCCATAATGGAACTCTCCTGCCGGGTGCAGCGGCAAATGCCGCCGGCCCTGTTTCGCAATTGACAAGGCAAGCAGGAAAACTGTATCTTTTCATTCTGATTTTCCGCATTGTCATGTTCATCAGGTGTGCCGGCGGGAGCCATTCTCCCAGTCGGCAGTTCCCGATGATCATCACTCTGGTGCCGACAGAATTTCGTGAAGATATCCGAACGAGGATTATGGACAGCAGACAACACGGCAGGCAAACTCTCCCGCCGGATCATAAACCGGAAAAGCACCACCAGGAGATCATCAGCGATATCCTGAAAATCTCGCTTCAACCCTACCAGCTCAAAGACCAGCTGGAAAATATCCTCGCTTATCTCACCTCGCTCGAGGGCTTTCATTTCAGAAGGCAATCCGTTATCTTCCTCGTCGAACAAGGCTCGGAACTCCTTACCATGAAGGCGGTCATGGGCTTTTCCGAGGAAGAGCGCATGACCTGCAGCAAGGTTCGTTTCGGACTCTGCCACTGCGGTCAGACCGCCAAAAAAGGGACAATCCAGTTTTTCTCGAAGCCCCCCGCCCTCCTCAACTCGGTCATTCCTCTGCACCACTTTGGCCACTACTGCGTTCCTATCGTCAGAGACGGCACCACCATCGGGGTCATGACCATCTATGTCACGGCCAGGCACCTGCCCTCATACACCACCACCCAGCTCCTCGAGGCCATCGCCAATATCCTCGCCACGGTCATTGAAAACCAGCGCATGGATGAGCAGCTGATCGATTTGGTCAACGATCTGAGAATCTCGATCATCAATCTGCGCGAAGAAAAGAAATTCTCGGAATCGATCATCCAGAGTCTCAATCACGGTCTCCTGGTCACCGACCTGCAGGGCCGCGTCCTGAAAAGCAACGCCGTCGCCGAATCGATTTTAAGACCTTTCTCCACCGCTATCAACGGCCAGTACATCGCCGATATCTTCGGCAGGGAGACCGCGGCGGAGATGCTCGAGAGCCGGAAACTGCCGGATGCCCGGGCGGAGAAGGAACTCATCCTCGCCGCCCCGACCGGCGAACAGAGGATCATCAGTTATTCAACGGTGCCGACGGAAGATGCGAGAGGGGGACAGGTCGGTCTGATCATCTCGCTCAGCGATATCTCGGAATTGAAGTACGTGCGGAAGGAAATGGAGAAGATGAACCGGCTCTCGACCGTCGCCGAGATCGCCTCGGCGGTGGCCCACGAGGTGCGCAACCCCCTCGCCGGCATCAAGATCATGGCCCAGTCGATCGAGGAGAATGCCGAAGGCAATGAAGAACAGCTCGAGTGTTCCCGCCGGATCATCCGTCAGGTCGACCGCCTGAACGAACTGCTCTCCGAGTTCTTTTCCTACGCCAGACCGGTGATTCCCAATAAACGGCCGATCATGCTGGCCACCATCCTTGCCGAGACGCTGCCGCTGATCAACAACAAGCTGATGAAACGCCATATCGAACTCGTGGTCGACCTCGGCAAGGGACTGCCCGCAATCATCGTTGATCCCAACCAGCTGCAGCAGGTCTTCCTCAACCTGATCCTCAACGCCATCGACGCCATTCGTGAGCAGGGGAGGATCGAGATCTCGGCCAGGGTCCTCCTGAAAAACAGATCGCTTCACTACCGGAAGCTCCACCCGGGCCTGCTCGACGACCGCCGCTATGTCGGCGTGACGTTCTCCGACAACGGCGCCGGCATGTCGGAGGATATCGTCGACAAGATATTCGAACCGTTTTTCACCACCAGGAGCACCGGCACCGGCCTCGGTCTCTCCATCGTCTACCGGACCTTAAAGGAAAATGACGCCGCCATCATCGTCGACAGCCGGGAAGGACACGGCACCACCTTCACGATGTTTTTTCAGACGGAAGAATAATGGGCGCAATACTCATCGTTGATGACATGGAGGACCTCCGCTTTTCGCTCGCCGGTCTGGTCAGGAAGGAAGGCCACACCGTCTTCACCGCCGCAAACGGCCTCGAGGCCCTGGAGACCATCGGCTCTTCGATCATCGACCTGATCTTTCTCGACATCGGCCTGCCGGATACCGACGGCATCTCCCTGATCGGCAGACTGAAGGACATCACCCCGGATGTCGATATCGTCATGCTCACCGGCAACAACGAGGCCAAGACCGCAGTCGACGCCCTGCGCGCCGGGGCTGTCGACTATATCGTCAAACCCTTTGAACTGATTGAATTCAGATCGACGCTGCAGCGGATCATGCAGTCCCGCCTGATGGACCGCAAGGCCCTCCTGGAGACCCGGGAGATCGGCCTCGACCGCATCATCGGCTCCTGCGAGACGATGCGCCGGGTCAAAGAGGCCATCCTGATGGCCTCGGAGGTCGGCGCCCCGGTCCTGGTGACCGGCGAGACCGGCACCGGCAAGGAGCTGGTGGCCCGGGCCATCCATGAAGGCCACTGCGGGCAGAGCGGGGTCTTTGTCAAGGTCGACTGCGGCACCTTGTCGGAAAACCTCGTCGAATCAGAACTCTTCGGGCACACCAAGGGCGCCTTTACCGATGCCCTCCAGGACAAGAAAGGCCTGGTCGAACTGGCCGACGGCGGCACACTCTTTCTCGATGAGATCGGCAACCTGCCGATCTCCCTGCAGCCCAAGCTCTTACGCCTGATCGAAGAATCGACCTTCAGAAAGGTCGGCGGGATCAACGACATCCAGGTAAGGCTGCGGATAATCGCCGCCACCAACTCAGATATCGAGGAGGAGATCGACAGGGGCCGCTTCCGGGAGGATCTCTACTACCGGCTCAATGTCATCCCGATCGTCCTGCCTCCCCTGCGGGACAGGGGCGAGGATGTCCTCCTCCTCGCCGAATATTTCCTGCACAGCCTGAAAAAAGAACTGAAGAAGGAGATCAACGGCTTCACCCCGGC
>JANMSX010000086.1:0-3056 GCA_031389785.1 Desulfobulbaceae bacterium | reverse complement strand
AATTCTTAAGATTGCCGCGAGACATATCTTTGGTGGGTGCTAGTTTTTTTTACCTAGCCGAATGGTCAAATTTTCAAGACCACTTCTGTTAGCTTGTCGCGCCGCTAAAACGCCGAGGGATGCCACTTGCGAAATTAAGTTTCGTCTTCGAGAGATTCGGCAAAGTAGGGCTGCATCTTTGTCCGCTTGGGCGCGATTGAGTTCCTGAAAGGAATAAGAAGATCAACCGCAATTTGTGAAAATTCACATTAACCCGGCCTATGCCCAAATCGTCGTCGGGAATCACCACGGTACCCGCACCTACAACCTGGCCGACGACCCTTCCCACAGGATACCGCATAGAAACGGGCGGAGTTCAAACAGGACCGCCGTTTCCGGCTGGCAAAGCAGCGGTGCTCCGTATCGAACCAGCCGACCCTGCTGGTTTCGTGGCCGTTAGCATCGCGATATTCGTCGAACTACCCCTCACCCGACAGAATGCAGGCAAAGACGGTGTGGCCAGCGGCCAGGGGGTGCTGGAATACAGTTCCGGCTGGTCGGTGATGTCCGGCACCTCCTGGTGAATGATGCCGCCCTGGCACCCCACCGGGAAACGATACCATCACTTATGTGCAGGAAGGGTTGGTGGAGCACGGCGACCGCTTGGGAAACAAAGGAGTTATCGGCGCCGGCGACGAGCAGCGGATGACCGCCGGCACAGGTAGTCGGCGGGGTTGTTGGAATGAAAGTCATCCAGCATCAGGAACCGATCGAACCGGGGCACCTGCGAATTGCCGAAGGCCCGATTCAGATGGAAACCCGCCCCCTCGATGGTCAGCCCTTTACAGATTTTTTGATTTTGCCGACCGTGTTCACAGGAGCTACCTTGTATTTATTGTTAACCACAGTCTCGGGCAGCGTATTGTATTACGCTTCCCGAAAGCGGGCTGCGCCCGTGTGCATTCCTTCTCTAAAAACCAATCGCTTCCGTCCTTCCGCATCCGCAGCCTTATTTTTTCAGCAGACGGTACGGGTCAGCCCGGGTAAACCAGGCGCTCTCGGGGTACTCGCTCGCCAGCCGGTCATATAAACCGGTCAGGTTCGCAACATCGTGGGTTTCTATGTAGCGGGAAACCCCGTTGAGATAGACCGCTTCCGGAGCGAGACTGCTGGCCGGATAACCGGTCAGGATCTTTTCAAAGCAATCGCAGGCTGCGAGACGGTCCGGCTCGTTGAATCTGGCCTTACCGATCCCCAACAGCAGTGACGGGATCAACTCTTCCGGCGGGTAAAATCCCAGAGTGCGGTAATGTTCAACCCCTTTGGCATCCAGGATCAGCAGGGTCGGGGTCCATTTGACCTTGTAGCGTGGCCCCAGTTCAGGGTCATCGGAAGGGATGCGCACAGGTATCAGGGTATTGTTGACGAAATCGATTACTGCGGGGTCTGGGAACGCGACCGCGTTCATCTGTTTGCAGCCGATTCAGCCAGGGTTGAAAAAATCGACGAGGGCTAATCTGTTCTCAGCTTTGGCCCGTGCCAGGCCATCATCTAAAGAGGTAATCCAGTTTATCTCTGCCATGTCAGGTCTCCTTTTTTCTTATTTGACCATCCCGAACGGATCCGGGACGGTATGCTGGTTGGCGTTGTTCCAGAAGTTCTGTATGACAAGCCTATATTCCGGCAGATTCTGGATAAACGGCGGCAGCATGTCGTTAGCGGACGGCAGCTTCCAATCCGCCTGAAGTTCGCAAGCGAGGGCAAAGGTCGTCACAAGTTGCGCTCCGGCTCGCGCCATCCGCGACATGGCCGCCTCGGCTTCGTAGCGGCTCCATGCCCCGCAGGCATCGACCACCGGGAAGACCTTGTCGCCGTCCTGCAGCATGGACATGGTTGGCAGGGCACAGAATGTCCCGATGGTCACGCCGGAAATGATGACATGTCGGCGCCCGGTACTGGTGACCAGATCTTCGAAGGCCCGGCGAAAAGTCGGGTCCTCGTAGCAGTTGATGATCCCGGTCCGGCGATAGATTGGTTGATCGGTGAAAAGCTCCTTGATCTCCGGCAACGTGTCGCCGTTCTGCACTGCGCGTTTGACGAGAAGATCAGAACGGGAATCTTGAGCGCCTTGGCGGTACGCGCGAGGCCAACAATGTTGCTTCGGTATTCCGCAAGGGAACTGAAGTCGCGAATGTCGGCTATCAGACCGATCTGGTGGTCGATGAACAGCATGATGGTGTTATCCGGTGTAGGCTTTTCATAGGGAATCCACCCTTGGCTGCGGGCGTCGACGGCTGACGTTTTTGGCGGCAGCATTTTGTCGGTGATCGGACTGCTGAGTATTGCATGATCAGTCTCCTTCTGCTGAATACTTTGAATTCCTTATGGTTATATAAGTTAGGCTTGAAATTCACTTTTACAAGTCATATTCGAATATCCTCTGTAAAATAGAATCATTATGATCATAATGCATTAAACCTCGGGGGTTAAGGGGCAGAGCCCCTTGGACGCCTGCGATCATTCCAAATGCCGAATTGCGGTCTTCGTTATCACCTGCTTCATCGCCCGAAAATAATCCCTCTGCGCTTTCAGATTCGATAATTTGCTACAGCGCTGGGTTGTCTTGATCTTAGTGTGCCCCTGTATTTTTTGGATAAACGTGACGCTGTTGATTATTGAAGGATATTCCCTTATTTGTAATCACCGGGCCTGCCCTGGGTGTTCTGATCTACCCGTTGCTGTTCTTACTCCCTAAAAAGCTTAGGCTACAAAAGTTTCCAATGTTTTCGATCATCTCCTCTGTGATTTCAATTAGCTCTATCACTTCTTGACCTTCCAAACGTTCCAGATGTATGCTGAGTGCATTGAACCTAACCAGATCGCCGACAATTTCCGGAGTACTCACAAAATGACTAAAGCCGATTTGATCGATACTCTTCCGAATGAACTTCAAATAACACAACATGAAGTACAGGCTGTGATAGCTACGATTCTCAATTCTATGACCGAATCCTTAGTCCGTGGTGAATTGATCGAAATCCGAGGATTCGGAAGCTTCACCGTCAAACACTATGATT
>JANMSX010000085.1:0-7080 GCA_031389785.1 Desulfobulbaceae bacterium | reverse complement strand
ACGCCAAGGTCAACCAGACCATCCTGGTCCGTTGCCTGAACGCGGCGTACAACTCCCTGGAAATAAGCTTTCCGGTCAACGTCGTAATCATCGCCTGGGACGGCCGCGCCCTCGGTGGTGGCCCGCTCGCCTTCAACCATGCGTATGAGATCCCGGCAGGTGAAACCTTCAGAATCTCCACCGCCCGGCGCTTCGACGCCCTGATAAGATCCGATGTGCCGATCGACAGCTTCGCCACCATCAAATTCATCAACTCCCGCGGGGAAGGCATCGATGGGTTTGATGAGGTTCTCTGTATTGCTCAAATCCCGATCAAAATCTTAGCAGTATGATGTCTGGCTGAGGTAATCGACATTATTGTTCCTAATAAAGGGAGGGGTTTTCCCCTCCCTTTTTTTTTGTCACCGGGCAGCGGATCGCCATGATTTCTCTTTATGAAAAATGGGACCAGCACCGGCGGTCAGGTGTGATCTGTTTGACAGAAAGGCGCCATGTGCTACTATACTGTCAGCGACCACTTTTCCACCCTGAGAAATTCCCTCGGCAGGCTGCATTCCTGCGGCCCGCAAGGGGTTGCCACAAGGGAACGGCAAAAAATTATCATGCATCCGTCTCGGAGGATAAACAACACCATGAAAAAACGGTTGACGCACATCTGGCTGCAGTCCGTATGGCTTGCCCTTATTTTTGCGCAGTGCCTCGCCTCGCCCATACATGCTGCTGACGATCCGGCCAAGGCTAAGGCGCTTCGCCAGGGAGAGGCGATTTATACAAACGGGGTTTTACCTTCCGGCGAGCCCGTTCAGGCAACGGTTTTCGGCAACGTTACGAAGACGGGCAAAGAGGTTGCCTGCACCGCCTGCCATCTCCGCAGCGGCATGGGCCAACTCATGGACATGGAAATCCTGGTCCGCCCGGTGAGCGGCGCCAAGCTCTACGCCCCCCTCCTCGGCCAGGAGAATATCCCCGGCCCGACCATGAAACGCCTGATGTTTGAAAACCCGAGGCCGGCATATACGGACGAAACTCTCGCCGCTACGCTGCTGACCGGCAAGGACCCGACGGGTAGGGAACTGGATGCAGCAATGCCTCGATATCTCCTGGATGACGATTCAACCAGGATGCTGATATCCTATCTCAAGACCCTCTCTGCCACCATTTCTCCTGGGGTGACCGAGGACGAGATCAGGTTCGCCACTATTATCGGCGAGGGGCTGAGCGCAGCCGACAGGGATGCGATGCTCCTGCCGTTGACCGCCTTTTTAGAAGACGAATGGAACGCCAGAATGTCGGTCCTTTCGGATCTGACCTACAACCGCTTGTCTCACAAAGGCAGGCCGGCATCTGGAAAACAAGACCGCAAGGCCTCGCTCGAGGTCTGGGAGCTGCACGGCCCCCCTGAGACCTGGGCGAACCAGTTGGAAACCTACTACGCCCGGCGTCCCGTTTTTGCCCTGCTGGCGGGGTTCGTCCCGGGTGGGTGGACGCCCATTCACGAATTCTGCGAAAAGAACAGGATCCCCTGCCTCTTCCCGATCACCGACCTGCCGGGGCTTGCCGAAAACGACTGGTATACCCTTTATTTTTCCAAGGGCCTCTATCTGGAGGGGGAGGTTGCCGCCCGATTTCTGGCGCAGGATGCCGGTCTTCCACTGGGTGCACCGGTTATCCAGGTATCCCGGGACACCGACGAAGGCAAGGCCCTGGCCGGAAGTTTTGCCGAAACATGGAAGAAATTCAGCGAGGCGCCGCTGACGAACATAAACGTCTCCCCGGGGGAGCAGACCGGCCGCGATTTCTGGAAAAAACTCTTCACTGCCAATCCAGGGGCCGCGTTTGTCGTCTGGCTCAGCGCCTCGGATCTGACCGGCATCGAATCGCTGGCGGACGAGAACCAGCCGCCGCCCGCCGTCTTCCTTTCCGCCACCCTGCTTGGCGAAGCGCTGCCGACCCTGCCCGACAAGATCCGTGATTTCACTTTCATCGGCTATCCGACCCGGCTACCCGGCGACGGGGACTATACCGAGGCCATCATCTCCAACTGGCTGAAGATCAAGAATATCCCCGTCACCAACATGACGATTTCATCGAAAGTCTATTTCCTCAATACCATGCTCTCGAGAGCCCTGGCGGAAATGGGCAACGATTTCCACCGGGATTTTTTTCTCGACCTCCTGGACGGCGCCAGCGAAAAGGCTACAGCCTCGATCTCGTACCCCATGCTCAGTTTCGGCCCGGGACTGCGTTATGCCGCGAATGGCTGCTATGTAGTACAGCTCACCCATGGAGAGAAACCGGAACTGGTCAAAAAAGTCGACTGGTTCTTCTACCTGGGACAGCAATGAGCCTCTCCGCCCGCCGCTCTGCCGCCCTTATGACGGCACGGCGGCGGGTGGGCCGCAGGAATCCGGGGCAGCGCCTGTCAAAATGGACCTTGATAGGCAAGCCATGATGGCTTATGATAGTTAGGTTGCTGCCCTGGTTGAACCCGCAGCGGGATGGCTCCTAAGCCCTTTGCGACGGCGCCGATGACAGTTATGGGAAACCATTCCGGGAAAGTGGCCCTGCCCCTTACCGCAATTACCCCTGAAGAGATCAAAAGGCTGGATCGATTGTGCAGAGACGATCAAATATTTTCGTTTATTTCGTTGGACTGGGCGTCTGCATGCTTGGCCTGATGTTTGTTGATGCAGGCCTGAGGCGGGGGCTTGATACGCCGGGGGCCCAGGAGCGTCGTGAAATCGTCAAGGTGCTGTCCCTCACCGATCTGTGCCTGGTGACCGAGGCACGCTACACCCGCCACCCGAGCATGGCCGACCTGCACACGCCATTTCAGGACCACCCGATGTCCCTCGAACATTTTCCTTCGGGCTCCTTCATTGCCGTACCGCCAAAATTGCAAGGGCAGGCGCCGAGATGAACTTGAGCGCCATTGGAAAACAGCGATATATTCTCGACCTTGCCCTCTCTTCCATGGCCCGGAGGAAGGGGAAGAATATCGCCCTGGTGATGGTGTATACGTTCACCCTGTTCATGCTCGCCTCCGTCGTATTTTCCGTGGATTCGCTTAAGCAGGAAGCAGCCCTTACCCTCCAGGACACCCCTGAAATAACGGTGCAGCGGCAGGTGGCCGGCAGGCAGGACCTGATCCCGCTTACCTACGCCGAATCAATCAGCAGGATCAAAGGCGTGCAATCGGTGGAACCACGGCTGTGGGGATATTATTATGACGCCTTCAGCGGCGCGAATTACACCCTTATGGCCAACACCTCCCTCAGCGATCGAACGGGAGACATGGTCATCGGCGCCGGAGTTGCGAGAAGAAACGACATCGGCAAAACCAATCGGAAGCTGGGCAAGAATGACATCATCCCCTTCATCACCGCCGATGGCGCTGTTCTGCCCCTGACGGTGAAGGGACTTTTTCCCCCCGCCTCGGAGTTGGTTACCGCCGATCTTGTCCTGATGCCGGAGACCGATTTCCGCAAGATCTTCACCATCCACAAGGATCAGGCCACCGACCTGGTGGTCAAGGCCGGAAATGGCAAAGATCCTGTCATGATCGCCGGCGAGATCAGCCGTATCCATCCGGATACCCGGTCGATACTGCGGCAGGACATACTGCAGACATATCAGGCTGTTTTCGACTGGCGCGGAGGGATGATCGTCATGCTTCTCGCAGGCATCCTGTTTCCCTTCGTCATTCTCGCCTGGGACAAGGCAACGGGCCTGAACGCGGAGGAAAAACGGGAGATCGGCATTCTCAAGGCAGTCGGCTGGGAGACCTCGGATATTCTCCTGATGAAATTCTGGGAAGGCGCGGCAATATCACTTGCAGCCTTTTTCATGGGAGTACTATTGGCCTATGGCCACATTTTCCTGGCATCGTCGATACTCTTCGAATCGGTGCTGCAGGGCTGGTCGGTCCTGTATCCCCATTTCAGACTCACTCCCTACGTCAATGGCTACCAGGTGGCGGCCCTGTTCTTCCTGACAGTCATTCCCTATACGGTGGTCACTGTCGTGCCGTCGTGGCGATCTGCCACGATCGACCCTGATTCCGTGATGAGGATATAGCGTTATGATTCGTCTCGACAATATCCGCAAGGTCTTTAACCCCGGCAAACCCAACGAATTCGTGGCCATTGACGGTGTCAACCTGACCATCGACGCCCATGGGGCCACAGCCCTGAAAGGGCCGAGCGGTTCAGGGAAAACCACACTGCTCAGCATACTGGCATGCATGGCGCAGCCGACGTCGGGCGGAATCACCGTGCAGGATCGGGAAATATCGAGTCTTTCCGGACAGTCCCTCACCGGAATCAGAAGAAAGACCTTTGGCGTCATCTTTCAGCAGTTCCATCTTATCAAGGGCATTACCTCTCTTGAAAATGTCATGATTCCAGCCTACCCGCTGGGTGAAAAGTTCTCCACCCTGCAGAAACGGGCCATGGACCTGCTCGATCTGCTGAATCTTGCAGGCAAGGCCTACTCGAAGGTGGAATGGCTTTCCGGCGGAGAGGCGCAACGCACGGCCATTGCCAGGGCCCTGATCAATAATCCGGCGATCATCATCGCCGATGAGCCGACCGCCCATCTGGACACCCGCCTCTCCCTGGAATTCATGGAAATCATGCGGCAGCTCAAAAAAGACGGGAAGACCATTATTATCGCCAGCCATGACCCCATTGTCTCCGAATCGGGTGCCATCGACCGGGTCGTCGAGATGCGGGACGGCAGGATTGTCGAACCTGGAGGTGTGGCATGATGTTTCACCCCGGCATCCTGGCCCTGCTTCTCGGCTCCGGGCTGACGGCCGGCATGCTGTGCTATTCCGCCTACGAGGGGGTACGCATCATTCGCGGCTGGGATATCCGCAGCGGCAGCGAACAGCAGCTGGAAATGGAACGGAGGACCTACCTGGTTTCGACGGTCATGAGCTATGCCATGGGGTTTCAGCTGCTCTCCCTGTTTCTCTTTATCTATACCGCCGACAGCCTCAGCCCGCTCTTTGTCGGCGCCATGTGCGCGGCAGGGAGTCTCAAGGTCAATGGGTTCGGCTATCCGACCCTCATCGTGAAAATCGTCGGCTGCCTGCTGGCCGGGGTGTGGCTCATCATCAATGCCGCCGACAACCAGGCCCTCGATTATCCCTTGATCCGGATCAAATACTGGCTGCTGCTGTTCATCACCCCGTTCATCATTGTTGAAACCACCCTCCAGGCCTTCTATCTTCTCAGCCTGAAACCGAACATCATCACCTCCTGCTGCGCGGTACTCTTCAACGCCGATAGCGGCACGATCATGTCCGATCTCCTTGCCCTGCCGCATGCGCTGTCACTGGCGATTTTCTTTACCAGCGCCCCGATCGCAATGGGCCTGGGGCTGTACGTCTATCTGAAGGAGAAAGGCGCTGTTCCTTTCGCCATTGCAACATTCTGCCATTTCGTCATAGCCATCATCGCACTCATCTCATTCATCAGCATCTATATTTACGAGTTGCCCACCCATCACTGCCCTTTCTGTCTGCTGCACCAGGAGTACGGCTACGTCGGCTATGTCATGTATGCGGCGATCCTCATCGGTGCCGTAACCGGCCTGGGAACCGGCGCCATTAACCCGTTTCGCTCCATCACCACCCTCCGTCACATCATTCCACCCATGCAAAGAAAACTGGCGCTGGTATCGATCGTAGCGACCTCGGTCTTCGTATTGATTACCGTTGTCGCGATTTTCATCTCCAATCTGAGCATGGCGGCATAGTACACTCAACTGGTAAAAACCGATAAACCCCTCGATTTTCGCCCGCATCACCCGGCAGAGACATAGTCTGGCGCATCGCTCTCCTGCAAATACCTGTTGTGCATTCAGTATTATACTTTTACAACAAGTCTCACAAAATAACAGTTGGCATCGTGACATCTTGCGCATTGGCTGCACTTATTCAGCACTCTCATTTTTTACTGGCCGGATTGCTCCGGAATGGTGGCCTTTTTCCCAGCGGTATGTCGGCCGCTTTCCCGCCGGAACGGTGGCCGTTTTCGGCCGGAATACGCAAAAATGCAGAGGCCACAGTGGCAATCAATGATAAGCGATATATTGGTTTTTTCATGGTGTTTTACTCCTGTCTTTGGATGATTTTTCAGTTCCCGGAATACTTTCCCCGGGCGACTCATTTTGTTCAGAAAGCAGACGCGGTGAGATTTCTCTCAATATCCCCGTTATCACGCCTCACATCGAATATGTATCTTTGGGCTAAGATTCACTTTTCCCGTCATTCACCTCTTAACTTATATATCAATTATCGTGCCAGGTTGGAATTCTTCATCTTATGTTTTCATCTATCTTATATTATGTAATATTTACTTGATGCAAGGTCGGTATAGGTGTCATAACAGCCATTAGAAAAGGGTTGCATTTGACCTGTGGTTATATTTGAACCTATTTTCGTTTGCTGACAGTTCAGCATGCAAGACATCGCATCGCCATGCCTGCCTAAATCAATTTTTGAAAATGAGGAAAGATCAGAAAGGAGGGTAGTTATTGATGAAGCTGGACAAAGACTATGAAGATGAGTCGACTCGGCAGTGGGGTGGACCGAATTACATGGCCTGTTGAAGGGCCGATAGCGTTTTCTTAAAATACGTGTGCACCAAGAATCCTGCTGTCGTTATCCACCAGGATCTTGTTGGTGGCATGTTTCATGCCGATACGGCGATGAGAGAGAAGAGTCCCTTCCTTTGGTTATAAGGTTATGTAGTTTCATATCTATCCCAGGGCAAAGACAGGGATGGAATCCTGTGGCGACGGCCATAGAGGACAGGAAACTGATCCAGGTCAACAAGATCCGCTTGAATAGCAAGGTGGCTGCCTTGGATTCTCTCGCTCGAATCCTGGGCATGTTCAAGGCCGACAACGAGCAGGCCAAGGATTAGCTTGTAATCATTAAGAATTTTACCGGCGAGAGATGAGAAGTGGCGCCGGTTGTTTGAACAAGGAATTGCCGTTTTAAAGTGGAATCTCTACTTGTTTTATGCTGCCAGTTCAACCGTCGGCAGCATCACGACGTAAGCCTCTTCA
>JANMSX010000074.1:0-11201 GCA_031389785.1 Desulfobulbaceae bacterium | reverse complement strand
CGAGCAGCCACTGGGCCAGGGGCTGACCGTCATGGCGGCGGTCCTGCTGGGTGAAAAACGTCAGTTGGAAGCCGTGCATGATACTCTCCGTTTCAGATGCGTTGCATCAGGGCGACCGTCGCGAGGCCGAGCAGGGTCATGGTCAGGGAGCCGAGGACATGGGCCGAGACCGCCAGGCCGGCCCAGAGGAAGCGGCCCTGCTGGAGCAGCACGGTGACCTCGGCGGAGAAGGTGGAAAAGGTGGTCAGCCCGCCGAGAAAGCCGGTGATGATCAACAGCCGCCATTCCGGCGCCAGGCCGGGATGGCCGGACAACAGGGCCATGGCCAGGCCGATCAGGTAGCCGCCGATCAGGTTGGCCGCCAGGGTCCCGGGCGGCACGGCGGGAAACAACGAATTCAGGGAGAGGCCGAGCAGCCAGCGCAGCACCGCCCCGATCGACGCCCCGATGCTGATAGCCAGAATGGATTGCACCATACATCTGTCCTTCCCTGTTCGTTCGACCCGGTATGTGACATAAGACCAGGGCCGCCGCCGCGACGGTAGACGCACGGCCTCGTTTCATTTCCTGCATGACTTTAGCAGCCCGGATAACGGAAATCAAGCGGCGGCTCCGGCAAAGGGCCTGTTTTTTATCGTCCTTTCCGGCGGCTGGGCTATTCGCCGCCCTGCTCCCGGAGGAAATCAGCGGGCCGCTGGCGCAGGATAAAGATCGAGCTGACGACCCCGAGGACGACGACCAGCGTCATCGTCGCCGCAACCATGACCAGGCTGGCGGGCCAGTTCGGCCGCACCGCAATCTCGAGGACGAAGCGGCAGACGGCCCAGTTTGCGGCCTGGGCCAGGCCCACGGCGAAGGCGGCGCTGCCGAGGCCGATGAGCAGGTTCTCGTAGAAGAAGACAGAGAGCACGAAATCGGATCTGGCGCCGAGGATCTTGTAGTATACCGCCTCCCGCACCCTGGCCAGCCGGGTCGCGAGGATCGAGCTGACCAGGATCAGGGCCCCGGCCAGCAGGGAAAAGGAGGCGAAAAAGGTGATGATCGCGGAGAGCCTTTGCATCAGGCCGCCGAGCTCGGCGGCGGTCTCGGCCATGTTGATCACGCTGATATTGGCATAGGTCGCGACGATCCGATTCTCCAGAGCCGGGATGGCCGCCTTGTCGCGGTGCACGGCGGCAAAATAAGTCTGCGGCGCCTTCTCGAGGAATTCCGGCGGGAAAACGAAGTAGAAGAAGGGATAGAGCTTCGATTTGGTCCGAGTCCGGATGCTGGTCACCTCCGCCTCGAGCGGCACCCCCTGGATGTTGAAGCCGAGGACATCGCCCATCTTCATGTCGCCCATCTCGGCCACCGTGTCGAGGATCGAGACCTGCAGGCCGATCCTGCCCCGGCCATCCTTCCTGAACATGCTCCGGCCCTGCAGCAGCTCTTCGTCCGCCAGGAGATCGTCGCGGTAGGTCAGGTTGAATTCCCTGGTCAGACTGTCGCCCCGCCTCACCGCATCGCGCTCGCGGACCACCTCCTTGCCGTCAATCGTGCGCAGGCGAGCCCGGACCACCGGAAAGAGCTGGACATCGCCGCCGACCAGGTCGAGAAAACCGTCCCGCTGGTCCTTCTGGATATCGAGGCAGAAGAGATTGGGGGCGTCGGCCGGGTAGGATTCGATGAAGGTCTGGCGCAGGTTGTTCTCGAGCAGGAAGATGGCCAACAGCACCGACAGGGCCGAGGCCAGCGTGACGACGATCGAGCGGCTGGCGTTGCCCGGCCGGGTCAGGCTTTTCATCGCCAGGCGCAGGCTGAGCGGCCCTGCCGTCCACCGCCGGCAGAGGCCGAGGGCGAACCGGGTCAGGAGAGAGATCACCAGGATCAGGACGATGCTGCCGCCGACGAACCACAGGCCGATCTCGAGGTCCTTCAGCTGCAGGACGACGAGGATGGTGAGAAAAACCAGACCGGCGAGGCGGGTCAGGAAGTAGACCGTTCCCCTGCCGCCGTTCTCTTCCTGGCGGCGGAATATCGCCGCGGGTTTAACCCGGTTCAGCCTCGAGAGGGGCAGATAGGTGAAGAAGACGACCACCGCCAGCCCCAAGGCCAGGCCCTCCACCAGGTCGAAGACGGAAAATTCGAAGCTGCCGCCCGGCGGCAGCAAATCGGCGAAGAGCAGCGGCAGGAACTTCTCGAGGAGCAGGCCGGCCAGACTGCCGAGCAGGCTGCCGACCAGGCCGAGCAGCAGGGCCAGCAGCAGGTAGTGGCGGTAGAGGAAGGCCCTGGTCGCCCCCAGGGCCTTGATGATCGCCAGGGTCATCTCCTTCTCCCGGAGCAGCGCGGTCAGCGAGCTCTGCATGCCGATGCCGGCGAGGAGCAGGGTGAAGAGCGAGATCAGCGAGAGGAAGAAGAGGAGATTGTCGAAAAACCGCTTGATCCGCGAACCGGCGGTGCGGAAGGTCTCGACCCGTTCCTGGTCGCTGACGGCGCTGCCTTTCAACGCCGCCGCGAGACCGTCGACCTCCTCCGCTTTCTTCACCTTAAGGAGCATATCGTATTCGACCCGGCTGCCTGTTTTGATCAGGTCG
Source organism: Desulfobulbaceae bacterium (assembly GCA_031389785.1). Lineage (GTDB taxonomy): Bacteria > Desulfobacterota > Desulfobulbia > Desulfobulbales > Desulfocapsaceae > Desulfoprunum. Next base: position 8,628 of record JANMSX010000074.1, on the reverse strand, counting down.
ATGGCCTCGATATCGGCCGCCGCGACAAAGACCCGGGGACCGAGGTTGAACAGGTCGACCGGCCGGGCCGATTCATGGACCACCACATCGGCGATCCGCAGGTCGGTGCTGCCGACATGGAGACGGTCGCCGACCTGCAGACCCAGCCGGCCGAGGACCTCATCGGCGACAACGACATCGCCCGCCTTGAGCGCCTGCGCCAGGGTCCGCCCCGACTGCAGCTCGACCCGGCCGTAGAGCGGGTAGCCTTCCTCGATCACCATCAGGTTGGCGAACAGGGTGGCATCGCTGGAGACGCTGCGCAGCAGCGAGTAGAACTCGTAGGTGGCTAACGCCGTCTCAACCGAGCCGTCCTTGACCTGTCCGGCGACGGCCTCCCGCAGCCCCGGCGACAGCGGGTAATGGGAATGGATGATGATGTCGCCGCCGTGCAGGGCCTGGGCGTCGCCGGTGATCGACCTGTCGACGTCCCGGCTGAAGCCGTTCAGGGCAACCGTGGTGGCCAGCGACAGGGCGACGCAGAAGACGAAGATCAGGGCCTGGATCCTGCCCTGCCACAACTCCCGTATGAGAAAGCGCCGGTGCAGCATCAGCTGTTCTCCGCCCCTTCGGCCAGTCGGCCATCATGGAGGACGATGACCCTGTCGGCCCGCCTGGCGATCTCCGGGCTGTGGGTGGCCAGGACCAGGGTGGTGTTCTGCTCCCGGTGCAGGCCGGCAAGCAGATCGACGATGCCGCGGCTGTTCTCCGAATCGAGATTGCCGGTGGGTTCGTCGGCAAAGACGATCTTCGGTCCGTTGATCAGGGCCCGACAGATGGCCACCCGCTGTTTTTCGCCGCCGGAGAGCTGCTGCGGATAATTGCTCCGGCGTTCCCACAGGCCTACCCGCCTGAGCAGGGCCTCGGCCTTGCCGGCGGCCTGCCGGTCCCCCCGCAGTTCCGCCGGGAACATGACATTTTCGATGGCGTTGAGGGAGGGGATGAGGTGAAAGGCCTGGAAGACGAACCCTGTCTCGACATTCCTGAGAGGGGCCAGCTGGTCCTCGCTCAGGCCGGTGATATCCCGGCCCGACAGCAGGATCGTGCCGGACGTCGGCCGGTCGAGCCCGGACAAAATACTCAGCAGGGTGGTCTTGCCGCTGCCGCTGGAACCCGAGATGACCACGAATTCCCCCGTGCGGATCTGGAGACTGACATCCCGCAGGATGTGCTCCTGATGGTCGCCGATGGTGTAAATCTTTTCAAGCCCCCGGGTTTCTACTATGATCTCAGCCATTTCAGCTCTCTTCTTGTGGAATGTGCCTCGCCTGCCGTCCGCGTTTCCCGTTTATCATAATCATCGTAGGCTGAAAAAACGACCCTTCCGGGCCAGAGTCCGCCGTTTTTGCCGATCCGTCCCGATCCTCCCCGCCGCCGCGCTTTGTCCTTGGGTTTCAAGCCATTGTTTGTTATAGCAGAGAGGATGGCCCGCTGATTCATCACGACGAACTCCCCGACCCACCAGCCGGAACCCAAACAGACCCCCTGCGCCGATCCTTTCGTGAAGACACCTCCACCAGACATCGCCGTGCCGGCCACCCCCGTGCGGACCGGCATCAGGCAGCTGCTCGAGCTGCTCAGGCCGTCGTTCATGCGCCATCGCCTGCGGCTGGTTGCCGGTCTTGCCGCCCTGCTGGCCGTCGACATCCTGCAGCTCGTCATCCCGCGCATCCTCAAGCACGGGGTCGACAGCCTGGCCAACGCCACCGCCCGCCCCGACGATCTCCTGCTCATGGCCGGCCTGATCGTCCTGATCGCCCTGCTGGTCGCCGCCCTGCGTTTCGTCTGGCGCTACCTGATCATCGGCTTTTCCCGCCTGCTGGAGATGGCGATCCGTAACCGGATCTTCTCCCATATCCTGAAGATGGACGCGCGGTTCTTCGAACGCCACACGCCCGGCGACCTGATGGCCCACTCGAGCAACGACCTGGCCGCCGTGCAGATGGCCTGCGGCATGGGCCTGGTCGCGGCCGCCGACGCCCTGGTCATGTCGCTGGCGACCATCGGCTTCATGCTCCATATCCATCCGCAGCTGACCCTGCTGGCCCTGCTGCCGATGCCCTTTCTCGCCTACTTTACCCGCCTGCTCGCCGGCCGGATGCACCACCGCTTCAATACCGTGCAGGAACAGTTTTCGCTGCTGACCGAATTCTCCCGTTCCACCGTCGTCTCGATCCGCCTGATCAAGGCCTATACCATGGAGAAATTCCAGACCGGCGAGTTCGACACCCTCGGCAGGAAATACGTCAAGAGCAACCTCGGGGTCGCCTATATCCAGGGCCTGTTGGGCCCGATCGCCACCCTGGCGGGCAACCTCGGCCTGTTGATGATTCTCCTCGTCGGCGGCCGGCTGGTCATCCTCGGAACCCTGACCATGGGCGATTTCGTCGCCTTCATCACCTACCTGTCGATGCTGGTCTGGCCGATGATGGCCATCGGCTGGGTCGCCAATATCGTCCAGCGGGGATTGACCTCGCTCAACCGCATCCATCACCTGCTGGCGCAGCAGGCCAGTCTGCCGGACCTGCCCGACAGCGGCGAACCGCCCCTGGCCCACCCCTCTTTCAGCCTGCGGGGCCTGACCTTCGCCTATGACCCGACCATGCAGCCCGCCCTGCGGGACGTCGACCTCGAGATCGGCCCCGGCATCCACGGCATCACCGGCCGCACCGGCAGCGGCAAGTCTTCGCTCTGCCGGCTGCTGGTCCGCCTCTATCCGGTCGAGGACGGCCGGCTGTTCTTCGGCGGCCGGGAGGTCAACACCCTGCCGCTGAACTATATCCGCTCTCATATCGCCTATGTCGGCCAGGAACCGATCCTCTTCTCCGACACCGTCGCCGCCAACATCGCCCTCGGCCGGCCGGAGGCCAGCGAGGAGGAGATCATTCTGGCCGCCAGAAGCGCCGCCATCCACGACGACATCAGCGAGCTGCCGAACGGCTACGCGACGATGATCGGCGAGCGCGGCGTCAAGCTCTCCGGCGGCCAGCGCCAGCGCCTGGCCCTGGCCCGGGCCCTGCTCTGCGAGCGGCCGGTGCTGGTCATCGACGACGGGCTGTCGGCCGTCGACGTGGCCACCGAGCATGAGGTCTTCGCCGGCCTCAGGCAGCGATTTGCCGGCAAGACCGTGCTGATCGTCTCGAACCGCATCAAGATGCTGTCGCTGACCGACCGGATCATCATCTTCGAGGAAGGCCGGGTCGTCAGCCAGGGCGGCCACGACGAGCTCCTTGCCGCCAATTCCCTCTACCGATCGATGTACGAGAAACAGATGCGGCCGCAGGACGGCGATGGGGGAGAGGCATGAAGGAGCCCGGCTACGACGAGGAAGGCAGGGTCGGGGCACTCGGCGACCTGCATATCTGGGGCCGCATCCTCGCCTTCAGCGGCCGCTACGCCCTGGCCCTGAGCGGCGCGATCACCCTCGCGTTCCTGGTCACCGGCGGCACCCTGGCCCTGCCGGCCCTGCTGCAGCACGGCATCGACAGCTATATCATGAACCAGGGCATGGCAAACGCCGAACGATTCTCCGGCCTGTCCGGCACGGCCGTCTGGTACGGCCTGCTGGTCATCCTGATCTTCATCGCCACCTTCATCCAGACCGTGGTGCTGGAATGGGTCGGCCAGTCGATCATGCACCGCATCCGCCAGGATCTCTTCGCCCATATCCTCCGCCTCGACCTGCAGTTCTTCAACAGCCACCCGACCGGCCGCCTGGTCACCCGGCTGACCAACGATATCCAGAACATGCACGAGATGTTCACCTCGGTGATGGTCACCCTCTTCAACGAGCTGGTGCGCCTCATCGGCATCCTCGTGCTGCTGTTCTTCATGAATGTCCAGCTCGCCCTGCTGATGACCCTCTTCGTGCCGGTCTCGGCCCTGGTGACGATCCTCTTCGCCCGCCTGGCCCGGACCTGCTTCCGGGAGATCCGCAGCCAGCTGGTGCGCCTCAACAGCTTCCTGCAGGAGGCCATCTCCGGCATGAGCATCCTCCAGCTCTTCGGCCGGGAGGCGCGGAGCCGCCGGGATTTCGAGGAGCTGAGCGAGGGCTACCTGCAGCGGACCCTGAGCCAGATCCGCCTGTTCGGCACCTTCATGCCGGTCACCGAGTTCATGAGCAGCCTGGCCACCGCCCTGATCCTCTGGTACGGCGGCGGCGAGATCATCCGTTCCCGCCTCAGCCTCGGCGAACTGGTCGCCTTCTTCTCCTATATGCGGCTGTTCTTTCAGCCGCTGCGGGAACTTTCGCAGAAATATTCGATCGTCCAGTCGGCCATGGCCTCGGCCGAGAGGATCTTCCAGCTGCTCGACACCAGGAGCCGCATCGCCCTGGCCGTAGAACCGATTGAAAGGCCGGCGATCCAGGGCGAGCTGCGCTTCGACCGGATCCGCTTCGGCTACGCCCCGGAGAACCCGGTGCTGCACGATCTGTCGCTGGCCCTGCGGCCGGGCCAGGCGGTGGCCCTGGTCGGCACCACCGGCTCCGGCAAGACTACCCTGGTCAACCTGCTGCTGCGCTTCTACGAGCCCCAGGCCGGGACCATCACCATCGACGGCATCGATATCCGCCGTTTCGCCCTCGAGGACCTGCGCACCGTGGTCGGCGTCATCCTCCAGGACGTCCTGATCCTGCAGGACACCCTGCTCGCCAATATCGTCATGAACAGCGGCCGCAACCGCCGGGAGGTCGAGGATATCCTCGCCAAGACCGGCATGGTGCGCTTTGTCGCCCGGCTGCCGCAGGGCCTCGACACCCTGATGGGCGAGGGGGGGCACGAACTGTCCTCGGGCGAGAAACAGCTTCTTTCCTTTGCCAGGGTGCTGTGCCGCAACCCGGCCATCCTCATCCTCGACGAGGCCACCGCCGCCATCGACACCGAGTCCGAGAACATCCTCGAAGAGGCCATCGCCGACAGTTTCCGGGGCCGAACCTCGCTGGTCATCGCCCACCGCCTCTCCACCATCCGCCGGGCCGACCACATCATCGCCATGCAGCACGGCCGCATCGTCCAGCAGGGCAGCCACGAAGAACTGATGGCCGCCGGCGGCTACTATGCCGAACTGGTGGCCATGGACCGCCGGAACGGCGACGCCCCCTGAGCCTGCCGGCCTACTTGACGCCGATCATCACCGACGATTCGTTGGGGGCGCGGAAGGCCAGCCGCTCGATGCGGGTGATGCCGGCCTTCTCCAGCATGCCGGCGATCTCCTCCTCGGAATAGGCTCGCCCCCGGCCGGTGCCGATCAGCATGTTGAGGGAGAAGAGGGCCGCGAACTCCGGGCTGTCCTTGGAATTCTCGAGGATGAAATCGTGGATCATGATCTGGCCGCCGGCCTCCAGCACCGCCACGGTCTTGTCGATCAGGGCCTGGCATTGTTCGAGGCTGTTGCTGTGCAGGACATGGGAGAGCCAGGCGGCATCGTAGGGGCCGCCGCCGACCGGGTCGCTTGTGAAATCGCCGGGCAGGAAATCGATCCGCCCGGTCAGCCCGAATTTTTCGACCGTCGCCCGGGCGAAGGGCTCGGTGGTCGGCCGGTCGTAGATCACCGCCTGCAGCTCGGGATTGGCCAGGCAGAAGTGGATGGCATAGGTGCCCGGGCCGCCGCCGAGATCAAGGAGGCGTCTGCGGCCGGCGAGCGGCAGCTGACCGGCCAGGACCGGGGCCACACCCATCGCCAGGTTGAACATGCCCATCAGGAAGCTCTCCCGCTCGATCTCGGCTCCGTAGGAACGCCTCTGCACCGGACCGCCCTGGCGCACGGCCTGGTCGAGCTGGGCCCAGCCGTCGAGGATATGGTGGTGATGCAGGATGATATGGCCCATGTAGCAGGGCGTGCCGGCAACGAGCAATTTCTCGGCCACCACCGTGTTCCGGTAACCGCCCTCTTCTTTCTCCAACAGGCCCATGGCGGCCAGGGCGTCGAGCAGCAGGCCGGTCGCCCGCTCGTCGGCCTCGATCGCCTTCGCCACCTCGGCGGCGCCGCACAGCCCCCCGCGGAGGGCGGTGAAAACTCCCAGGCGCACCCCCGCCTGCAGGGCACAGCCGCGCCAGTAGGCGCTCGATACGCTCAGCAGATCTCCTCTCGTCCATTCCTTCAGCATCTTCCACCTCCGTTGAAGGCCGGTCGCCGGCAGCACTGCCGCGTTTCCCCGATACGTCCCCGCGGCCTCCGGCCACCGGTCCGGCGTTGCCATTCTCCCCCTGCCGGCAGCCGGGCCGGACCGTCGGGAAAAGCCCACGGCATGGCCGGCAGAACATAATTCTCTTGCCATTGTCGAGAATTCCCAGCACAGTGGAAGCAGTATAGCAGGAAACGAGAGGGAAGGAAAATCGTGACGCAGCGGAAGGATATGGACCAGGTCAGCGACGACGAACTGAAGAAGGTGATAGCGGATTTTCTCGAGATGGGCCATGTCGACAACATCGTCGCCATGTTCCGCCGCAACCCCGGCTACTACGCCTGGACCGGCGAGATCCTCGACGACGAACGCTTCAGCGTCCGGCTCGGCGTCTCGGTGCTCTTCGAGGAACTGAAAGCCCTGCAGCCGGAGCTGCTGGCCCTCGCCGTCCCCTCCCTCGCCCGCCTGCTGGACGATCCCTCCGCCCTGATGCGCGGCGAGGCGATCGGCGTCCTCGGCATCATCTGCGGCGATGAGGCGATCGGACTGGCCCGTGGCATGCTCGACGACCCCAGCCCGCAGGTCCGGGAGATGGCCGAACTGGTCCTGGCGGACGGCCCATGAGCGGGCCGGGCCGACGACTGCCGGCATCGCTTGCCTGGATGCCCTGGTGGCTGAGCGTGATCCTGGCGACCGCCAGCTACCTCGCCCTGAAATACCTGGCCCCACCCCTTGCCGTCTCGGCGGGACTCGGCCATCTCGCCGGAATGCTGCCGCAGGGGGCGCCGATCGCCGCCATGGGGTTTCTGCTGCTGGCTGCCATCCAGCTCTACGACGGTGACGACGTCCCGCCGGAGGAGCCCCCGGAAGACCATGACGACCAACCGGAGGACGAGGACGACCGGCCGGGAGACGACGCCGGCCCGACGCGCCCGGCCTGACGCACGGATTCGCCTCCGGGCCAGCTTCTTTACCGGACCGGTTGACCTCCCCCACCATTTGCAGATACAATACCACAATATCGAAACCCGCTTCTTGACAAATACAGGAGAAACGACCATGCTCGACGACATTTCCGAACGGGAAGGGGAAATCTGGGGCCCCGAGACCTATTACTTCTACTGCCCCGTCTGCGACAAGGCCTACAGTATCGCCTACGATGCCTCCGGCAGAAAGAGCTACGACGGCAGGTACGAAGACTACACCTGCCTCATCCGGGAGGGAAAATGCCTTTTCTGCGATACCGACCTCTGTGTCGCCTACGATGCCGACCATCTCCGCATCGTCGCCTATGATATCGCCGAGGAGGAGCATCGGCGCAAGAGCATGAACAATTACGACAAGAAACGCCGGAAGCTGAAAAAGCTGAAACAGCTCATCAAGGAGGAGCCGACGGTCGAGCTGAAGAACAGGAAGGACACCCTGAAACAGAAGCTCAAGCGGATGGAAGAGAAGATCATCGCCAGGGATGAGGAATACCTGGAAGACTGCCACAGACTGATGATGGCCAGGAGACAGGAAGAAAGCCTGACTTTCTGATGGTTGCAATACCGCGATCTCGATCGTTTTTACGAACTATAACAATGACTGGGGCTCTGCCCCTTGAGGACAAACATGGCCAAGGACGAAAAGAAGAAAGACGACAAGACTAAAGACGGCAAGAAGAAGGAAGACAAGAAAAAGGATGATCTCACACAGCGCGACGGCGAGACCTGGGAAATGGAGACTTACTATTTCTTCTGCCCGGTCTGCGACAAATCCTACAATATCGATTACGACGCCTCGACCAGGAAGAAATTCGACGGCCAGTACGAGGACCATACCTGCTTCATCAAGAAAGACCGTTGCCGGTTCTGCGAGACCAAGCTCTATGTGGCCTACGACGCCGACCGCCTGACCGTCGTCGCCTACGACACGGCGGAGGAAAAACGCTGGCAGAAACTCGCAGACAACTACAGTAAGGAATGGGACAAGCTGAAGAAGTTGAAGAAAGAGCTGGATAAGGACGGCGGTAAGGGCGTGAAGGACAAGAAAGAGGCCCAGAAGAAAAAATGCCGCAAGCTCGAGCAGGAGATCATCGACACCGAGGAACAGTATGAGGAAAAATGCGAACGGCAGATGATCGCCCGCGAGCAGGGGGAAAGCGTCCCCTTCTGATCCTGTAACCACCACTCCCCAATGATCCGCGGTCGTCGCCGGCGACCGCGGCCTGCTGCTTTACCCGGACGGTCAGGGAATTTCGTTATGATTTCCGGCCGTCCAAGACGGCCGACTCTTCAGGCAGTGCGTTCCGGGTAAAGCCCGGGAGTTTGCGGAGATAGGCGTGCAGCCGTTGATCAGCCTATATTCAGGTTTTTAATCATGTTGAGCATTGACGCTCCATCGGAAGTCAACAGCCAGACCAGGGCCCCGCAGTTGATCATAACCGTTGTCCAATAGACAACCCGGGAAGACACCATTTTCGT
>JANMSX010000067.1:0-98752 GCA_031389785.1 Desulfobulbaceae bacterium | reverse complement strand
TAAAAGCACTGCAGTGATTACCGGCACTCGCTCTCGATAAGGTTTGTTCATCAGGAGCGTTTGTCGAAGATGTTGTTTTGCAATGATTGATGCAATCATGGATTCGGCAATTGAGTTCATCCAATCAAGCAGGCGATTAATGAAAAACACTGATATTATTCGATAGGTTATGTCGACCCGGAAAGTTGAGTCAGTATTTTTATCCTACGAATGTCTGTTGGGAGGAGCGCATGACTGTCATAATTGATCCGGAGGAAAGCAGCCTGCTGCGAGCGACACCGCGACTCATGCAGATCCTGCGCGTGCTTGCGCGACACAAGTTCCTGAATGCCCTGCGCGGCAAGAGCCATTGGCCGTCGCCGAAAGAGGTAAGGGAAACCTTCGAGGAGCTGGGGTTGACCTTTCTCAAATTCGGTCAAGTGCTCGCGATGCGGCGCGACCTGCTGCCGGACAACTACATCGAAGAGTTGGAGTTGTTGCACGACCAGTTGCCGGCGTTGGGCATTGACGCGATACGCGCCACGGTCGAAGCCGAGTTGGGAGCCCCATTGACAGAGCTGTTCTCTGCGTTCGACGAAACGCCAATCGCCGCCGCCACCATCGCCCAAGTGCATGAGGCAACCATGCGGGACGGGCGTCATGTGGCCGTGAAAGTGCAGCGACCCGGCCTTGAAGCAATGATCTCCACGGATATCGCGGCGCTGTCCTACCTGGTAACGCTGGGGGAAAAGCTCTTCCCGCGTCTACGCGCGCTCGACCTTCCGGTTGTAGTGAGTGAATTTGCCAATAGTCTGAACCGCGAAACCGATTTTAGTCGAGAGGCAGGTTCTATAGTGCTCTTTCGCGACGCGCTGGCAGATATCTCCGACCTCTGGATCCCCGATGTCGTGGCGGAATGTTCCAGCGGTAACGTTCTCACCCTGGAATTTTCTGCCGGCGAACGGGTGGATCTTTACGCCAAACGGCACCCGGAAGCGATGCCGCGGGCGATCAACACCCTCGTAAGACTGATGTTGCAAACGATCTTTGAAGAAGGGTTATTTCACGCCGACCCGCACCCCGGCAATGTTTTTGTCCTGCCCGACGGTCGGCTCTCCCTTCTCGATTTCGGGATGACCGGCGAGCTTGACGAGCAGATGCGGCAATCGCTGACACTCCTGCTCGAGGCGGTTGTCAAAGGAGATGCGCGAGCCGCTAAAGAGGCGTATCTTGAAATGGCGCCGGCGAGCGAAAAAGTCAACCGCGCCAGGCTGCTTGTGGATATAAAGGCGGTACTATATGAAATCCACAGGAACGACCTGGCAAAAATTTCAATCGGAGATGCGTTTAACTCGCTACTGCGTGCCGGAAGCCGGAACGGAGTTCACAATCCCGGTGAGTTCTTCCTTCTGACGCGTGCTTTCGTCATTCTTGAATCTATGATACGCCAGCTCGATCCGCACCATAACTACATGGATTCGTTTCGCGATGAAATCTCGCGCTTGACCGCGAAGCACTTCTCTGCGGAGCGGATAAAGGAAAAGACAACCAAGTTTGTGCGCGAACTGGAGCGCTTGCTGATTGATGCGCCGAGCGACACGCGCCGCATCCTCCGACGTGTCGCCGAAGGCAATATCGGTAGAATGCAGGTCCCGGCAGTGGAGGCCCTGGGCGGCAGCATCAGCCGTAATCTCAAACGGCTCACCGACGCCATCGCCGCGGCGGCACTCTTAATCGGCGGCTCCATGCTGGTGAACGCTCAGCACGACACCAGCTGGCTTCATTATTTAGGCAAAGCAATGATTGGCGCAGGGGTTGTTGCCACCCTCCTCGTCGGTATAGCTGCCTTGCGCCGCGACCAGGGCCGGGGTAGAGGCAGACGCTGACACTTCCTGCTCACAGCATGGCTTGATTGCCGGGTAACATAAGCTAAATTATAGTAAAGTTGGTTTGACATGAAAGATCACAGAAAAACGAAGGAACAATTAGTTCATGAGATCAACGAACTGCAAAAGGGCTGTGCAGTTCTTGAAATAACAGCAAATGAACGGAAGCAGTTGGAAACCGAGATCCAAGCTGCCCGGGAATATGCCGAGAACATAGTTGAAACCGTTCGCGAGCCGCTGGTGGTGCTGAATTCCGACCTGAAGGTCCTCACCGCCAATCAAAGCTTCTACGATACCTTCAAAGCCACTCCCGAAGAGACAATCGGGAATTTCATCTACGATCTCGGTAACCGGCAATGGGATATTCCCAAGTTGCGGGTTCTCTTTGAGGATATCCTTCCCCATAATACCGTGTTCAATGGCTATGAAGTCGAGCATGATTTTCAGGGTATCGGCCGCAAGATCATTTTGCTCAACGCCCGGCAGATATTCCGAAAGGATATCGGCTCACGCATCATCCTCCTGGCCATGGAAGATATTACCGAACGGAAGCAGTTGGAAACCGAGATCCAGGATGCCCGGGAATATGCTGAGAACATTGTTGAAACCGTACGCGAGCCGCTGGTGGTGCTGAATTCCGACCTGAAGATCCTCACCGCCAACCACAGTTTTTACAATACCTTCAAAGTAGCGCCCGAAGAGACAATCGGGAATTTCATCTACGATCTCGGTAACCGGCAATGGGACATTTCCAGGCTGCGGGTACTCTTTGAGGATATCCTTCCCCTTGATACTGTGATCAATGGTTATGAAGTCGAGCATGATTTTCTCGACATCGGCCGCAAAACTATTCTGCTCAACGCTCGGCAGATTTTCCGGGAAAAGGTCGGCTCGCGTATTATTCTGCTGGCCATGGAGGATATTACCGATCGCAAGCGGTTGGAAACGGAAATTCAGGATGCCCTGAAGTATGCCGAAAACATTGTGGAGACCGTGCGCGAGCCGCTGGTGGTGCTGAATTCCGACTTGAAAGTACTTACCGCTAACCATAAATTCTACGATACCTTCAAAGTAACGCCTGAGGACACAATCGGGAATTTCATCTACGACCTTGGTAACCGGCAATGGGACATCCCCAAACTGCGGGTGCTCTTTGAAGCGATCCTTCCGCATGATTCCGTGTTCAACGGTTATGAAGTAGACCATGATTTTCAGGGTATCGGCCGCAAGATCATTTTGCTCAACGCTCGGCAGATCTTCCGGGAGAATATAGGCACGCACATCATCCTTCTGGCCATGGAAGATATTACCGACCGTAAGCTGGCGGAGGAGAGGGTCAGCGAAGTTATTCGGCAACAGCAGGCCATTCTTGACAATATCCCCAATATCGCCTGGCTTAAGGACAGAAATGGAAGGTATGTCGCGGTAAACAATCCCTTTGCCCAGGCTTTTAACATGGCATCGAAGGAACTGGCCGGGAAAAATGATTATGATATTTATCCGATTGAACTAGCAGCGAAATACGCTAAAGACTCCAGGTCGGTCATGAAGACCGGCACGCGTACCTATTTCGAAGACTGTATTGTTGATCGGGGGGGAAAAACACAGCACGTGGAGAGGATCGAAACGCCCATCTTTAATGAGGCGGGAGTGGTCATAGGGATCATTGGTATCATCCATGATATTACCAGCCGCAAGGAAGTAGAAGCATCTCTCCGTTACGACAGTACGCACGATGCTTTGACCGGCCTCTATAACCGTTCGTTTTTCGATGAAGAATTAGAACGGATTGCTCATAACAGAAGGTTTCCCCTGAGTGTCGTGATAGCAGATATTAATGGTCTGAAAACAGTTAATGATACCTTGGGACATGAAGCTGGGGATAAATTGATTCGATCGGCGGCACGGGTTATCCTGGAAGCATTCCGGGCAGAGGACATCGTTGCTCGCATCGGGGGGGACGAGTTTGCTGTTCTGCTCCCTGCAACAGGCAAAAACGTTGCGGAAGATGCTGTCAAGAGGATCAAGAGCTGCTCAGAGCTCACCAATGGTCTGGTGAGTATCGCTTTCGGAATTTCTTCCGCAGAAAACAAAGATCAGCTTGCCGATGCTTTAAAGATGAGCGATGAAAGAATGTATCGAGACAAATCCTTTCAAAAGGAATTATGATTACCATCGTCCCTCGGTCAGTTCCAATACTCGCTGAGGGGCGGTTGGGTTCGTAAAGCCAAATAAGCCAGTCGGTCAACCGTATCAAGCAGTTGAAACCGGCGATTGAAGCGACCACAAAATTTGGCGAGATAACGGGGTAGAGCTTACCGCTGATGGCGTGATGGGTGCCAGGCAAGGTATTCTTCAGGTTACTGAGGCCGGTGTTAGGCGATTAGAGCATTTGGTGGTTGTTATACTTTCCCCCAAATAAGGAAATAAGAAAAAAGGGGTCAAGTCTTCCCTTGGCTTTTATCCTGAGACACGATATTCATATGAGAGTATGTCAAGGCCATTACGCATAGATTCTCCTGTCGATGCTCTGTGACAAGAAGACCGGCTGCTCGGCAGCATATAGAGACTTTGTCTGCCAGAATGAACCGGAGGGGATCGAGCGATTCTACTCCTTGAAGAACCTGCCCTCGGTCCTGGGCGGCACTGCCTTCAAGGAATGGCTGAAAGATACGTTTCAGCACCTGGGTTTTCATGAAGAGATGCCGGAGTCCCGGCTGTTCATTCCGACGGCGGCGGAGGTCATCGCCGGGGTCTGTGCGCATTTCCAGGTATCAAAAAAGCAGATTGCGGTCTCCCGGAGAGGGACGGAAAATCTACCGCGCGATGTGGCCATTTACCTGGTCCGCCTCCTCGGTCGGGAAACCTTGGGCGAGATTGGAAAACACTTTGGCATGAGCAATTACAGCACGGTCGGCAGCGCGGTTGCACGGGTGAAACTGCAGCAGAAAAATGACCGGGCGGTACAGGATCACCTGGAAGAGATACGAAAAAAACTGGCCAAAAGCCAAAGGCAGGTTTGACCCCTTTTTTGCTTTTTGTCGAACGCGCCCGTACCGGATATCTGCCGTTTCCCCGTGAGTAATAGAGCGGCATAGCCCCTGGCCGTAGGTCTTTTCTGCCCGGTTGGCGCAGTGATGTCTCCCGCTGCTTATCGATCAGTTCCGGATTGGGATTTCGTCGGAATTACAACATTTTCTTTTGACTTTCGCTAACCTCTCACATATAACTTCGCAATACGGGGTATTTTTACAGGAACCTGCAGCAAACTTGCATGTTTTAGGACAATATTCCGCCTTTTTAGAATGTTGTGACAATAGGTGAGAATCCCTGTCCAACTTGTCGGAACATCACGACGGACAGAAACCCGCTCACGACACAGGCTGACTGTTAACTTCCCGGGAATACATGGATGCCGAACAAGATACTGAACAATACCAAAGTGAATGGCCACCTGGTTTTCATTCAGGAATTCCTGAAACACCCGCTTCAGATTGGATCGGTTATCCCCAGTTCCCGTTTCCTGGAGCGGCGGATTATCGAGGCTGCCGGAGTCGCTACGGTGAAGGTGATCATAGAGTTAGGCCCCGGCGTAGGGGGAGTCACTCGGGCAATACTGCGTGCGATGCCGCAGGACGCCAAGCTGCTGAGTATCGAGATCAATCCAACCTTCAACACGTTGGTCAGCAAAATCCAGGACAGCCGGCTCATAGCACACCTGGGCAGCGCAATTGAAATCAGGGAAATACTTTCCGGGTATGGCCTCGACTTCCCGGATGCAATAGTCTCCGGCATCCCTTTTTCCACCATGAGCCGCACCGACGGCTGCAGGATTATCAAGACAGTCTCATCACTGCTGCCGCCGAACGGACGCTTCGTGGCATACCAGGTGAACAGTCAGGTTGCTACCCTGTGCCAGCCTTTCCTGGGATCGGGGCAGTCTTCCATGGAATATCTCAATATTCCGCCGATGCGTATTTTCCAGTGGGTAAAGAAGGCCTGACAAGGGCATGCGGGAAAACCTGAATGCAGTCGCTTTTCTGCAGTATGAAACTTCGTTCCAGGTCCTTATTGCTCCTGCCTGTCAACCGGCAGCCCCTTTCCGCACTGATCCCGCAGCAGCACTGATCCGCTGAGTCGGGTCGTTCAGTACCAAAGTCCGGCCCAGATTTCAGGCAACACATCACCCGACCCATGACATTGCTTGTCATGCAAACGATGTATTACCGGCATTTTATGCGCATAGGCACAGAGAGCCTCCTGCACTCCCCCTCCCTCTGCTGTATCTCCTTCCGTCCTGACGAAGAGGAAATGCATGGAAGATAACAATGGTTATTATATTCATTGATAGTTACCTGATTGGATACCATGAAGGATCTCGATTCATCAGTGCATATTTCCGATCATGGTATAGGCAAGGCAGAGGAGGCGGAAACCAGGTGTACGGATGCGTGAAGCACGTTCCGAAACCTCACCGGGAATCCGCTCTTCGTTGGACCCTTATCCTGCAGGAAATGGGATGAGGATGAATATAACTTCCTGAAAGAAAAGGAGAATAATATGTCTGAAGAATGCTGCACGACAGAATCGTGTGTTACAGCCCACAAGAGTGACTGCGAGGGCGAATGCAATTTCCATGAAAAATTGCTCGCACTCGCAGACGATGCATGGATGGAGTTGCTGAAGGATAAGATCAAGGCCGAAATTGAGAAATCCGACGGGCAACACATGGATAATATTGCTAAACTTGTCGCAGTTGCAAACTGCGCGAGATGGGGGAATATGATCCAGGCAAAGGTGAAATGCAATGAATTCAAAGAAAGCCTCAGGGCATTGATGACAGGAGGATGCACCAAGTGATTTCCATGGAAGGGGCAGGATGTTGCCTGCCTCTTCCCCATTCGGTCGTAAAGTCCGGGTCGGATCAGTGCCTGGCCCGACTGTGCAGGAGGCAGGCGATAATCTGATCCATATGCCATCAGCCCGGCCCCGGCGAACCGGAGCGCTCCGGTGACGCTCCATCCGGGCTTATGATCTGCTGCAGGGGGGATTCAAGATGAAAATGGGAGGGGAGAGCCCATGAGAATTATCGGTTTTGCGTATGGTGTGCTGTGCTACGCGGTATTCCTCCTAAGTTTTCTGTATGCCATCGGTTTTGTCGACAACCTGTTTGTTCCGAAATCAATCGACTCGGGGCCTTCCGGGCCGCCGGGTGAGGCCCTCCTCGTCAATATCGTGTTGCTCGGCCTCTTCGCAATTCAGCACAGCGGGATGGCCCGACCGGCCTTCAAGAGATGGTGGACGAAAATCGTGCCGCCGGCGATTGAACGCAGCACCTACGTCCTCATCTCAAGTCTGGTCCTCGACCTGCTCTTCTGGCAGTGGCAGGCGATGACAGGCGTGATCTGGAGCGTCGAGAACCGGGCCGGCCGCATCGGCCTGCATGCTCTTTTCTGGCTGGGATGGCTGATCGTTCTCCTGTCAACCTTCACGATCGACCATTTCGATCTGTTCGGTCTGCGCCAGGTCTATCTGCGGTTTCGCGACCGGGAATATACCGATGTAAAATTCAAGATCAGCGCCTTGTACAGGTTCGTCCGCCATCCCATGATGCTGGGGTTCCTGATAGCTTTCTGGGCCACTCCGCAAATGACGCTGGGGCACCTGCTCTTTTCGGTGGCGACGACGGGTTACATCTTTATCGGCATCTTTTTCGAGGAACGCGACCTCACCGCCTCCCACGGCGCCGCCTTCGCCCAGTACCGCAAGAAGGTGCCGATGATCATTCCCCTTCCCGGCCGCAAGTCCAATAAAAAAACCTGAAAAAATGGAGACCTCCATGGCTGTGCGTAAAGACGAAGGGCGCTGCCATCGCTCGGTGCTGAGGAAACTCCTCCTGGAGAAGGGCGCCAGGGTCGAGCCCGTGGAGTGATAAGGCGGCAGCTCTGCATTTTCCCTGGCGGAAGTCATGCAATTTCTTGATTAGGAATTATTGTTATCACATGCCGCAATCCATGCGGCAGGAGGGTTCGCCGATCAAACTTCCAGCAGGTGGGAGGGATAGTCATGATTCAAGCCATATTCTTAATGGAGACAGTTGCCTGGCCGGCCTTGATAGCGGTAGGGACGGTCCCAATATTCGAAAAATGATTCATAATATCAATAATTTGATGATAGGAGACGATCATGGCAGAATACTTCACACTCTCACGGCGCCGGTTGCTGGAGATGTCCATTGCCGCAGGCGGCGCGCTGCTCCTGACCCCGGTCGGGTCAATATTCGCCCAGCCGGCGGACAGGATCCCCACCTCGGAGCAGGGCATGGGGCCGTTCTACCCGGTTGCAAAACCGGTCGACCAGGATGCCGACCTGACCGTCATCCAGGGTAAGCCCGGCAAGGCCCAGGGGCAGGTTATCCATATCAAGGGCCAGGTAATGGACCTCAAGGGCCAACCTGTACCGGACTCCCTGGTGGAGATCTGGCAGGCGAACAGCTTCGGCCGTTACACCCATCCCAGCGACAGGAACCCGGCGCCGCTGGACCCGAACTTCGAGGGTTACGGTCTTTTCATCACC
This sequence comes from Desulfobulbaceae bacterium, assembly GCA_031389785.1. Lineage (GTDB taxonomy): Bacteria > Desulfobacterota > Desulfobulbia > Desulfobulbales > Desulfocapsaceae > Desulfoprunum. The sequence continues at coordinate 90,311 of JANMSX010000067.1, read as the reverse complement.
GATCGCGACGGCCGGTACATGTTCAAGACCATCAAGCCTGCCTCGTATCCGGCGGGCAGGGAATGGACAAGGCCCCCTCACATTCATTTTCAGGTGACCACGAAAACAAATCGCTTTGTTACCCAGATGTACTTCGCAGGAGAACCGCTGAACGAAAAGGATTCGTTGCTCGGGAGCGCTGCGAACAGAGAAACCCTTATCGTGAAACTGACGGCGCCCGGCAAGGATCTTGATCCGGACGCCCTTGTCGCTGCCTGGGACATAGTGCTGCCGCGGACATGATCCCGGTGTGAGCCTGACTGAAGTTCTTCGCGATTTCCAGGGAGCAGCGTAGGAGGCGATTATGAAAAAAAGATTGATATGTGCCGTGGCCGGCGTATTTCTCATTTTCTGGGCGTTGGGCGCCGCAGCCGATGAGAAGAACGTCGGGAGCCCGGCGGAAGGATTCGATATCCACGTCGTGGCCCCGCACAAGCACGAGGATGGCACCGTTCAGGGGCCGTACCATCACTACTGCAAGGTCATCAAGCCGGAGATCTTCCAGTGTCTGATCTTCCTGTCCACCGATCCCAATGCGGAACTGGTGCAGATCGAGTACTTTGTGGACAAGGAACTGGCCCGTTCCAATGTCTCCCTCGAAAGATGGAACCGGTACTTCCATGACCACAATCTGGAGATCGCCAGCGGCCGGGTGCAGGTGCTCGACACCACCCCCGAGAAGGCGAAGGAGATCGCCGAGGCGGCCTCGAAAACGGACGGCATCATATTCCATCTCTGGCCTACCGGCGCCCGGGTACCGAACGGGGATGTGATGTTTCCAACGGCCGTGAGCCATACGCCCCGGGAAAACCTGAATGTGGAATAAGGGCACTCAGCGGAGGCGACATGAAGCCGGGAGGCGGGTTATGGCTGATGATGGTGCTGTGGATGTCATTCGCGTCGTCGGGGTGGGCTACGGACAAGGTCCGTGAGCGGATCTTCTATACCTCGCTTCGGCCGGCCGACCACGGCCTGTACCTCTTCGAAAAGGCCGGCGGGCCTGCCGTGCGTCTTTCGGACGTGCCGGCCTTGGACTATAACCCGACCTTCTCTCCGGACGGGCGCTGGCTGGTCTTCTGCTCGGAGAGGCGGGGAGGCCCAGATCTCTATGCCCTGGACCTCCATGACCGGGCCCGCGGCCCGTCGCTGCTCACCAACAGCGACGCCCTCGAGGATGCCCCCGTCTTTTCGCCCGACGGCAAGCGTCTCCTCTTTGTGAGCACCCGGGACGGCAATGCGGATATCTTTGTCATGCCGTTTCGCCCCGAAGGGCCTGACGCATTCGCAGAGGCCGTGAACCTGACCCGTCACCGGGGCGGGAACTTCAATCCCGCCATTTCGCCCGACGGCAAGCGGATTGCCTTCGCCAGCGATCGCGACGGCTATCGGCAAAGCGACATCTACGTGATGGATTCGGACGGGTCGAACGTGAGACGCCTCACCAACTCCGTCGGCTGGGACGGTTCTCCGGCCTGGTCGGGCGACGGGCAGTCGATCTTCTTCTATTCGCAGCGGGATACGGGCCGCGGGATTTACCGGATGCAGGCCGAGGGTTCGGAGCAGAAGCTGATTGCGTCAGGTTCCGCCCTCTCCCCCGCGCTGACGCCCGGCGGCCGCATCGCCTTTTCGGCCAGACAGGACGGGAAATGGCGGATCTTTTCGACGGCGGAGGATGGCTCCGACCGGCGCCTTGAAAGCGATGATACCGGCGAATACTGGGCGCCCGCCTTCGATCCGGTTACCGGCCGCATGGTCTGCCACGGCACGGGCGACGGTGGTGAGGACGCGGCGCAAAACGGCCCGGCAGCCGGCCGATTCGTGCTGGACAATCGGGAGGTCAGGGAACTCCCCGACCGAATAATCGAACTCTGGGCGATACGCGGCTCCTTTCCAGCGCTCGATCCAACGGGCAGCCGGATAGTTTTCAGCGAGGGCTTCGAGCGGATCGTCACCTCCCGGCCCGACGGCAGCGGGCGTGAAGTTGTCTTCGCCCCGCCCGGCAATCCGGTCTGGCGGCCGAGTTGGTCAGGGGATGGCCGCTGGATCGCCTGCAGCGTGGGACCGGTCTTTGCCAAGCCATCGGCCAGGGTGGACATCTGGAAGTTTCGGCCCGACGGCAGCCAGGCCCGGAACCTGACCGGGGGGGGAGCTGCGAACAACGCCTTCCCCTCTTTCTCCCCCGACGGCCGCTGGATCGTCTTTCGCAGCGGCCGTGACGGCAATCATGAGATCTACCTGATGGATGCCGACGGCGGCAACGTCCGCCGCCTGACCCACGATAATGCCACGGACACCATGCCTTCCTTCGCGCCCGATGGCCGGCAGATCGCCTTCACCTCCAAACGCGGCGACGACTACGAGATATACACCCTTAACCTCCAGGCCGACGGCCGGCCGGGAGAGCTGCGCCGCATCACCACTAGCCCCGGCCTCGATACGCACCCGGTGTACTCACCCGACGGCAAATGGCTGGTCTTCACCTCCCAACGGGGCGGGCTGAACGACGAGGAACCGCTGATCACCATCTTCAACCCCCAGCCGTACGGGGAGATTCACGCGGTACGGCTGGCAGATGGCCTGGTTGTTCGCTTAACCCACAACAAATGGGAGGACGGAACCCCGACGTGGGCGGCGATGCCGAGGTAGGCGCTTCATCTGCCTTGCGGCCCGGCCGAACGCGGAGCGATTTGACATTCCGGAACCCATACTCCGGAACCCATATAAACTGAGGTGAACCAATGAACCAACTGACACGCAGGGATCTGATCGCGGCGGGTTTGGCACTTGGCATGGTTCCAGTCGCGGGTTGCCTGCCCGTACAGGTCCGGCCGACCCCGCCCAGCCGCGAAATCGACGATTTTTTCCGCGACTTTACCGCCGACTGGGTCCGCCACGACCCGAATCTCGCCACCTCGAGCCGTTACTTCAGCGGCGATGAGCAGGACCGTCTCGAGCGGCAGCTCACGCCCCGGACGCTCGAATGGCGGCGACAACGCATCGGGCGCGCCCGGCAGGGTCTCGCCGAACTCCGTCGCTTCAATCGCGGCCGGATGACCGATCGCCGGCAGGTCTGGGCTGACGTCATGGACTGGCAGCTCGATATGGTGGTGCGTGAGGAGCCGGTCCTCGAGTACTCCTTCCCGCTTGAACAGATGAACGGGACCAATGTCCAGCTCGTCGAGGCGATGACCATCCGGCGGCCCCTGCTCACCGAGCCCGACGCCGAGAACTATGTCGCCGCGCTCGGCCAGGTCGGCCAGCGGATGGACGAGGCGGTCGAGGACGCCCGTTTACTCGGGTCGAAAAACATCATTCCGCCCCTGTTCATCCTCACGGCTACTATCAGGCAGCTGCAGGCCTTTGCGGACGCCGCGCCGGGCCTGAACCCCTTCGTGGCCGCCCTCGTCGAGCGGATGGCCGGGATTGGCTCGATGTCCGCCGGCCGCCGCGAACGGCTCCGCCTCGAGGCGGAGAAGATCGTCGCCGGGCGGATCATTCCGGCATGGCGGAAGGGGGTGACGGTGCTGCAGGGGCAGCGTGCGCACGCGACTGACGACGCCGGTCTCTGGCGATTCAAGGAAGGTGCGGAGATCTACGCCTATGCGCTCGAGCGCTTCACAACCACCAAGCTCACGGCCGACGAGATCCACGAGCTCGGCCTTGCCCAGGTGGCGCGGCTCGAAACCGAGATGGACGGCTACCTGCGCCGCCTGGGCCGCACCGATGGCTCGGTGCAGGATCGCATCGAGCAGCTCGAGCTGGACCTGCGCTATGCCAACCCGGAGTCGGAGGAGAGCCGCGCCCGGGTCATGCGCGATATCGACGACATCATCCGCGACGCCGAGCGCCGCGCCGCGCTGCTGTTCGACCTGCGGCCGAAATCGCCGCTGGTCGTCCAGCCGTTCCCGCGGTTCCGCGAGGCCAACGCAGCTGCGAACTACAACGCCCCTCCCTTGGACGGCTCACGTCCCGGTACGTTCCAGTTCCCGCGGCGCATCGAATACATGACCAGGTTCGGGCTGCGCAGCCTGGTCTACCACGAAGCCGTGCCCGGCCATCATTTCCAGGTTGCCCTGCAGGTCGAAAACAAGGACCTGCCGCGCTTTCTGCAGATCGGTGCGTTCGGCGGCATTTCGGCCTCGAGCGAAGGGTGGGCGCTGTACGCCGAGCGTCTCGCCGCCGAGTCGGGCTGGTACGACGATGACCTCGAGGGGCGGCTCGGCCAGCTCAATGACGAACTCTTCCGGGCGCGCCGCCTGGTCGTGGACACCGGCCTGCACGCCAGGAAATGGACCCGCCGGCAGGCGATCGATTACGGCATCGAGGCGAGCGAGGTGGAGCGGTACGTGGTCATGGCGGGCCAGGCCTGCTCGTACATGATCGGCCAGTTGAAAATCATCGAACTCCGCGACAAGGCGAAGAAGGTCCTTGGTGATCGCTTCTCGCTGCGCGACTTCCACAACACGGTGCTGGGAACGGGCACCGTACCGCTCGAGGTTCTGGCGCGCGAAGTCGACCGGTACGTGAGCTCGGAGGTGAAAAAAGGCTAGACGGCCCGGGTATTGATAAATCGGCGCGGCAGACACGCAGCATTTACAGGCGAGGGAGACCATGAAGGAACCCGAGCGGAGCGCCGGCGGCGACATGCCGCCGGCCGTGGCGATGCTCCGGCTGATCGCGTGCTTCTGGAAATCAGCAACGAACCAAGGAGAATGAAATTGCTCGACCTGGCTTCCCCAGTAGATATATCCCGTTGTGCCGAGACGCTTGATCTTGCCCTCTGCGGAAGAAAATTATAATGTATTTCAAACTGTTTTATAGTAACTCAGGTGCTTGACAGGAATAGGTTGTCATGTTGGCATCTAGCCGGGAACAGAGGGGGCACAGAGATGAAGACCATCTCCAGCGACAAGGTGATCATCAAAAGGGGAGATCCCGGCAGTTATCTCTATATTGTGCTGAAGGGCCAGGTGTCGGTTATAGCCCCCGACGGGTCCGGAATTCAATTCCTCACAGAAAACCGGGACGATTGACCTGCCCCTGGAGCAGGGGAGGGCGACGATCTTTTTTAAGGAAGGCGAAATCGTCCATGCCCGTTTCCTCGATCTTCGTGATACGGAGGCCGTGTTTGCCCTTCTCGATGTGAAAAGCGGTCACTTCATGTATACCAAGGGAATTCCCAAAGAGTTCGATGCGTTGCCGCCCATTGGCGGGTTCATCGGGCTGATGATGGAAGGACTGCAGAGGATAGATGAAGACCGGAACTGAACGAATGGGGCAAGGTCCTGGAAAGTAAGGTCATCACTTTTCAAGACCCGACCCCTCCTCAGCCCTTTTTAATCTCCATGGTTGTTATCGTATTTCGGCAGGATTGCAAAGAAACTCAGGATCTGTCGCTACCCTGCCACAAGAGTCGCACGAGAATTTCATCGCCGTAAGTTTATCCGCACATACTTCGGCCGTCGCGACCCCGCAGAATTTATCGTCGATTTCCTTGTTGGTCGGATTGCAGAGGCTACGGGAATCATCTGCATCCGCGCCACAGTTCTGACATGTATAGGCCATTGTGATTCTCCTTCTCTTTGTGTTGTAGATGAAACCGTTTCCCGGCAATGGACATTGGTGCGGCAACCTGTCGGATACCTTTTCACCGGCAATAAAACGAAGTCGCACGGGTGGTTGCCTTCGAAGGGAAACGGGTAACCATACTGGAAAAACTAAGCGGACTATGGTGGGTTGTCAATGACGGCGGAGGCCTTCATATTTTCAATTGATTTCCGAGCAGTTGCAGGTTGGGGAGCACTCTCCGCAATTCAGCAGGCGAGGCCTCGAAGGGGTCTCGTTTGCCCGGAGTGCGGACCCTCGCAGGGTAATTCTCCTGGGAACAGGGAGAATTGACCACTTGTCAACCGGGCGAACTGTCATCATAGTGATGAATACAGACAGATTCGCAGAATCCTAGTTCGGCCTCTGGAGGAAATCCCGATGCCTGCAGAACATAGTGACAAGAGAGCCCAGCCGGGAGACGAGGACATAGAAAGTGTCCTCGGGGAACTCCTGGCCGTCCGGGCGGATATGGTTGCCGAGGTGGCCAGGTCCCGGGCACGGCTTGTTAAAGTGCATCCCGACTACCAGGAGAGCGCCCGAAACCTCCTGCATTACCTCGCCCTCCGGCGCCGCGATCTCCGCCCGCTGCAACTGCGTCTGACCGCCCTCGGGCTTTCCTCCCTGGGGCGGGCCGAATCGCATGTCCTGGCTACGGTCGATGCGGTCCTGGATGTCTTGCACCGCCTGCTGCAGCGATCCTGGCGGCCATCGCCGCAGGAGGCCGCAGTCATCGATTTCGTCAAGGGACAACGACTGCTGACCGAACACACCGAAGCCCTGGTGGGGCAGGCGACTCCCGGACGCGGGGTCCGCATCATGGTCACCATGCCGAGCGAGGCGGCGCACGACCCCACGCTCATTCAACACCTGCTGCAGCAGGGTATGGACTGCATGCGCATCAACTGCGCCCATGACGACGCCGCCACCTGGCTGCTGATGATCGAGCACCTGAGGCGCGCCGAAGAGGTGCTGGGGCGATCCTGCCGGATAGTCATGGACCTGGCCGGGCCGAAGCTGCGCACCGGGCCGCTTGAGCCTGGCCCGGCCGTCATCCGGATCCGCCCGCATCGCGATGTCCATGGCCGGGTCACCGCCCCTGCCCGCCTGTGGCTGACCGCAGAGTCCGCTTCGCAGCCTCCTCCGGCCGCCGCCGATGCCTGTCTGCCTGTGCCGGCGGCATGGCTGGCCCGCCTCCGGCCAGGCTCGAGGGTGCATCTCGCCGATACCCGACAGGCCCGAAGGACCTTCGTCGTTGTGGCCGTGACGGAGCACGGCTGCTGGGCGGAATCGACCAAGACGGCGTATATCGTCTCCGGCACCGTCCTGCGTCACGAACAGGAAGCAGGCCCGGAGGTCATGCAGGAGGCCCGGGTCGGCGACCTGCCGCCGACTGAAAACGCCCTCTTCCTGCAGCAGGGGGATTCGCTCATTTTGACCCGCGACCTCAAGCCGGGCCGACCGGCGTTCCTGGACAGCGAGGGGCGGATCCTGGTCCCTGCCATGATCGGCTGCTCAATCCCCGGGGTGTTCGACGATGTCCGGCCGGGCGAGCCGATCTGGTTCGATGACGGCAGGATAGGCGGCCTGGTCGACAAGGTGGAGGACGGCCGGGTTGCGATCCGGATCACCCACGCCGGCCTGGGCGGCGACAAGCTGCAGGCCGATAAGGGAATCAACCTGCCGGAGAGTCGTCTGCGGCTCGGGGCCCTGACCGCCAAAGACCTCGAAGATCTGTCCTTCGTGGCGGAACACGCCGATGTCGTCGAGATGTCTTTTGCCAATACCGCCCGCGACGTGGAACTGCTCCAGCGGCACCTGGCGCGCCTGGGGGGTCACCCTCCGGCCCTCGTCCTGAAGGTCGAGACGAAGCGCGGCTTCGAGAACCTGCCGGAGATGTTGCTGACGGCCATGCGGACACCCTGCTGCGGGGTGATGATCGCCCGGGGCGACCTCGCCGTCGAATGCGGATTCGAGCGTCTGGCGGAGGTCCAGGAGGAGATCCTGTGGATCTGTGAAGCCGCCCACATCCCGGTGATCTGGGCGACGCAGGTCCTGGAGACCCTGGCCAAGAAAGGGATGCCGTCCCGGGCCGAGATTACCGACGCGGCGATGGGCCACCGGGCCGAGTGCGTCATGCTCAACAAGGGCCCCCATGTCCTCAGCGCGGTGCGAGCCCTGGACGACATCATGCGGCGGATGCAGGCCCACCAGACCAAGAAGTGCGCCATGCTGCGGGAACTGCGGCTGGCCCACGTGCTGCCGGCCGAATCGAGCGACTGAACCGGGTCGAGGGGCCTGCCCGGCAGCAGGGCAGGGACAGGCGGGACATGCGAACCCTTGCCTGGCATTCTGTACCTTTTACCGGGGAGTATTTCCCCGGCAGGGAGGCATTACATGGGCGACCTTCATCTCCCGGCGTCCTGGTCCGAACCGGACGCCATCGGCCACACCGGACAGCAACCATGAGCCGCTTCCTCCTGACCACCCTGGGGTCTCTCGGTGATCTCCATCCCTATATCGCCGTGGCCGCCAGTCTTATCGACCGTGGACATCAGGCGGTGCTGGCCGTAGCCGGGGAATATCGCGAGGCGGTGGAAGGGGCCGGCATCGAGTTCGCCCCCGTTCGGCCCGGATTTGCCGAACTGGGCGACTATCGGTCTCTGGTCGCCAAGTCCTTTGATGTCCGCCGCGGACCGGAGTTCCTGATCCGGGAACTGGTCATGCCGCATCTGCGCACGGCCTATGCCGACCTGTGGACCGCCTCGGAAGGGGCCGATCTCCTCGTCTCTCACCCCCTCACCTATGCCCTGCCGGTGGTCGCGGAGAAACGCGGGTTGCCCTGGGCCGCCACGATTCTGTCGCCGATGAGCTTTTTCTCATGCTATGACCCGCCGACCATACCATCGCTTTTGTGGCTGGACCACCTGCGATCTTTCCGGCCCTGGCTGTACCGGCCGGTCTTCGGCCTGGCCAAATTGCTAATCCGGCACTGGGAAAGACCGGTCCGGGAGTTGCGCCGGGAACTCTACCTGCCGCCTTTGCGCCGGCTGGCGATGTTCGAAGGACAGTTTTCCCCCCTCGTCAATCTCGCCCTCTTCGATCAGCTCCTGGCCCCTCCCCAGCCGGACTGGCCGCAGCCGCTCACTGTCTGCGGAACGCCGCTGTTTGAAGGTCCTCCCGCCGCCGATGATGTCCTCGATGATCTGGCGGAATTTCTTGCCGCCGGAGAGGCGCCGCTGGTCTTTGCCCTCGGCTCCTCCGCGGTCTGGCTGGCGGAGGATTTCTGGCCTGAGGCCATCGCCGCGGCCGCAGAGCTGGGCAGACGGGCCGTGCTGATCACCGGCACAGAGCAGCTCGGTCCGCTGCCGGAAGGGGTGCGGGCATTTTCCTACCTGCCCTATTCAAAAATATTCCCGGCGGCCGCGGCAATCGTGCATCAGGCCGGAATCGGCACCCTGGCGCAGGCCCTGCGGGCCGGCCGGCCACAGCTGATCGTCCCGGTGGCCTTCGATCAGCCCGACAATGCCCGCCGGGCGGCAGGGCTCGGACTGGCCCGTATCCTGCCTTTCAGGGAGGTTACCGGTGCACGGCTGGTCGCTGAGCTGCAAAGCCTTCTCGCGGACCGGCAATACCGGGACAACAGCCGGGAGATCGCCGGGCAGCTGGCTGCTGCGCGCGGAGCGGACTGCGCCGCCGAGGCATTGATCGGAGTTGCTCGGTCGGTTTGAACGGACATCGGGTTGCAACAGCAGAATCACCGTCCGAGCTGCCCGGCAGTCTTTGCTCCGGCGCCCGGGCTCGATCTCAGGTGATTTGCGGCTTTCTCTCCAGCAAATCATCTAACGGGGATGGGGGCGGACAGACAGCTTGGCGCCGGGGTGCCCGAGGCAGGCGGGGAGGGGAAACGGTAAAACGGCTGCAGCCGGGGATGTACATCCTGGCTGCAGCCGTTGTTTTACGAAAAATGGATCTCGCGAATGTCGTTCAGGCGCATCGCATGGCCTGTCGCGACTCCCTCCTGTCCGGAAGGATCAGGCTTCCTGGCCCTGGCCCTGCAGCTGCGGGGCAGGCTTGGCGACGATCCATGGCTTGCCGACGGGCAGCACATCGCGGCCGAAGACCTGCATGAAGATGACGTGGGCCATCATGTACCAGGCGTTCAGCGCGCAGAGGATCAGGACATAGGCGGCGACCTTGGTCATTGCCGGATAGCCGAAATGGGCCAGATCGAGCAGGATGAAGCCGGCCACGAGCAGGGTGAAGGTGGAGGCCATGGCGCCGTGGATCCTCATCGCGCCGACCCACAGGATCATGGTGTAGAGGGTCCAGACGATGAGAAAGTAGCCGACATCGGTGGGGCTGGATTTATAGATGTCATATTTGTTGAACAGCAGGATGATCGAGAGGGCGATCCAGAAGGCGCCGTAGGAAACGAAGGCGCTGTAGCCGAAGTTGTTGCCTGCCTTGAACTCCTGCAGGCCGGCGATGAGCTGCGCCAGGCCGCCGAAGATAAGGCCGCAGGCGATGACCGGGCCGAGCCCGCAAAGTCCGAGATTGTGAAACTGAAGAATCAGGGTGGTGAGACCGAATCCTGCGAGTCCAACTACTGCCGGGTTGCCCAACGGGGGTTGATTGGCTGCCATTGCTTTCTCCTTCGTACGAATGTTGATTGTTAGATACTTCTCTCTGCTGCTGTGCACTCTATTAAGCAAAAGGCATGCCATCAGAGATGTTCTAATAAAATTATATGTATTCAGGATGTTATGTGATATTAGCCGGGGAGGGTGGTACAATAAAAGTTGTAGGGGATTAATGGACAGGTTCAGGAGGCCCTGGTTTTCGGGTTGAGCGGCGGAACAACTTATGTTGTGGCTACAAAAAAAGTTGTAAGGGGTAATTACTCCCTGGGCAGCTTTCTCAGCCGGTTGCTGAGGGCCTGTTGGGATATGCCGAGCATGAAGGCAGCCGCCGACTGGTTGTTGCCGGCCCGCTGCATGGCCTCCTCGACGAGCATGCGGGTGGCCTGTTTGATGGTCGGCAGGGGATCGGCGAAGGTCAGCGGCTGGCCGCAGCCGCCGTTGGTTTTCTGCAGTCTGCTTTCGACCTGTCTGGCCATCGAGAGATGGCTGCGAAAGACGGTGAGGGCGAGAACCCCGCTCTTGTGCTGGGCGATGGCATCAAACACCATGGCCTGCAGCTCACGGATATTGCCGGGAAAATGGTATGACTCCAACATCGCGATCAGTTCCCGGGGAATCTTCGGCACGGGTTTTTTCAGGGCCTGAGCGGCGCAATCGGCGAAATGGCCGACCAGGAGGCCGATGTCCTCCTTGCGTTCCCTGAGCGGCGGCAGCACGATGTGATGGGTGCGCAGCCGGTAGTGCAGGTCCTGGCGGAAGATTTCCTTCTGCTGCAGTTCCCAGAGGTCGACATGGGTCGAGGCGATGACGCGGGCGCTGCTGATCCGGTTGCTGTCCCGGCCGAGCGGCATATACTCCTTTTCCTGCAGCAGGCGCAGCAGCTTGATCTGGGAACTGGCGGACAGGTCGCCGATTTCATCGAGGAACAGGGTGCCGTCGGCGGCCCGTTCGATCAGGCCCGGGCGATCCGCGTCGGCGCCGGTAAAGGCCCCTTTGACATGACCGAACAGGGTGTCCGAAAAGACGTTGTCGTCGAGTCCGGCGACGTTGACGGCGATGAAATCGCCGGGGTTGCCGCTCAGCCGGTGGATGGCCCTGGCGATCAACTCCTTGCCGGTGCCGGTCTCGCCGCCGACCAGCACCGGCTGCGAGGTCTGGGCTATCGATTCGCAGTAGCCGAATAGCAGCAGCATCTTCGGCGAATTGGTGACGAATTCGGCGAAGGCCTCGGGATTTTTCAGGCTGCCGTGCCGCAACTGTTCCTTCAGGATCAGGTTTTCCTGATGCAGTTCACTGTATTGTAGGCTTTTCTTGACCGAGGCGAGGAGCCGGTTTTCATCGACCGGTTTGACGATATAGTCGAAGGCCCCCGACTTCATGCACTCCACGGCGGTCTCGGCATCGATCCGGCCGGTGATGATAATGACCGGAATCTGGGGATACTGGCCGGTGATCCGCTCGAGGATCGCCTCGCCGTCCAGGTGGGGTATGTTCAGGTCCAGGAGGATGACGCTCGGCGGCTCCTGCTCGATGATGGCCATGGCCTGCCGGCTGTCGGCGCAGGTCCGCACGTTGTTCATGCCGCTGAGCTGGAGGATGGTGTCGACGGAGAGCAGGATCGCCTCCTCGTCGTCGATCACCAGGATCGGATCGGCCGGGTAGGCTGTATAGCTCATATCATTCTCCCGATGACTTCGTCCTGGCCGTAGCGCGGCAGCAGGATAGTGGCGGTGGTCCCATGCATCGGCTCGGAACTGAAGTCGAGCCAGCCGCCGTGGTTGCGGATGATCGTGTCGGAAATGGACAGGCCCAGGCCCGTGCCGCTGCTGTCCCGCCTGGTGGTGAAAAACGGGTCCTTGATGCGGGCGAGGACCTCGGCGGTCATGCCGATCCCGGAGTCCCGCACCTCCAGGAAGATCTCCTCGGATTCCTCGAGATAGCCGGTGCAGATCCGCAGGCCCTGGGACGGTTCGGTCAGGGCCTGACAGGCGTTGACCACCAGGTTGATGACCACCTGACCCAGACGTTGGCTGTTGCCCTGCAGGGTCGGCAGGTTTTCGTCCAGATCGAGCTGGAAATTGCTGGTGGCCTTCCTGATCAGGCTGGCTATCAGGCCGACCGCCTTTTCCACGACCTGGTTGAGGTTGACCGTTTCCCTGAGGTCGGAGGGTTTCTGGCCGGAAAAATCTTTCAGGTCGCCGACTATGCGTTTCACCCGTTCAACACCCTCCTGCGAGAAGAGCAACAGTTTCGGCATCCGTTCCCGGAGCTGCGGGTAGGCCATCGGGCCGACCTCCAGGTTGCCGTTCTGCTCATGGTAGCTGTCGAGGATGGGCTGCACGGCCCGCCAGAATTTATCGAAGACCTGGATGTTCAGCATCACCGAGGAGATCGGGTTGTTGATCTCGTGGGCCACGCCTGAGACCAGGGTGCCGAGGGAGACCATTTTGTTGGTCTGCATCAGCTGTTCCTGGTGCATCTTGGCCTGGGCCTCGATTCGTTTTTTTTCGGTGATATCCCGGGCGGTCATCAGGAAGGCGGGAGAATTCTCGGCGGGCTCCATTTTGGCGATGGTCGCCTCGACCGTGATTATCCGCTGATCCTTGAGGATAAAATGGGTTTCCAGCAGAAAATCATCGGGCTGATTGTTGTCGATCCGCTCGATTTTGGCCGAGAACTGGCGGCGCTGCAGCGGCGGGATCAGGTCGGTGATGACCATGCCGGTCATCTCGACCGGCAGGTAGCCGCTGATCCTCTTCCAGGCCGTGTTGGCGTAGCTGATCCTGAGGTTGCCGTCGAAGAGGAGGATAATCTCCCGGGCGGTTTCGGCCAGCAGCCGGTACTTGTTCTCGCTTTTCCGCAGCGATTCCTCCATCTCGCGGCGCTGACTCTCGCCGGTCGCCCCCTGCCAGACGACATACACCGAGAGGATCGCGATTACCCCGAGAATACCAAGGAAAATAAAAGTCATACGCTTGGTGATCGTGGCAATCTGGGCGCGGACGTCCTCGACGTAGACCCCGGTCCCGACTATCCAGTGCCAGGGCCGGTATTCCTGGACATAGGAGATCTTTGAGAAGATCCTGGTCGGGTCGTCCTGCCATTGCCAGTGATAATCGACATAGCCGCCTCCCGTACCCTTTACCGTCTGCAGAAAGGCCTGAAAAAGCTTCTTGCCGGCGGGGTCTTCGGTGTCCGTTACGTCTTTTCCCTCCAGGTCGGCGCGGTAGGGGTGCATGATCATGCGGGGATGGGTGTCGTTGATCCAGAAGTAGTCCTTGCCCTCGGGGCCGTAGCGGAGACTGCGCAGGTGGGCTACCGCCTGTCTTTTCGCCTCCGCCGCCGAGATGGTGTTCTTGTCGGCGAGTTCGGCGTAGTAGCGGATGGAACCCATGGCCGCCTCGCTGAGGGCATGGATCATTTCCCGCTTCCGCTCCATCAGATGGCCTTCCACCCTGGGCAGGATATAGCCGAAAAAAGTGCCGATGAAGAGAAACATCGAGAGCAGTACCGGCATGAATATTTTTGCCGGCACCGCATCAGGGACAAGAGGTCTGATTGAATTTCCCATTCCCGTATCCGAAGTGAAGCTGATGATTGACCTTGGGCGACCCGGGCAGGTTAGAGACAGGGTGGCGCAGTCTGCGCCTGCGATGGCGACCTGCCGGAAAAATTGTAGTCAATTTGCCCCGGCAAGGGAACCATTATCTGCCTAAGGTTCCGCCAATGCCGCCGGCCGGGAGCCCGATGCCGGTCCCTGGTGCCGATAAATAGGCTGGAACCAGCGTTCATTGATTGTTATAGTGATCCGATCGAGAATCAATTCAAGGGCAACCCTTTCCTCTCCCACCTCACGATGAACATTGAAAACCCCGAACTGCATCTGGCCGATGATTTTGTCCGCCACACCAACTGCCATATCTTTCTGACCGGCAAGGCCGGCACCGGCAAGACCACCTTCCTCCACGACCTGAAAAAGAAAACCCACAAGCGCATGGTGGTCGCGGCGCCGACCGGGGTGGCCGCCATCAACGCCGGCGGCATGACCCTGCACTCGTTTTTCCAGCTGCCCTTCGGGCCGTTTATCCCCGACAACGCCAACTATCTCGGCCAGCACCGCTTCAGCCGGGAAAAGATCAACATCGTCAAGACCCTTGATCTGCTGGTGATCGACGAGATAAGCATGGTGCGGGCCGATCTGCTCGACGGGGTGGATCATGTTCTCAAGCGCTACCGCCACAGCTCGCTGCCCTTCGGCGGCGTGCAGTTGTTGATGATCGGCGACCTGCACCAGCTGCCGCCGGTTGTCAAGGATGCGGAATGGCAGCTCCTCCGGCAGTATTACGATTCGCCTTATTTTTTTGCAAGCCGGGCCCTGCGAGAAACCGAACTGATCCCGATCGAACTCAGACATATCTACCGCCAGTCGGAGCCACGCTTTATCGAACTGCTCAACCGGGTCCGCGACAACCGGCTGAACGCCGCCAGCCTGCAGGAACTCAACAGCCGCTGTCTGGAGAATTTCAGCCCGGCGGAGGACGAAGGCTACATCACCCTCTGCACCCACAACAGCGGCGCCGAGGCGATCAATCAGGGCAAGCTGCAGCTCCTGCAGAACAAGATCTACCAGTTCCGGGCCGAGATAGAGGGCGACTTTCCTGAACACAGCTATCCGACCCCCGCCCGGCTGGAGTTGAAGGTGGGTGCGCAGGTCATGTTCGTGCGTAACGACCCCTCGCCGGAAAAACGCTATTTCAACGGAAAAATCGGCAAAATAACGGGCATCTTCAACGACTCAATCTGCATCCAGTGCCCTGCGGACCGGGACGAGATCAAGGTCGAGCAGGTGACCTGGGAGAACATCGAATACAAGATCGACCCGGAGACCTTGGAGATCAGCCAGAACAAGGTCGGATCTTTCCTGCAGTTCCCTTTGAAACTGGCCTGGGCGATCACCATCCACAAGAGCCAGGGACTCACCTTTGACCGGGCCATCATTGATGCCAGGGCGGCCTTTGCCCACGGTCAGGTCTACGTGGCCTTGAGCCGCTGCAAGACCTTCGAGGGCCTGGTGCTCAGCTCGCCGCTGTCGGCTGTGGCTGTGAAAACCGACGTGGCCGTGTCGCGGTTTGTCGAGCAGGCCGGTCGCAGCCAGCCGTCGCCGGAAAAACTGGCTGCGGCCAGGGTCAGCTACCAGCGGCAGCTGGTGACCGGCTGTTTCGATTTCCAGTACCTGCGTTCCCGCCTGGGCCGTCTGCTGGCGCTTCTCTTTAGGAACGCGGCGGTGCTGCAGGTCTCGGGCGTCGGCGAGGTCGACAGCCTGGAGAGGAAATGCCGTGACGAGATCGTCACCGTCGGTGAAAATTTCAAAAATCAGCTGAACGGGCTGTTCAGCGCCGATATCCTGCCCGAAGAGGATACCGCCATCCGCGAGCGCACGGCCAAGGCCTCGGTCTATTTCGAGGACAGGATTACCTCGCTGCTGGTTAATTTTATCACGGATATCCAGATAGATACCGACAACAAGGAGATCCGCAAGAAGACCAGGGACGCCCTCAAACAGCTCCGCGAGGAGACGGCGGTCAAGCTGGCCGCGGTCCGGTCCTGCCGGGAC
Organism: Desulfobulbaceae bacterium; assembly: GCA_031389785.1. GTDB lineage: Bacteria > Desulfobacterota > Desulfobulbia > Desulfobulbales > Desulfocapsaceae > Desulfoprunum. The sequence goes on along the minus strand of JANMSX010000067.1, from coordinate 74,411 downwards.
GGTTTTTCGCCGGCTGCCTACCTGCGGGCCGTTTCGGCGGCGGAAATCGATCTGAAACCGGTGAAAGAGAAGAAGCAGACGGTGACCGCCGCCGAGGCCGATATCGGCCATCCCGCCCTGTTCCAGCTTCTCAAGGACTGGCGCTCGCGCAAGGCGGAGAAAGGAGGTGTGCCACATTTCCAGATCATGCACCAGAAGACCTTGATCCAGATCGCGGTCAACCTCCCCGAAAGCCTCTCCACCCTGCAAAAGCTCAAGGGGATCGGCAAACGTCTTGCCGAAAAATACGGCGAGGAACTGGTGTCCCTGGTTGCGGCCTACCGCCGGGAGCACGGCATCGAGGAGGCTGTGCCGCCTCCGGCGGCGGTCAGGGCGGAGTCCGGGGCTGAAAAAAAAGGGGAGGGGAAGGTCGATACGAAACGGATCAGCCTCGAGATGTTCGAGAAGAATATGAGCCTAGTCGAGATCGCCGGGGAACGGGGGCTGGCCGCCTCGACCATTGAGTCGCACCTGGCGTATTTTGTGGAACAGGGCGACTTGGTGATCGACAGGCTGGTCGACGCCGGCAAACGGCAGGATATCGAACGGACAATTGCCGAAATGTCCGGAAGTTCATTCAGCGAGATAAAACAGGCGCTGGGGGACAGCTGCTCCTACGGCGAAATCAAGATGGTCCAGGCCCACCTGAAGCACCTTGAAAAAACGAGCGGGTGACCGCAGTTTTCGTGAGTACGGGTGGCGTCCGGCAAATCGCAGGATACCTCATGCAGGATCGGGGGCTTATTGGGTGGTCACAAGGGGGATAGAATATGCATATCAGAATCGCTCAAGGAGGGCGAGACAAAGACCTTCCACCACCTCCCCTTTGCGGTTACCTATCTCACCTGCGCTGTAGCCGGCCCCGGTCGATAAGACGATCCCGGCGGTGATCGCCGGGCGCCGGCTGTTCTTACAACGATCCGGTCGTTTCGACCCGGTTGCGGCCCTGCAGTTTGGCCTTGTACAGGGCCCGGTCGGCGGCCTTGATCAGCCCGTCGCTGTTGATACATGCCGGTGACCAGGTCGCAACCCCGAGACTGATCGTAATCCTGATGCCGGTGCCGTCCTTCAGGATGAATTCATGGTCTTCCACGGCCGTGCGCAGGCGTTCGGCCAGCTGCCGGGCCTTCGCCTGATCACTGCGGCTGCAGATCACCAGGAATTCCTCGCCGCCGGTCCGGCTCACCATGTCGTAGCTGCGGGCGCTGGCGGCAAAGATGGCCGCCACCTCCTTCAGTACCTGATCGCCGCTGTCATGGCCGTAGTTGTCGTTGATCTCCTTGAAATGATCAAGGTCGATCATGATGCAGGAGAGCTTTTCGTCGAAACGGTCGGCCTCGGCGACGGCATCGTTGATCCTGGCCATGGCGCTGCGGCGGTTGGGCAGTTCGGTGAGGGCATCGGTCATGGCCATGGTCAGGAGCTTGCGGTTGGCGTCGGCCAGGCTTGAGGCGTAGCGGTGGATCAGTTCCCGGTCCCGGCTGACGGTCTTCTGGATCTGAGTGAAAATGTCAAAAAAAGCGGATGCGTTTTCGGGAAAGGCGGGCATGCCCCGGCGGCGGCATGCCCGTGGCGATCAATTCGAGGAGAGCGGCGGCACCAGGCCCTGGATGCGGTCGAGTTCGGCCAGGGTCTGGGCGTATCTGACCTCGATCAGTTTTTCCTGGCTGAGGGCCTGGGAATAGGCCTCTTGGGCTGTCAGCACATCGAGGGTGGTGGCCCGGCCGGCCGCAAACTTGGCCTGTTCGGCCTCCAGCCGTTTGCCGGTGGCGATGGAGGTCTTTTTCGTCGCTTCCATGCCCTGGATGGCCAGCTGCACGTCCCGCACCGTCGTCCTGACAGTCTGCTGCACCTGCAGGCGGAGTAGTTCGAGGTTGTTCCTGGCCTTGCTGTGGGCAGCCCTGGCCTGACGCAAGTCCCCTTCCGCCGCCGAGTTCTGCAGCGGCACGGAGAGGGCAAGGCCGGCCTGCCATTCGCTTTCCGGATCGTCGATGGCATCGTCGAGGGTATCGCCGAAGGCCTCTTCGGTGCCGCCCTGGCCTACCAGACCGATCAGGGCGAGGTCGGGGCGGGTCCTGTCCCTGGCTGCGGCCTCCTGGATCTCCGCCGCCTCACGGCCGAGATCGGCGGCGAGGATATCCGGCCTGTTCTGCAGGGCTCTTTCCTGGATGAGGTCTGGATCCGGGGTTTGCGGTTCGGTGGGCGGCAGGTCGGTCGGGTGGAATGATGTGTGCCAGTCCTCGCTGTTTATCAGCAGTTTCAGCTCATCCTCGAAAAGACCGATGGCCCGTTCGGCGGAGATAAGGCCTTCCTGGCGTCGGGCCACTTCGGATTCCGGCTGATAGCGATCGACCTCGGCCAGCCTGCCTGCCTCGATCCTGGCTCTGGTCTCTTCCATGAGTTTTTCCGCCAGGGTCACTGACAGTTTCTTGACCTCCCTGTCCTGCCAGGCGAAGACCAGGTTCCAGTAGGCCCCCTTGACCCTGGCGACGAGGTCAGCCGCCTCCATGTTCACCAGAAGGCCGGCGGCCGCCAGGTTTTTTTCCGCGGCCCGGATGGTCGCGGTCTGCCTGGTGATCCCGAAGCCCTGGAGGAGCGGCTGGCGGATGCCGAGGGTGAGGGTCGAGGTATAGGCCGGATTGAGGAAATTGACCTGGGGGGTGCTGGAAAAGCGGCTGTTTTGCCAGTTGACGCTGACCTCGGTGCCGGTGAGGAATTTTTTCTGCAGACCGGCAGACCACTGGGCGTTGTGTTCTTCCTCCGGTTCCAGCGGTATCAGCGGGGTGCGTTTGATACCCGCCGTCACGCCTTCGCCGGTCAAGAGAACATCGAATTCGCCATCGGCTGCCTGGCGCGTCCCTGCGGCGGCCTCGACGTCGTCTTTCTGCAGCTGCAGGCCGAGGTTATTGGCCAGGGCCAGGCGAAGCGCTTCGTTCAGACTGAGAGGGACGCCTTCCCGGCCTGACTCTTCGGCCCCGCCAGGCACCGGCAGCATGAAAAGCAACAGCAGACAGGTTGTCAGTGCAGGCAATTTCCGCATTATTCATCTCCTTTGGGCCTGGGTTCTCCGGCCAGCAGGGCGTAGGGCCGCCAGTAGAGGGCCTTGAGGCGCTGGACGGTGGACTGGCGATTTTCCGCGAACCGGGCCACCAGGAAATAGAGGGTCGGCACCACGATCAGGGTCAGGAAGGTGGCGACGAAGAGGCCGAAGATCACCACGTTGGCCATCGATTTCCACCACATGCTCGACTCGCTGACCCAGGCCATTGACCAGGTGTGAAAGTCATAGGAGACACCGGTGACCATCGGGATCAGACCGAGGATGGTGGTGATGGCGGTGAGCAGCACCGGCCGCAGGCGGGTGGCCCCGGCCGAAACAACGGCGTCTTTCAGTTCATGGCCGCGTTCCCGTAGCTTGTTGGTATAGTCGAGCAGGACGATGGCGTTGTTGACCACCACCCCGGCCAGTGAGATCACCCCGACGCCGGTCATGATGATGCCGAAGGGCGAGCGGAACAGGGCCATACCGAGAAAGGCCCCGCCCAGGGAGAGGATCACCGAGGTCATGATGATAAGCGGCTGGCTCACCGAGTTGAACATCGCCACCAGAGTCAGGAAGATGAGCAGCAGGGCGACCAGGAAGGCCTTCGTCAGAAAATCCTCGGACTCCTTCTGCTCGTCCTGCTCGCCGGTGAATTTCATCGCGTAGCCGGCCGGCAGGGCCACCTGTTCGATAAACTTCGTGGCCTCCTCTCGGACCACCGGGCCGGTGGTCTTGGTCTCCTCGATGTTGGCCTTGACGGTCACCACCCGCTCGTTGTTGATCCGGTTGATATCGCCGATGGCGCCGACAAACGATACCGAGGCTACGGTTGAGAGCGGCACCGTCTCGCCTGATGGGGTCGGCAGCAGCAGCTCGTGCAGGACATCGACCACCCTGCGGTCGGATTCCTTGAGCTGCAGGGTGATGTCGAAGTCGTCGTCTCCCTGCCGGAAGGACGAGACATTCAGGCCGTTATAGGCGCTTTTCAAGGCAAATCCGATCATGTCGGTGGTGAGGCCGAAAAGGGCTGCCTTCTGCCGGTCGACATTCACCTGCACCGAGGGGATGCCCTCGACATAGTCGTCCCGGACATCCTCGACATGGGGAATCCGGTTCAGGGCGTCTTTTACCTGTTTGGCGATCTTGCCGAGGATCTCGAAGTCCGGGCCGGAGATCTCGAGATTGATCGGGGCGCCGGTCGGCGGGCCTTCCTCTTCCTTGGCGATGGTGATCTTGCCGCCGGGAATGTCCTTGACCCGGTCGCGGATGGTGTTGACCGTAAGGTGCGAGGACTCGCCGCGCTCATCGAGCTCGAGGAAGCGGATCCCGACATGATTCGGCGAGTTGGCGCTGAAGGCCGAGCCGCTGCCGGCGCTGGTGACGCCCTGCATATAGACATCCTTGATGTTTGTCAGGTCGCTCGGGCCGTAATATGTTTCGCCGTCCGGTTTGCGGTGTTCCTTCGAGGCAAGGGCGGCCAGCGGGGTCAGGGATTTTTCGGCCGCGGCCATTTTGCCGGCGGCCCCGGCGATGGCCAGTTCCACCCGGCCGATGATCCGGTCGATAAAGTCGAGATCGGCTCCCTCCGGGGGCTCGATATTGACATAAAAGCCCTTCGGGTCGATTTCCGGGAAGAATTCCACCGGTTTTTCAAGACCGATCACCAGCAGCCAGCTCTCGAACATCAGGATCATGCCGCAGAGGCTGAGCCCGAGAATCGACCAGGGTTTTTCCAGGGCTCTGGTCAATGACCGGGCATAGAGGGACGTCCAGAAGCCTTTGATCCGGGCCGGTTTGTCAACCGCGGCCGAAATCTCTTCGATGCTCATGCCACTGGTGTCCGGTGCGCCCTTGATCTTCATATGGATCGAGGCCATGGCCGGGTTGATCACCAGGGCGACAAAGAGACTGGCGGTGAGGGTGACGATCAGGGTGATCGGCAGGAAACGCATGAATTCGCCCATGATACCCGGCCAGTAGAGCATCGGGTAGAAGGCGACAAGGGTGGTAACGGTCGAGCCGATGACCGGCCAAGCCACCTCCGAGGTCGCCCGCCTTGCGGCGTCGACCCGGCCCGCCCCCTGCTGCATGAAGCGGTAGCTGTTCTCGATGATGACGATGGCGTTGTCGACCAGCATGCCCAGCGCCAGGGTCAGGCTGAAGAGCACGACCATGTTCAGGGTGATGCCCATCATGTAGAGAATGATGAAGGAGATCAGCATCGAAAAGGGGATGGCCAGGCTGACCAGGATGGCGTTGCGGAAGCCCATCGACAGGAAGATGACCAGCAGGACCAGGATCAGGCCGGAGTAGATATTGTTTTCGAGATCGGCGATCATCACCTCAATATCGCGGGACTTATCGAGGACCTTGGTGACCTCGGTGCCCTGCGGCCAGCCGGCCCGTTCTTTTTTGAGGATCTCGTCCACTTCCTTGCTGATGGTGAGGATGTTCTCACCGGAGCGCTTCTTTACCGCCAGGTTGACGGCGTCGCGGCCGTTAAGGCGGGAGATGCTGCTCTCCTCCTTGAAGCCGTCGATGACCCGGGCCACATCCTTGAGGTAGACCGGTTCGCCCTTATGGGTGCCGATGACCAGGCCGTAGATCTCCTCCGGCGTCTTGAACTCGCCGGGCACCCGCAGCTGGTAGCGGCCGCTGCCGAGCCGGATGGCGCCGCCCGAGGTGTTCTGGTTCTCGCTCTGCACGGCGGACTGCAGGCTGTTGATGGTCAGGCCGTAATACGACAGTTTTTCCGGCGCGATCTCGACCCGGATCTCCCGCTCGAGGCCGCCATTGACCTCGACCTCCATGACCCCGGTGATCGCCTCGATATCGTCCTGCAGGTCGTCGGCGATTTCCTTGAGACAAGGCAGGCCGCAGGTGCCGGAAAGTGAAAAGACGATGATCGGCATCTCTGAGAAGTTGACCTCAAAGACCGAGGGGTCGTCCTCAAGATCGTTGGGCAGGTCGCCCTTGGCCTCGTCGACCTTGTCCTTGACATCCTGCAAGGCCTTATCGATATCGGTGCCGGTGACGAATTCGACGTTGATCATCGACTTGCCTTCCGAACTGACCGATTCGATTTTCTTCAGGCCTTCGAGTCCCTTCAGTTTTTTTTCGATTTCGATGGTTATCGACGTCTCGATATCGGTGGGGGAGACACCCTTGTACTCGGTCGAGATGAAGACATTGGGGATGGTGATGTCCGGCTCGCTCTCGCGGGGCAGGGCCTGGTAGCAGTAGACCCCGAAGATGATCAGCAGGACCGCCAGGACGTAGACGGTCGTGCTGTTCTTCACAGCGGTATCGGAGATGATCATAACGTCAATTCCTTCATATCGCCGGCGGCCTTGACCACCTTGACCTTCTGCCTGTCCTCGACATCGCGGTGGCCCTCGACCAGCAGCCTGTCGCCGGCGGCCAAGCCTTCGGTGACCTGGACCAGCCAACCCTCCATGATGCCGAGTTTGACGTTTTTCTTCTGGACGACGCCGTCTTTCTCAATAAAGACGTACTGTTCGTTGTTGCGCGAGATGACGCTGTAGAAGGGGATGACGATGGCGTCCGGCACGGTCTTCTTGATCACGTCGGCGCGGAGGAACATGCCGGGCAGGATCTCGCTGTCAGTGTTATCAATGGCCAGTTCCAGGCGGAAGAGGCGGGCCACGGTCTCCGGCGAGGAGGAGAGAAAGTGTACCCTGCCGGTGACGGTCCGTTCTTTTAAGGCCTGCAGGCTGATGGCGATCGTATCGATGCCCCGCACCGCCGTGACATCAGACTCAGGGATGCCGACCACCGCCTTGAGCCGGTCGATCTCGAGAATTTCGGCCAGCGGATCGCCGACCGCGAGCTGCAGCCCGACCTTGGCGTCGAGTTTCCTGACAATACCATTCATCGGCGCCGTTACCGAGCAGCGGGAGTAGAGGAGCTGGGCGTTCTCATAGTCGGCCCTGGCGGTCTCCATCCTGGTCCTGTTGGTGTCGAGTTCGGCCGCCGGGATAACGCCTTTGGCGTAGATGGCCTTGTCCCGCTGGTAATCGGCCGTGGCCAGATCGTAGGCGGATTTGGCTCGTTCCATGGCGATGCGGTAGTCCTCGGCGTCGATACGGGCGAGGACGTCGCCCTTTTTGACCTTCTGGCCTTCCCTGACCAGTACCTCATCAACCGTGCCGTTCAGTTTTGAGAGGAGAGACAGGGTTGTCCAGGCCTCGATGCTGCCGGGCAGATTGATCCGGTCATGGATGGCGGTCGGCTGGAGGAGCAGCGTCACCGCGTTGATCGGCGGCCGTTCCGGTTTGATGGCGGCGGCCTTGTCGGCGGCGATCGAAGCGGTTTCCTTTCGTATTGTCCCGGCAAGGATGAAGATCAGGACAACCATGGCGAGCAGCAGCAATCTCGGCAGGTTGTTCCAGAATAAGAAGACGATTTTTGCCCTGGTGCTGCGGGGGCCGGTGATCTGGTCATTCATGGTGTTTTCCTTCGCCTGAAATACCTTCAGGATGCGGTTGCAGGCCTTCCATGGCCTGACGAAAGAGGGTTTCAAGGGCGGTTTCCGCCTCTTCGGTCCGGACCCTGCCGGTATACCAGGCGGAGACCAGCAGCAGATACAGGCCGTAAAAATGTCCGGTGATATACAATAAATCTATATCCTTTCGCAATTCGCCCCGTTCCCTGGCCTTTTCCAGAAGGGGAAAGAGCAGTTTGAAGTAGTTGTCTTCATTTTCCAGATGCCGTTCGAGATCAACATCCCGCGGGAAAGCGGTCTCCTGCATGAAAAGACGGCCGAACTCCCGATTTTCGGTGACGTGCCGGAACTCGCTCATGTAGATGCGGACCATCTGCTGCAGGAGAGGTATCTCCTTGTCGGCGTTGTCGGTGAGTTCCTGGTGCAGACACACCATTTCATCCTCGCAGAAGGCATGGAGAATGTCGGACTTTGTCTGGAAATAGCTGTAGATCGTGCCCTTGCCGATGCCCGCCGCCCTGGCCAGTTCTTCAATGCTGGTCTTCTCGAAGCCCTTTTCACTGAAGAGCTTGACGGCGGCCTGCATGATCGCCTGCCGGGTCTCCAGCTTTTTCTGTTCTCTGATGCCTGCCATGATCCCCCAGAATGGTAAAAGTTGACTGAGGTCGAAAATATAATCTTTGCCACCGGACCGTCAAGGAAAAAAGTCGACTATGGTCAATTTTATTCGCTTTCATCTGCCCATTGCTCCCTCCGGGAGAAGGCGATCCTAGGCCGGGTCAAGGTCGGGGCGGACATAAAGGTTTTCACTTCCTGGCTGAGATGCAGTATAAGAAAGGTAGTTTTCTAAAAGGATACGGCCTGATCCGTGGTCTTTTTCGATTTTCGACCAACCTGAACATGATGGAAGATATATGGAAATTCAGATATTGCTGAGCAAATGGCTGGGGCAGATGGCGACCTATTTGCCCTTCGGGTATTCCTTCGGCGCCGGTATGGTTTCGGCAGTGAACCCCTGCGGCTTCGCGATGCTGCCGATCTATCTCAGCCTCTATCTCGGGGTGGAAGACAGCGGTTTTTACCGGCAGTCGCCGCTGCGCAGACTGCTGAAAGCCACCTGGCTCACGGCGGTTGTCACCTTGGGCTTCGCTCTGCTGTTCGGTACGGTGGGCGGCATCCTTGCCCTGGGCGGCACCTTTCTCAACCGGATTATCCCCTGGATGTCCCTGTTGGTCGGTCTTGGCTTGATCGGCATGGGGATATGGCTGCTGATGGGGCATTACCTGTCGTTCTCCTTCATGCTCCGTCTGGCCAGCAAGTTCGGCGATCCCCGCCGCGTGTCGGTCTGGGGCTTTTTGCTGTTCGGCATGGCCTTCGGCGCCACCTCGATGAGCTGCACCCTGCCGATCTTCCTGCTGGTGATGGGCAGTTCGATCGCATCCAAGGACCTCTCGGTCGGCATTCTCCAGTTTGTCAGTTATATCTCCGGCATGGGCAGTGTTCTCCTGGTGCTGACCGTGGGACTTTCCCTGGTCAAGGAAGGGGGGGTGGTCAAGGCCATGCGCCGGACCCTGCCCTACATCCAGAGGATTTCCGCCATTCTGCTGCTGCTGGCCGGCAGCTATATCGTGTACTACTGGCTGAAGAGCGATTTGCTCTAGGTGATCCTGGTCTGCTGTTGACTGCTATTCAGGTACACAGCCATACAGCCAGGGAAGGCCGGAGAAACAGGGAGGATGGCAGAGTGCGGCTTTGCCGCACAGTTCCGCAGTGATCCAGGTAGAGAAAAGCTCCGGCTTCCGGCGGAGCTTTTCGTTTTTGTTGGCAGGATCGGTATGAGGCGGGCAATGCCGGCAGACTGAATTCTTCGCTTTGGGAAACCCTCCTTTTTCTCATTCCCGCAATATCCCGGTCAGTTCAGCCGGATCGCAGGTCTGCAGCCGGCAGGCCATGCCCTCGCAGAGGGAGGCCGTCGCCTTCCCGTCTTTTCTTTCAATCATACCGATAAAGGGCAACATTCCGGCGAGATATTGCTGATTTTCGCCGCCATCCGCGAGAAGCACCGTGGTGTCGGGCAGGTACTGGCTATTGACTGCCCGCAGCAACTGCCTCGTGTCCTCATTTGCCGGATCGCCGGCAATCACTACCTGCCGGCCTCGGCCCAGACCCGTAAGCGAGGCGGCGAGCATCAGGGGCATGGCCGACGGCTGGTGGATCAGGGTGCCGGCGGTCGCCCGCATCGCCTGTTCGGCCAGATCCCGCCAGGCCTCGTCGCCGGTCAGGCTGGAGAGACGCAGCAGGTTCAGGGCCGAGACGGAATTGCCCGATGGTTCGGCGCCGTCGTACTGCCCCTTCATCCGGGCGATGAGATCGTCCCCTTCGCGGCTCTCGAAGAATCCCCCCGCCGGATCGCTGAACAGCTCGACCTGCCGGCGGCTCAGGGCCAGGGCCTGCTGCAGGCGCGCCGGCCGGTGATCCGCCGCATAGAGATCGAGAAGACCCTGGATGAGGAAGGCATAATCCTCGAGACCCCCGTCGAAGCGGGCCTCGCCCTCCCGCCAGCGCCGCTTCAGGTCGCCGTCGACGACCAGTTGGGCGAGGAGAAAATCGGCGGTCTCTTCCGCCGCCTGGAGGTAGCGCCGGTCCTCGAGGATGCGGCTGCCCCTGGCAAGGGCCGAGAGCATCAGGCCGTTCCAGGCAGTGATCACCTTGTCGTCGAGATGGGGCCGCGTCCTCCGCCGGCGCTGTTGCAGGAGGGTCTGCCGGGCCTTTTGCAGGATGTCGCGGATCTCCTCCGCCGTCCGGCCGAACTGCCGGCTCAGTTCCCTGTCGCCCGTCCGGCGGTAGAGGATATTGCGGCCGTTGAATTCCTGGGCCGGGTCGCTCAGGGCATTGCCGTTCGCTTCAACGCCATAGGCGGCGTTGAAGATGAGGGTCGTATCCCGGCCGAGGAGCTGCTCGATCTCCTGCGCCTGCCAGAGAAAGAAGGCCCCCTCGCCGTGCTCCGCCGGGTTGTACGGGTTTTCGCTGTCGGCGTCCTCGGCCGAGAAAAAGCCGCCTTCCCGGCGCATATCGCGCAGTGTGTAGTCAAGGGTCTCCCGGGCGATGCCGGCATAGGCCCGGTTGCCGGTGAGCAGCGAGGCATCAAGGAAGAGGGAGGCGAGCTGGGCCTGATCGTAGAGCATCTTCTCGAAATGGGGCACTCGCCACTGCCTGTCCACCGCATACCGGTGAAAGCCGCCGCCGATATGATCGTAGATACCGCCCGCCGCCATGGCATTGAGGGTCTCGACGACCATCTGCAGGACCTCGCTGCTGCCGGTCTTATGGGTGTAACGGAGCAGGAATTCGAGGATGGACGGCTGCGGGAATTTACTGCCGCTGCCGAATCCGGCGTACGTCCGGTCGTAGATGGACTGCAGGCCCTCGAGGGCCTGTTCGGGGAGTTCGGGGTCAAGGTCCTGTCCCTGCCCGGAGCGGCCGGACTCCTTGAGATACTCGCTGATTTTCTCCGCCGATTCGCTGATCTTGAGGCGATCCTCCTGCCAGACCCGCTCGATGGCTGCAAGGATATCGCTGAAGCCGGGGTGGCCATAGCGGGGCTGGGGCGGGAAATAGGTGCCGGCATAGAACGGCCGGCCGTCGGGCAGCAGGAAAACCGACAGGGGCCAGCCGCCGGAGCCGGTCATGGCCTGGGTGGCGGCCATATAGATGCGGTCGAGATCGGGCCGTTCCTCCCGGTCGACCTTGATCGAGATGAAGGAACGGTTGAGCAGGGCTGCGATCTCCTCGTCCTCGAAGGATTCATGGGCCATGACGTGACACCAGTGGCAGGTCGAGTAGCCGATCGAGAGGAATATCGGCCGGTCCTGCTCCCTGGCAAGCCGCAGGGACTCATCGGACCAAGGGCGCCAGGCCACGGGGTTGTAGGCGTGCTGCAACAGGTAGGGGCTTTTTTCATCTATCAGGCGATTGGACTTCTTGCTGTCGTTCATTCGAGGCTCCTTTTCCGGGCAAACATCCGGCGGCCAGATCTCTCCGTCGCTATCGGGGTGCAAGATTCATAGGTTCTGCCGTACCGCCAGATCGGCAGCTCCGGTCCATTCCCTGCCGGCCTGGGGCTGGATTTTTCTGGCGCGACGGGACCGTATCTGCTACAAGGATTGTTCCGTGTTAACAAAGATAAGCATCATTGGCCGGCAGTCGAACCGCTTCGTCCCGGCCTGGGAGAGACAATGAGTCGTTACAGCGGCATGCTCGCCGCTTCGGGTGCATACATCATCTGGGGCGTGCTGCCCATTTACTGGAAGGCCCTGAAGGCGGTCCCGCCGCTCGAGATCCTCTGCCATCGGATGTCCTGGTCCCTCATCTTCACCATGGCCTTGATCCTCGTCAGCCGCCGTTTCACGGCATTCCGTCTGGTTGCGGCCAATCGCGGGAATCTGCGGATATTCGGCACCACCGCCCTGCTGCTGGCGGTCAACTGGCTCATCTATATCTGGGCGGTGAACGCCGGATTCATCGTCGAGGCCAGTCTCGGTTATTTCATCAACCCGCTTATTTCAGTGCTCATGGGAGTCGTTTTTTTCAAGGAGCGCCTGCGCCTCGGCCAGTGCGCCGCCCTGCTGCTGGTGGTGGTCGGGGTCGTCTACCTGACGGTATTCTATGGCCGTTTTCCCTGGATCGCCCTGTCGCTGGCCTCGACCTTTGCGGTCTACGGCCTCCTGCACAAGAAAAGCAGCGTTTCCTCGATGGATGCCCTGGGGCTGGAGATCCTCATCTTCTTTATCCCGGCCGTCGCCTATCTGTTCTTTGTCGAAGGTACGGGCGAAGGCTCTTTTCTGGCCGGAGGGCCGGTATCCGCCCTGCTATTGATCGGCACCGGCGTGATCACCTCCTTCCCCTTGCTGCTGTTCGGCTACGCCGCCCACAAGATCCCCCTGTCGACCCTCGGGCTGCTCCAGTATACCGCCCCGACCATTAACTTCTTTATCGGCATCTTCCTTTACCATGAAGATTTTCCCCGCCAGCGGATGATCGGTTTTCTCATCATCTGGAGCGCCCTTGCCCTCTACCTCGCGGAAGGGGCGATATGCAGGGTGCGGCAGAGGCGGGCGGTCCTGGATGATGTCTGAGCGCCGGCGCTGGAAAGAGAAAATCTGCAGGGTGCCAGCCGCCGGGCGGTCGGAAGGAATACGAACATGCCCGTGAGAAAACAGTACGGACGGTGGCTGCCGGTCATCAGCCTGGTTACCGCCATGCTGCTCTGGGCCAGTTCCTTCATCGCCCTGAAGATCGCCTTTTCGAGCTACTCGCCGATGATCGTCATCTGGGGGCGTATGCTGGTGGGGAGTCTGTGCTTTCTTTTTTTCATCAAAAGCCTGCGCCAGGTCAGATACCGGAAAGGGGATTTCCGCTACCTGCTGCTGATGGCGGTCTGCGAACCCTGCATCTATTTCATCTTCGAGGCCAAGGCCCTCGAACTGACCACCGCCTCCCAGGCCGGCATGATCACCGCCATGCTGCCGCTGCTGGTGGCCATCGGCGCCAGGATGTTCCTGCGGGAGAAGATTCTGCGGCAGACCTTCATCGGCTTTGTCCTGGCCATCTTCGGGGTCCTCCTGCTGAGTATCAGCGCCAAGAGCTCGGCCGACGCCCCCAACCCGCTTCTCGGCAACTTCCTCGAATTCCTGGCGATGGTCACCGCCATGGGCTACACCATCTCCCTCAAACACCTCAGCGCCCGCTACTCCGCCCTTTTTCTCACGGCGGTCCAGTCCTGGGTCGGGGCGGTCTTCTTTGCCTTTTTTCTCTTCTCCCCGGCTACCACCCTGCCGACGGAATTCGTTCTGCTGCCCGCCCTGGCGGTGTTGTACCTGGGCAGCTGTGTGACCCTCGGGGCCTATTTTCTCTACAACTTCGGGGTCAGCAAGCTGCCCGCCTCCCAGGCCTCGGCCTATATCAACCTCATCCCGGTATTCACCGTGGTCATGGGGTTTTTCATCCTCGGCGAAACCTTCACCCTGCTGCAGGGCCTGGCTTCCCTGGTTGTCCTCAGCGGCATCTACCTCAGCCAGAGAAGACCGCGTCCGCTCAATTAAACCGGTATCCTCCGTATCGTACTGCCCCAACTCAGGGCAAGCGGCAACATTGTCCAACACGAAGGGGGATTGAACAGGTCCTTTCGGGATACACCGTGCGAAGAGCCGCGATCCCTTGCAGGACAAGGATTCAATTGGCACTGCCTGAGGAACTTGCGGTGGGAGAAACAACCGCTGAATTTACGGTATTCCAAATGAGGAGGAGAAAAGAGAGGGAATGGCCGATGGGAAAGTGGGGGCCGTACTGACGGGTACGGCCGCACAACTCGGTCAATGGCTGTGCGTGCGCTGGTGAAAAACTGCCTCGACGAGGCAGCGGAATTCCGCTGCCTCGTCGAAAGAGAACGGCTACATCATACCAAGGACGGTCGGCAGCCAGATCGACATGGTCGGCCAGTAGGTCACCCCGACCAGGAAGACCAGCATCGTCAGCAGCCACGGCCAGACGGCCACGGTCAGTTCGGTGATTCCCATCTTGGTGAGACCTGAGGCGACATAGAGGTTCAGTCCCACCGGCGGATGGCACATGCCGACTTCCATGTTGACGACCATAATAATGCCCAGATGAACCGGATCGATGCCAAGCTTCATGGCTATGGGAAAAACAATGGGTGCAAAGATCAGCATGATCGATGAGGGCTCCATGAAATTGCCGGCCATCAGCAGCAGGAGGTTGACCGCCAGGAGAAAGGCAATATGGCCAAGCCCCATGTCGATCATCCAGCTCGTCAGTTCCTGCGGGATGTTTTCATTGGCCAGAATGAAGGAGAACATGACGGCATTGGTGATGATATAGAGCAGCATTGCCGACATATTGGCTGAATTGAGTAAGACCTTCGGAACATCCTTGAGCCGCATGTCCTTATAAACAAACACCGCGACAAAAAAGGAGTAGACTGCACTCATGGCGGCGGCTTCGGTCGGGGTAAATATCCCCGAATAGATACCGCCCATGACCACGATGATCAGCAGCAGGCCCCAGACAGCCTTGCGGAAGGTGCTGAGACGTTCCATCCAGGAGGCCTTGGGCTGGCGCGGATAGTTGAATTTTTTGGCCCTGTACCAGGTTGTGCCGCCGAGCATCGTCGCCAGTATTATGCCGGGAATGACACCGGCCATGAACAATGCGCCCACCGAGGTGTTGGTGGCGATCGAATACATGACCATGACAATCGAGGGCGGGATAAGGATGCCCAGAGCTCCGGAGGTGGCGATGACGCCGGCGCCGAATTTCATCGGAAACCCGGCCTTGACCATACCCGGCAGCAGGATGGAGCCGATGGCGACCACCGTGGCCGGGGAGGAACCGGAAACGGCGGCAAAGAGGGCGCAGGCGAGAACGCCGGCGAGGGCCAGACCGCCGTGCCAGTGACCGACCATCGAGGCGGCGAAATTCATCATCCGGCGGGCGACGCCGCCATGGGTGAGAAAGTTGCCGGCCAGGATAAAGAAGGGGATGGCCATGATCTCGAACTTCTCGATGCCGGAGAATAGTTTGAGGGCCACTGATTCGAGGGGCACCTGGGTCATCGTAAAGAGAAAAGACAGTACCGTGAGACCGAGGGAGATCGAGATCGGCATGCCGGTGAGCATCAGGACAAGCAGGATACCGAAGATAAAGAGTGCACTCATCGTTTGTCCTCCTTGCGGTCGACACGGGGTTTTTCGCCGGAAATATCTTCAGGGGTCAGGGTGTCGCTCGCCGAGAGTGATGCCAGCGCGACCTGAATATCTTCATCCACACCTTCCACATGACCATGGTCGTGGTGCGGCAGCTCACCGGACCTTATGAAATTGACCATAACCTGGAGGAAGCGGAAACACATGAGACTGGATCCGAAGGGGACTGCGCTGTAGACGGCCCAGGTCGGCCATTCGAGATCGGGTGTGGTCGGACCCTGGGGTACCACACCGGTATCGAGGCCAAGCATGGTGTAGACGGCATAATGCATGCCGTTTTCCCAGATAAAGTTGAAACCTAGCGTCGCGACAATGGCGGTGAATGTGGCGCCTGCCAGCAGACCGAAGATGATGAATTTGTTGCGCAGGGGTGTCTTCATCTGATTGATCAGCACGTCGACACCGACATGGATGCCGGTCCGCACACCGTAAGCCGCCCCGAATTTGGCCATCCAGACGAACATGATGATGCACAGTTCCTGGGCCCAGCCGAAGTTCAGGCCGAGCAGCCAGTCCTGCAGGCCAGGTATTGCCAGACCAGCGGCATAGCGGTGGCCTACCGCCAAAAAGATAATCAGGGTTGCTCCCCCCATGAGGAATGTTATGAACCATTCCTCCAGATGATTAAGCACTTTCATCACTGCCATACCCTCCCCGGAAAAGAAAGGGCGGAGTAGCATTGCCATCCGCCCTTGATTGTGCCTCGTTCTGGCTACCTGCTATTTGGTACCAATTGCCTTGTCTACTGCATCAAGGGTCTCTTTGCCGATGCGGCTGGCCATCTTGTCGTGTACCGGCACGAGGACTTCCTTGAAGGCGTTGCGCTCGGCCTCGGTGGGTACGTAGACCTCGGTCTTGCCGGAGGCCTTCACTGCCTCGAGATCCTGATCGTTTTTATCTTTGGCGATCTTGTTGGCATATGCGGTTGCATCTACCATGGCGATCTCAAGCTGGCCGCGGATATCGGCCGGCAGTTCGTCCCAGAATTTCTTGTTGACGATGACCGCATAGCCCAGATAGCCATGCTCGGTGATGGTCATGTGTTTCTGCACTTCATGCATCTTCTGGGTATAGAAGTTGGAAATCGGGTTCTCGGTGCCGTCGACAACGCCGGTCTGCAGAGCCTGATAGACCTCGGAGAAAGCCATCGTCTGCGGAATAGCCTTGAGGGCCTGTATCTGGGCTTCGAGTACCTTTGAAGACTGGATACGCAGTTTCTTGCCTTTCAGGTCAGCCGGGGTCTTGATCGGGGTGTTGGCGGAAAATGACTTGAAGCCGTTATCCCAGTAAGCCAGGCCCTTGATGCCTTTCGGTTCGAGCTTGGCAAGCAGCTGCTGGCCGACCGGGCCGGTAGTGATCTTGTGGAGATCGGCATAGCTGTCGAAGATGAAGGGCAGGTCGAAGACCTCGAAATCCTTGACGCCCAGAGGGCCGAATTTGGCCAGGGAAGGGGCCAGCATCTGGACGGCGCCAAGCTGCAGGGCCTCCATTTCTTCCTTGTCTTTGTAGAGCTGACTGTTCGGGTAGACCTCGACCAGTACTTTCCCCTGGGTCAATTCCTCGGCCCGTTTCTTGAAAAATTCGGCTGCCTGGCCTTTCGGGGTGTCAACCGCAACAACATGGCTGAACTTGATATTGATCGGTTCAGCAAACGCGGGAGTGGCCACAAGGGCCGCTGAAATCGTCAATGCCGCCAATGTCTTTGTGAATGTCTGAAACATGATTCTCCTCCAAAGTGTGGTTGGAATACTGTGCCTCGGCCGCAACAGGGCGATGCCTCCCATTTGCAGCGTGAGTGTGCCCGAAGCCAAATATCGGTTCACACCTGACTATAGCAAGATAAGGACCAATGTAGAAGAAATTATATGATTTCCTGTAAAATCATATCTTCGGAGCTGGCAGAGGCTCGGTTCCCGTTGCCGATGTGGCGGATTTCCGCCTATTGTCCCTCCGGCTGAAGGGGAAATCCACCCAAGGGTCTGCAATTGGCCACCAGACTCCATTCCGGTCTGGAAGTCGGTTTCATGACAGAAGATTTTTGAAAAAGGACTTATCGGCAAGGGGCGGCCTGAGTCATTCTGCAGTCAGATTCTTCTAAGAGTTAGGGGAAAGGGCTATTGAAGCTCACGATTGTGTTCAGACTGAAAGCGTGTATCGAAATCGAGAAATCCAGACTGTTTCATAATCCCTCCGGATACGATGTATGAGCACTCGATGATTTCTCGATATTTTAAGCTTAACGTACTGATATTTAAATATATTAAATAATATTCGGCGAGATTTCCGGCTGAATTATTCAAGGAACCCTTAAGTTATGACCTCTTCCTTGCGGAAATGGTCTCGAACAAGTTTGCGTAGTGTTACTATTCTGCTTGAGTTTTTTGTGAAGGCCAGCAGATACCTCGAGGCATTGCTGTTACCTGCCGCTGTGTTTTTCTTCCAGCGTTTTAACTTTTGCTTCCAGGCTTCGTTTTTTTAGAGAGATTTTCGTGATCAGATATGTGTAGCCTATCAAGGCTACTACGGTGATAATGGCATTAATCACCAGAATATGAAGATCATGGCTTCTTTCCCACACGAAGAGAACAAATCCAAGTCTCAAAAGAGGCAGTGCTATTGAAAGACTGTAAGCCAGATAACGCTTTAATCCCCATGCTGCCAATCCTGCCGGAATGGTAAAAAGAATCGGAAATTCAATATCCTCCCCGGTAAGTAAATCGGCTTGAATGATAAGAAGCGCTGTAATTACAGAAAAAAATCCCAAATGCTCTTCAATTATATGAACTATTTCCTTTGTGCTACCTGTCATTAAATATCCTCTGTTAATGGAAATCCTCCAGGTATTGGCGGCAGACAAAAATTGGCAAGTCTTTTTCCGCCTCATGGAACCGGCAGCTATAAGGGAAGGGTTTCAGTAGTTCCTGAATCAGAGTTATTAAAACAACTCAGACATAACGGTGATTTTGATAAGGAAACCGTGGCAAGCTGCATAGCTGCATAGCTGCAGTGCCAGTTTGATACTATAATTTGCAGTGAGCCGCAATAATGAACATCGAATCTAAAAAGGTTTGGTATTGCGGATACCAAAATTACGCATGGAAATTCCACAAAAATAAATTGGATGAGAACCCGAAAACCATTTCCAACTGGCGGTTGGCCTCATTGTCTTCGATATACAGGATGGTCTGCTGCTGTGCTCCGTTCATGCCGTCGCTCCCCGGGAGTTAATTGATCAAGGGGCGGAGCGCTTCTCAGCGTTCGGCACTGTCCTTGTCCTGGCTGTTCATTACAGGTGGGTCATCTGGTAAGGTTTTGCTTAAACCGGCGAATCCGGTTTCGCAAGCCCTATTTGTATACTATCGTTATCGCCTTTACAAGAGGAGGTTGAGACTGGTAATGAGTACAGATAACGGGAGCATGGAAAAGGTTGTCATCAACGCCCTGTCGGCGATGATCCAGAACTCGATGACCCAGCTCCGGATGCTGCCCTTCGGGGCGGCCATCCCCTCGCCGGACCTCCTGCCGCTCAGGCAGCTGGCCCAGGAGGTCCGCAATGCCGCCGGCGGCTATGCCGGCGGCGCCATGATCGGTTACGGTCACCCGCTGGGCCTGGCTGAATTGCGTCGGGAGATAGGCAAGCGCTCGGTCGGTTTTTACGGCCGCGACCAGGGGGAGGAGATCATCATCACCAACGGCTGCATGGCCGCCATCGATGTCTGCCTGCGCACCGTCGCCCGGGCAGGCGACATCATCCTCGTCGAATCCCCGACCTTCCTCTGCTATCTGCAGCTCATCGAGGATCTCAATATGCGGGCCCTCGAGATCCCCGTCCACCCGGACAGCGGCCTCGACATGGACCTGCTCGAGAAGGCCCTGGACGAACACGATGTCCGGGCGGCCCTGATCAACGCCAATTTTCACAACCCTCTCGGCTATGTCATGGATGAGGCGACCAAGCGGCGGCTGGTCGCGATGATGGCCGGAAGACAGATCCCGATCATCGAGGACGACATCTACGGAGATCTCTATTTCGGCGAGACCCGGCCCCTGCCGCTGAAGGCCTTCGACCGGGACGGGCTGGTGCTCTACTGCTCCTCCTTCAGCAAATCCCTGGCCCCGGACCTGCGGGTGGGCTGGGCCGTCCCCGGCAGGTTCCGGGAAAAATTCAAGAGGATCAGGTTCAACGCCTCGATCTCTACACCCCAGCTCGGCCAGATGGCCATCGCCCGCTTTCTCGCCGGCGGCGGCTATGAACGGCATCTGCGGAGGATGCGCAACGCCCTGAAGAAACAGACCTCTGATTTTGCCCTGGCGATCGCCAGATACTTCCCGGCCGGGACCAGGATTTCGGCGCCGCGGGGCGGCCTGTGCCTGTGGGTCGAACTGGATCGCTCGCTCGATGGCCTGCAGCTCTTCGACCGGGCCGGGCAGGAGGATATCTCGATCCTGCCGGGCGTACTGTGTTCGGGCACCGACCGATACGGCCACTGCATTCGCCTGAACACCGGCTACCCGTTGAACGAACGGAGCGAGAAGGGAATTGCCACCCTCGGCCGGCTGATCCGCGAGTTGACCGGAGGCTGATCGCCTCAGTCCGTCAACCCTGTTTCTTCAGGGACAGGGCGATCCGTTTCCGCTCCTGGTCGACCTCCAGCACCCGCACCTCGACCTGCTGCCGCACTTTGACCACCTCGGCCGGATCCCTGACGAAGCGGTCGGCCAGCTGGCTGATATGGATGAGGCCGTCCTGGTGCACGCCGAGGTCGGCAAAAGCCCCGAACTTCGTGACATTGGTGATGATCGCCGGCAGCAGCATGCCGGGCCGCAGGTCTTCGATGCGGTGAATCCCTTCGGCATAACGGAACTGCACGAAGGACTGGCGAGGATCGCGGCCGGGTTTGGCCAGCTCGCCGACGATATCGAGGAGGGTCGGCATGCCGGCGGTGGGGGTCAGGTAACGTTCGAGGACCAGCGATTTTCTGGCCGCCTCGGATTGCATCAGCTGCCGGATGCTGACCCCGGCATCCCCGGCCATCCTGGCGACAATATCGTATCGTTCCGGATGCACGGCGCTGGCGTCGAGGGGATTGTCCGCCCCGCGGATGCGCAGGAAGCCGGCGCACAGCTCAAAGGCCCGGGGCCCGAGGCGCGGCACCCGCAGGAGCTGCGCCCGTGTGCTGAAGGGGCCGGCAGTGTCGCGGCAGGCGATGATGTTGCCGGCGAGGACCGGCCCGAGGCCCGACACCGTGGTCAGCAGTTCCAGGCTGGCGGTGTTGAGCTCGACGCCGACCGAGTTGACGCAGCTGATCACCACCTCGTCAAGTGCCCTTTTCAGCTCCGCCTGGTCGACATCGTGCTGGTACTGGCCGACGCCGATCGACTTCGGCTCGATCTTCACCAGTTCAGCCAAAGGGTCCTGCAGTCTCCTGCCGATGGACACCGCTCCGCGCACGGTGATGTCCTGGTCGGGAAACTCCCTGCGGGCGACCTCCGAAGCCGAGTAGATCGAGGCCCCGTCCTCGTTCACCAGGGTGATGAGCAGATCCTCCGGCAGGGACAGGGCGCGCACCACCACCTCGGTCTCGCGGCCGGCGGTGCCGTTGCCGATGGCGATGGCCTCGATGCCGTATTCGCTGACTAGGCCGGTGACGATCCGGCCCGCCTCCTCGGCCTGGCGGGCGCCCAGGGTCGGGTAGATGGTGGCGGTATGGAGGAGCCTGCCCTGGGCATCGAGACAGACCAGTTTGGCGCCGGTACGGAAACCGGGATCAAGGGCCAGCACCCGTTTTTCCCCCAGCGGCGCGGCAAGCAGCAGCTGCCGGAGATTGTCGGCGAAGACCTGGATGGCCTCCCGATCCGCCTTTTCCTTCAGTTCACGGCGCAGCTCGTTCTCCAGGGAAGGGGCGAGCAGCCGCCTGTAACCGTCCTCGATGGCCATCTGCAGCTGCGGGCGAGAGGGCGAAGGCCTGAGGTGGCGCCTTTCGAGAAACAGCAGGGCCGGTTCCTCCGGCGGCCTGATGCTCAGGCTGAGGACCTTTTCGCTCTCGCCCCGGAACATGGCGAGCAGCCGGTGGCCGGCGGCCTTGCCCGCCCCTTCCTGCCAGTCGAAGTAATCCCTGAACTTGCCGCCCTGCTCCTCGTTTTTTTTGACGACCTTGGCAGTGAGGATCGCCTGGTCCCGGAATATCCGCCTGAGCCCGGCGCGGCTTACGGCATCCTCGCTGATCTGTTCGGCGATGATGTCGCGGGCCCCGGCCAGGGCCTCCTCAATCGAGTGCACACCCTTTTCCGGGTCGATGCACCCGGCGGTATCGACCGGGCCGGCCTGCTGACGGAGCAGCGCGGTGGCCAGCGGTTCAAGTCCCCGCTCCCGGGCTATCATCCCCCTGGTCCGCCGTTTAGGCCGGAAGGGCAGGTAGATATCTTCCAGTTCGGTCATGGATTCGGCGGCGAGCAGCCGACGCTTCAGGTCTTCGCTGAAGGCGCCCTGTTTCTGCAGGGAATCGATGATCGCCTCGCGGCGTTTGTCACGCTCGCCCAGGCGCTGCAGCTGATCCCTGATGGCGGTTATGGCCACCTCATCAAGCGAGCCGGTCGCCTCCTTGCGGTACCTGGCGATAAAGGGGATAGTGGCGCCCTCCGCCAGGAGGTCGGCGGTGGCCTGCACCTGCCTGCGGTCAAGCTGGAGGAGGCCTGCTATGGTCTTGAGAGTGATAATCAGTCCGCCTGCGCGATTGCTTCGGCCAGGCGAATGGCCTGGCGGGTGGCCGCGACATTGTGGACCCGGACGATGGAGATGCCGGCGGATATGCTGAGGGCTGCCGCCACGGCGGTCAGCTGGTCCCTGTCCGGGGCCGCCAGACCGCTCAGTTCGCCGAGAAAGCGTTTGCGGGAATGGCCGAGGAGGACCGGCAGTCCGAGGGCGGTCAACCTGTCCAGGTGCCGGAGGAGGAGCAGATTGTGCCTGACGGTCTTGCCGAAGCCGATGCCGGGGTCAATGATCAGCCTCTCGCGGACGACCCGGTTTGCAGTCAGCCAAGCAACTCTTTCCTGTAAAAAATCAATGACATCGCTGACAACATCGGCATACTCGGGGTTGATCTGCATGTCGGCGGAGGTCCCCTGCATATGCATGATGATCAGCGGCACCGTCGAGTTCTGCACCACTTCGAGCATCCCCGGGTCCTGGCGCAGCGAAGATATGTCGTTGATCATATCGGCCCCTGCCGCCAGGGCCGCCCGGGCGACCTCGGCCTTGGTGGTGTCGATCGAGATGGGGATGGCAGACCGTCTGCGGATGGCCTCGATGACCGGTATGACCCGCTCGAGTTCCTCGTCGAGAGGAACCGGTTCGGCAAATGGACGGGTCGATTCGCCGCCGATGTCGAGGATATCGGCCTCGTCTTCGATCAATTTCTCCGCCTGGGCGAGGGCGAGATCGAGGGAGTTGTAGGAGCCTCCGTCAGAAAACGAATCCGGCGTTACATTGAGTATGCCCATGATCCTGACGGAGGAGAGCGGGGTGCTCATGACTGCGGCTCGGCTTCCTTTTCGGTGACCGGAGCAGCTTCCTGGTCTGCAGGATCCTCCTGCCTGACTTCGGTGACCGGCTCCTCTTTTGCCTCTGCCGGCTGAACAGGGGGCGCAGGCTGAGACTTTCTTTTGGCTGTCGGTTTCTGCGGTTTGAGTTTTTCGGTATACTGGCCTGGTCTGAGCTCCTCGATCATCTGGACGATATCCTCGAGAACGAGGGTCTCCTTGACGAGGAGATCCTCGGCCATTCTCGCCAGGATATCCTTGTTGTCCTCGAGGAGCTTGGATACCTTGGTGGACGCCTCCAGGATGATCTGCTTCACCGCCACATCGATCTGGCGGGCCGTCTCTTCACTGAAATCACGGTGCTGGGCGATTTCCCGGCCGAGAAAGATCTGTTCCTCCTTCTTGCCGTAGGTCAGCGGCCCGAGTTCATCGCTCATTCCCCATTCGCAGACCATTTTTCTGGCCAGGACGGTGGCCCGTTCCAGGTCGTTGCCGGCGCCGGTGGTGATCTCGTTGAAGATGATCTTCTCGGCGATACGTCCGCCGAAGAGGATGCAGATGGTATTTTCCAGAAAACTCTTGGAGTGGGTGTATTTCTCGTCTACCGGCAGCTGCATGGTCAAACCGAGGGCCCGGCCGCGGGGGATGATGGTGACCTTGTGGATCGGGTCGGTGCCGGGCAGCAACCAGGCCACCAGGGCATGACCGGCCTCATGATAGGCGGTGATCTCCTTTTCCTTGTCGGTAATGATCATCGAGCGCCGTTCGGCCCCCATCATGATCTTGTCCTTGGCCTTTTCGAGGATCTCGAGGGTGATCATTTTGGCACCGCTGCGGGCGGCCATCAGGGCGGCCTCGTTGACCAGATTTTCCAGGTCGGCGCCGGTAAAACCAGGGGTACCGCGGGCCAGGATCTCCATATCGACAGCGGGATCCATCTTGGTCTTCTTGGCATAGATATTGAGGATCTGCTGGCGGCCTCCGATATCCGGGATCGGCACGATCACCTGGCGGTCGAAACGACCGGGACGCAGCAGGGCCGGGTCGAGGACATCGGGACGGTTGGTGGCGGCGACAATGATGACTCCCTCATTTGACTCGAATCCGTCCATTTCCACCAGCAGCTGATTGAGGGTCTGCTCACGCTCATCATGACCGCCGCCAAGACCGGCACCGCGGTGCCGGCCTACTGCGTCGATTTCGTCGATAAAGATGATGCACGGGGCATTTTTTTTGCCTTGGGTGAAGAGGTCGCGTACCCGTGAAGCGCCGACGCCGACGAACATCTCGACGAAATCCGAGCCGGAGATCGAGAAGAACGGCACATCCGCCTCACCGGCGATGGCCTTGGCCAGCAGGGTCTTGCCCGTTCCCGGTGAGCCGGCGAGCAGCACGCCCTTGGGGATGCGGCCGCCGAGGATCGTGAATTTCTGCGGGTCCCTGAGGAAATCGATTATCTCTTCAAGCTCTTCCTTGGCCTCGTCGATGCCGGCCACGTCCTTGAAGGTCACCTTGTTCTTGCCATGCTCCATCAGGCGGGCCCGGTTTTTGCCGAAAGAGAGCGCCCCGCCCTTGCCGCCGCCCTGCATCTGTCGCATGAAGAAGATCCACACGCCGATGAGCAGGAGCATCGGAAACCAGGAGATGAAGGCGGTCATGAACCAGGAATCCTTCTGGACTTCCTTGACGGCGATATCGACCCCGGCCTTTCTCAGGATCGGGATGAGCTCGCTGTCGTTGACCGGGTAGACCGTCTGGAAGGGTTTGCCGTCCTGGAGGGTGCCGGAAATGGTATCGCCGCTTATTCTCACCCTGGTGATGGTCTTATTGTTGATACTGGCCATGAACTCACTGTAGGTCAGCGAGGTAAGACTTTCCTGGGGCTTATTGAAGAGATTGAAGAGCAGGATCATGGTCAGACCAATCACCAGCCACATACTCAGATTTTTATAAAAAGTATTCAAAGAGACCTCCGGTCGCTCCTGTTTTTATCTTGCACTGATCAGCAATCCGTTTTGTTGAGAAAAGGAGATGGATCATTACCAAAAATCATGCCAACTTCCAGAAGGTAAAACATCGTGGACATATGTCGAGCAAATCCTGTCTCTTTTTCTATTTTACCGACTGGGTGAAATATTGTACAGGCTGAACACCGATGGTGTTCCGTTTCATCTCCTGCATGGCCTTGACCACGGCCGCCGCGCCGGTTGCCGTAGTCGTATAGGAGATGTGGAAATCAAGGGCCGCCCTGCGGATGCTGTAGGAGTCTTCCGTCGTCCTCTTGCCGAGTGAGGTGTTGACGATCCAGGAAATCTGCCGGTCCTGGATCTTGTCGAGAATATGCGGCCGGCCCTGGGAAATCTTGTTCACATATTCGCAGTCCACCCCGTTTTCCTTGAAGAAGGCGGCGGTGCCGCTGGTCGCGAAGATCGTGTAATCCATCTCGGCGAGGGCCCTGGCAACCGGCAGTATGGCCGGTTTGTCGCTGTCGCGCACGCTGATGAAGACGTTGCCCGAGAGCGGCAGGGCGCCGCCGGCGGCCAGGTGGGCCTTGGCGATCGCCAGGCCGAGATTGTCGTCGATGCCCATGACCTCACCGGTCGACTTCATCTCGGGGCCGAGCAGGGTATCGACGTTGGCGAAACGGTCAAAGGGGAAGACGGCCTCCTTGACCGCCCAGTGGCTGATCGTCACCTCGTCGGTCAGGCCGAGCTCTTCGAGGCTCATGCCCATCATTACCTTGGTGGCCAGTTTGGCCAGCGGCACGCCGGTGGCCTTGCTGACGAAGGGAACGGTCCGCGAGGCACGCGGGTTGACCTCGAGGATATAGAGGACGTTGTTCTGCACGGCGTACTGGACATTCATCAGGCCGATGACCCCGAGTTCCTCGGCCATGGCCCGGCTGGCCGCCTTGATCTCTTCGATCAGGGCCGGGGAGAGGGTATGGGGGGGCAGGACGCAGGCCGAATCGCCCGAGTGGATGCCGGCCTCCTCGACATGCTCCATGATGCCGCCGATGATGGTCCGCCGGCCGTCGCAGATGGCGTCGACGTCGATCTCGATGGCATCTTTCAGGAACTTGTCGATGAGGATCGGGTGCTCCAGCGAAGTGCCGCCGATGGCGATCATGAAATCCCTGATGCCCTGATCGTTGTAGACGATGCGCATGTCGCGGCCGCCGAGGACATAGGAGGGCCGGACCACCACCGGGTAGCCGATGCGCCTGGCCGCGGTCAGGGCCTCGTCGAGGGTGTTGACCGTGTCGTTCTCGGGCTGGCGCAGGTTGAGTTTCTGCAGGAACTTCTGGAAACGTTTTCGATCCTCGGCCCGGTCGATGGCGTCCGGCTGGGTACCGATAATCCTGACCCCGGCCTTCTCCAGCGGCACAGCGAGATTGAGCGGGGTCTGGCCGCCGAACTGGACGATGACCCCGTCCGGCTGCTCGAACTCGATGATGTTCAGGACATCCTCTCTGGTCAGCGGTTCGAAGTAGAGCTTATCGGAGGTGTCGTAGTCGGTCGAGACGGTCTCGGGGTTGGAGTTGATCATGATCGACTCGACGCCGATCTCCCGCAGGGCAAAGGCGGCATGGACGCAGCAGTAGTCGAATTCGATGCCCTGGCCGATCCGGTTCGGGCCGCCGCCGAGGATGACGATCTTCTTGCGCTCGCTGCGGACTGCCTCGTTCTCCTGCTCGTAGGTCGAATAGGCGTACGGTGTGTAGGATTCGAACTCGGCGGCGCAGGTGTCGACCAGTTTATAGACCGGCAGGATATCGAGTTTTTTCCTCAGTCCGCGGACGTCGTTGGACGAGGTGCCGGTCAGCCAGGCCAGCTGCCGGTCGGAAAAACCCTGTTCTTTGCAGAGACGCAGGAAATCCGCGTCCAGGCCCTGGAATCCGCGGGCGCTGATCTGTCTTTCGGTATCGACGATCTGCTTGAGGTTGTTGAGGAACCACGGGTCGATATGGGTCAGTTCGTAGATCCTGGCGATGGGGATCTCCCGTTTCAATGCCTCGTAGATATGGGCGATGCGTTTGGAATTCGGCACCCGCAGGCCGTGTTCGAGGTCTTCGATGTCGAGATGATCCATTCGGTCGCAGCCGTCGCCGCCGAAGCCGGAGCGGCCGGTCTCGAGCGATCGCATGCCCTTCTGGAAGGCCTCCTTGAAGGTCCGGCCGATGGCCATGGTCTCGCCGATCGATTTCATGGCGGTGGTCAGGACATCCTCGGCCTCCGGGAATTTCTCGAAGGTCCAGCGCGGGATCTTGACCACGCAGTAGTCGATGGACGGCTCGAACGAGGCGTAGGTCTCGCGGGTGATATCGTTTCTGATCTCGTCCAGGGTGTAGCCGACCGCCAGTTTGGCGGCGATCTTGGCGATCGGGAAACCGGTGGCCTTCGAGGCGAGCGCGGAGCTCCGCGAGACCCGGGGGTTCATCTCGATGACCATCAGTTCGCCGTCGACCGGGTTGACCGCGAACTGGACGTTCGAGCCGCCGGTCTCGACCCCGATTTCGCGCATGATGGCGATGGCCGCGTCACGCATTTCCTGATATTCGCGATCGGTCAGGGTCTGGGCCGGGGCGACGGTGATCGAGTCGCCGGTGTGGACGCCCATGGCGTCCATGTTCTCGATCGAGCAGATGATCACCACGTTGTCGTTCTTGTCGCGCATCACCTCGAGTTCGTATTCCTTCCAGCCGAGCAGGCTGCGCTCGAGCATGATCTCGGTGGTCATCGACAGATCGAGGCCGGAGACGCAGAATTCCTCAAGTTCCTGTCGGTTGTAGGCGACGCCGCCGCCGGTGCCGCCGAGAGTGAAACTCGGCCGGATGATGACCGGAAAACCGATGGCATCGGCCGCCGCCATGGCCTCCTCGAGGGTGTGGACGATGGCCGATTCCGGCACCTTCAGGCCGATGTTTTTCATCGCCGCCCGGAACTCCTCGCGCCCCTCGGCCTTCTTGATCACCGCGATATTGGCGGCCAGCAGTTCGACGTTGTATTTTTCCAGGATCCCGGTCTCGGCCACCTTGATGGCGGTGTTGAGGGCAGTCTGGCCGCCGAGGGTGGGGAGGATGGCATCGGGGCGTTCCTTTTCGATGACCTTGATCACCATCTCCGGGGTGATCGGCTCGATGTAGGTGGCGTCCGCCAGTTCCGGATCGGTCATGATCGTGGCCGGGTTCGAATTGATCAGGACCACCTCGTAGCCCTCTTCCTTCAAGGCCTTGACCGCCTGGGCCCCGGAATAGTCGAACTCGCAGGCCTGGCTGATGATGATCGGCCCCGAGCCGATGATGAGGATCTTATGGATATCTGTACGTTTCGGCATGATCTGTCTTCCGTTAGGCTGTGGGTATGGCTGTTTTCTGTTAGGTGAGGGTCTCTGCCGCGGCGGATGGGGCTCAGCCGCGCATCATGCCGATGAAGCGTTTGAACAGGTAGAGGGCGTCGTGTGGGCCCGGGGCGTGTTCGGGATGGTACTGCACCGAGAAGGCCGGGTATTTTTTGTGCCGCATCCCTTCGACGCTGTTGTCGTTGAGATTGATGTGGGTCAGTTCCACCTCGTCCGGGCTGAGGCTGTTCATGTCGACACAGAAGCCGTGGTTCTGCGAGGTGATCTCGACGTGGCCGGTGGTCAGATCCATGACCGGCTGGTTGCCGCCGCGATGGCCGAATTTCAGCTTGTAGGTCGAACCGCCGTAGGCCAGGCCGAGCATCTGGTGACCGAGGCAGATGCCGAAGATCGGCACCTTGCCGAGGAGTTCGCGGATGGTTCCGACCACCCCCTCCACCCCTTCCGGATCGCCCGGACCGTTGGAGAGAAAGACGCCGTCGGGTTGCATGGCCAGGACGGTGGCGGCGGAGGTTGTCGCCGGCACCACCTGGACCCGGCAGCCCATCTCGGCAAGTATCCGTACCTGGTTGTATTTGATACCGAAATCGAAGGCGACCACCTTCAGGTCATGGTCGGCATCCGCTTGCGAGACGCTGAAATTCGAGCCGGGGACCGGTCGGTTGTCGGCCCAGCCGTAGGGCTCTTTGCAGGTCACGATCTTGACCATGTCCTGACCGATCAGGCCGGTCCATGCCTTGGCCCGCTCAACGAGGGAGGACGGGTCGAGGTCGATGGTCGAGACGATGCCCTTCATCGCGCCTTTGGTGCGGATATGCCTGACCAGTGCCCTGGTGTCGAAGCCTTCGACCCCGAGCACCCCATACTGCCGGAGGAAGTCGGCAAGGCTGCCGCGCGAGCGGAAATTCGAGGGGATGGCGTTGTATTCCTTGACCAGAAAGGCCTGCGGATGGACCGCCGCCGATTCCATGTCTTCCGGGTTGATACCGTAATTGCCGATCAGGGGGTAGGTCATGGTGACGATCTGGCCGGTATAGGATGGGTCGGTCAGGACCTCCTGGTATCCGCTCATCGAGGTGTTGAAGACGATCTCGCCGACGGCTTCTCCCGGGCCGGTGAACGACTTGCCCGTAAAGATTCTGCCATCTTCCAGGGCGATGAGTGCTTTCATGTGCATTCCTTTTATGTGCCTGTTCCGTGCAGCCTTTTTCCGGCCTGCCAGAATGTTGAGGAGTTCCTGTCGGAGACTGGCGCGGCGCCGTAGCCTGTGGTGTCTGTCCGCGGCTTGTCCGGCGCCGACCGGATCGCGGTCATTGCTGGTTGACACTGCGGAGGCCGCAAGAGGTCTCCGTGTTGTCCAGACAAAACTATAATACTTAACCCAGAAACCTCCACCCCGTCAACAGGAAAGCGGGTCTGTCGGGGAAACCATGTGTTCCTTCAGTAGGTTAGACGATTCTGCGACGGCTGCCGCATGGAAGGGAGAAAATCCCGGCACTGCGGCGGCATGTGTGAAATCCCCAGGTGCTGTCTGGGAAAAGGCTTCGCCACCTGCATTGCCTGCGGTGAGTTCCCCTGTGACGAAGAGGACTTTTTCCTCAGACACGCCCCCTATGCCCGAGAGAACCTGGAAGACCTGAAATAGGCTTTCAGCCTGCCGGCCGTCTGCACATCATGGTCGTCTGCGGGCGGCGGCAGAGGCAGAAAAAAAGGCGCATCCCGTCTGCTCAAAAACGGGGTGCGCCCGGAGGGCGATCCTGGCCCCGGTCTTCCGGGCTGCCGCGCTCAGGAATCGAACGAGTCGACGAACAGCTGGTCGATGGCGGCCCGACCGGCCTCGCTCAGATAACGGGTGCCGGAGCCGACGAAGGTATCGTATTCAATCTTCGGGGAATCGGGATTCCAGCTGTTTTTCCAGGTGTACCACTGCTTGGTCGGCTGGTCGAAGACATGCAATGGCCGGTTGAACATCTTGGCCAGTTCCACGGCCCAGCCGGTGCCGCCCTTGACCGAGCCGTCTTCCTGGATCGAACCGATGACAAAGACCTGGTGGCCGCTGTTGACCATGTGGAAGATGGTCTGCAGCACCCTTCTGATCTTGTCGGTCTCGTAATAGGTCCGGTTCAGCATCCGTGAAGCCAGTTCCATGCTGATATCCCCCCGTTCCAGTTCTTCCTGGCCCAGGATGATGGTGTTCCGGTCACGGCTCAGCTTGTGGCCCTCGAAGGAGTAGACGACCTCATTGATGTTCCGTTTTTCCGCCGCCTCTCCGAAGGTCTCCTCGGCCCCTTTCAGGCCGCTGCTGTACAGGGTGCATCGTGTATGGTCCATGCGGTAAGCTCCTTATGTCACGTAAAATTGAGGATTGATATCTGGGAAGTGTATACCATAGTTCATCCGAAAGGCAACTGTTCCCGAAAATTTGCCGGCCGCGGTCTATTCTTTTTTTGTGCCGCGCAGAAAAACCCGGTGCGGGGCCGGATAGCCCTCGACGGTCAGGCGGGGATTGTCGGGCCTGATGAAGTCGCTGTAAGATTCGAAGGTCATCCATTCGGTCTGACGTTGTTCCTCACTTGACATCGGGTGGCTGTAGAACAGCTCGACCTGGGTGAAACCCGCCTTCCGCAGCCAGTTGATCAGACACCTGCCGGTGGGGATGAAGTAGATGCCGGGCGCCTTGGCGTAGGTCGCCTCCGGGAAGAGCGCCAGCGACCCCTCGCCGGGGATGGCCTGCGACTCGAGGATCAGGGTGCCACCGGGCGTGAGGGCGGTATGGATGTCGCGCAGGGTGTCGATCGGCGAGGGGCGGTGGTAGATGACGCCCATCAGGAAGATCACGTCGAAGCAGGCCGGAAAGAGGGAGAGGTGCTCGACCCCGAGCAGGTCGATATTGAGCTGGCCGATGCCGGCGATGCCGTTCAAGGCCTTGAAGCAGTAATAGTGCTGGACCGAAGGTTCAAAGCCGAGGATGAAGCGAGGCCGGTGCTCGGACATGCGGAACATGTAATAGCCGTTGTTGCAGCCGATGTCGGCGACATTCTTTGCGCGCAGGTCGGGCAGGACCGGCAGCAGCCGCTGCCACTTGCGGTTGCTTTGCCATTCGGCGTCGATGTCGATGCCGAAGACCGAGAACGGCCCCTTGCGCCAGGGCGTGAAGGCCTGCAGGTTCCGCCGCACCGCCTGACGGCCCGTTTCGTCGATCTCGTCGGCGCGGCCGAGGCTGACGACATCGCCGGTGCAGTCGACGTGTTCGGTCTTCAGGGCCGACAAGAACTCGAAAGGCCTGCGGTAGCGGAGAAAGCCTTTTTTCTCCTGGTTGACCCAGCGCTGCCTCTCCTCGTGCAGAATCGTTAATTCATCGAGGCGGGCGGTGGCGGGCAGGAATGGAAGGTAGTTCATGGCGGGCGGAGGGTCAGGCGGATTTGACGGCGATGAAGGAGGCGAAATTGAACCACTGGAAGAAAGGGGCCACCGAGGCGAAGCCTGCCTTCTCCAGGAGGGCGGTGTTCTCCTCGATGGAGAAGGGGATGAGGACGTTTTCCAGCGCCTCGCGCTTCTTGGCGATCTCCAGCTCCGAATAACCCCGGTCCTTCTTGAACTGGTGATAGATGTCGATATATTCCCGGTTCAACCGCCGGTCGTGGAAGATGATCTTCTCGCTGAGGATCAGCACCCCGCCAGGGCGGAGGGCGGCGAACAGGCTGCGGATGAACTCCTCGCGGCGGATCGGCCGGATGAACTGCAGGGTGTAGTTGAGGATAAAGGCCCCGGCCCCGGGGTAGTCCGTCGCGGTGATGTCCGCCTGCCGGAAAGCGATGGCATCCTGCTTGGAGAACAATTCCGCCTTCAGCCTGGCCTTGTCGAGCATCGGGGCGGAGTTGTCGACCCCGATCAAGTGCAGGCTTTTGTCCGGCAGCAGGCGCGAGAGTTCGAGCAGGGTCGAGCCGGTGGCGCAGCCCAGGTCATAGACCGTATCGCCGGAGTGCAGAAAGGCGTTGAGCAGATGCGAGGTCGAGACGACAACCTCCCGGTAGGAGGGGATCGAGCGATCCAGCATATCGTCGAAGACCTCGACGACACGGTCGTTGAACTCAAAATCCCCGGGCTTTTCCTGCTGCAGGAAAAGGGTGTCTTTCGGGCTTGGCGTCTGCTGCTTCACTGCCTATCCTGCTGAAATATTGAAGGAAAAAAGAATCCATCATGCGAAAAATATCCACAGGTTTCCGGGGTCGGGGCACCTCCGCCGCCGCCCTCCGGCTCACGGGCAGCAAGTATAGCCATAATCGGCCGAAAAAGCCAGAGGCCTGTCTTAGGTGCGACAGGCCGGCGAAAACGCTGCCGCTTATCTTAAATGAAGGGCCATGACAACAAAGCAGGATCTCTGTTCTCAGGTATATGCGACAAAGTCGCAATTGCAGGGACAGCCGGTTTTCAGTATGATTTCTCCCATATAAATCAGATGATCTCGAACGAGGAGGGAAAATGAATTATCCTGTCTGGTACCTGCCGGAAATCGGCGGCGGGTTTCTGATCGCCCTGATTGCGGTCCTGCATGTGTTTGTCTCGCATTTCGCCGTGGGCGGCGGCCTCTACCTGATTTATGCCGAGAGGAAAGGCCTGATCGAAAAAGATCAGGGCATCCTCGACTTCACCAAAAGACACGCCCGGTTCTTCCTGCTGCTCACCATGGTCTTCGGTTCGATCACCGGGGTGGGCATCTGGTTCATCATCGCCCTGGTCAACCCGGCAGCGACCTCTTTTTTGATCCATACCTTTGTCTTCGGCTGGGCCGCCGAGTGGGTCTTCTTCCTGGTCGAGATCGTCGCCGCCTTTGTCTATTACTATATGTTCGGCCGGATGGATTCCGCCACCCATCAGAAGATCGGCTGGGTTTACTTCCTCAGCGCCTGGATGTCTCTGCTGCTGGTGACCGGTATCATCGGCTTCATGCTCACCCCCGGCGACTGGCTGAACGAACAGGGCTTCTGGCGGGGCTTCTTCAACCCGAGTTTCTGGCCTTCGCTGTTTTTCCGCACCTGTGTCGCCATCCTGCTGGCCGGCTGCTACGGCTATCTGACCGCTTCCTTTACCAGGGATGACCAGGTGCGGCAGGCGATGACCAGATTTTCCGGAAAATGGTCGCTGGCCGCCCTGCTTGCGGCCATACCCTGCGGGGGCTGGTATGTCCTGGTCCTGCCGGAACAGGCCATGGCCCTGGTGCAGGGCAAGTCGCCGACCATCGCCGTTTCGCTGCAGTGGGGTCTCTGGTCCCTGGTCGGTTTTCTGGCGATCACACTCGCCGCCGGCATCCTGCGGCCGGCCTGGAACCTGAAACCGGTGGCCTTCGCCGCCATGGCCTGCGCCCTGGTCGCCATGGGTGCCTTCGAGTGGATCCGTGAGGCAGCCAGGCGACCCTATGTGATCGGCGACTACATGTATTCGAACATGATCACCAAGGCGGAGGCGAGCGAGCTCCGTGTTTCGGGCTTCATGCCGTCGGCCCGATGGGTGCAGAACCGTGAGTTATCGGCCGATAATCAGCGGGCGGCCGGGCGGGAGCTCTATGTCCATCAGTGTTATGCCTGCCACACCATCAATGGTTTCAACAACGACATCGTCAGTCGCACCGCCAGGATGAGTTCTACGGCGCTGACCTCCTATATCGGCAGGATGCACGAGATCCGACCCTTCATGCCGCCGTTTGCCGGCATCGACAGCGAGGCCAGTGCCCTGGCCGCCTATATCGTCGGCGATCTGCACGGCAAGGAGGTCACGGAGGAGTCGGCCGGGGCGGCGGCGCCGGGCAAGGCCCTCTTCGAAGGGAACTGCTCGTCCTGCCATGCAGCCGAGGAGATACCCACGATGTTTTCCGGCCGGGACCGCACCGGGATTATCGACATTCTCGGACGACTTGCGGAAATCAACGCGGAGATGCCGCCTTTTGCGGGAACGCCCGTCGAGAAAGAGGCGCTGGCTGATTATCTTGATACGCTTGCGGGAGGTACGAAATGAGCGACGCACTGATTCCCCGTCCCGATACCATCACTGTCGCCTGGGGCTGGTTCCAGTTCCTGCTGCTCCTCACCTTTCCCGTGCACCTGCTGGCGATGAACGCCATGGTCGGAGGCCTGGCAATCGGTGTCGTGCAGCATTTCAAGGGCGGCCCGTTACGTCTGCGCCTGGCGCATCGTCTGGCCTTGCTGCTGCCGCTGGTGATCGCCTTCGCAGTCAATTTCGGGGTGGCCCCGCTGTTGTTTTCCCAGGTGCTCTACGGCCACCTCTTCTATACCAGTTCGATCCTCATGGGCCCGTTCTGGTTGGCGATCGTCCCGGTGCTGATCCTCGCCTACTACGGGGCCTATCTCTACGATTTCCGGTTTCAGCAGCTGGCCGGGGCGGGCCGCTGGCTGGCCCTGGTCATCCTGCTCGCATTGTTTACGATCGGTTTTCTCTTCGTCAACAACATGCTGCTGATGATCCTGCCCGAGCGCTTCGCCGCGTATTTCAGCAATATGGGCGGTTCGCTGCCGGCCTTAGACCATCCGGTCCTGCTGCCGCGCTATCTGCATATGATGACGGGGGCTGTGGCGGTAGGCGGCCTCTTCGTGGCCCTGGCCGGACGCTTTCAGGCCGATCGCGATCCGGAGCTTGCCGCTCAGGCGCGGGAAGTGGGGATGCAGACCTTTTTCTGGGGGACGGCCGTCAACGTGCTGAACGGTCTCTGGTTCCTGCTGGCCCAGCCGCGGGAGATCATGCTGATTTTCATGGGCGGTAATATCCTCGCCACCATCTGTTTCACCGTGGCCCTGCTGGTGGTGGCGATCATGCTGGTCACCGCCTGGAAAAAAAGGCTGTGGCCGACCTTCTGGCTGGCCCTGACCGTGGTTTTCCTGATGACCTTCCTGCGGGCCTGGCTGCGGACCGGCTACCTGCAGGAGGTCTTCAATCTCGGCCGGCTGCAGGTCGTGCCGGAATACTCGCCGATGTGGTTTTTCTTTGCGATACTGCTCCTCGGCCTGATCTGTATCGCCTGGATGCTGAAAAAAACCGGGGAGGCCATGGCTAATTCATGATTGCTGAGGCCTCAAAAACAATTTGCGCCGCTTTCTGAGAAGATCCCGGGAACGGTCAGGATTTGAATTTGCGTTCCCATTCATATTCCTTGCCGGTCACCGTCGTTTCCATGCGACGGATGCGGCGTTCGAGGTTCTCGAACTTGCGTTTCAGTCTCTGGGCCGCGCTTCTTGGCGAGTGGACATAACTGTCGTAGAATTCCTGTTCGTCGTCAGTCTCGATCGGCACGACCGGGTTCGGCTTCATGAAGAAGGCGGCGGCCAGGTAGATGCCGATGACCGGCCAGAAGCCGCTCAGCAGGAAGACGACTGCCACCGCCATGCGCACCCAGAAGACGGACATGTCGAAATACTCGGCCACGCCCCGGCAGACCCCGAGCAGTATCCCGTCCCGCGATCGATAGAGGCCGGTCTTGTCGTTTGCATTTCTTCTCATTGTCTGTACCCATCCTTTCCCTGACCTTCCATCAGGATTGTTTCAAGGGCCTCAACCCGTTTTTCCATTCTCGACAGACCCCGGTACAGTTCCTGGATCACCGCAGCCTCGTCGGCCTGGGCCTTTCTGCCGGTCGGCGTCAATCCGGTCCGGCGGGTCTTGACCAGGGCCAGGATGGTGCCGCAGACCAAGGCGGCCAGCGCGACCATAGAGCCGAAGACGATGGCGACAATCAGTACCGTGTTCATGGGACAGTGCTCCGTCGGAGGTGATAGGGGCGGGAATTACAGGTTGTTCTCTGCACTGTATTTACCGGCCTTGATCTTTTCAAGTTCCTTTTCGATTTCCTCATCCCGGCCGAGATCGGCAAACTGGTCGTCAGCGGTCGGTTTCCGGCCGAAATTGACCAAGTCGGCCTCGGCCTCCATCTGTTCGATGCGGCTCTCCAGTTTTTCGAAGCGGGCCATGCTCTCACTGCTGTCCATACGGCGGATTTCCTCCTGGGCCCGCTTTTTGCCGGAGGCCCGGCGGTGGCGCTGGACCAGCAGGTTGCGTTTTTCCTTGGCGCCGGCCAGTTTGTCCTCCAGTTCCAGCATGTCGCTCTGGTATTGTTCGATCAGGCCGCCATGTTCGGTTATCTCCTGGCGCAGGGCCTCGGCCATTTCGGCAAACCGCCGCTTTTCGGCGAGGGCCTCACGGGCCAGGTCATCCTTGCCATGGCGTACGGCCAGAGAGGCCCTCTCGGCCCAGAGTCGCTCCCGAACTACGACCTCTTCCAGTCGCCGTTCCACCTTTTTACGTCCGGCAATGACCCCGGCGCAGGAGACCTTCAGTTCAACGAGGGTGTCCTCCATCTCTCGGATCATCAGCTTGATCATCTTCTCCGGGTCCTCGGCGCGGTCAAGCATGGCGTTCATATTCGAGCTGACTATATCTCTGAATCGCGTGAAAATTCCCATATCCTTCCTCCTTGTCGTGGTTGAGGGTTTACAGGAATTAAAGCAGAAAGTGTGCCAGCCGGAAAAATATTTTAAAATTTACTCATTCCAATCCGTTGGCGCTGCAGACTGATTTGACGATTGAAGGAGGATGTGGTAAAAAATGCTATATAGTATGTATATAAACCAATAATTAGTAAAACCTACCGCATCTGATTGGGGCAGAACATGACGGATATGCAATCGCGTGCAACTCCTCTCGGGGCCGGAGACGAGGCGCTGGGGCAGTCCGAGAGCTTTCTCGAGTTTCAGGAGAAGGTTTCCCGGGTAGCCCCGGTGGAGCGGCCGGTGCTGCTGCTCGGCGAACGGGGAACCGGCAAGGAACTGGCCGTCAACAGGCTGCATTTTCTGTCGCGGCGGTGGGAGGGCCCCTTCGTCACCCTCAACTGCTCGACGCTCGCGCCGACCCTGATCGAGTCGGAGCTGTTCGGGCATGAAAAGGGGGCCTTCACCGGTGCGGAGGGGCGCCGAAAGGGCCGGTTCGAGGCGGCGGACGGCGGCACGCTGTTTCTCGACGAGATCGGCGCCATCCCGCTGGAGGTCCAGGAGAAGATCCTGCGTGTGGTCGAGTATGGTTCCTTTGAGCGGGTTGGCAGTTCGATCCCGGTGGAGGTGGATGTCCGCATTATCGGCGCGACCAATGCCGATCTGGCGGCCATGGCCGGGCGGGGCGAGTTCAAGCCGGATCTCCTCGACAGGCTCTCGTTCGAGGTCCTCTTTCTGCCGCCGCTCCGGGAAAGGGAAGAGGACATCATGCTGCTCGCCGCCCACTTTGCCAACCGCATGGCCTTCGAGCTTGGCCGCGAGATCCTGCCGATTTTTTCCGCCGAGGCGGTCACGGCCCTGGAAGGCCATGCCTGGCGAGGGAATGTGCGGGAACTGAAGAACGTGGTGGAACGGGCGGTGTATCGGGCGGATGACGAATTCATTCAGGATATCGATTTTGATCCCTTCCGGTCACCCTTCGCCCGGCCGGGGCCGGCTGAGGACCGCGCTACTGAAGAAGTCCCGACTGATCTCCCGGGCGAATCTTCAGCCCTCTCCCTCAGGTCGGCAGTGGCGGCCCTTGAGCTCCGCCTGCTGCACCGGGCCCTTGAAGAGAGCCGTTACAACCAGCGCAAGGCTGCGGCCCTGCTTGGCCTCAGTTATGACCAGTTGCGGGGGCTGCTGCGGAAGCACGGCGAAAATCTCAGGCAGCGACCTGGCCGGTGATGCCCGATCAAGGCAAAAAAGCGCTGAACCTCCTTGTTAAACCGGTGGCCTGCCACTACCATATGAACAACCGGTAAATACCTTCGTTCATCCTCTTCGTCCTTTCACGACATACATGATACTGCACTACGTAC
Organism: Desulfobulbaceae bacterium; assembly: GCA_031389785.1. Taxonomy (GTDB): domain Bacteria; phylum Desulfobacterota; class Desulfobulbia; order Desulfobulbales; family Desulfocapsaceae; genus Desulfoprunum. Next base: position 36,330 of record JANMSX010000067.1, on the reverse strand, counting down.
TTATTCTTCTCTCTTTAGGTTTACTGTACGGCGGCGCGGAGATGCTGGTCAAAGGTAGCGCCTCGGTGGCGGCCCGGGCCGGGTTGACCCCTCTGATGATAGGGCTGACCGTCGTGGCCTTCGGTACCAGCTCACCCGAGATTGCCGTCAGCCTGGAAGCGGCGCTGATGGGCCATGGGGATGTCGCGGTCGGCAACGTGATCGGCTCAAACATATTCAATATCCTGTCGATCCTCGGCATATCTGCCCTGGTGATGCCCATTACCGTAAACGGTATCCAGGTTCTCGACTATGCGGTGATGGTCGGCGTTGCCCTGCTGATCCTGCCGTTTCTCATGACCGGCCTGCAGCTGGCCCGGGTCGAGGGCGCCATCCTGCTGGGGTTGTATGGCGGGTATCTCTATCTCCTGTGGCCGAAATAAAGCATATCGGTGGCTGTATGCCGTAGCTGGCGCTGGAGGAATACCATTTTTACCCATGTTGCCGGAGGCAGCTGAGATTGGAAAAAGCGAAAAGCAGATTTCTGTTTTTCGGCCGTCTTGACATCTTTGTCTTCGATAATGTATATACAAATTATATAAACATATATAATTGTAAATCCCGGCCTCCGAAAAAGTTCCTCCGCCGATGTCTTGTGCCTCTCGGGTTATTACGAGATGTTCAAAATTCAAAAGAACGCGTTCGTATGGATTCTCAGAGTCTGGTCACCCGCATTCGCAGCCTGATTCTCGGCCGCATCCAGGATGGTTCCTGGCCGAGCGGGTATAAAATCCCCTCAGAGGCCGAGATCATGGCCCAGTTTTCGGCGAGTCGGATGACGGTGCATCGGGCGATCAAGGAACTGGCGGCCGAGGGCCATCTCTACCGGGAACGCGGCCGCGGCACCTTCGTGGCCGGGAAGGTGCCGCGCAGCCAGCTTCTCGTCATCACCGATATCGCCGACGAGATCAGCGGCCGCGGCGGCAGCTATTTCTGCGAGTGCAGGTTCCTGGCCCGCGAGCCCCGGACGCCGCTGACCAGCTATGTCTTCGGTGCGGCGCTGGCCGGAGATATCGCCCGCTCCACCGTCGTCCACTTTGAAAACGGCCTGCCACTGCAGCTCGAGGACCGCTGGGTTGATCTGCAGATGGCCCCGGGCTATCTGCAGGTTGATTTTTCCACAACCACTGCCCATCGTTACCTTATGGCGGTGGCCCCTCTGCAGCGGGCCGAGCACGAGCTGACGGCGGTCCTGCCCGAGCCTGCCCAGCAGGATCTTCTCGCCATCCAGGCCAATGAGCCCTGTCTGCTCCTCAGACGTAAAACCTGGTCGGAGGGACAACTGGTGTCCTATGCCGAACTGCTCTATCCCGGATCGCGTTACAGCTTCGGCGGTGTCTTCGGATCCGGCGCCTGATAAACCCACACTACGAGGTACGCCCATGACCCCACGAATCGTCACGGCCCCGCGAGGCTCCGCCCTTTCCGCGAAAAGCTGGCAGACCGAAGCGCCGCTGCGCATGCTGATGAACAATCTCGACCCGATGGTGGCCGAGCGCCCGGAGGACCTGGTGGTCTACGGCGGCATCGGCAAAGCGGCCCGCAACTGGGAGTGCTTCGACCAGATCGTCGCGACCCTCAAGGAGATGGAGGACGACGAGACCCTGTTGATCCAGTCGGGCAAGCCGGTCGGGGTCTTCCGCACCCACCGGTCCTCGCCAAGAGTGCTGATCGCCAACTCCAACCTGGTGCCGCACTGGGCGACCTGGGAGCACTTCAACGAACTCGACCGCAAGGGCCTGATGATGTTCGGCCAGATGACCGCCGGTTCGTGGATCTATATCGGCAGCCAGGGCATCGTCCAGGGGACTTACGAGACCTTCGTATCGATGGGCCGCAGGCACTTCGGCGGTGATCTCGCCGGCAGGTGGATCCTCACCGCCGGCCTCGGCGGCATGGGCGGAGCCCAGCCGCTCGCCGCCAAGTTTGCCGGGGCGAGTCTTCTGGCTATCGAATGCAGGCAAGAGCGCATCGACAAGCGACTGGCCACCGGTTATCTCGACCTGCAGGCCGACAACCTCGAACACGGCCTGCAGCTGGTCATGGACGCCGGCAGGGAGAAGCGGGCCATAACCGTCGGGGTCCTCGGCAATGCCGCCGAGGTCTACCCGCACCTGATCGCCCTCGGGGTCCGTCCCGACGCGGTGACCGACCAGACCAGCGCCCACGACCCGCTGCACGGCTACCTGCCCAAAGGCTGGACGGTGGCCGAGTGGGAGGAGCGGCAGCTGACCGAGCCGGATGCGGTAATGCTGGCCGCCCGCCAGTCGATGGTCGGCCATGTCCAGGCCATGCTCGATTTCCAAAGGATGGGTATCCCGACCTTCGATTACGGCAACAATATACGCCAGGAGGCCTTCAATATGGGCCTGAAAGACGCCTTCGCCTTCCCCGGCTTTGTCCCCGCCTATATCCGCGACCTGTTCTGCACCGGCAAGGGACCCTTCCGCTGGGTCGCCCTGTCCGGCGATCCCGAGGATATTTACAAGACCGACGCCAAGGTCAAGGAACTCCTGCCGGATGACCTCCATCTCCATAACTGGCTGGATATGGCCCGTAAGCATATCAAATTCCAGGGCCTGCCGGCCCGCATCGCCTGGGTCGGCCTCGGCGACCGGCACCGGCTGGGGCTTGCCTTCAACGAGATGGTGCGCACCGGCGAGTTGAGTGCGCCGGTGGTGATCGGTCGCGATCATCTCGATTCCGGTTCGGTGGCCAGCCCCAACCGCGAGACCGAGGCGATGCGCGACGGCTCGGACGCCGTCTCCGACTGGCCGATCCTCAATTGCCTGCTGAACTGCGCCTCCGGTGCGACCTGGGTGTCCTTTCACCACGGCGGCGGCGTCGGCATGGGCTATGCCCAGCATGCCGGCCTGGTCATGCTCTGCGACGGCAGCGAGGAGGCGGACCGCAAGATCGAGCGGGTCCTGTGGAACGACCCGGCCACCGGCGTCATGCGCCATGCCGACGCCGGCTATGAGGAGGCGGTGCGGTGCGCGAGAGACAAGGGCCTGAAGCTGCCGATGCTCAAAGGGTAGGAGAGAGATCATGGCGACGCTTGTCATCAAGGACCCGGCCTGGATCGTCTCGCCTCAGCCCTCCGTCCTGCGCGGCCCTGGCCTGGCTGCGCCCGTTGTTCGCCGGGGGGAGTCGATCCTGGTCGAAGACGGCGTCATCGCGGCTATCGCCCCCTTTGCCGAGCTGGAACAGCGGGCTGTGCGGGACCATGCCGTCATCATCGAAGCCGGCGGCCGGGCGGTGGTCCCCGGTCTGATCGACTGCCACAGTCATCTCGTCTTTGCCGGCAGCAGGGTCGATGACTTCGCCCAGCGCTGCGCCGGTGTCGGCTATGAGGAGATCGCCGCCCGGGGCGGCGGCATCGGTCTTACTGTCGCGGCCACTCGAACAGCTTCCAAGAAGGACCTGAAAGAAATCGCCTGCCGCCGTCTCGACCGGGCCCTGCGTCAGGGCACGACTACCATGGAAGTAAAGACCGGCTACGGTCTCGACTCCCGGACCGAGATGAAGATGCTGGAGGTGATCGCCGAACTCAACGAGGAGCAGCCGGTGGACCTGGTCCCGACCTTTCTCGGCGCCCATGCGGTGCCGAAGGGCATGACCAAGGAGGCCTATCTGGACGACCTCAAGGCCATGTTGCCGGAGGCTGCACAGATCGCCCGGTTCTGCGACGTGTTCTGCGAACAGGGTTACTTCACCCCGGCCGAATCCCGCGATATCCTGGAGACGGCCAGGTCGCACGGCATGTTGCTGCGCCTGCATGCCAACCAGTTTCATAGCATCGGCTGCATCGATGCCGCCGTGGCCCTGGGGGCGGTGTCCGTCGATCACCTCGAGGTGCTGACGGACGAGGAGATCCGCCGTCTGGCCGCAACCGGCATCGTCTGCGTGATGCTGCCCGGTGTCTCCTTCTTCCTCGACATCCCCTTCGCCCCCGGCCGGGCGATGATCGATGCCGGCTGCATCCCGGCTGTGGCCAGCGACTTCAATCCCGGCTCCAATCCCTGCCTGTCCCTGCAGCTCGCCATGTCGCTTGCCTGCCTGCGCTCAGGGATGCAGGTGGGCGAGGCCCTTGCCTGTGTCACCGGCAATGCCGCCCACGCCCTGCGGCTCGAACGGGTCGGCTGCATTGAGGAAAGCTGGCAGGCCGACCTGCTTATCCTCGACTGCGCCGATTACCGGGATATGGTCTATTTCTATGGCGACAACCACGTGCAGACCGTCATCAAGAAAGGGCTGGTCGTCTGAACCTGCACCCGGCGCAACCAACAATCCACCGACAGAGAAGAGTATGCAGATCACAATAGATCATCAACAGGAACTGACCCTGGCCGATATCCTGGCCGTCGGCCGCAAGGGCGCAGAGGTTGCCCTGGCCCCGGCCACCCGCCTGATGCTGGCTGAGCGAAGACAGCAGATCGAGCAGACCATTGCCGAACAGGCCTTCGCGGCCTACGGTTTCAACCGGGGTTTCGGTCATAACGTCGATCTGGCGGTGCCGGACGAACTGCTCACCGACCTCCAGGAGAATCTCATCATTTCCCACTCGGTAGGGCTGGGCGAGGCGATGGACGAGGAGGTCGTCCGCACCGCCATGCTGCTGCGGGCCAATTCCCTGGCCCGCGGCTACAGCGGCATCCGGCCGGAGCTGGTCGAGGCGATCCTCGCCCTGCTCAATGCCGGGATCACCCCGCTGGTGCCGGAATACGGTTCGGTCGGGGCGAGCGGCGATCTCGCGCCGCTTTCGCATATCGGCCTGGCCCTGCTCGGCAGGGGTGAGGTTTTTATCGGTGGCGAGAGGCTGCCGGCCGCCGAGGCCCTGGCCCGGGCCGGCATTGCGCCTCTGCGTCTGGAGATGAAGGAGGGACTTGCCCTCAATAACGGCGTGCAGGTCATGAACGCCCTCGGGCTGCTCGCCTGCGACCGGCTCAAGATCCTGCTGAAGACAGCTGCCGTCACCTCGGCCCTGACCGCCCAGGTGATGCTGGCCCCGGACACCTACTATCGCCCGGATTTCCACCTGGTGCGGCCCCATCCCGGCAGTCTGCGGGTGGCCGACTGGGTCTGGCGGATCATGCAGGATTCGCCGATCCGCAAGGCTCACCGCGATTTCAAGGACGACGGTCAGGTCCAGGACCCCTACAACGTCCGCTGCGCGGCCCAGATCCTCGGCGCCGCCCACGACCTGATCTCCCAGGCCGAAAGGACGCTGATCATCGAGGCCAACAGCGCCACCGACAACCCGATCCTCCTGCCCGACCAGACCGGCCGCCATGTCGATGTGGTCTCGGGCGGCCACTTCCACGGCATGCCGGTGGCCGTGCAGGTCTACAACCTGATGCAGGCCGCAGGCATCATCGCCGGACTGGCGCACCAGCGCTCGGTACGCTATGTCGACCCGACCCGCAACAAGGGGCTTGGCCGGGACCTCAAATGGCCGGAGCTGAGCCGCGATGAGAAATCGGTTTCCAGCGGCATGATGATGCTGGAGTATGTCTCGGCCTCGCTCGTCAACGCCATCTGGGGCGAGGTGATGCCCAGTCACCTGTTCACCATATCCACCAATTCCGGCCAGGAAGACCATGTCAGCATGGGTACCGGCCTGGCCGTGCGCCTGCTGAAGACCCTGCCGAAGGCCGCCCGGGTGCTGGCCATCGAGCTGGCCTATACCCTGCAGGCCATCACCATCCGCAAGATGCTCGCCACCATCCCGACCGAGGTCGATCTGCCCGCGTGGGTGACGGAGGAACTCAGGGCCCTCAAGGCCCGGATGAACGGCCATGGCGAGGGGATGGTCTTCGACGTCGGGGTGATCCGTGAGATGCCGCTATCCGAGGAGCAGCGCCGGCTCAGCCCGGTCTCGGAAAAGCTGTATGCGACCCTGATGGCGACGGGGGTCTTTCCACCCGTCGAGAAGGACAGGTTCATGGCCGATGAGGTGGCGGCGCTGACCGAACTGGTCATGGCCGGTGGCGTACTGGATATCGTCGAAACTGAGATGCCTCTTCCCTGGTAGGAGGGAGGCGGGGAGGGTAGCTATGCAGAGAATCATTGAATGTGTGCCGAATTTTTCCGAAGGCCGCGATCAGGCGATTATCGGCCGGATCGTCGGCGCGATCGAGAAGATACCCGGGGTGCGGCTCCTCGACGTCGATTCCGGCCAGGACACCAACCGCACGGTCGTGACCTTTGCCGGTCCGCCGGAGGAGATCCTGGAGGCCGCCTTTCAGGCCATTAAAACGGCGGCTGAGTTGATCGACATGAGCCGGCATAGCGGCGCCCATCCGCGCATGGGGGCGACCGATGTTTGTCCCCTTGTGCCGGTGACAGGTGTCACCATGGCCGAGTGCGTGGAACTGGCCGGAAGGCTGGGGAGGCGGGTCGCAGGCGAGCTGCAGATCCCGGTCTATCTCTATGAGGAGGCGGCCGTCTGCGAGGAGCGGCGCAGCCTCGCCTGGCTGCGGGCCGGTGAATACGAGGGTCTGCCGGAAAAACTGGCCAGACCGGATTTCCGGCCTGATTTCGGCGATGCCGTCTTCAATCCCCGGGCCGGGGCGACGGTGATCGGCGCCCGCGAATTCCTGATCGCCTACAATGTCAACCTCAATACCCGCAACGTCAGACTGGCCAAGGAGATCGCCGGCCGGCTGCGGGAGAAGGGGTACATCATCAAGGATCCGCAGAGCGGCGAAAAACGGACTGTTCCCGGCCTGCTCAAGGTGGTCCGGGCGGTCGGCTGGTATATCGAGGAGTACAATATGGCCCAGGTCTCGATCAATCTCCTCAACTACCGGACCACCCCGCTCGCTCAGGTCTTCGAGGAGACCGAGCGACTGGCCGCGGAATACGGCCTGCGGGTTACCGGCAGTGAGCTGGTCGGCCTCATCCCGCTTGCCGCCCTGCTCGATTGCGGCCGGCATTTCCTGCAGAAACAGGAGATGAGCCGGGCGGTCGGCGAGGCCGAGCTGGTGCGGGTTGCCGTGCAGAGCCTGGGTTTAGGCGAGCTGGCCGCTTTTGAGCCGATGCACAAGATCGTCGAATACCGCCTCCGGCAGGCCGGCCGACTGGTCTCGCTGGATCTGCAGCAGTTCAGCGATGAACTGGCCTCCGCTTCGCCGGCGCCGGGCGGCGGCAGCGTTGCGGCCCTGGCCGGGGCCCTGTCGGCTTCCCTCTCTGCCATGGTCGGCAACCTGACCTTCGGCAAGAAGGGCTATGAGGTCGTCTGGCCGGAAATGGAGGAACTGGCCATCCAGGCCCAGGAACTGAAGCAGTTCTTCCTGGCGGCTATCGACCGGGATACGGCCGCCTTCAACGAGGTGATGGCCGCCATCAGACTGCCGAAAAAAACCGCCGCGGAAAAACTGCACCGCGACGAACAGATCCTCGCCGCCAATAAACTGGCAACCACAGTCCCCTTCACGGTGCTGGAAAGATCGCTCGAGGCGGCCGAGCTGGCCCTGAAGACCTGTGAAAAGGGCAACCGCAACTCCCTCTCCGATGCCGGCGTGGCCGGCCTGACCGCGTCTGCGGCCGGTCTCGGGGCCCTCTACAATGTCCTGATCAACCTCAGGCAGATCGACGATGCCGGATTCAGCAGGGATATACTGGCCGAAGCGCTTGCGCTCAACGACAAGATTGAGGATGTGGTCGGTCAGGTGAAGGCCGGAGTAAAAGAGGAATTGTTGGGATAGGAAAGTGGGTAGTGTCTTCTCTTTTTTTCGAGGGTTCTTGAATAATCCTTGAAATACGCCTGGAAATTCATTTCCATGGCGCCAGGACACACTTCTCCCGGCTGCCGGGAGGGAAACGAGGGCCCCGGGAAACTCGCCGATGAAATCTCTTTTAGCCAGGCAGATAGTTGCGGTGCTGTTTTTCCGGCTGCTGCTCAATACCGGCCGACGCTTTGTCTATCCTTTCGCGCCGGCTCTCAGCAGGGGGCTGGATGTGCCTCTTGCGGCGATCACTTCGATTATTGCCGCCAGCCAACTGACCTCGCTCCTCGGTTTTTTCAGCGGGCCGCTGGCCGACAGGTTCGGGTTCCGGGTGATGATGCAGGCCGGACTTGCCCTGCTCGCCGCAGGCATGCTCCTCTGCGGGTTGGTGCCCGGCTACTGGCCGGTTTTCCTGGGGCTGGTTATCGCGAGTTTCGGGAAAACGGTTTTTGATCCCTCGATCCAGGCCTTTATCGGCCACAATGTGCCCTATGCCCGGCGCGGCAGGGTAATCGGGGTAGTCGAAACCGCCTGGGCCGGTTCGACGCTGATCGGCATCCCGGCCCTTGGCCTGATCATCGAGCATGTCGGCCTGGTCAGCTCTTTTTATCTTCTTGCCATACTCGGGGCGATAGGATGTCTGGCCGTGAGCTGGGTCATCCCGGCGGATCATTCGGACCCGGCCCGTAAAAAGGGTCGGTTTTCTCTATTTGCCGCCCTGCCGCAACTGCTCAAGGTCCGGCCGGCAGTCGGCATGCTTGCCTTCGGTTTCTGGGTAAGTATAGCCAATGACAGCCTTTTTGTGGTCTACGGCGCCTGGTTTGAAGAGAACTTTCAGGTAAGCATCATCACCCTCGGCTTCAGCACCGTGGCTATCGGTGCGGCGGAGCTGCTCGGCGAGTCGTTGACCGCGATCCTCGCCGATCGCCTGGGGCTGAAGAGAGCGACCTGCCTGGGACTCTGCCTGGCGATGCTCGCCTACCTGCTGCTGCCGATCATCGGCCGCTCCCTGCCGCTGGCGATGGTGGGGATGTTTTTTGTGTTCCTGGCCTTCGAATTCACCATTGTCACCAGTTTTTCCCTCAGCACCGAGTTGCTGCCCGAGTCCAGGGCGACGATGATGGCCGGTTTTTACGCCACTGCCGGCGTCGGCCGGATGATCGGTGTCCTCATCGGCGGCTGGCTCTGGAATATGGGCGGAATCACCGCAGTCGCCATCTCCTCGGCCGGTTTATCCGGCCTCGGCCTGCTGTCGCTTGTCTGGGGCCTGCACGGCTGGACCCGGCCCGGAAGGGATGACACTTGACGATCGCTCTAAACCCTTCTTCCTTATCGCGACGGCAGGCAGGCAGAGCAACATTCTATTTCCGGTGCCAGGTGCCGTCCGGTTTCTGAAACCAGTGGCCCGTCTTGCCGATCTCTTCGATCTGCTGGGCGCGGCGTTTACCGACAAGGCCGGCATCGGCCCCTTCCTTTTTGGCGATCGCCTGATAGACGGCCCGGCGGTCCTGGTTCTCGCCGGCCAGCAGGTCCTTCTGCGACTGGTCGCTGCCGCGGAACTGCAGATAGCCCTGGCTGTCCTCGCCGATGACCCCTTGGTCCTTCAGGGCATTGATGGCCGGCAGGCGTTGGCGCATCCGCTCCTTGATGTCGTCGGCGCCGGCGGCCCAGGCCTGGATGGTGAGGAGGGAAAAGACGAGAAGGAGAAACGATACGACAGCTGTTTTCTTATGCATATTTTGCCTCGTGCGGGGAAATGGGTATCTATTTGGCCTGGGCCTTATCCAGGTCGCCGAAAAAATCGTCGAGGGCCCGGTCGACCTTGACGTTGACGTCGATAGTGATGTGGATCGGTTTGATCTCGAATGGTTTGATCTCCACCTGGTGTTGCGTGCAGGCCGGGAGGAGGACGAGGAGCGGGAGCAGGAGCGGCAGGAGAAGGCGGGCGGTCTTTCCGGAGGCTGTCATCTTACATGTTCTCCCTGATAGTCTGAATATTTTTGCCGAAGCGGAATATCTCCATGCTGGGCAGATGAAAATTGACATCGAGCTGTATCGGGTGCTGCAACCCGGCGCCCTTTGCGTCCCTGACGATCTGGCCGTCCCGGTAGGCGTAGGGCAGGGGGGTGGCCGGTTTGCCGTCGATCTGCATGGCGATGAGGAGGTCGTTGCCGGTGGTATTGAAGAGCAGGCGGGCCCAGTTGTAGGAGAAATTCTTCAACGCGTCCAGCGAGTAGTCGAGAGAGGCCGCTCTGTCGGAGGCGGACATGCCCTGACGGAGTGCTTCCGTGTTACTGAACCGCACTCTACCATGTTCACCGGGGGTAGAAAACAGGAAACCGTCGTCAAAGCGGATGTCAGTGCCGCTGATCGAAAGCGGCAGCCGGCCGTTGAGCGAGCCCTGGCCTTCACTGTTGTGGATGCCGAACTGGCCGAGCAGCTGCGAGAAATTGAGGCGGTCGCAATAGAGGACGGTCTCCAGTTTCTCGCCGCCGACAGCGAGAGTGAGGCTGCCCGCCTCGACATGGCCGTCGCACCAGGCCAGGCGGGCCTTCTCGATGAAGATGGTCCGGAGGTCCTGGAGACGGAAATGGACACTGGCATCGGAGAAATGGAGATTGCCGAGATCAATGGTTTCGATCTTGAGAAGCTGGCCGGGGTCGCTGTGGAGAAGCGGCAGGGCGAAGAGGGCCAGGTTGAGATCGATCCCGCTGAGGACGATCTTCTCCTCCGGCATCTCGATCCGGCCTTGCCGCAGTTGCAGGGAGGCCGTACCAGGCCCTTGATTCGGGCCGAAACTGAGGCTGGCCTTGCCCTGCAGCCTGCCGGCCAGCTGCATACCTGGCGGCAGCGTGATCAGGGGATCGAGGGAGGAGACGGCAAACGGTCCTTCGGGGATCTCCGCCGTGAGGTTGAGGATGCCGTTTTCGGCAAAGGCGGCGGAGAGCAGGAATCGCAGATCAGGGACCAGAGGGCTTTTGGCGGTGGCGGCAACGGCCAGGCCTTTGGCCGCCGGTTTGAGCTCGGCTTTGATCGAGGCGAGATGTTTGCCTTTATAGGTTATCCCGGGAATCTCGAGTCTGCCGGACCCGGCCACCTGCCGGGGGTCTGCAGGAGGCAGCGGCAGGCTGAAACCGACTTTTTCCAGACGCATCTCGTAGGCGGGGAGATCGATCGCGGCGATATCGCCGCTGAGTAGCCCGCTTGTCCCGCCATTTTTGTTTACGAAGGTGCCGTTCAGGCGATACGCACCTGAATCAAGAGATACTCCACCTTGCCGGATACGCAGATTCCGTCCCTGCGCCTGCAGGTCGAGCCCGGCCTCCTGGTCCTGCCGTCTGCCTCTCGCTGTGAGCAGCACAGGGGTGGCGGTGAGGTCGGTCTGCAGGCTGGCCTTGCCGGCGAAGCTGCCTGCTGCAAGGCTGAAGTCCCCGGCGATGTCGATGGCGGTCTGGAGGGGGGCGAGCATCTTCAGACCGCTGAGAGAGAATCTCCAGACCTCGCCCTGGCCCTGGATGTGCAGGCTCAACGGCTTCTCCGGGCTGCTTTCGGCGAACTCCCCTCCTTCGGTCTGCAGAGAGAAAGAGGGAACGGCGGCCGTCAGCTCGGCATCTGTGATCCGCAGCGAGTCGGGTTGAAGGTGCATGCCGCCTCTGAGGGTGAGGCCGCCGCTCAGCCTCGTCCCGGCCGTTGCCGGCAGCAGATCCCGGATCGCCGAGATATCGGGCGAAGCGGCCTGGAACCGGACCTCGAGCTGAGCCCTGGCCGGCGAATTTCCCGGCTCACGGCCGCTGTTCTCCGCATCTCCCAGATTCAGCCTGGCATCTACCATGATCGGCCGGGAGGTCTTGCCTTCCTGGTGGAGGATGATGGCGCAGTCCCGGAAAACGACCTCCTCCGGCAGGAAAGGGGGAGCGAAGGCCGACGACCTTGCCCCCTGCTCCTTGCCGGTCGCCTTCAACCCTTTGATCCTGATGCCGTTGTTGTCTTTCTCAAGATGCAGATCGGCCCCCTCGATTGTCAGCGAGGAGATCCGCCCCCTGAGGAGGGTTGCCGGAGAGTAGCGGAGGACCACACGAGGGGCGACGAGGGCAGGCTGTCCGGTCTCGTCGAGGCGGATGCCGCCCCGCAGGGACCAGGGCGAGAGGAGGTCGAGGCGGATGGTTTTTTCCGCAAGGGGCAGACCCCGCAGCAGTCGCGGCAGGAGGAAGTTCTCCAGCAGGGGCGGCAAGAGATAGAGGATGGACAGCATCACCAGGGTCAGGACTGCCAGAGAGATGCCGCCGCGTTGAAGGAATTTGCGCATGAAAACCGTTTCTCCCGGGAATGCCGCCTGGCCTCTCCGACCACGGAGAAGTGCAGGGAAGGTGCAGATAAGGACGAAAATACAGGACGATGCAGGTTGTTTCCGGTCTGGTCGCTGAGAAAGAATATCTTGCCATGCCGTAATTATCCCAGTATAAACGTATTGCTTTTTGATGCATACGAAATTTTATTTTGCTGCTGGAGACGTTTTCGATTATGTCGAATGAAATAGATTTTGATGAAATATTGAGCAAATATCGCTCCGATCCCTTTGATTATGTCGATGTCTGCGCCACCCATACCGGGGTTGTGCGCTTCAAGGTCGCGGAAGGGGACTCGGTGGAGGCGCCGGGCGGCGAGTGGCTGCAGGTCCCAGGCACGGCCCTCTATGAGATAACCAGGGAACGCAATCCCAAGCGGATCACCGCCCAGACCAACGGGGTCGTTTCGCTGGTGCGCAGCGAACTGGAGGGCAGGTTCGTCGAGGCGGGAGAGAAGCTGATCACGATCAGGCATCCCCTGAAAAAGAAAGAGATCATCGAAAATATCCTCAAGGAGGTGCTCTATCTGTTCCGCGCTCCGGAAAGGGCCAAATATTTCTTCGCCCTCGATGTGCAGTCACGTATCGAAAAAAAAGGGGCGCGGGCGGTCACCGTCGAACCGGGCGAAGAGGTCCTCACCATGTCGCTGATGAAACGCGACACGCCGATCTATTACAGCGGCGAGAGGGGGGTCATCCATTCCGTCTATTTCAGGCCCGGCGTCTCGGTCAGCCAGGGCGAGCCTCTTCTCGGGGTCTGCGCCCCGGAAAAGCTGCCGCTCATCCAGAAGATCATCACCCGGGTCAAGGCCGACTGGGATAGCGAGTAGGGTCGGCCGCCATGCTGTCTCCGGCCGCCTGTCAACCTGAGGCGCAGAACCTCCTGCAGCAGCGGCTATGCCGGCGATCACGCTGACCTCCGGGGATATTCGCCGGCAGTGCCGGCATGAACTGGCGCTGCGCTCTCGTTCGGGGTCTGCCGCCGGGGCGGAGGAGATCCTGCGCTACGGGGCCTTTGTCGGCTCGGCAGTCGAGTGCCATTCTTTTCTCGACCGGGCCATGGATTATAGCCGGGCCCATATCGCCGCCATGGAGAAGGCCGGCAGATCGGTGCACAACGGTACGGTGATCCTCGCCGACTGTCTGGGGGCCTCCAAGGGCCGCTTCGACCGGGTCTGGCATGCCCCGGCGGGCGGGCTCTGGGGCTGCCTGATCCATGCCAATACCCTGTTGACGCGCTCCCGCGGCCTCATCTCCCTGGCTGTCGGGGTGGCCTGCTGCGAGGCGGTGCGGGAAATGGGGGCGGAGGCTCAGGTGCGCTGGGTCAATGACGTGCTGGTGCACGGCCGCAAGGTGGCGGGTTTTCTCATCGAAGGGTTTATCAGTCCCTGCTTCCGTGAAGAGTACAACCTTATCGGTTTCGGCATCAATATCAACAATAGCCATTTTCCCCCTGACCTCCGGGGTACCGCCATCGCCCTGGCCGAGGCCCTCGGGCATCCGCTCGATCTCAACCTGTTCGCCCGCACCTTTCTGACAAAACTCTCCTTCAACCTTGGTCTGCTCTATTTTGAAGAGGAGAGAGAGCTGCGGGATGAGGAGGGGAGCGCCGGCAGGGGCGGTCATCGGCTGCTGCAGAACTGGCGGCAGCTCTCGGACACGATCGGCCGCCGTGTCGTCTACGGTCTCGATGTCCTGCAGAAGCCCCAGTATAGGGCGGTTGTTGAAGGCATATCCGATACCGGCGGAATCGCCCTGCGCCTGGACGATGGTCATGAAAAGACCGAATACTGCGGTGAGATCCGCTATCTCTGATCAGACCTGAAGGGTTTCCTGACCTGCTTCCCGTAGGGATTGAGCATGGCCCACGAGGCGATGTCCCGCTGGAACAGATGCCTGCCGTAAAAATAGAGCGCGTTGAGACATTCGTCGAGGATGGCGCCCGAGAATTTGAGACGGTGCAGTCTGTCGAGGGGAAGGTCCTGGGCCGATTGGATGATCCTGATGGCCCCGGCCGAGAGAGGGATCGCCGCCTGGACCGTGGTGGCGGCGCAGGATGAGCAGACAAGCCCGCCGCCGAGGTAGCTGAATACGAAATCCCTCGCCGAGGATGCTGCCACGCCGCAGTTCAGGCAGGAGCTGACTTCCGGTCTGTAACCTATGGCAGTATAGAATTTCACGAGAAACAGGGCGAGCAGGGAGAGGGGCGGGCGGCCCTCGTCCAGACCGTGCAGGGCCCAGAGGGTCAGCCGGAAAATCGTCTCGTCGCGTTGGTCGTCACGCATGGCCATGAGGAGGAATTCCCGGATGGTCGAGGCCGTGGTATAGCGGGCAAGATCCTTGCGGAGGCTGAGAAAGCTCGCATGCAGTTCCGCCTCATGGATGAACAGCAGGGAACTGTTGGCCGATTCCGAGCAGGTTATGTGCAGAAAGCTGAATAGCTCGAGTTTGTTGACGAATCTTTTCTGACTCCGCTTCGCGCCTTTGGCGATGCCGGAGACCCTTCCCCTCTCCAGGCAGAAAAAGGTGACGATCAGATCGGCCTCTCCGTGGTCCCGGCAATCGAGGACTATGGCCTCCGCTTCAAAGGAGCGCGGGGGCACGAGCTACTGGAGGAGGAATTCCGGAATGGAGATAGTGACTTCCTGGCCGGCCGGTTTCTTGGGCAGTGTCAGGGGCAGGTCGTTGAGGGTCAACATGGCGCTGGTTGCCGACGGCAGGCTGATGACGATTGATTTGCCGGCGTTCCAGCTCTGGGTTGCGCCGGCAGGGAAGGTCAGGTGCTCCGCCGCCTTGTCATCGATCTTGACTGTCAGCCGCGTTGTTTCCGTAAACGAAGCCTTGAGGACGTAGGCGTTGCCAACTGCGGCGGCAGAGGGCTGGGGCGCCGGTGCGGCTGATGGGGTGACGGCGATTTCCTGGGTTCCCCCGGGGGAGGTCAGGGTGGCGGGGGTGTTCGGTTCGCTCACCAGCGCATTGCCCCGAGCCGGCCCTTCGCTACCGCTTGCCGGTTGGGCCGGGGCTGTCGTGTCGGGGGTGACGTCTGTGGTTGTGGTCGTCATCGGCGGGGCGCTCTCGCTGTTTGCGGCCGGTTTTGCCGGTTCCGTCGAGACGGCAGGCGATCCCTCGACTCCTCGCAGTTTCTGGCTGATATAGGTGGCAGGGTTCCAGGACA
The DNA here is from genome assembly GCA_031389785.1 of Desulfobulbaceae bacterium. Classification (GTDB taxonomy): domain Bacteria; phylum Desulfobacterota; class Desulfobulbia; order Desulfobulbales; family Desulfocapsaceae; genus Desulfoprunum. The sequence continues at coordinate 21,041 of JANMSX010000067.1, read as the reverse complement.
TGTACCAGCTGATGGCGGCAACGACGATGAAGATGGCAAGCAGGGTAAGGCCGACAAGGGAATGCGAGGCGATGGAAGGGCGCTCTGCCATGCTGCTGGCGCTGTTGGTCGACTGGATCGGAGCAGGGGATTGCAGGCCGCTTTTTTTTGCCAGGTTTTTCCTCTGTTGACTGTACCGCTCGCGGACCTCCACCGGGTCGAGTCCGAAATATTTGGCGTAAATGCCGTAAAAGCCGCGGACAAAGGCGTCGGCCGGCAGCCTGGTGTAATCGTCCTCTTCCAGGGCCTTCAAATTGTTCGGGGAGATTTTTGTCGACTCGACCATCTCTTCGAAGGTCACCCCTCGTTCTTCTCTGGTTCTGCGGAGGAATGCACCGAGCGATTCCTGCTCGTTGTCGGGAAAAGTATTCATCATTGTCTGGTTCCTGGTGGAGGATAGCGAGGTGTGCGTCCCGGTCTCGTGGGCGGGAGGAAGAAAATCCGCTCCGTCTGGAAGTGATCTGTGAAGCCGGAAACGCCCTGGCTAGAGTTTCTGGATATAGGCCTGATCAATCAGGCTTTTCAGCCATTCGTCATAGGCCTTCTGCAGGCGTTGTTTGTGGAGGTTATTCCTGATCTCCTCTTTCACCTGCTCGAAGGGGGTCTTGACTACGATGGTGCCGTCCTGGTTGTTGAGGAGTTTGAAAAACTGATAGCCGTCCGGGGTCTCGATAATTTCGCTGATCTCGCCCGGCTGCAGTTTTTTCACCGCCTCCTGCATGTACGGTGCCATCTCGTTGAGTTGCAGGACTCCGATATCGCCGCCGTCCGTCGCCGAGGGGAACTCTGAATATTTTCCGGCAAGCTCCTTGAAATCTTCGCCTTCCTTGGCGAGTTCCCAGGCCTTTTCGACCCTCTTCCGGGCCTCGAGCTTGCCGTCCTCCAGGGCCTCCTGCGAGGCGCCGGGATTCTTGGGATCGAGCCAGGTGGTACCGATCTGCAGCAGATAATAACCGCCACCAGTGACCTGGGAGGTATAGTGGGTATCGTAGTAGTCGAGGATATCGTCGTCGGTGATGACGACTTTGGAGCGGACGTCGGCGTTTACCAGTTTACCCTGGAGCACCTGGGTTTTCAGGTGTTCCCTGAAGGCGGATTCCGTCATTCCTTCGGCCTGCAGCTTTGCCAGAAAATCCGCGGCGCTGAGTCCGGACTGCTCCTGCATCTGCTGGAAGGCGGCATCCACCTCGTCTTGGGATACGGCGATATTTTTGGCCTTGGCCTGCTGGGCGAGCAGGCGCTTTTCAATGAGGCTGTCGAGGACATCCTCCCTGGCCTTTTTGAGGGTCTCGGCAAGGGATCCGGCCGGGGTCTTGGCTGCGATTTCACGATAGAGCCTCTCGCCTTCCTTTTCCAGGTCGGAGAGGGTGATGACCTCTTCGTTCACTACCGCCACCACGCGGTCGAGAAGCTCCGCCGGGCAGGGTGCCGGGGAGAGCATGGCGGCAAGGAACAGGAGCAGCAGTCCAACAGTCGCCGGTCCGGATGTATATACAACGGGTTTCATGGTGATTCCTTGATTGAACTATGTTTGCCGGCATCGCCACTGTCGTCTGTGGTGCAACCGGACTTACCGGGGGAGATACAATCCTGAAAGCGAGGGGTGGCCAGGGGGGCGGGTATCTCCCTGTATCATACAGGACAGGCAGTGTAGCATGTTTTTCTGTTTTGTACACGATATCTGCACTGCTGCCGGAAGATATTCGCAGGGAAACCGGCGACTGCCCCCAGGTGCATTTTCAAGATGTTGACATTCCTTAAAGGTGGAATATTTTATTAATCGATACTATATTGAAAAGGCATTTATATGAAAATCTCTCTGGGGGGACGTTGATGAAAAATATACGGATAGGGCTATTCCTTTGCTTTCTTGCTGCTGTTTTGCTGGTTTTCAGCCCGCTGGCCGGGAATGCCGCCGCCAGCACCAAGATGCCGGCTTTTGTCCTGGAAAACGTTGTGGACGGCAAGGATGTCGATAGCGGTGATTTTCAGGGCAAGGCCCTGCTGGTCACCTTTTTTGCAACCTGGTGTCCTCCCTGTCTGCAGGAGATTCCCGCTCTCGTCGAGTTGCAGCAGGAATTCGCGGCAAAGGGCTTTTCCGTCATCGGTCTGTCCCTCGATCAGGGAGGGGGCACAGAGGTGGCGAAACTCGTCGAACGACAGGCGATCAACTATCCGGTCCTGATGGCCAATGCCGAGACTGCGGAAAATTTCGGCGGGGTCTTCAATATCCCGGTATCGTTCCTGGTGAACAAGTCGGGAAATGTTGTGAAACGTTATCCGGGTCTTGTACCCCATTCGACCCTGGCCAAGGATGTCCGGAGTGTTCTCGAGTGAGTGGAGCGGAGTTGACAGGGCAGGGAAAAAAGGGTAAAAAGGTATTTCATCAAATGATTAATTTCATTCTGCAGGGCAGGCTGCTTCGAGCATAATGAAGCAGCGGATCTGCGGCGGATGTCGTGTGTACCCGGAGGATAGCTCCGAAAAAATAACCAGTGCAAGAGGAGAACAGCAATGAAGAAAAGGATAGTTACTGCAGCGTTGGCCATGGTTTTCGCGTTGAGTATGGCAGGTGTCGGTATGGCCGCGAAAGTTGCCTGTACCGTTGAAACTGTCATAGACGGGAAGGTTACCATGACCTGCGAAGGCGCTGACAAAATGAAGGCCGGTGACAAAGTCAAAGTTACGACCGCCAAGGCTGGCGGAGTTGAAGGTTGCTGATTGACAGAATTTTCGATCTTCTGTATTCTGAACGGCCGGTTGATGGATTGTCAACCGGCCTTTTTTATTCGTTTCCTGTTCAAGAGGATTTTGTCCGGCTCTCGCCCAGCGTTGCCTGCCTCCCCCTTGTGTATGTGAACATTTTGGCCTGAGACAATTCGAGGATTGTCGGAAAGGAACGGTATGGATATCAGAACTCTTCCCGAGCGGGAACGGCAGATCTACAACCGGATCAGGGCCAGGTATTCCCTGGTCTTCGATTCGCTGAAAATTGGGGATAACACCCTGCGCCTGCTCAAGGTCGCCGATCTTGAGGAATTTCTCGGCGACAAGGATCCCTTCGCGGATGTCTCGCAGTTTCCCTTCTGGATCAAGCTCTGGGACGCCGCCATCCTGCTGTCCTATGTGCTGACCACGATCCCGGAGAGAAAGGGCAGAACGCTCCTCGAACTCGGCGCCGGACTCGGGGCCCCGGGACTTGCTGCAGCGGCCTCGGGTTTCGCTGTGACGATCAGTGATTACGAGGAAATCATCCTGGATTTTCAACGGGTCAGCGCTGCCGCCTCGCGCCTGGAGAATGTCGATTTCACCATTCTCGACTGGCTTGATCCTCCCGAACTTCCCGCCTTCGATGTGCTGGCCGGGGCTGAGATCCTCTTCCGCGAAGAATTTTTTCAACCTCTGCTGCGGGTGTTCGACAGGTACCTCAAACCCGGCGGGGTCATCTATCTGGCCCACGATGCGCGCAGGCAGAGTCTGCCGAAGTTTCTGAAACTGGCCGAGAAGGATTACGCCATCGCCGTCAATAGGCAGACCTATACGAAGGACGGAAATCCGGTCGCCATTATCGTCAACCGTCTGGTCAGAAAACAGCGTTGAAACGACCGGGGATTCCGAGGACTGCCATGTCGCTCTATCCAGTCAACCTGAATATCGCCGAACGTCTCTGCCTCGTGGTGGGAGGCGGAACGATAGCCGCCCGCAAGGTCGGTTCGCTGCTGTTCTGCGGTGCCCGGGTCAGGGTCGTCAGTCCCGAGGCGGGAGAGGATATCCGGCAACTGGCCTCAGCCGGAAAGATTGAATGGCAGCAGAGAGCATACAGGACAGGGGATCTTGACGGTGTTTTCCTGGCCATAGCCGCAACCGACCGGCCCGAGGTGCAGAGGCAGATCAGCGACGAAGCCGCTGGCCTGCCGACTCTCCTCAACAGTGTCGATGCCCCCGAGTCCTGCGATTTTCAGGTGCCATCGCAACTGCGGCGGGGCGAACTGCTGATCACCGTCTCGACCGGCGGCGCCAGCCCTGCCTTCTCCAAACAGATCAGGGACCGACTGGAGACGGAGTTCGGCTGGGAGTACGGAGCCGCCGTCACCCTCCTGGCCAGGCTGCGGGAGATGGTGGTAGGGAGCTGCCGGGACAGCGAGGCCCATGCGAGGCTCTTTCGTGATGTCCTCGCTCTTGATATAGTTGAATTTGTCCGGAAGGCTGAGTGGCAGGGGCTGACCAACGCCCTCAGGGAGATCCTGCCTGCGCACCTGGATTCGGAGGCGGTCGTGCAGGAGTGCATTGCCGTCGTCGAGAAGCGCAACAGGTAAGGCCCTGCCGTCAAAACGCCGGCGGTGCTTGCCGTGCCGATACCATATGCTGGGAGAATTATGAGCGAAATCAGCTATCTTCTTTTTCAGTCCGTCTTGTTTGTGACCTTTCTGGCGAGTTCCGCCTACTGTGTCTTTTTCGTCAGCCAGAAAAAGAGAATGCGTGATGCCGCAAGGCTGCTCCTAGTCCTCTCGGGAGTCCTGCAGACCCTCTATATCCTGTCGCGATACCAGCTTGCCGGACATACGCCGATTACCTCGCAGCATGAAGCCGTAGTCTTTTTCGCCTGGGCTACCACCTGGGCCTACCTCTCATTTCGCTGGCGCTATTCGGTGAAAAACTTCGGTGCCTTCGTCTCCCTGCTGATCTTTCTCCTTCTCGTTATTTCGGCCCTGTCCTCAAGGGAGGTGAGTCAGCTGCTGCCGGCCCTGCAGAGTTGGTGGCTGCCCGTGCATGCCGGGGTTTCACTCCTGGCCTATGGCTTTCTCTCCCTGGCATTCTGCGGCGGACTGATGTACCTCCTCCAGGAAAGGGAGTTGAAGAGCAAGCGCTTCGGCTACTTTTTCCAGCGCCTGCCCTCCCTCGATGCCCTGGACCAGCTCAACAGTCATTGTCTTACCGCCGGTTTCGTCTTCCTGACTCTTGGCATCGTCACCGGCTCGATCTGGGCCAGACAGGCCTGGGGGACATACTGGCAGTGGGATCCGAAGGAAACCTGGTCGCTGATCACCTGGTTCATCTATCTCCTCCAGATCCACCAGAGATTCACCGTCGGCTGGCGCGGCAAACGGGCGTCGGTCATGGCCATCTTCGGCTTTGCCGCCGTGGTCTTCACGCTCTGGGGAGTAACGTATCTGCTGGGAGGGGTGCACAGTTATGCCCGCTGAGCGCATTATCCTCCTCGGGGTCAATCACAAGACCACGCCCGTGGAGATCCGCGAAAAAATGGCCCTGTCGGACGGCTATGAACAGCCGCTGACCGCCTTAAAGAAGATCGAGGCCTGCCGGGAATGCTATTTGCTCTCGACCTGCAACCGGGTGGAGCTGCTGCTCGTCGCGGAGCCCAGCAGCCAACTTATCGACGAGGTCCTGGCGTTTCTCTTCGGCGACCGGATTTCGAAGGAGCAATGCCGGGAATATCTCTATATTCACTATGACAGGGAGGCGGTCCACCACCTTTTCATGGTCGCGGCCAGTCTTGATTCGATGATTGTCGGCGAGGCCCAGATCCTCGGCCAGCTGAAAGAGGCCTACCGGCATGCCGCCCAGTTCGGCTGTACCGGCCCCCTGCTCAACCGCCTGCTGCACAAGGCTTTTTCGGTGGCCAAGCGGGTTCGGACCGAGACGGCGATAGGCTCCTCGGCGGTATCCATCAGTTATGCCGCGGTGCAGCTGGCCAGGAAGATTTTCGGCAATCTCCACGACAAGAAGGTGCTGCTGATCGGTGCCGGGGAAATGGCCGAACTCGCCGCCGAACACCTGGTCGGACAGGGGGTGGCGGAGGTGGTCGTGGCCAACCGGACGTTGTCGCGGGCCATGGAGCTGGCCAAACGTTTTCAGGGCCGGGCCGTCTCCTTTGACGAGTTGCTCGGCCAACTCGAGCAGGTCGATATCATCATCAGTTCGACCGGGGCGCCGACCATCATCCTGCACCAGGAAGAAGTGCGCCCAGTCATGCGCACGCGTCGCAACAGGCCATTGTTCTTCATTGATATTGCCGTGCCGCGCGATCTTGACCCCGCCCTCAATGAGCTGGAGAACGTGTATCTTTACGATATCGATGATCTCAGCAGTGTCGTCGAGATGAACCGTTCGGAGCGGGACCGCGAGGCGGTCAAGGCCGCCAGGATTGTCGACGAGGTGACCCTGACATTTGAGCGATGGATGGAAGGGATGTCCGTCACCCCGACTATCCAGGCCCTGCGGCAGAAGGCCGACCGCATCTGGCGGGCGGAGCTGGCCAGGACCCTGCCGCGTCTGCCGTCACTATCGGAGCAGGAGAAAAAGACCCTTGAGACGATGCTCTCCGCTACGGCCTCGAAAATGCTGCACGACCCTCTTACCTATCTGAAAAGTGAATCCTGTGGAGGGCGGGACACCAGTGAAGCAAAGATCGATATAGTCAGAACTGTTTTCGGCCTGGGTGAGGATGGGGAATGAACACCGGGCTCGACGAGGATCTCGACAACGAGTGGTTCGTGGTCAGACATTCAGGCGAGACCCCCGAGATTGCCCTGTACGCCGCCCGTTATTACCTGACCGAGGCGGAGGACGGCCCGAAGCACAACCTCAGCCCGGAGCAGTGGGCCATACTGCAGGAGGCGGCGGGGGAGCGCTACCGGGAGATCATCCTTCGCGACCTGCAGCCGGAAAACCGCGACAAGTCGATCTATCGGGGGGTCAAGCGCTCGATCGTCAATCTCCAGCGGTTTGAGAACTTCTGCCGACGTCATAACCTTGACGCCCGCTCCTTCAGCAGGGAGGTGGCCGCTGCCCTGTTGATATTCCTGGCCGTCGAGGCCGTCGCGGTGACCAAAGGCGGCAGGGCTGCCAGCATCAACTGTTCCTTCAGTGAACTCAATGCCTTTGCCCGCAGGATAGGCCTGATCGAGAACAGTCTGCCCCGGCATATCAGGGAGCTCTGTCCCGAGTAAGCGGACTCCCTCCTATTTTCCCCTCAACCGACCCTGCAGGGACCACGAGTCGACCAGACGCTGCTCGCAAATCCGCTAAAATTAACATACGGTTCAATTCTTTGTCGTGGTATTTGTATTGAGCTTCTGGTATGTCTTTTTTTTTACGATAACTGGCATCATTCATGCTGCACCAAACATCTTTATCTCTTTTCCGGCTGTGTATTATGGACACCTTACGAAAACTTACTATTGCCCTGCTGATCCTCCTCCTCTGTCCCGTGCTGGCCTCGGGAAAAACCGCCGATCGGGATTCCCTTTCGGCCTTTCAGAAAAGAAACCGGCTCATCGGCTATATGCTCGGCAAACAGCTGCCGAACATTCATTTCAGCGACAAGGAGATGAATGATGAGCAGGCCGGCGCCGCCTTCACCCTCTATATCAAGCAGCTGGATTTTCAGAAACGGTTTCTGCTGCAGAGGGATGCGGACCAGTTGTCCTCTTTTGCCCCGTATATCGACGACACCCTGGAACAGGGCACCATTTCTCTGCCCGATGCCGGCTATGACATCCTTGGCGAGAGGATTGATCAGGTCGAGAAGATGGTTGAGGAGATCCTCGCTGGAACCTTCGATTTCAATGCCCCTGAAACCCTCGAGACCGATCCGGAAAAACTGGCCTTCGCCAAAGAGCTCGATGAACTGAAGGACAGGTGGCGCCGGATTCTCAAATCCCAGGTTATCTCCGGGTACCTTGAACTCGAGGAGGAGATGAAGAAGGCGAAGGAGAAAAAGACGCCGGAAGTCCTCCTTAAGGAGGCAAAGGCCAAAGTGGCCAAGAGAAACAAGGAAATATTTCACCGACTCCGGCAGGAAACCCGCCAGGACCACTATGACCGCTTCTTCAATACGGTAACCCGGGCCTTTGACCCGCACACCAACTATATCCCGCCGGCCGGTAAAGAAATGTTTGATATAAGCATGCGCGGCAGCCTCGAAGGAATCGGGGCCCTGCTGCGCGAAGATGACGGATTCATCCAGGTGGAGCGGATAATTCCCGGCAGTCCCTCTGCCAGGCAGGGCAGGCTGCAGGCCAAGGATATTATCCTGCAGGTTGCCCAGGGGAAGGATGAACCTGTCGATATTACCGATATGCGGCTGCGCGATGCGGTCCGTCTGATCCGCGGGCCCAAAGGCAGCGAGGTCCGGTTGACAGTGCAGAAAGTGGATGGGTCGAAGGAGATTATTCCCATTATCCGCGATGTCGTGCAGATTGAAGAGACCTTCGTCAAGAGCACTGTCCTGAAAAACCCGGATGGCAGGCAGATAGGCCTGATCCATATCCCCAGCTTTTATCGGGATTTCGAGAAAACCAGCAATGGTGAAAAGGCCCGAAATTCCACAGAGGATACCCGCAATGAGGTGCTGGCCTTGAAAAAACAGGGGGTAGCCGGGATTGTCCTTGACCTGCGCAACAACGGCGGCGGCGCCCTGGTGGACGCCATCGACATCGCCGGTCTCTTTCTGCCCGCCGGGCCGATGGTTCAGGTGAAGAACAGCAACGGCATAGTGCGCGTGCACAGTGACGAGGACCCCGAGCTTGTCTACGACGGACCTCTGGTCGTGCTGGTGAATGCCTTTTCAGCATCGGCCTCCGAGATTGTCGCCGCCGCGCTCCAGGATTATCACCGGGCCGTGATTGTCGGCGGGCCGAGCACCCACGGCAAGGGAACCGTGCAGACGGTCTTGGATCTGAATGAAAACATACCCCTGCTTCATGCCAATAAATATGACGACCTTGGCGCCTTGAAGGTGACAATCCAGAAATTCTACCGCATAACCGGGGGCTCGACCCAGTACAAAGGGGTAGAGCCGGATATCCCTCTGCCCAGTCTTCTCGAGAGTCTCAAGTCGGGGGAACGCTATCTCGAGTATTCCCTGCCGTGGGACAGTATCCCGCCGGTGGTTTTCACTTCCTTTGCCGGTCCTCCGCTGCACCTTGCGACTCTGCGCGCCAGCAGCACCCAGCGAGTGGAGAAAGACGATGGGTTCCGGGTCATCCGAAACGAGATTGTGAGGGTACAGGAGTGGGCTGATAATACCGTTATTTCTCTCGCCATCGACGATATGCGTAAAAAACAGGAAGAAGCCCGCCTTGCCAGGGAGAAGGTGGGGAAACAGTTTCGTCTTTTCCAGGAGGACGAACAGGCCGAAGAGGAGCCCGATGAGGAGGGTGACGAGCAGAAATCGGGCAACCAGGTCTGGCTGGATGAGGTCCGCGATGATCCGTATATCCGGGAGGCCGGTTTTATCGTTGCGGATGTCCTGCAGGGTAAATAGGCTCTGTCCCGTACGGCGGAATTTCCTGCAGGGGCCTGTTCCGCCCAGCGGACCAGCGAGAAAAATCTTCTTGAAAAAGGAGAGGAAAGATGCTAGAAATTCGCCCTTGTGAATGGTCATTCATTCAACGCTGTGTTGCTGTAACCTAGCGATGACATTGATTTTTAATAATTCAAGGCGGTTAAAATATGGATCTCGCTGAGGCGTTCAGAAACTACAGGGACAAAATCGTTGACAGGTGGGTCGAATATACGCTCTCAACGTATCAGGCCTCGGGTTTCTTCATAAAAGAGAGGGATAAGTTTGCCAACCCTGTCGGGGGAAATATCCGTGAGGCCTTGAAAAAGCTATTTCCCCTCCTCACGAAAGGGGCAGATACCAAGGACTTGATCCCTCCGCTTGAGCAGATCATGCAGATCCGCTCCATCCAAGAATTTTCCCCCTCCCAGGCAGTTGCCCCTTTGAATGCCGTCAAACATATTACCCGAGAGATCCTGGCAGCAGACAAGGAACGACGTCATCTGCTGCCTGAACTCTATGATTTTGAATTTGCGGTAGATCTGGCTGTTCTTGCGGCCTTTGATATCTATATGCAGTGCCGGGAGCGGCTGTATCAGACCCGGATCCAGGAAATCAAATCGGGCACCCATATTCTTACAGACAGTAAGTGCCCTTCTAAATTTCTGCAAGATGACAGGCAAAATATTATTCCAAAGGTCGAGAGTATTTAACTGGTCGCCATGTCGCACATCCACCTTTGTCCGACGTGGTAGCCCAAATAACAGTTCAATTTGAAGCGAGGTAAGAAATGAAGTATGCCTTCTCATTCCTGGCAGTCATAGCACTCATTCTGATTGCTTGGGCAGGATCCCTTATACCGGGAATGCCATATTTTTTTGGTGTTTTTGTCCCGTATATGGCAATTGCGATTTTCGTGGGTGGCTTTGTCTACAGGGTGGTGCAATGGGCGAAGTCGCCTGTGCCCTTCTCTATTCAGACCACCTGCGGTCAGGGCAAATCGCTGGATTTCATCAAGCATAACCGCCTTGAAGCCCCGCATACTACGGCAGAGGTGGCGGCTCGCATGCTGCTTGAGGTTTTGACCTTCAGGTCCCTGTTCAGGAATACCATGTCAGAGGTGCATGACGGGCCGAGAATTACCTACGAGTCATCCAAATGGCTCTGGTTGTTCGCCATTATCTTCCATTATTCATTTTTGATGGTGGTGATCAGGCATATGCGTCTCTTTCTTGATCCGGTTCCCGGTGTTCTCGCCCTTATGGACTGGGCAGACAGCATGTTTGAGATCGGCAGCCCCAGTATGTACATGACCTCTGCCGGTCTGATCGCCGGAGCCGCCCTGCTTTTTTCCAGGCGCCTTGTCAATCGCCATGTGCGCTACATCTCGCTTGCCAGTGATTATTTTCCGCTGGTCCTGATCTTTGCCATCGGTATCACCGGCGTCCTGATGCGGCATTTCCTGCGCGACGGAATCGATATCGTCACCATCAAACAACTGGCTGTGGGACTTGTCACTTTCTCGCCGGTCATCAGTAGCGAGATCGGGTCGATTTTCTATATTCATCTCTTTCTGGTCTCCACCCTGCTTATCTATTTCCCGTTCAGCAAGCTCATGCATCTTGGTGGTGTCTTCCTGAGCCCGACCCGCAATATGAAGAACAACAGCCGGGCCGTTCGTCATATCAATCCATGGAATCCTGAAATCAAGCCGCATTCGTATGCCGGATATGAGGACGAGTTCCGTGAATACATGGTCGAGGCAGGCATTCCGGTCGAAAAAGAGTTGCCAACTCAAAAGGATGAATAATAACAGTTTAGACCCACAACTAGCTTATAAGGAATAGACAACGATGGCAGTTCCAAAATTAGAACAATTATCGAAAAGCGTAGTGCAGGGACCGTCCTTGGTAACTGGAGCGATACCAACCAGGGACTGGATGGACATCCCGGCGGTGTTCAAGGAAGGCAACTATGCCTATCCTGCCAAAAAAGAAAAGGTTGAATATCTCAACAGCCAGAGCGGTCTCCACTTTCCCAATGCCCGTGTCTGGTCGCCCGAAGATGACGATTGGAAACTCCCGGAAAATTGGAAGGAGATCATCCTCAGCGGTCTGAAGGAACGGCTGGACAAATTCCGTTCCCTGAAAATCTTCATGGATTGCTGTGTCCGCTGCGGTGCCTGTGCAGACAAATGCCACTTCTTCCTTGGCACCGGTGACCCGAAGAATATGCCGGTCTTGCGCGCCGAGCTCCTTCGCTCCGTGTACCGCAATGATTTCACCCTCGGCGGCAAGATTCTCGGCAAAATGGCCGGGGCTCGCGAGATGACGGTGGGCGTACTGAAAGAATGGTTCATGTACTCGTACCAGTGCACCGAGTGCCGCCGCTGTTCCGTCTTCTGTCCCTACGGTATCGATACGGCCGAGGTGACGATAATTCTCCGCGAGTTGCTGCATCTGGTCGGTATCGGAATCAACTGGATTCTTGAGCCTGCCTCCAATTCCAACCGGACCGGCAACCATATGGGGCTGCAGCCCCATACCTTCAAGGACAATGTCGAATTCCTGACCGATGACATTGAGAACCTGACCGGCATCAAAATCACTCCTACTTTCAACCGCAAAGGGGCCGAAATCCTCTTTATTACCCCCTCTGCAGACGTTTTTGCCGAACCAGGCCTCTATACGGCCATGGGGTACATGATTCTCTTCGAGGCCATCGGTCTCGACTACACCTGGTCGACCTACGCCTCGGAAGGCGGTAACTTCGGGTTGTTCACCAACAACGAAACGATGAAGAAACTCAATGCCAAGATGTATGCCGAGGCGAAACGTCTGGGAGTGAAATACATCATCGGTGGGGAGTGCGGCCACATGTGGCGGGTACTTCATCAGTACATGGACACCATGAACGGTCCGGCAGATTTCCTGGAAAAACCGGTTTCACCAATTACCGGCACCGTGTTCAATAATGCCGCTTCAACCAAGATGGTTCACATCAGCGAATTCACTGCCGATTTGATCAAGCATGGGAAATTGAAGCTCGACAAGAGCCGGAACAGCCATGTCAAGGCGACCTACCACGACTCCTGCAATACTGCGAGGGCCATGGGACTCCTTGATGAGCCCCGTTATATCCTTGACCATGTGGTTGACTGGGTCGAGATGCCGGAAAACACCATCCGCGAGCAGACCTTCTGCTGTGGTTCAGGTACCGGCCTGAACACCGACGAAATAATGGAACTGAGGATGCGTTCGGGATTACCTCGGGCCAACGCCGTCAAGTACGTGCGTGAAAAGCATGACGTCAATATGCTCTCCTGTGTCTGTGCCATCGACAGGGCAACCCTGACATCGCTGATGAACTACTGGAACCCGACTGTCGGGGTCTGCGGTGTGACGGAACTCGTCGGCAACGCAATCATTCTTGAAGGTGAAACTCGGGGCGAGTTGGATGAAGGCCTCAGAACAATGCTTTAATCCTGAGAGGGATAAGAGGAGGATATAATGTACAACAAAGGAACAATAATACCAGGGCTGATGATCTTCATCGTCTTTGTGACGTTTCCTCTTTGGTATAACGGCCTTAGTGCCGGTCCCGTGCCGAAACCCGAATTGCCGGTGGGTGAAAAAGAGTGTGTGGCCCCTGCTAAGGAAATGCGGGATAATCACATGAAGCTGTTGAACCAATGGCGTGATGCAGTCCTCCGCGATGATGACCGTGTCATGGTGAAGGTAGGCGGCAAGGAATATCGCAAAGGTCTTCAGACAACCTGCATGCAGTGCCACACTGACAAAGAAAAATTCTGCGACACCTGCCATACCTATGCAGCTGTACAACCCAGCTGCTGGGATTGCCACCTGACCCCTGCCGTGGCAGCATCGAAGAAGGAGACGCTCTAATGGATACCAAAAGAAGAAAATTTCTGAAAATGGCCGGAGCTGCCGCCCTTGCCGGAATCGGTGCCCCGGCTCTTATCAAGCTGAACTCCACCTCGGCTTTTGCCTCAGAAGAGCCGGCGCACGAGGCTCCAGCACATGGTGGTGAGACCGCAGCGCATGGTGAGATTGCAGCCGCAACCGGCGTACGGCTTGGCATGGTTATCGATATGCGCCGATTTGCCGAACAGCCGGAACTGCTCGATCAGGCCATAGCCGCCTGTCACAAGGTTCATAATGTCCCGCATTTTCCAAATGATCGTAAAAATGAGATCAAGTGGATATGGAAGGCGCCTTATGCCAACGTATTCCCTGAGCTCGATTCGATCCACAAGTCGGAGATGGCGAAGAATGCCCCATTTGCAGTCCTCTGCAATCATTGTGATAATCCATCCTGTGTCAAGGCCTGCCCGACCAAGGCTACCTTCGTGCAGCCGGAAAACGGCATTGTCGCCATGGATTTTCACCGCTGTATCGGTTGCCGGTTCTGTATGGCGGCCTGCCCCTATGGCGCCAGAAGTTTCAACTGGCAGGATCCAAGGCCTTTTATAGAGACCTACAATGCCGATTTCCCAACCCGGATGCGTGGTGTTGTCGAGAAATGCAATTTCTGCGGGGAGCGTCTTGCCCTCGGACTTGAACCTGCATGTGTAGAAGTGGCCAAGTCTGCTGGCGCAATGGTATTTGGCGATCTCAACGATCCGGATTCCGAGATCAGAAGAGTGCTCGACAAGGAATTTACTATCCAGCGAAATCCTGCTGCCGGTACCAAGCCGTCAGTCTATTACATCGTGTGAGGTCGTCATGATTGAGAAAGTATTAAAAGGAAAACCAACATACTGGATGTGGCTTGCCGTGCTTGGCACCTTCATTGCCGTCGGCGCGGCCTGTTATGTACGGCAGTACATGTTCGGTCTTGGTCTGACCGGCATGAGCCGTGATGTTTCCTGGGGGCTGTATATTTCCCAGTTCACCTTTCTGGTCGGAGTTGCAGCGGGAGGGCTGATGCTGGTCCTGCCCTACTATGTCCATGACTACAAGGCCTTCGGCAAGATCACCATCCTCGGTGAGTTCCTCGCCATCTCCGCGTTGATCATGTGTCTGATGTTCATCATGGCCGATCTCGGTCAGCCGCTGCGTGGCCTGAATGTCATCTTTTTTGCTACCCCCCATTCCATGCTGTTCTGGGATATGTGCGTGCTCTGGGGCTATCTGATCCTCAACTGCCTTTGCGGCTGGGTCATCCTGACTGCCGAGCGCAAGCAGGTGCATCCGCCGAAATGGATATATCCTTTTGTCTATATCTCCATCCCGTTTGCGGTTTCCATCCATACCGTAACAGCCATGCTCTATTGCGGCCTGCCCGGCCGTCATTTTTGGCTGTCGGCCATCATTGCCCCCCGTTTTCTTGCCTCGGCCTTTGCTGCCGGGCCCTCGCTGATCGTTCTGGCATGTCTTGTCATGCGCAAGTACGCAAACTTTGATGCCGGTAAGGAGGCAATCCAGAAACTGACCACCATCATCATGTATGCCGCGATCATCAATACCTTCTTCTTCCTGCTGGAATTTTTTGTAGGCTACTATTCAGAGATGCCGGGACATATGCACAGTCTTGAATACCTGTTCTTCGGCCTTGAGCATGACGGCCATGTCTACAATAACCTGGTGCCGTTCATGTGGACAGCAACTGCCTTCAGTTTCACCGGCCTTGGTATTCTTGCGTATATGAAGATCAGAAATGTCTTTGACTATCGATTGGTGGGAACTGCTGCAGCCTTGATCTTTTTCTCGCTCTGGGCCGATAAGGGTCTGGGATTTGTGTTCGGTGGTTTCGTGCCGAATCCATTGAATGAGGTCACCGAGTATATACCGACCCTAAATGAAGTGGGAATCACCATTGGCATCTGGGCTACAGGCTTTTTCATCCTGACCCTACTCTATAAGATTGCCGTGAGTGTCGAGCATGAAGTAGAGAGTTAGTCCTTTTCGTATAAAAAGAAAAAAAGCCCCCGATTTGTCGGGGGCTTTTTTTTTGTGCTGGACTGGGCTATACTCCCAGGCAGCGGAAGTTCCAGGGTACTCATCAATCATGAGCATTTTGTGATGCAAAAACGAGTCCTTATTGTCTTCTACACCTTCAGCAGCCAGACGCGTAATCTTTTGAACGCTATGGCCAGAGGTCTTGAAGAAGGAGGGGTTGCTGTTCAATGGGAACAGTTGAAGCCTCTCGCTCCACCTCCTTTTCCGGTAGGGTCGTACTGGGGGGCGTTGAAGATGATGTTTTTTGCCTTTTGTAAGAAACGAGTTGCCATACACCCTCCCGACAGGAATCGTTTTGTCGCCTGGGACCTGGTAATCTGCGCCGGGCCGACCTGGTCATACCATCCCAGCGGGCCGATGCTCTCTTTCCTCGACAACTATGCCGGGGAAATGCTCAGGGGACAGTATGTGCTTCCCTTTATCTCCTGTCGGAGCTACTGGCAACTGCACTATTGGGAAATGCGGAGGGCTCTGCGGGGCGCAGGTGTCAGGTTCCTGAAACCCCGGGTGTTTTTCCATCCTTCGCCCGGGATCTGGTGTACGCTGGGGGTGTTTCTGAAACTGGCGGGGAAGATACCAGGGGTCTGGCGCCCTGTAGTCCAACGTTATTGTCCCAGGTATGGGCACAATGCGCATCAGATCGAAGAAGCCAAAAGCTTTGGTCGTTCCTTGGCGGACAGACTGCGGGAGAACAGCCTGAATGATGTCTCGGCAGACTGAACCGCCGGTCTAGCTCGGATTTCTCACCAGCCGAGGTTGCCGTGTATGCGAGGCGCGAAGCTTCATGAGAAATCCGGTTTAGAACAGGTTGCCGCTGAGGTATAACCAGTATATGTTTTTAATTTCGATAGAGAAAAACATATAGAGCAGGGCTGCCAGCGAGAGAAAAGGGCCAAAGGGTATGCGGGTTTCGCCGCCTTTTTTCTGAATCATCATTGCCAGCAGGCCAACAGCCGCGCCGGAAACCGAGCTGGCTAAGATGACGAAGGGCAGGGATTGCCAGCCGAGAAAGGCGCCGATCATCGCCAGCAGTTTGATGTCGCCTCCTCCCATCCCGTCCTGCTTGCGCAGGAGGTAGTAGAGCAGGGCAATGGCGTAGAGAACACCGCCACCGGCGAGAATCCCGATGAGTGAGTCCTGCCAGTTCGTGAGTGTGCTGAAAAAAGAGAAGACGAAGCCGACCAGGATCCCCGGCAGGCTGATGATATCCGGAATGATCTGATGGCGGAGATCGATGAAGATGATTACGAGGAGGCCGGCACTGAACAGGAACAGGCCGGCGCCGGTGAGAGACAGCCCGAAGCGGACGACAACGGCCATGGTCAGCATCGCCATTAAAATTTCGACGAGGGGATACTGAATGGCGATGCGGCTGGCGCAATGGCCGCACCGGCCGCGCAAAAAAAGATAGCTAAGCACGGGAATGTTTTCGTACCAGGCAAGCTCACTCAGACACACCGGACAATGCGAGGCTGGAAAGACTATCGATTCGCCGGGCTTCGGCAGACGCAGAATGACGACATTGAGAAAGCTGCCGACGATGGCGCCAAAAATTGCAACGGCTGTCAGGATCAGGGGATCGGATTGCATCACGGAAAAAATTGTCTTATTTTGTAAATGGTTGGCAGGTCTGGGCCGATAATAACCAACAGTGTATACAGAACAATGCCTCAATACCAGGAAAAAGCAACAGTTGTACGGGTGGAACGGTTTTCCGCCGAAAATATCCGTCTGACCTTCGATTGCCCGGATATCGCGCTTGCCGCCCAGCCGGGCCAGTTTGTAATGATCAGGACCGGAACCGGCAAGGACCCGTTACTGCGGAGACCGTTTTCCATCCACCAGACCACCTCGGACAGCCTGATACAGGTCTACTTCAAGGTCGTCGGACGCGGCACCGAGATCCTGGCGCAACTGAAAAAAGACCAACAAATTTCGATATTCGGTCCCCTTGGCAATGGTTTCCGCATTGCCGAGACCACGCCGGCCTGCCTCGTCGGCGGGGGGCTGGGGATAGCACCGATGCTCTTTCTGGCGAAAAGAATCAGTCAGCTGAAAAAAGATTGTGCAAACGATCTGATTATCCTGGGGGGACGTGTACGCACCGAGGTGGAACCGCTGATGGCCGATTTCGCGCAATTCGGCTTCCGCGTCGCCGCTGCCACCGATGATGGCTCCTTCGGCCGGCATGGTTTTGTCACTGAGGTCTTTTCGTCACACGATCTGCCCGAGCGCTGTACCGTCTATTGCTGCGGACCGGAACCGATGATGGCCGCAATGAGCGTCCTCTGCAGGAAACGGCATTTCCCCTGTCAGGTTTCCGTCGAGAGCGTCATGGCCTGCGGCATGGGGGCCTGTCTGGGCTGCAGCAGACCGACCAGGGACGGCAGCTACGCCCATGTCTGCCTTGACGGACCGGTATTTGATGCGGAGGAGATGATATGGAATATCTGAAAGACCAGGCCCCCATCCCTGATCTCCGGGTCAGCATAGGTTCCCTGACCCTGGCAAATCCGGTCATGACCGCCTCAGGAACCTTCGGCTATGCCCGGGAATTCGAGGAACTGATGGATCTGCGCCGTCTTGGCGCGATCATCGTCAAGGGAATTTCTCTCTCGCCGCGGGCCGGCAATCAGCCGCCGCGGATCGTTGAGACCGCCTGCGGCATGCTCAATGCCATTGGTCTGCAGAACGTCGGGGTTGAGCGGTTTATCGAGGAAAAGATGGGGTATCTCGGCAATCTCAAGGTGCCGATCATCGTCAATATCCTGGGTGAGAGTCTCGATGAATACCGGCAGATTACCGAGAAGCTCTCTGCTTCTGAGGCCATCGCAGCCATAGAGATCAATATATCCTGCCCGAATGTGACAAAAGGCGGCGTGGCCTTCGGTACCGATCCTGCCATGGCCGCCGCAGTCACCCGCGCGGTCAAGGAAAGGTCGGGCGTGCCGGTCATAGTCAAACTCTCTCCCAATGTCACCGATATCACGGTAATTGCCAGGGCCGTCGAGGATGCCGGCGCCGATGCGGTGTCCCTGATCAATACCCTGATCGGCATGGCGATCAATTTGAAGAAGAGAAGACCGCAGCTGGCCAATATCATCGGCGGCCTGTCGGGACCGGCGATCAAGCCGGTTGCCCTGCGCATGGTCTATCAGGTAGCCCGGGCCGTCTCCGTGCCGGTGATCGGTATCGGCGGCATCACGACGGCGGAGGATGCCCTCGAATTTATGCTGGCGGGGGCCACGGCTGTGCAGGTGGGCACTGCCAATTTCGTCAATCCCCGGGCGAGTGAAGAGGTCGTGACGGGGATAAGCGAATATGTTCTGGCTGAAAAACTCCCTTCCGTAAGGGAGATTATCGGGGCTTTGGAGGTCTGTTGATGGTGTGTTTATTGATGTCTTTCTCCTCACCTTCAATACTGAATTCCGGTGTCACTGGAGTAGGCATGGATGCGAAGGTACGAGTAATATGAGCACCAACACGCCTCACAGGATCTGCGTATCCATCGGCAGACGGGACATCCTCAGCGCCGTCGAGGCGGCGCAGGGGATCGCCTCACTGGCCGATGTGCTTGAGATCCGCCTTGATTGCCTTGAAAATCCGTCAATCCCCGCTTTTCTCTCAGCCCTTCGCTGCCCGCTGCTGTTCACCAACCGACCGACCTGGGAGGGAGGGTTTTACACTGGCCCGGAAGAAGGGAGGATCACGCTGCTTGCCGAGGCGATCGGTGGCGGCGCCGCCTATGTCGACCTCGAACTGCAGGCCCCGCCGGATTCGCTGCGGCGGCTCAGGGCGTTGAGTTCCGGGTCTGCGACCAGGCTCATCCTCTCGCGTCATGATTTTTCGGCAACACCGGCCCGTGATCAGCTCATCGACTGGCTCCGGGCGATGCAGGATGCCGGCGCCGATATCGGCAAGATCGTGACAACCGCCCATGACTATCACGATGTCCTGCGGGTTCTCCACCTGCAGGAAGAGGCGGCTGCCATGGGACTCCCCCTCATCGCCTTCTGCATGGGCCGGCCCGGTCTGATCAGTCGTCTGGCAACCCTCGAACTGGGCGGCTACATGACCTATTGCGCTGTGGAGGTCGAAGAGGCCACCGCCCCTGGTCAGATCACCGTGACCGACATGAAGAGAATCTATTCGATTCTTCATCGCGGAACCCTCGAGACCGGTGGCGAAACCCGGGTTGAGAGACAGGGCGTGCAGCAGAGGAGGAAGGCGTAGTGGCCGGCGTCGACGGAAAAACCGCCGTGTATGGCATTCTGGGCAACCCCGTCGGCCACTCCCTGAGTCCGCTGATGCACAATGCCGCCTTTGCCGCCCTGGGCGAGAACGGCGTCTACCTGCCATTTCTCGTGGAGGATATCTGCGATGCAGTCAAGGGTGTGCGAGCCCTGAACATCAAAGGGGTGAGCGTTACCATCCCGCACAAGGAGACCATCATTCCCTTCCTCGATGAGATCGACCCTGTCGCCCTGAAGATCGGTGCGGTCAATACGGTGCAGGTGGAGATGAGAGGGAAGGGGCGGATACTGCGCGGTTACAACAGCGACTGGGTCGGAGCGAACCGGGCCCTGAGCGATCATATTGACTTGGCCGGCCGCACCGTGATAATGCTCGGGGCAGGCGGTTCGGCGAGGGCCATCGCCTTTGGTCTGCAGGAGGCCGGGGCCGAAGTTCTGCTCTCCAGCAGAACAGCGGCACGGGGGAGAAAACTGGCCGCGGATCTTGGCTGTGCCTGGCATTCCCTTGACGAGGTCGATCGCCTGCCGGGGACTGTCCTGGTCAATGCCACGTCTGTCGGCATGGCGCCGAATATCGGAGAAACTCTCGTCACTCGGGAGAAACTGGCAAGATTTGCAGTTGTCATGGATATCGTCTATGCCCCCCGGGAAACTAGACTGCTCAGGGAGGCCGGAGAGGCCGGCTGCCGGGTTGTCCATGGCCTGGAGATGCTTCTCTACCAGGGCGTCACCCAGTTTGGGTTGTGGACAGGTCTGGCGGCCCCGGTAGAGGTCATGCGCGCCGTCCTCCTGGCAGCGACGGCCGATGGCAGCCGATGATCTGTTGAAGTGTCTATACCGCAAGTCCAAAACAAGAGAGAATGAAGATGATAGAGATACAGCCCTTGTCGGCCGTTGATGCGACGGTAACCGTTCCCGGTTCAAAAAGTCTTACCCAGCGCGCACTTATCGCGGCGGCCCTGGCAAGAGGAGAGAGCAGATTGATCGGACCCCTTGCCAGCGAAGATACCGAGTATTCCTCGCAGGCCCTGATCCAGATGGGCGTCGGCATCGAAAAAAAGGATGATGTCTGGACGATCACCGGCAATGGAGGGGTGGTTCAGGCCCCCGACAGACCGATCTTCCTCGGCAATAATGGTACGGCCACTCGGTTTCTCACCTCGGTGGCCGCGCTCGGACATTCGGTCTTTACCATCGACGGCGACGAGCGGATGCATGAACGGCCGATCGGTCCCCTGCTCACGGCCCTGCGCGGTTGGGGCGTGGATATCTGCTCGCTTGCCGGCACCGATTGTCCGCCCTTGCGGATCACCAGCCGGGGCATAGCCGGCGGGCACACCGACCTGCCGGAAGGCAAGAGCAGCCAGTATCTCTCCTCGCTGCTGCTGGTTGCGCCCTATGCCCGGCAACCCGCCAGTCTCGAGGTGGCCGGCGAGGTGTTTTCCAAACCCTATGTGGCGA
>JANMSX010000017.1:0-10673 GCA_031389785.1 Desulfobulbaceae bacterium | reverse complement strand
GACGGCGGCGATGGTCAGACACGTCACCAATGGCACGATGAGGATGACCTGGCCGATGATGATCGCCTCCTGGGTGTAGAGCAGGCCAAAAGTTCCGAATGTTCCCCGTCGGGAGATGAAGGCATAGACCACCAGGCCGATGACCACGGTGGGCAGGGCCAGGAGGATGTTGAGGCAGGTGAGGACGAAGCGCTTGCCGGGGAAGACGGCCTGGGCAAGCAGCAGACCGGCGGGAATGCCGACGACTGCCGCGATGAGGGTCGAGAGACCGCTGACCTTGAGAGACACCCAGATGATGAACAGCAGGTCCGAATCGAGATGAATCAGCAGCACAACAGCCGACAAGACGCTGTCTCGTAAGAGTTCCATTCCTTGTCCAATCGGAAATTACTGAGGAAAATCTGGCAGAAAAGGTCTCTCTCGACCTTCCATATCGACAATCTCCCGAATAAAAAAGGGGAGAAACATCGAACCCGGTTCTCCCCTTCCTGCCATTTTTGTTTACGTGGTGCTATTTGATCGCATCCGGGAAAAACAGTTGTTTTCCTTCAACTTTATAATCGGCAATTACCTTCTGGCCGCGGGGAGAAACCAGCCAGTCGGCAAATTGCTGGGCCAGATCGTACTTGACATGGGGGAATTTCTGCGGGTTGACCGGGATCACACCGTAGGGATTGGCCAGCGACTCGTCTCCCTCGCAGAGGATTTCCAGGTCGACAGCCGGCGTCTTGCCCCACTTGTAGGCGATATAAGTGCCGCGATCAGCGAGGGTATAGCCATTTTTCTCATCGGCGAAGGTGATGGTCTTGCCCATGCCCTGCCCGATCGAGTAGTACCAAGCATCCGAGTTTTCGGGTTTCTTGGAAACGACCTGGGTTTCCTTCCCTTCGATGACCAGTTTCTGGCTCGTCTCCACCAGTTTCACAGAGGTTTTGCCCCAGATCGACTGTTCCTTGGTATGGGTGCCGCTGTCATCGCCGCGGGAGATGAACGGGGCCTTGCCCGCTGCGATCTTCTCGAAGGCGGCGGATGAGGTTGTCCCTTTGATGCCGGCTGGATCCGCTGCCGGGCCGATCAGGACGAAATCATTATGCATGACGGCATAACGCTTGGTGCCGAAACCCTTCTCGACAAACTCCGTCTCTTTTTGCTTGGCGTGGACAAAAACGACATCGACATTGCCGTCCATGCCGTCCTTCAGTGCCGCCCCCGTTCCTTTGGCGAGGACCTTGACGGCGATACCGGTATCCTTCTTGAATTCCGGCAGGAGCACGTCAAGAAGCCCCGACGACTCGGTGCTGGTGGTGGTCGACATGGTCAGCACCTTGTCCTCAGCCATGGCATCGCCAAATACGGCACAGGCCAGCAGGGAAACTCCGATCATTGCACATTTCAATCCTTTCATCCGCTACTCCTTAATTTTTAAATTGTCTGGAAAAAGCATCTTGCCGCAGAGGGAAATATCATACCCGGTAAAAGATGCGGCAAGATCCCTGAATGACTTCTCGTGCAGCAGGCCGATAAAATCCTGAATCACTTTTTCAAAAAAAAGTTCCCTGGCAATGAGGAGATCGTATCGCTCCCATCGCAGCGGCAGGAAATCGAGATCAAGCATTCCGGCCACCGCCTTGATGGCGGGTGCCGCATCTGCCCGACCGGACAATACCTCGAGTCCGGCGTCCATATGACGAGACACCTCCCGTTGATATCCATCAATCAGGTTCGAGGATATGTCGGATCTGGCAATCTCGTAATCGAGCAAGAGCCTGGTGCCGGTTCCCACCTGTCGATTGACGATACTCACCCCTTTTTTCGCCAGGTCGGATATACTGTGAATGCCTTTCGGGTTGCCCTTCTGCAACAGAATCCCCTGTTCACGCTTGCTGAAATTGACAAAGACCGGAGCCCGGTCCAGTTCCTCTTTGGCAAAATCGAAATTATACTCGGCATTGTCATCCTGCAGGAGATGACATGTGCCGATATGGCAGAGTCCCATTCGCAGATTTTTCAATCCACCCATCGAGCCCAGGTTGGCAAAGAATACAGTTCCCATCCCCTTTTTGTAGTACAGCGAGAA
Source organism: Desulfobulbaceae bacterium (assembly GCA_031389785.1). Taxonomy (GTDB): domain Bacteria; phylum Desulfobacterota; class Desulfobulbia; order Desulfobulbales; family Desulfocapsaceae; genus Desulfoprunum. The sequence continues at coordinate 8,596 of JANMSX010000017.1, read as the reverse complement.
AACCTTCTGCAGGAGCAGGTCATCGCTTCCCGCCACCAACAAGATGCCGTCATTGGAATAACGATCGATTCCCGTCCTCTGGTAATTCAAGACATGGGATTCGAGCCACTCCTCAACGAGACGCCTGGGAAACAGCCATTTGCCGGTTATCTTGGTAGCCGGCAGCCCTTTATCGTTGACAAGGGAGTAGACCATCTTTTCATTGACATTCAGGAAACCGGCAACCTCCTTGGTCGTCAGGTACTTATTGCCCTGCCCTGCATTCATTGACTTCCCTCTTTTTCAATGCGACAATTGCATCGCGACTCTGAAAGTACATTTTCAGCATGTTAATCAAAGTGTCGACAGAATGGACGATTTTCTCCAAATTTAACCATAAACAACCAAATATAACGCCTAACATAAAACGGTACTCAATCTTCATGGGATCAGGGGCAGAGTGCGTGACGGCTCGAAGAGAGCCCTTTTGTTCGACAATTGACAAAATCAGATTCTTGTCATTTACGGTTAATGATCGTCAGCTCCGGTTCAGGTGATGAAAATATTCGCCCAGGAAAGTACGTTTTCCCCATCAACAAGCCTCTGTCGTCCGAAATGCAACCATTTCCCCTTCATTTGAATAACCGAAACAGGGAGAAGATCGATGATGAACAGTCCGCCGACCATTGTGATCAACGGTAGAGAAATTGCCTTTCAAATGGGAAAGACCATCCTGGAAACCTGTAGGGAGGCCGGGATCGCCGTGCCGACCCTCTGTCATGACGACCGGCTCAAGCCCTACGGCGGCTGTCGGCTCTGCATCGTGGAAATCAAAGGCGTGCCGCGCCCCCTGGCCTCCTGCACCACCCCGGCCGAGGTCGGCATGGAAATCACCACCGAGAGCCCCCGTCTGACCCGCCTGCGCAAGACCGTCCTCGAACTCCTGCTCTCCAACCATCCCAACGATTGCATGTGCTGCGAGGCAGCAGGAAACTGCGGCCTGCAGGATCTGGCCTACAGGTACGGGGCCCGATTGGACAAATATCCGGGTGAGCAGTGGCAGCTGCCCCTGCGTCAGGACAATCCCTTCATCACCTACGAACCGACCAAATGCATCGTCTGCGGCCGCTGCACCCGCATCTGCAATGAGGTGGTGATGGCCGGCACCATCTCGATCATCAACCGCGGCTTTGAAGCCATGCCCGACACCGCCTTCGCCAAACCGCGCAGCCTGGAAAACTGCGAGTTCTGCGGTCAGTGCGTGTCGACCTGTCCGACCGGCGCCCTCACCGACCGCAAGGGTCGGGGGCTGGGCCGGTCCGGTGATGTCACCAAGGTCAAGACCACCTGCACCTACTGCGGTACCGGTTGTAACTTTTTCCTCAACGTCAAGGATGATCGGGTGATCCGGGTCACCTCGGACCTCAGCGCCCCGGTCAATAAAGGCAATCTCTGCATCAAGGGACGCTACGGCTACGACTTCATCCACCATGAGGACCGCATCAAGACCCCACTGATCAAGGAAGGCGACGGCTTTCGCGAGGCGAGTTGGGATGAGGCCCTGGAATTGGTCGCCACCCGATTCAACAGCCTGATCGCCGAATATGGCGAGGATAAGGTCGGCGGCTTTTCGTCATCGCGCTGCACGAACGAGGAAAACTATCTGCTGGCGAAATGGGTGCGCTGTGCGGTCGGCTCCAACAATGTCGATAACTGCGCCCGGGTCTGACACGCCCCCACCGTGGCCGGTCTGGCCACAAGCCTGGGCGCAGGAGCAGCGACGAACTCGCTGGACCAGATGCCCGACATCGATACCCTCTTTCTCTTCGGCTCGAACCCGACGGAGGGGCATCCTATTGTTTCCCTTTACCTGAAAGAGGCCCTGGCGAACGGCGCCAAACTGGTCGTCGCCGATCCGCGCAAGACCTGGATGGCCAAACGGGCCGATGTCTGGCTAAGCCTTGCGCCCGGCAGCAATATCGCCCTGTTGAACGGTATCATCAACGTCATCTTCGCAAACGGCTGGGAGAACAAGGAGTTTATCGCCAAACGAACAGAGGGCATTAAGGAACTCAAAGAGAAAACCAGGGAATATGACCTGGACCGGGTCGAAGAGCTGACCGGGGTGCCGCGCGAAAGTATCATCGAGGCGGCCCGTCTCTATGCTACGGCCGGCAAGGCGATGATCGTTTACGGCCTGGGGGTGACCGAACATCGGACCGGCACCGAGAACGCCATGGCCATCGCCAACCTGGCCCTGGTCTGCGGCCAAATCGGCCGGCCCGCCACCGGCATTATGGCCCTGCGCGGCCAGAACAACGTGCAGGGAGCATCCGATCTCGGGCCGCTGCCGGCGACCCTGCCCGGCTATCAGGCGGTGACGGATCCCGTCTCGCGAGCCAAGTTTGAAAAGGCCTGGGGAGTTACGATCAAGGACAAACCGGGTCTCAAGTCGGTTGAAATGCTCGACGAATGCCGCAAGGGCAAATTCAAGGGTATCTTCATCCTCGGTGAAGATCCGGTCCATACCGATGCCGACGCCGGGCATGTCCGGGGGGCGTTGGAAGCGGTCGAATTCCTGGTGGTTCAGGACCTGTTCCATACCGAGACCACCAGGTATGCCGATGTCATCCTGCCCGGCGCCAGCTTTGCCGAAAAGGACGGCACCTTCACCAACGGCGAACGCCGGGTGCAGCGGGTGCGCCAGGCCGTCACACCGGTCGCCGGCCTGGCCGAATGGCAGGTCATCTGCAGGATCTCCACCCTCATGGGCTATCCGATGTCGTACAACCATCCTGCCGAGATCATGGATGAAATCGCCAGTCTCGTGCCGATCTATGGCGGTATCAGCTATGACCGCCTGGAAGAAAAAGGGATCCAGTGGCCATGCCCGACCAAGGATCATCCCGGCACGACCACCCTCTACACCGACCTCTTTTCGCGACCGGGTGGGCTTGCGACCTTCATCGCCCTTGACCATCAGGGCTCTGGCGAGGTGCCGGACGAACAATACCCCTATGTGCTTATCACCGGCCGGATCCGTGAGCACTACAACAACGGGTCGATGACCAGGAGATCGCAGGGGATCTCTGAAGTAGTGCCGGAAGAACTGGTGGAGATCCATCCTGACGATGCTCAAACCCTCAATATCTCCCATGGCGACTGGTTGAAGGTAGCCTCACGTCGGGGTGAGGTCAAGGTCCGGGCCAAGATCTCCGACCGTTCCCGGATCGGCAGTGTCTTCATGACCTTCCATCATCAGAAGGTGTTGACCAATATCCTCACCTCGCACCATCGTGACCCGATCACCGGCACCCCGGAATATAAGTCCTGTGCGGTCAGGATCGAGCCTTGGCTATAGGTATTTTCCAATAAACAGACGGGCTGGGATCGGACGATCGTGGTCTCCGGCCAGCCCGCCATGAAAACCGCAGAATGAGCCTCAGCCTTCCCTCTCGCAGGGAGTCTCGAAGGTATTCCACTCACACCCGGCCATCGGCCTGATCCCCTGTTCCTGCAGGATCAGATCCAGATGGGTAAGGCTGATGGCGATCAGATCGGCAGGAGTTTGGCGGAGGTCGCCGGACCGGGCACTGGTTACCAGATATTTTCGGCAGGCGCTGCAGGTATAGGCGGTGTCTTCCTTTTTTCCCTCTACAAACAGGAAATTCGTGTCCTCAGGATCTTCATGCTCGCAGTACGGGCAGGCCAGGCGGGGAAAGAGCCATTCATGACTGCAGTCTGGGCATTGCAGCCATTTCTGGCCCTTGTCCCGAATGATGGCCAGGTGCGGAAAGCTGCCGCAGACCGGGCAGCAGCCTTTTTTCCAGGACAGGTGCGCGAGTTCTGCAGCCATATCCTGCGCCCTTTTGCTGAGCATGAACCTGCCCAAGAATCGCAGAAAGAGCTGAAACAGCTGCGGCTCCATGCCGAGGCCTACGGCCCGGGCGGCACATTGAGCGTCGTCTGGTGCCGCCGGGGAATCCATCAGGGAAAAGCAATCAAAGCTGCCGTCTGCAATCTTATCAGCCAGTCCTGCCATATCTCCGGCAGAATGGGGAAATCCCCGGCCAATGGCCTCGGCGACGGCCAGACCTGCACTCTGCCAGGGGTCTTCAGGGAGAAAGAGCCGGCACTGCTGACTGAGCGGTATGCCCCCCAGGTATTGGACCGGATCAACCGGAAATACCATTGTGTATCCCCGGACATCTTTGAGCCAGCGTTTTTTCGCCAGAATCAGGGGGCCAAAGGCCTTGAGCAGGCTGTCGAGATGCGGCTGCTCCGTCCTCATCCGTTCTATTTCCCCTGCCAGTGTCTCGATATCGTCATTGCTACTCGCCATAATAAAACCCTTTTGTAGATGTTTCCAAATTCATATAGTCCTTAACAGGCCGAAATGAAAAGACCGGGGAGTTTGCACACCCCGGTCTTTTGGTGATGAAGAGGCCTCAGAGAAAACAGATCAAAACCTCAACGGATATGGTCGGTATCAACTGCGTCCTTTATAGGAGGACTTTTCCTCGCCGTAGACAACCAAGGTACCATCCTTCTCCATTTCCTTCAGCCATTTCGGGTGCTGTTTCCTGACCCAGGCTTTGGTTACCCAGCCGGTAAACATCGCCGGCGCGGATCCCGGAGCTCCAATGGTGACCAGATAGAGATGGACAAGGAAGAAGGCCAGAATCACCACATAGCCCAAGGCGTGCAGGACGAACATCACGCGGACCAGCCCAACGGAATAGCCGAGCGGGAACCACATGATCAGGCCGGTTGCGACCATGACCGTACCAAACAGGGCCACCGCCAGGAAGAACATCTTCTGGCCGGGATTATACTTGCCGACCTCCGGCATATTGTCGACATGCCAGAGATAGCCGCCGGCGGCCTTGATCCACTCTGCGTCCTCGGGGAAGGAAAATATCCCCGCCTCCTTCCACCACATAGCTATGGTGAAGACGAGGCTTACGCCGAAAAAGACGCCGCCGTAATTGTGGATCATCTTCAAATTCCCCATTCCGCCAACCAGCGTGCCGAAAAAATTCAGGGAATGGTACATCATTCCCATACCGCTGATGCACAGGAGGAGGCAGGAAAGGGCTACACACCAGTGCACTACGCGCTCAAAGGGCTCAGTAGCCTTAATCATTCCTTTTTTCATAGCTCTTTACCTCCTTCACTTGTGGTTTCCTCGTCGGGGGTCTTGGGGCCGTGGGTGATATAGTGGAGGAAGGCGCCCGCCATCACACCGCCCGCGGCCAGCAGTCCGGCCGGCTTCAGAACATCCTTCCAGACAATGATCGACAGAGGAATATTGGGACTCTCCGGCAGGTTGTCATAAACTTCGACCTTCTCCGGCAGGACATAGACGACATGGGTACCGTCGACAAACTTGTCGCCGTACACCGACGCATCCCCCCCCAACTCCTTTGCCCGCTTGTATGCCTTTGTCAGCATCGCATCCTTGATCCCTATCTGCAGGGCCCCGGTCGGGCAGGAGAGGACACAGGCTGGTGGCTGATTGGCCTGCAGGCGGGTATAGCAGAGATCGCATTTAGAAATCTTGTTCGTTTCCTTGTTATATTTCGGGATGCTGAATGGGCATGCAGCCATACATTCCTTGCAGCCGATACACTTATCGGGGTGCAGACTGACACTGCCGAACTCGGTGTGATACAGGGCAGCGGTCGGACAGACCTTGACGCAGCCCGCATCAGTACAGTGCATGCAACCGTCCTTGCGGAACAGCCATTTCAGGGTACCGTTCTGGTCGACATGCTCCTGAAAACGGATCAGCGTCCAGGTATTCCACTGCAGGTCGGGCGGATTCTGATAGCTACCGAAATTCCTGGTCGGCTTGGCCGGCTGCTCGTTCCACTGTTTACAGGCGACCTGACAGCCGCGGCAGGCGGTACAGCGCGATAGATCGATCAATTTTACAAGTTCTTGGTTCATAGCCTCACCCCCTTAAGCCTTGCTGACATTAACCATGAATGCCTTATACTCCGGACAGAAAGTATTGGGGCAACCCACAGCTGAGGTCAGGTAATTGGCCGATGCGTCAGGGGCATTTTCCGGAACGAGCCAGCCATAGTTGAACGGCATACCCACTTCATGGACGACCTTGCCTTCAATCTCAAACGGCACGAGGCGTTTGGTGACCATGGCCACACACTCAACTTCACCCCTGATTGAGGCAACCTTGATACGTTCACCGTTCTTGATGGACAGTTTTTCGGCCAATTTCTCGCCTATCTCGAGGTAGGCCTCGGGCATCATCTCCAACAGCCAGGGCTGCCAGCGGGTGAAACCGGAACACCAGTGCTCGGTGCAGGAGTAGGTCGTACAGACATAGGGGAATTTCTGGTCGGCATTGGCGTACTTATCCAAATCGCTTTTGAAGACCTTAACGGCCGGATTGTGCAACTGAGCCGACAACGGGTTCTTGGTCAGCGGTCCTTCCATGGGTTCATAGTGCTCCGGGAAGGGACCTTCTGCCATGCCGGGACCGAAGATGGCCCCAACGCCATCCGCCTTCATGATGAAGGGGAACTTACCCTTTTCCTTGTCCGCCAGCGGCGGCCAGGGACCATCGGGTATATCGCCGACCCATTTGTCTCCCACCCACTCCAGCAGTTTCATCTTCGGATTAAAGGGTTTGCCTTCCAGGTCGCAGGAGGCGCGATTGTAGATGATCTTCCGGTTAAGCGGCCAGGCAAAGGCCCACTCAGGATAGAGGCCAAGACCGGTGGGATCTTCCTTGCCGCGCTTTTGCATCTTGTTCTCGCCCTTCTGATCGAAACTGCCGGCCATCAGCCAGTTGCCGCTGGAGGTCGAGCCGTCGGCCATCAATTTGGCAAAAGAAGGTACAGTCTCACCCTTCTTGTATATTTCCTTGGTACCAGCAACCAGGTCTTCGATGACGAAATCCTGAGTGACCTGTCCGTTGATCTGCTTGGAGACCTTCAGTGCGTCAAAGCGGCCAAGACCGTCCCGGTAATCCCACTTCAGATTGAGGATCGGCTCCGGAAAAATGCCTCCTTCCTTCTTATAGAGATCGCGTACGGCATCCATGATGCGCATAGTGATATCACCGTCAGACATGGCATCTTCCGGTGGGTTGGCGGCTTTGTATTTCCACTGGACTAAGCGGCCGGAGTTGCTCTGGCTGCCCTCTTTCTCCGGACTGGCGGCAGCCGGCAGGAGGAAGACCTCGGTATCGACAGTCTTCGGATCAACCCCGGGTCCCCTCCAGAACGAGGCGGTCTCGTTATCGAAGATGTTGACGTTGACCATCCATTTGAGCTTTTGCAGGCCTTTGCGAACTTTGGTGGTGTTCGGATTGCTGACCGCCAGGTTAGAGCCGTAGGCGAAGAAACCCTTGACCTTGCCCGCGTACATCGCATCAAAGATGTGCATTATGGAGTGGTGCTTGCCATCATCGAGTTTCGGCAGCCAGGAATAACCGAATTCATTCTCCGCGGTTGCATTGGCTCCCCATATCGCCTTCAGGAAACTGACCGTATACTTGGGATAGTTCTGATACCAGTTCGCCGACTGGGGATCGGTGGACTTGGAGGTGTACTTCTCGATATACTTGGCCAAAGTGTCTACAGGGCCCGACGGCATCTTCAGATAACCGGGCAGGATATTGTAGAGAATGGCATGGTCGGTCGAGCCCTGGACGTTCGGTTCGCCGCGCAGGGCGTTGATGCCGCCGCCGGCGACACCCATGTTGCCGAGGAGCAGCTGGATGATCGACATGGCCCGGATATTCTGGCTGCCGACGGTGTGATGGGTCCAGCCGAGGGCGTAGCACTCGGTGCCGGCCTTGTCCCTGGCGCCGGTGGCGCCGTACTCGTTGTAGACCTTGAGCAGGTTGTCTTTGGAAACGCCAGTGATCGACGAGACCTTGTCGAGGGTGTAGCGCTCATAATGCTTTTTCAGCATCTGATAGACGCAGCGCGGATCCTGCAGGGTATAGTCGCGGATGGGGATGCCCGCTTCGTCCTTATCGGTCGTCCAGGTTTCCTTGGCGTATTTGCCCTTTTCAGCATCATAGCCGGTAAACAGGCCATCCTGGAAATCATAGTCGAGACTGACGATCTGCGAGGCATTGGTATAGTATTTGACATACTCTTCCTGGATCATGTTGTTGTCGATGATGTGCTTGATCATCCCGCCCAGGAAGGCGATGTCGGTACCGGAACGCAACGGCACGTGATAATCACAGCGGGCCGAGGTTCGGGTAAAGCGTGGGTCGACGTGGATGATCTTGGCACCCCGATCCTTGGCGCGGAGGATCCACTTGAAGGCAATCGGGTGGTTTTCGGCGGCATTGCTGCCCATGATAAGGATACAATCACTGTTCTTCAGGTCTACATAATGATTCGTCATCGAACCGCGGCCAAACGACTCTCCCAGAGCCGATACGGAGGGGCTGTGTCAGACGCGAGCCTGATGATCGATATTGATAAGACCCATGGCGCGGCAGGCGACACTCAGCGTCCAGCATTCCTCGTTGTTGATGTTCGAGGAACCGTAGTGGCCGATAGTCTCCACCCGGTTGACCAGCTCGCCCTTGTCGTTGTGGGTGATGAAGTCCTTGTCGCGGGTGTCC
>JANMSX010000037.1:0-40219 GCA_031389785.1 Desulfobulbaceae bacterium | reverse complement strand
ATGCGGTACTTCTCGAACTCGCTTTCGGCATGGGCCTTGGCAATTTCCGCCGTTACCTTTCCTGCATCCTGCAAAATTTCGCGGTCGGTGGCTGCGATAAAGCGGTTGAGGCGGATTTCCCAGTCCTGCATGGTCATGGGCATCTTGCGCAGGGCCATATCCTCGGCGATATCAAGATAAGCCGACACCAGCCGCGCCAGTTGCGCCATTTCATTTTCGCTCAGGTAATTTTTGGCCACCACCACGTCGAATTTCTGGATTTTTCCGCGTGGGGCATCCTTCCAGGTGGTCAGCCCCATGTTCTCTTTTTCCGCATCGGCGCGGTTGACGATAACCTCCGCCGCTGTCTGGCCGTGGATGGCCCAGTGCAGCTTATTCTGCACAGTGGCGAAAAAGCGCTTGGTCGCCTGAGCGGTAACGTCGTAGTCGATGGATGTGGCGTAGATGTCGGTGATCTTCTGGTAGAACTTGCGCTCGGAAAGACGGATCTCCCGGATGCGCTGCAACTGCTCTTCAAAGTACCGGTCGGTGAGGATGGAACCGCCACTTTTTATGCGCTCATCATCCATGACGTAGGCTTTGATGGTGTACTCTTCAATGATGGTGGTGGCCCACTTGCGAAATTGCACGGCGCGTTCGGAGTTGACCTTGTAGCCGACAGCGATAATGGCGGGGAGCTTGTAGTGTTTGGTGTTGTAGTTTTTGCCGTCAGCGGCAGTTATTCGAAAATTTCGAATAACTGAATCTTCCGCCAACTCACTGTCGGAAAACACCTTTTTCAGGTGGTAGTTGACGGTCTGAGTTTCCACATCATAAAGTACCCCCATCATCCTCTGAGTCAGCCAGATGCTCTCATCGGCGTAAACGGCCTCGACACCGCCTGTGCCGCTGGCGGCGACAAAGGTGAGGTATTCGGCGGCCGATGAACAGACGATGGAAACTTCCTTGTCTGTCTTTTTCTTCCTGCTCATGCCTTCCCCTCCAGGCTGGCCATCAGCTCGGCCTTGAGCGCTTGTTGCGCCACTTCGAGCCGACGGACGATGTCCTGATACTCAGCCATCAGCTCTTCCGGATCGCGGTGATTGGCCTCAACTTCGTGGGGATTTTTGCTGTCCAGATTATAGTTGCGCTCGACCAGCGCCTTGGCGCTAACCTTCCAGGCATATTCGGTAGTCTTCCGCCCTTTTCGTTCAGCACCGCCCCACCAGGACTTTTCCAGATCGAATTCGGCAATGGTCAGCGGCTTGGAGCGGGAGTAAGATTTGTAGCCCTCTGGATAAGGGTGTTGAAAAAACCAGATTTCTTTGGTGGGGGTTCCCTTCTCGAAGAAGAGGATATTGGTAGAGATGCTGGTATACGGGCTGAATACACCTTTCGGCAGGCGGACGATGGTGTGCAGGTTGAACTGTTCCAGCAGTTCGCGTTTGAGGTTGGTCTTGGTGCCTTCACCAAACAGGAAGCCGTCGGGCAGGACGACGGCGGCACGGCCGGTATCAGCCTTCAAGAGGTGCATGATCAACGCCATGAAGAGGTCGGCGGTTTCGCGCGTCTGGTATTTACGCGGGAAGTTGTTCTCAATGCCGTCCTCCTCCATCCCGCCAAAGGGCGGATTGGTAATGACCAGGTCTACCCGGTCGCGGGGGCCGTAGTCCTTCAGTGGTCGGCTCAGGGTATTGTCATGGCGGATGTTGGTCGGCACATCGATGCCGTGAAGCATCATATTGGTCATGGCCAGCATGTGCGGCAGCGGCTTCTTTTCCACGCCGTGGATGGAGGTTTGCAAGGCTTTGTCGTCGATCTTTTTATTTTTCACCTGCTGTCGCAGGTGTTCGATGGTGCAGGTGAGGAAACCGCCGGTACCGCAGGCCGGGTCGAGAATCTTTTCGCCCAGTTGCGGGTTGAGGATGTCCACCATAAATTGGGTGACGGCGCGGGGGGTGTAGTATTCGCCGGCGTTGCCAGCTGCTTGCAGGTCAGCCAGGATCTTCTCGTAGATGTCGTTGAACAGGTGACGGTCGCCGGAAGAGTTGAAGTCGACATCTTCTTCGATGGTATTGATCACCTGGCGCAGCAGGGTGCCGGACTTCATATAGTTGTAGGCGTCCTCGAACACCGAGCCGACGACCTTGCCGTAGAGCGTGACTCCGGCGGCGGTGGCCAGTTTCTTCAGCGATGGAAAGAGATCGTTATTGACGAAGTCGATCAGTTCCTCACCGGTAATACCTTCAGCATTTTTGGCCCAGTTGGACCAGCGGAACCGGCTCTGCAACGGCGATTTATAACCCGGCTCGGTAATCTGCCATTCCTGCTCTTTGTCATCGAAGATTTTCAAAAACAACAACCAGACAATCTGGCTGATGCGCTGGGCATCACCATCGACACCGACATCCTTGCGCATGATGTCCTGGATGGTTTTTATCAAAGTCGTTATAGACATGGGTTGGTTGTATATTCGGGTTTTTCTTTATGCGGCGTAAAGCGCATCTTCAAGTTCGTGTACAGCCTGCCGGTACCGATCCAGCCCGCCGAAAGCACGAACGATTTCCATCGGCGTGCCGAATTCGCTGAAAGGCAAAATAGTAAGGATCTGCGTCTCTTCGATGTGCGTCACGCCTTCATCGGCATATTTATCCAGCAAGGCCTCCAGTACTCGGCGGGCTTGTTCCCCGTAGTGAGTGAAGTAGTTGCGCTTTTTGACCTTTTCCGCCCGCTCCTTGCGGGTGAGCGGCGGCATGCCCTAGGCGACGTGACAAATCAGATCGAAGGGGTCACAGTCTCGACCGATCTCGTCGGCCAGGGCCTCGAAGAAAATTCCTTCATCCGCCAGCTCGTCGATGATGGCCTGTTTCTTTTCGGCATCGCTCCAGCGGCGTAAAAAGTCATCGAGCGAGGCAAACTCCCTGGTTAAGGTCTTGCGGGTGTAGTCTTTCAAAGATTCGGTGATGAGCTTGCCGCTCGGGTCAAAATACTGCACCCGCTCGGCTACTACCTTCACCTCGACACCTTCGACCACATAGCGCCGCACCCTGGAGCCTGCTTCAGTCGGTTCGGGTTCGGCCAGAGTCGGCAAATCCATTTCTTCATCATTTTTCTGGTAGGAAACACCTACATCGATATTGCCGTCGTCCGAAGCATCCGGCGGCACGGGTGACTCATCCGCATTGGGCTCGTAGATTTGCACAGGGTCGCCATCGAAATCGGGATCGGCAAAGAGTTCGGTGGCCTTTTTGAAGTCGATTATGGTGAAATAGTACTTGTCGTAATCCTCGTTGATGCGGGTGCCACGCCCGATGATCTGCTTGAACTCGGTCATCGATTGGATGCGCTGATCGAGCACAATAAGCTTGCAGGTCTGGGCATCGATGCCCGTGGTTATCAGCTTGGAGGTGGTCGCTATGACCGGGTATCTGCTTTCAGGGAAGATGAAATTGTCGAGTTCGGCCTTGCCCTCTTCGTTGTCACCGGTGATACGCATGACGTATTTGGCGTTTTGTGCGGCGAGATCACTGTTTTCGTTAACCAACGCCTGACGCATACGCTCGGCGTGATCGATGTTTTCACAAAAGACTATGGTTTTGTCGAAACGATTGGTCCGACGTAAGAATTCGCTGATCTTTCCCGCCACGACCTGGGTACGTTTTTCCAGCACCAGGGTTTTGTCGAAATCTTTTTGGTTGTAGATACGGTCTTCGATCTCATTACCATATTTGTCCAGCATACCTTTGTCGGGACGCCAACCGGCCAGGTCCTTGTCCAGGTCGATGCGCACCACCTTGTAGGGCGCAAGAAAACCGTCGTCGATCCCCTGTTTGAGTGAGTAGGTGTATATGGGGTTGCCGAAATAATCGATGTTGGAAACCTCTTTGGTCTCCTTCGGTGTGGCGGTCATACCGATTTGGGTGGCCGAAAAGAAGTATTCCAGAATCTCCCGCCAGGCCGAATCTTCAGCGGCGCTGCCGCGATGACATTCGTCGATCACGATCAAATCAAAGAAATCCGGGCTGAACTGTTTGTAGATGTTTTTTTCTTCTTCGACACCGGTGACGGCCTGATAGAGCGATAGATAAATTTCGTAGGATTTGTTGGCTTGCCGTTTCTGGATCTTGGTCATGGCCGAGCCGAACGGCTTAAAATCGTTGGTCATGGTCTGATCGATCAAGATGTTGCGGTCGGCAAGGAACAGAATACGCTTTTTGGCCTTGGATTTCCAGAGACGCCAGATGACTTGAAAGGCGGTGAAGGTTTTGCCGGTGCCGGTTGCCATCACCAGCAGAATGCGATTCTGACCCCGGGAGATTGCTTCGATGGTCTTGTTGATGGCCAAAAGTTGATAGTAGCGCGGAGTTTTATCGCCGCCGTCGCTGAAGTAATCCTGAGTAACGAGATCGTTCTGCCGATCATCCAGCCCGCGATGCGTTGACCACCACTGCCAGAGAATGTGTGCGGATGGAAATTCATGCAGGGCCAGTTCGCGCTCAATGATGCCGTCTGTGGCAATTTTGTTATGAAACAGGAAACCATCGCCATTGGAGCTAAATACGAAAGGCACTTGCAGCATTTCGGCATAGCTCAAGCCTTGCTGCATACCATCGCCGACCGAATGGCTATTGTCCTTTGCTTCGATAATGGCGATTGGGATACTGGGTTTATAGAACAAAACATAGTCAACCCGTTTATGTTTGGCACGGGAGTGCAATTTTCCGCGCACGATAATCCTTCCCTTGGTTAGTAGATATTCTTCCAGGATTTGGGTAGCCACATCCCACCCCGCCTGTTCCAGGGCAGGCGTGATGAACCTGGTGCAGATATCGCGTTCGGAGAGTCGTTTTTTATCCAAAATGCAACTCTCCCGGTTCACTTTTGCTCCTGCAAAGCTGCTCAAACTGCCACCGGGCATGTCTGACCTGGTCTCGCAAAGTATCGGGTTGTCGAGCCATAGGTTCAACCACAGTTGCTTGGGTTTGTAAAACAGATGAGAGCTATTATGTACCCTTGGCCAACTATAACATCTGAAATGCAATCTTCGAGGTAAAACTCGGGAAATTTAGACAAATCGCCTGGGTTTCCGGCAAGTCGGGATAGAACTCCAAGCCGCATTTTCCGTACGATTTTGACCTGGACTGATTTACCCGTCGCAGGACAGGCCTGTCTTAACGTGCCGGAATCCACCTCGGCCAGCGGTTGGTGAAGCTGTCGCGGGTCAGACGGGCGGTCCAGCCGGCCTTGAGATCGTGGACATAGAGCTGGTAGTTGGCGGAGGCGTGGTCATGCTCTTCCGGCCTGCTGGCGGCATAGAAGATATAGCGATCCTCCAGGATGGACGGAAAGTATTCGTGCCCGCGCGGCGCGTCATTGTCGAGCACGGTACGGCCCTTGCCTTCCGGCAGGTCGCTGCGCAGGAAACCGGTACGCTCCTTCATGCCGGTGGTGGCGACGTGATAGACCCTGCCGGGGTCGGCAGACCAGACCGGTTGGCAGCCCTCGCCCTCGCCGAGTTGAACGGCCTTGCCGTCCTCCAGGCGCACCGTCCAGGCCGTCCAGCGTCTGGGCCTGTCACTGGTGAAGGCGACCCACCGCCGGTCCGGCGAGATGCGCGGTTTGGCGATCTGGGCCCGGGCAAAGGGCCCCTCGCCGCGGGGAAAGATCTCCTCGGTCTTGCCGTCGGCAAGGTCCACCCGGATGATCCGGCTGCGCTCCCGCTCGGCGATGACCGCCTTGCCGTCGGCGGTAAACGAAGGAAAGGTGGCGTTTTTCAGGAGCACCCGGTCTTCGCTCCCGTCCAGGCGGCAGATGTGGATATCGGCCGGGGCCTTGAGGCTGGTGCTGCGGGCCCGGGCATAGACGACCCACTTGCCCCGCGGATGGATATCCGGGTACATCTCCTCCTCTGGGCTATCGACCACCGTCCGCAGCCTCGAACCGTCAGGGTTCTGGATATAGATGCCGAACGATCCCGAACGGTTTGAGTCAAAGAGGATGCGGCCGGCCGGCAGTTCCGGCAAATGTCCGCGCCCCGCCAGTTCCTCGGGGCTGTAGGCGGGATCAGCCGGTTGTGCCGCCGGTCTGTCCGAGGCCAGGACATTGCCCAGCATCGCCACCCCCGCTGAAATCCCGAGCCAGAGCAGAACGGCCGCGGCCATCTGCAGCCAGCGCCTTGCCGCCGAGACGGACCTTGCCGCCGGCCGGGCCTCCCCCGCCCGGATAAAGGGCAGGAAGAGCAGCAGCAGGGCGCCCAGACCGATGCCCGCCCCGTAGACCTGGGTAAAAAGATGGTGGGCGACACCGGTGAGTTTGGCCAGCTGTTCCGGCAGACCGAGCAGGTGAAAGGTGACGGCCCAGGCTCCCTCATAGGCGCCGAAGCCCCCGATGCCGCTGACCGGCAGCGAAGCGGCGATCTCCGGGGCGATCAGCCCAACCAGACCCCGGTGCGGCGGCAGTTCGACAATACCGAAGCCCATCGGGGCGAGGATTCCCAGCAGCAGAAAGTACATGGCGGTGTATTTGGCAAGACGGACGAGGACGGATAGGGCCACCACCGGCAGAAAGATCCCGGCCCGGTTGGTGGTCCGCACATCGACAGCGACCGAGGCGGCAAATCCGGCCAGACCGGTCTTCACCTTCCCGGGCAGGAGAGGCAACCGCGGGATCAGCCGGGCCGCCTGATCGGTCAATGGGGCCAGCAGGAAGAGGGCCGTCAGAGCCCCGCCGACAACAACCAAACCAAAGGCCCAGACCGCAATCCGCGAGAGGCCCAACTCCCCGGCGATCACCAGGCCGACAACGATGAGCAGCGGGGCGACGGCGATCATATCGAAGACAAAGGAGATGGCCATGCTCGATGAGGCCGCCCCCCAACTGACGCCGAGTCGGGTTCGGCAGAGCCAGAGGTAGATCAGCGAACCGATTCTGGCCGGCAGCAGATCGGCGAAAAGGTTGCGCACAATAACGGTGAGAAACATCGCCAGCCGGCCCGGGCGGTAACCGACCGGCTCAAGAAGGAGCAGAAACCGCCACGTCCGGCAGATGCTCATGAAAATGGAACTTACCAGAAAGAGCAGGATCTCCGGCGGGGCTATGCCGCTGAGCGCGTCATAGACATCCATCGGACTGATATCTTTGCCGATCCAGGCGAAAACCAGGAGGGTGACAATGGCGCTGCCGATAAAGGCCAGCCAGCGGGAGCCGTTGCCGGATCCCGCCTGAGGTCGTTGTACAGCCATAATTCCGGACCGCTCAGTGGAGACCGACGGGCTGCCTTGCCTTTCTCAGGCCTTCAGGGCCTCGGCGATGGCATCGCAGACGTAGTCGATATTCCTGGAGGTGAGGCCGGCAAGGTTTATGCGGCCGCCGCCCACCACATAGATGTTTTTATGTTCCCGCAGCCAGGCCACCGTCGCGTCGGAGAGGCCGCTGAAGGAGAACATGCCCCGCTGTCTCTTGATATAGGAGAAATCTCCGGCCACGTCCCGGGTGTTGAGCCCGTCGACCAGGGCAGTCCGCATGGCGACGATGCGCTCGCGCATGGCGGCCAGCTCCCCGAGCCATTGCTGATACAGTGCCTGATCGCCGAGGATGGTGGCGGCGATCAGGCCGCCATGGGCCGGCGGGTTGGAGTAGATCACCCGGACCACGGTCTTGAGATGGCTCATCGCGACTACGGACTCCTCGGCATTCGGACTGACGATGGTCAGCGCCCCGGCCCGCTCGTTGTAGAGGCCGAAGTTCTTCGAGAACGAACTGGCGACGATGAAATCCCGGCCGGTGGCGGCGAACTGCTCGACGGCGTAGCGGTCCTCCTCGACACCCGCACCAAAGCCCTGGTAGGCGAAATCGAGAAAGGGCATCCAGCCGCACTCCCCGGCGATGGCCACGACCTGCCGCCACTGCTCGTTGTCGAGATCGACGCCGCTGGGATTATGGCAGCAGGCATGGAGCAGGACGATATCGCCTGCCGGGATTGCCTTGAGTCCCTTGACCATGCCGGCAAAGTCAACGCCCTTGGTGGCCGGGTCGTAATAGGGGTACTCGGCAAGCGTAAACCCGGCGGTGGTGAACACCCCCTTGTGATTGGCCCAGGTCGGGCCGCTGATCCACACCTTCGCCTCCGGCATGAATTTTTTCAGCAGATCGGCGCCGACCCTGAGCGCCCCGGTACCGCCGGGGGCGTGGACGGTGGCAGCCCGTTTCGCTGCCAGGACTTCACTGCCCTCGCCGAACAGCAGCTTCTGGACACCGGCGGCATAGGCCGGATCGCCCGAGATCGGCAGATAGCTCTTGGTGGTCTCCCGCTCGAGCAGGATCTTCTCCGCCGCCTTGACACATGCCAGGATCGGTGTCCTGCCGGCGTCGTCCTTGTAGACACCGACGCCGAGATTGACCTTCTGCGGGCTCGGATCCTTCCGGAAGGCCTCGGTCAGGCCTAAAATCGAATCAGCCGGGGCCGCCTCTATATTCTTCCACATTACATTTCTCCTGATGAGTTGTTGGTAGGGGTTGCACAAGCTGCAAAAAATACCCATTTCTTCTCTTGCGTGTCAACAGGAATACTCAGCGGATCGTTCCTCCTCAGCAGGTCGGGCTGGCGGCCGGGGAAATCTCCCATGGCTGCAGACTTCTCCGAGAGACCGGAGATTCCCCTCCCTTTAAACCGACAACCCCTCCGCCCCTCGTCCGGCACGATTATACCTGCACACCACGCGAGGGCGCCCCAACAGCCGGTCTGCCGTGCTACCGAGCTATTCGACCGTGTATTTGAACCCAAACTGACGCTTTTTGCCGTCATCCAGCTTGGTGCCGACCGTCAGCCGGTACTCTCCCTTTTCGGTCAGGGCGAGATCGGCGCCGAACTGGCCTTCCATAGCCATCATGGCGACAGGGGCCGACTCCTTGCCGGCAGGGTCGGTGACCTTCACCGCCACCGTGCCTCCGCTTATCTTCTCGCCGGTTGTACTGTCATTGAACATGACCATGAGATGATAGTTTTCCTTCATGCCCATCTTGGCCATGGCCTCCCCGACATCGCTGAGGTGGGCCATGCCCTGCACACCGTCCTCAGTCGTTTCACCCAGCATGATCATATTGCCGCCCATGGCCATGCCGCCGTGCTGCATCGCCTGACCTTCCTGCGCCATCTCATGCTTGCCGGACTCAGGGGAAGCGGCCAGGGCCGCGAGGGGCAGGGCCATGAGCAGAAGGGTGGAAAGAATTGCCGTCATCGTGTATTGCATTGATTTCATTGTCGTCTCCCCAATGTTTTGGTGTTGGATTCCAGAGCTTGTCCGCAAATAGATATTATGTGACCCATAATTGTTTTTTAACGAATAAGCCCTTAGTCTTCCTCGATATCCCCCTGACTGGTTGCCGTCAGATCCTTCTCCAGATGAAGGCCCCGCCAGATAAAGAATATCACCGGATAGACCAGCAGCTCCATGATTCCCGAAGTCACCACCCCGCCCACCATCGGGGCGGCGATCCGTTTCATGACATCGGCGCCGGTGCCGTGGCTCCACATGATCGGCAGGAGACCGGCGATGATCACCGAGATGGTCATGATTTTCGGCCGGATGCGCTTGACTGCTCCGTGATGGATAGCCTGCACCAGATCGCCACGATTGAGCATCCTGCCGTTTTTCTGCCACTGGCTATGGGCCAGATCGAGATAGAGCAGCATCACCACGCCGGTCTCGGCATCGAGGCCGGCCAGGGCGATGATGCCCACCCAGACGGCGATCGAGGTGTTGTAGTCGAGCAGATAGAGGAGCCAGAAGGCGCCGACCAGCGAGAAGGGCACGGCCAGAAAGACGATCGCCGTCTTGATCAGGCTCTTGGTGCTGATATAGATGATGACGAAGATGATCAGCACCGTCAGCGGGATGATGACCAGCAGGCGCTCCCTGGCCTGCTCCATGTATTCGTACTGGCCGCTCCAGATGATATTATAGCCCGGGGGCAGTTTGATATGCTCCTCCACCGCCTTGCGGGCGTTTTTCACATAGGTGCCGAGATCGATACCCTTGATATCCACGTAGACCCAGGCGGTGCGGCGGGAGTTTTCGCTTTTGATGCTGTCCGGGGCATTGTTGATGGAGATACTGGTCAGTTGTTCGAGCGGGATATGCCGACCGCCGGCACCAGGCACCAGCACCCGTTTCAAAGAATCGATATCGCTGCGGAAATCTCGGTCATAGCGGACATTGACCGTATAACGCTCCAGGCCCTCGACGGTCTCGGTGATCGCCATGCCGCCCACCGCCGTCTGGATAATCTCCTGGATATCACCGACATTGATGCCATAGCGGGCGGCCTTCAGGCGGTCGATCCGGATATCGAGGTACCTGCCGCCGACCACCCGCTCGGAGATGGCGGAGAGGGTGCCCGGCACGGTCCGCACCACCGCTTCGATCTCGGCGCCGATCCGGCTGAGCGTCGGCAGATCGTCGCCCATGACCTTGATGCCGACGGGGGTCTTGATGCCGGTCGAGAGCATATCGATACGGGTCTTGATCGGCATGGTCCAGGCGTTGGTCAGCCCCGGGAACTGGATGGAGCTGTTGAGCTGGTCGATGAGTTCCTCAACACTGATCGGCACATGCTCCGGCCAGAGCCAGCGCAGCGGTTTCTTGAGAAACTCGAGATTCTCCGGCCAGTTGGAATAAAAACGCATGGCCGCTACCTTGCGCCACTCCGTTTCCGGCTTCAGGGTGATGGTCGTCTCGATCATCATCATCGGGGCCGGATCGGTGGCGGTCTCGGCCCGGCCGATCTTGCCGAAGACATGCTCAACCTCCGGGAACTGGCGGATAATGCGGTCGGTCTGCTGCAGCACCTCCTTGGCCTTGGTCACCGACAGCCCCGGCAGGGTGGTCGGCATGTAGAGGAGGTCGCCCTCATAGAGCGCCGGCATGAATTCCGAGCCCATCTTCGACAGCGGCCAGGCGATCGACAGCATGGCGACCAGGGCCACGAAAAGAGTCAGCATGCGCCAGCGCAGGACAAAATCGACAAGCGGGTGGTAGATCCTGATGAGCAGCCGATTGAGCGGGTTGGCCTGTTCCGGTTTGATCTTGCCGCGGATGAACCAGCCCATCAGCACCGGCACCAGGGTGATCGAGAGAAAGGCCGCGGACCCCATGGCATAGGTCTTGGTGAAGGCCAGCGGCTTGAACAGCCGGCCGGCCTGTTCGGTCAGGGTAAAGACCGGCACAAAGGAGACGGTGATCACCAGCAGGGAATAAAACAGGGTCGGTCCGACCTCGGTGGCGGCATCGCGGATGATCTGCCAGTGCGGTTTTTTGCCGCGATCGCGCTCTAGGTGCTTATGGGCATTTTCGATCATGATGATGGCCGCATCGATCATCGCGCCGATGGCGATGGCGATGCCGCCGAGACTCATGATATTGGCGTTGATGCCCTGGGCGTGCATAATGATAAAGGCCATGAGGATCGCCACCGGCAGGGTGATAATCGCCACCAGGGCGCTCGGCAGGTGGAAGAGGAAAAGCATGGTGACGAGAGCGACCACGATGCTTTCCTCGATCAGTTTCTCCTTCAGGGTGGCGATGGCCCGCTCGATCAGGCCGGAACGGTCATAGGCGGTCCGGATCGTGACCCCTTCCGGCAGACCGGCCTTGAGGCTTTCCAGTTTCTCCTTGACCAGCTCGATGGTCTTCAGTGCGTTTTCACCGAAACGCATGACGACTATCCCGCCGACCGCCTCCCCCTCGCCGTTCCACTCGGCGACCCCCCGCCGCATCTCCGGGCCGATCCGGACTTCGGCCAGGTTCTTGACCAGCACCGGCGTGCCATCACTGGTGCTCATCACCACGATATTCTGCAAGTCTTCAAGGTTGCGGATGTAGCCGTGACTGCGCACCACGAACTCGGTCTCGCCCATCTCGATAGCCCCGCCGCCGACGTCGAGGTTGGCCTTCCTGATGGCCATCATCACGTCGCTGAGCGGGATGTTGTACGCCACCAGTTTGTTCGGGTCGATCGCCACCTGATACTGTTTGACGAAGCCGCCGAGACTGGCCACCTCGCTCACTCCTTCCAGCGAGGTCAGTTCATAGCGCAGATACCAGTCCTGAATCGACCGCAGCTCCTGCAGGTTGTGGCGATCGCTCTCGATGACGTATTCATAGATCCAGCCGACCCCGGTGGCATCGGGACCGAGGACTGGCGTCACGCCCTGCGGCAGTTTGCCCGAGACGTAGTTGAGGTATTCGAGGACCCGGGACCTGGCCCAGTACATGTCCGTGCCGTCATCGAAGATGATATAGACGAAGCTGCTGCCGAAAAAAGAGTAGCCGCGCACCACCTTGGCGCCAGGCACCGAGAGCATCTGGGTGGTCAGCGGGTAAGTGACCTGGTCCTCCACAACCTGCGGCGCCTGTCCGGGGTATTCGGTGAAGACGATGACCTGGACGTCGGAGAGGTCGGGGATGGCATCCACCGGGGTGTTCTTCAGGGAATAGACCCCGCCGATGACCAGGAACAGGGTCATCAGGACAACCATGAATTTGTTCTGAATCGACCAGTTGATGACTTTTTCAAGCATGGCGGTCTCCGGGACAGGGGTTCACAATGGATTACTTGAAAAGGTCATCGAGCTTTTCCGCCGCATCCTTCCGGGCCGGGGCACCCGTCCCCTGCCCTGCCTCAACGCCGGGGGCCGCCGCTGCATCCGCCGGCGGCGCCGTCATCTTCTGCATGGCCTCGCGCAGGGTGCTCTCGGAATCGAGCATGAACTGGGCCGAGACCACCACCGTCTCGCCTTCGCTGAGACCCGAGAGAATCTGGACGTAGCCGTTATCGTCGGTCAAGCCGCTTTTCACCGGGCGAGGTTCGAACCTGCCCTCACCGAGGGCGACAAAGACGGTCTGGCCCTTGCCGGAACTGAGAATGGCGTTGGCCGGGATGGCCAGGGCCCCCTCTACCGCCCCTGTGCCGATACTGACATTGGCATACATATCGGGTTTCAGCTCAAGGCCCGGGTTGACCAGTTCGATGCGGGCCCTGGCCGTCCGGCTTACGGTGTTCAGGTAGGGATAGATATAGGTGATCTTGCCCACAAAGACCTTGTCTGCGGCAAAGGGCAGCTCTACCCTGGCCGTCTGCCCCACCTTCACCCAGGGCAGTTCGTATTCGAAGATGTCGGCGTTGATCCAGATGTTGGAGATATCCGAAATCTGCAGCAGTTCCTCGCCTGCCATGATGCGCGCTCCCTCAATGGCCTTCTTCCCGGTAACCACCCCGCTGTGGGGGCTGAACAGGGTGAGGGCCTTGGTCGTCTGGCCGGATTTTTCAATGGCACGGATCTGTCCCGGACTGATATCCCAATTCCCCAGACGCGTGCGGGCGGCAGCGAGAAGGCGTTCGGCGCTGTCAGCGAGCCCGGGGACGGGATTGGCGGCCAGCTTGCGGCTGTTCTCCAGGGCCAGCAGGTATTCCTGCTGCGCCGCCACCAGCTCGGGGCTGTAGATCTCCATGAGCGGCTGGCCCTTCTCGATCATCTGCCCTTCCTGGTTGACATAGAGCTTTTCGATCCAGCCGTCTATCTTGCTGTTTACCGAAAACTGCCGCCCTTCCTCGTAGGTCATCAGGCCCACGGTACGGATGGTCTTCACCAGTTTGCGGCGGCTGACCGGCTCCGTCCGCACCCCCATGTTCTGGGCGGTGATCGGATCGATAGTGATCGTCCCCGCGATACTCCCGTCCTCGGTGACCGGCACCAGGTCATGACCCATATAGTCCTTGC
The DNA here is from genome assembly GCA_031389785.1 of Desulfobulbaceae bacterium. Taxonomy (GTDB): domain Bacteria; phylum Desulfobacterota; class Desulfobulbia; order Desulfobulbales; family Desulfocapsaceae; genus Desulfoprunum. The sequence continues at coordinate 26,463 of JANMSX010000037.1, read as the reverse complement.
CGGGGGCATCGCGCACATAGGCCGGATCCATCGGCGAACGCCATTTTTTCACGACGGCCGCCGCCTGCGGTTGCGAGCCGGTCGCACCGGGTTTCAGCGGCGTGAGGGCCATGCCGCAGATCGGGCAGTTCCCGGGTGCATCCTGGATGATGAAGGGGTGCATGCCGCAGGTATACTGCTGTTTCTTTTCCGCCTCGGCCTGCCCCTTCGCGGCAGTCTGCCGATCAAGAGCGTGGTCGGGATCGGCAGGACGAAGGGTGCCGAGCAGATACCCACCGCCAATGGCGGCAATCAGGACAATAATCAATATGCCTGCCTTCAATATTCTCACCGGCATCCTCCTCCACTCATTGTTTATCTCCAGGCAGCGGTGTGCCGACGAGACCTTCCAGCACCGCAAGCTGCATCTGATATTCCACCGTAGCCTCATGGTATTCCCGCTCCAGATTAAACAGGGCCATCTGGCTGTCGAGAACCTTCATGAAATCAGTCTTGCCGGCCCGATAGGAGGAAATGGTCGCCTCCAGGACACTGGCCGCCTGGAACAGGATTCCTTCCTTATAAAGACGGGTCAGTTTGCCCTTGCCGTCGAGGGCGGCCAGGGAATCGGCCACCGCCAGGCGGATCTGATTGCGCAGCACGTCGCGTTCCGCAAGAAGCATGCGGTTTTCAGCCCTGGCCTCAGCCACCATGGCATGTCGGCGTTGACGCTGCACCGGCAGGTTGAAGGAGACCGAGGCTGTGTACATATCGTCCCCTTCGCTCTCTAGCCCGGAATCCCGTTGCATATACTCGAAGGAGAGGGTGTAGTCGGGGAGGAATTCCTTTTCGGCCAGCTGCCGGTTCAACTGTGCCTTCTCTATCTGGGCGGACAGGGTTTTGAGGGCGGGGCGATGGGTCTCCGCCAGTTCTTCAAGACCGGCCTGTTCCATCTGCAGTGGGACGACTGCGGCCGGCGGGATGGCAGGCAGAGCGGTATCCGCCGGACGATAGAGCAGGGTGTTCAAGGTCGCAGCAAGAGTCCGGCGTTTCTGCTGGAGGCTGATGCGCATCTCCTCCATCTTGGAACGCTCGAGCTGGGCCTTGAGGACATCCTGCTGCAGGCCCTGCCCCACTCCGTACATCGTCTCGGAAAAGCGCATCAGGTCGTTGATGGCGGTAATGTTCTTTTCCAGGATTTCCAGGAAGCGATCGACCAGGGAAATGCGGTACCAGGCCTCCTTGACCATCCGCCGCAGTTCGATTCGGCGTTCCTCGATACGCCAGCGGTCGGCCTCGGCTTCACGCAGGGCCCCCTCCCGCCGCAGGGCCCGTTTGCCGTAGGCGGGGACGGCCTGGCTGAGGCCGATGACCTTCGACGTCGCCCCGTCCCGGTCAAAATCGACAGGATCGCGGATCAGGCCGTTCTGGATCTCGAACATCAGCATCGGGTCTTCAAGCGCACCGGCCTGGGTGGCACGGCTGACAGTCATCTGCCAGCGCTCTTCGGATGCCTTGATCTCGGGATTGTTGGCAAGGGCTTCTTCTACGAGTTGCGCAAGTTCGGCGTCGACTGAAGGGGTTGTCGCGGCGGCGGCAGGCCCCGCCTGCCAGCAGGGCAGCAAGAGGAGAAAAGAGAAGAAAACGTTGCGTACATTCCGGATCATAGCAGCCTCGCATGGTGATGAACCAATGGCTCCGAGCCATTTGTACTACAATGTAACAACAGATTGACCTACCTGCCAGATTTTTCCCGGGAATTTTCCCGGGAACAGAGAACCTGCCTGCCCGACGGCATGTGCGACGAAAACTTTTCTTTACTGGCTAAAATATGATAGGCCAGCTATTCCGGAAAGGCAAGTCCGGCAAATAAAATGGCCATGGTAAAGCCGATGCCGGCAAGAAGAGAGACACCAACCGGTATCGGGAAGGTCCGGTGGCTCGGCAGACGGCACCACCAAAGCATATGGTGGAGACCATCGATACAATGGTCCCGGACACCTGTCGACATCATTTGTCGCGCCCAGGGTTTCAACAATCGCTGGTCTCGTTCCTTTGGCCATTTGCTGCTCCTTGAATATGTTCATCAGGTGGCTTTATCGTTAGCAGATTTTCCACCTGACGCCCAGGTCGATCGTCCAGCGCCATTTCTATGATGATGTCCAAGAGGGTATTCTGTTTATTGAATCCTATTTGGGACAAGAGTGACTCAGGTTATAGGAATTTCTTTCTGGGTAATGGTCAGAAACGCCTCGACCACTCTCGGATCAAAATGACTGCCGCTTCCTTTTCTTATCTCGGCGAGCGCCTCCTCGTGGCTCATTGGCGTGCGATAAGGTCTGATTGAAGTAAGTGCATCATATACGTCCACCACGGCAAAGAGCCTCGCACCAAGGGGGATATTTTCTCCCTTCAGTCCATGCGGATATCCACTGCCGTCGAAACGCTCATGATGGGCAAGTACTATTTCCGCAGCTTCGCGGAGAAATTTGATCCTGTTAACGATATCGTATCCAATTGACGGATGCTTACGCATTACTTTCAGCTCTTCATCCGTAAGGGATGTCGGTTTCAAGAGAATGTGATCCGGCACCGCGATCTTCCCGACATCATGCAAGAGTGCACCGAAACCGATAGCTCTTTTTCTGTCCACATCGAGGCCGAACCTGTCGGCCAGGAGAAGCGTGCATTGCCTGACACGCTGTGAGTGGAGGCTGGTGTTGTGTTCCTTCATGTCAAGTGCCGAAACTAGACCGATAAGCGTTTCCTCGTTCGCCTGTACGAGATCCTTAAGAAGGGAACGCTCACGATCGAAAAGCCACCCGGCCACCAGTCCCACGACCCAGAAGCTGAGAAGTTCTCCCCCCTGATTGGCCTGTTCCATGTAGTTTCCAGGCCAGTCCATAATGGCATGGAAGGAAAATAGGATGCTGATCGACAGTGTGACATAAATCGCCCCTTTAAGCCCATACCAGGCCGCAGCCACTACCGGCGGAAGAAAATAGAATTTTCGTAATACGATATGAAACACATGGGAGGCGTGTTGATCAGTTGGGATAATAAAATGAAAAAAAGTGATCAACCCTATAAAAAAAATCAGAAAAATGATTTTCCTTTTTGCCCTTATCGAAACATCCTGCATCTCAAAACCTTCCACCTGTTCGTTGTTGTTCAAATGAAGGAAATCAGATCTTTATCAGTCGCGATAAATTGATTTCTTTACATCCGTCCATACTCAATTCACGGAGAAAAAAGCCAATACGAACAAACCTGCCATTTTTTATTTTAGGTATCATTTTCACACCTGATGGGTGGATTTGAAAAATCAAATCTTGTTTATTGTAATTCTCTTTTCTTGTTTTTATTCCCCTTGCACACCGTGGCCAAGGGGAATTGGTTCATACCGGATCGATCAGCACATTCCTACATTCTCATGGCCATCGGTTGCATGAACAGATAGATATTAATAAGGCCAAATATAAACATCAGTACGGCAAAAGGAGTAAAGGTGGCCAGGATCTTGCCTTCGGCGTCGGCATTGCTTTTCACCAGTCTGTAAGCCGTGTAGATTGAACCTGCCGTGCCCAGGGCAATCAGGATATACTGCAATGCCTGTATGGTCATATCGTCAAGGATTGCTGTAGAGTTGCCATGCGTTTCTATGCCGAATAACGCCAACCCCGTGAAGAGGATTGCCTTCCCTTCTGCCAACAGATGGAACAGATTGTGGGCGATATGGCCTGCCACATCGAGTGGTATAATCGCATAACCGTAGCGGGCAAAATTCTTGGTAATTGACTCGACCTTGAAATTTCCGGCCACAAAACTGGCCAGGGCCAGCAAGGCTATGGGAATGGCCATGGCGACGGTAAAGGCGATCGTAAAGGTGACAAAGTAACTGGTAGTCCCCGAAAATTTCTCGATCCCAGCCAAGATACCGCTCCAGATACCAATCATGGTTATGTTCTGGACGAAGACGATGCCCATGATCACAGCAGCCAAAAATGATTCCTCCAGTTTTGCCCGGCCGATGAACCAGAGCCCTTCCGTCGGCTTGCGAGGTATCATTTGAATGGAGTCGTTAGGACAATTCTTGATGCAATTTCCACAAAAATTGCAATTGGCGATACTTTCCATTTTCTTCGGAAATTCAAACATGGGGCAGCCGGGTACGACGTTGCCTTTGTAGCATGAGGCGGTCTTGCATTTTGCACATATATCCGGATTTGTTCGTAAATCCAACATCCCTGTTCTGGAATAATTTCCTGAAAGGCCACCTAGGAAACAGAGATATCTGCACCATGTCCGCCTCTCCCAGAGTGCCCCGGAAGCGACAACGGCGGTCACTATCATCAGCAGTAAAAACCCTGAACCTCTTGGTGACTCGACAATGCCAAAGACATGGTCACTCCAGGTTATCAGGATAAACGAGGCATCGATAATCCAGATGCCGTACTTTTTCAGAAACTGAGGAACCGACCTGTTGTCGCCGACATATTTTTGCACGATGTCATTCAAAGTGCCAAACGGACAGATGGTGCACCAGAATCTCCCGAAAAAGACAAAGACAACCGGAATTAACGGCCACCACAGAACCCAGGTAAGAGCCGTACCGAAATTGTCATGCGCTTTTGTCGAACCGAACATCAGTTCGTAAATGATAAAGGCGAAGACTATTGCTACAGGCCATTGGAATACCTGCGGATACCACCGGCTTTTAATGAATCGAGCGAAAATCTTATGATTGAGAAGATTGGCTCCCGGTGCCGATTGATGATGGCTTCCATCGCTGGGAAATAGTTTTTTGTTATCAGACATTTCCATCTCCTGTTCCGCCTAGCGACGAGCGATTTTTCTCTTCTTGTTGATTGCGGCGGCTACAATAATCGTGGTAATTATGCCCGCGAATCCGAGCAGTACATGCCAATTCGGACCTGCCTCCAGGACCTCTACGACAAAGTCGGTATTTGTTTCTTTATCCCCAGCGGCAACATGTACCGATATTTTCCATTTTCCTTCGTCTGCAAAATTCATCACCGCCATATACTGCCCTTTGTCATGGCCAATCCGGGGTTCGGCCTGCAGAGACTCAGGAGGCTCCATTCCGGCCATCCCCGCCATATCTCCCGCCATTTCCGCCGCAACGGTTACCTTGGCTTCTTCCAGCGGCGTGTGATTGGCATCCATCAGGGAAATCATTACCGTGTTGCTGCCTATTTTGGCATCCTCATCCATAAAAGAGAGGTGAATGGTAAGGCCATCAACTGCCTTTTCCATACCGCCACCACCTTCGCTGGCGTAACCACTGGCAGCTATGAAAAGCATAGTCAGTGTGATGATCGCTACAAGACGCATGTTCAGAAGTGATTTCATTGCTCTTCTCGTATAAGCTTTTGGAATTTTGGACGTTTTATAACCGGCACAGCAGGAAACTACCACTCTTGAAAAGGCTATCTCTGTTTGCAGTAAACCTCAAGGTGCACCTTTTATTTGGTTAGAGAGGTGAGCCATCAACTGCACTGAAAATCCGCCCCTGAAAAGAGAGAGCGAGAAGAACTGGGACGGATTTCCAATAATTTCCAATAATCAGAAGATATATTATTCGACCTTCATGTCCTGGTTTTTCATCATAGCACACGAACTCATCATTTCACCCATCATGGCCATATTTTTTTCCATCATAGCCATTCGGTCATTCAAAGGCATTTTGGTCATATCATGTCCGGTCATTGGTTTCAAGTTGGTATTAGACCTATAGCATGGAGCGTGCCATTGTGAGTTTCTTCGCAGAAGAAATGACATAAAATGCTGAATTTTAATAATTATATATCTCCATTTAGCTCGTCGAGATTTGGTTGTCCTCGCTGGCTGCCCAATTATTAGGCAGAGTTACTCGCGTTTATTTCTGGGGAATGCCTGAATCTTTTACAGGCCGGTATTGTGCCCTTCATTGCTCGGATCGAGGAAATCGTTGCCCAATATCTGCAGCGGCAATAATCAGGCATGGAAGTGAGAGGAGAAGCAGGACTGCGGGGGGATAGTACGTGCAGGAGGTGATTAGCAGGGTGCGGCTTTGTTGATCATAGTGTCGATTGATAAAAGGCCGACACTGAATTGGCCGCAATCAAAGACCGTAATCCTTGATCTTATTCAAGAGTGTTTGCCGGGCAACTCCCAGCATCTTGGCAGCCAGACTTTTGTTATGCCCGGTTTTTTCAAGCGTTGATCTGATCACTTCGCGTTCAAAATCGCGAAGCGTATATCCTGAGTCAGTCTGTATCTGCTTCATATTCCTGACTGTTTCAGAGAGGAGATGCGGTGGTAAATCCTGTGGTGATATCTGCTCTCCGAGACAGAGTATCACTGCACGTTCGATTGTGTTTTCGAGTTCACGGATATTTCCCGGCCACTCATATTGCATCAGCAGATTCAAAGCCTCGGGATGGATTCCTTTGATATCTTTTCTGTTTTTTTCGGTAAATCGTCGCAGAAAGGAGTTGGCAAGTTCAGGAATATCGATACTTCTCTCCCTGAGGGCTGGAAGCATGACGGGTACGACTGATAAACGGAAATAGAGATCCAGACGGAATGATCCTTCTTCAATCATTGTCTGCAGATTTTTATGCGTGGCTGCCAGCAATCGTACATCCGTCTTGATTGTTTCTGCGCCGCCAAGTCGTTCGAATTCACCTTCCTGCAGGACCCTGAGTATCTTGGCCTGGGTAGGTAGACTCATATCTCCGATTTCATCAAGAAACAGGGTGCCTTTGTCGGCCAGTTCAAACCGTCCTTTCCGGCGACCTGTTGCACCGGTGAAGGCACCGGATTCATGGCCGAACAGCTCACTTTCGAGCAGATTCTCATGCAGCGCGGCACAGTTTAATTTAATAAACGGAAAAGCACTGCGGTGACTGTTCTGGTGCAGAGCATTGGCGACAAGCTCTTTGCCGGTTCCCGATTCCCCTGTGATCAGGACCGTCGCATCGGTGGGTGCAACCATCGCCAGCGTAGTGAACATTTCCTGCATGGCAGTACTTTTACCGATGATTTTGCCAAAAGAAAACTGTTCATGAAGCCTGTTTTTCAGTGTTGCATTTTCCTCGCTTAACAACCGAAAGCTCAACGCACGGTTGATGAGCAATTTGAGTTCTTCGATGTCAACCGGTTTGGCAATGTAATCAAATGCCCCCTTTTTCATCGCCTCAACGGCACCTTCTACCGAGGAAAAAGCGGTGAGGACTATTACCGGCAGAGTGTAGCCGGCCTGAAGCAGCACAGACAGGGTGGTCAGACCGTCCATTCCCGTCATTTTCATATCGAGAATGATCAGATCGACGTTATGGCGATTCAAGAAAGGAAAAACCGCATTGCCATCCGCCAACTCTTCAATGTGAAAATTCTCACCCGATAGGTTTACTTTGAGCATGGTTCGATGGGCAATATCGTCATCGACCAGCAGAATCGTTTCCTGCTTCCTTCTCTCCGCCATCATTCCCCTTCCTTTTAGGTAAAACAAGTGTAACAGCCGTTCCTTTCCCCGAGGCAGTCTCAACCTCAAAAACTCCTTGGTGCTGCTCTATGATCTGATGGCTGACGGCCAAGCCAAGCCCGGTACCTGTCTTCCCCGTGGTAAAAAACGGATCAAACATTTTTTCGCGTTCGTGTTCGTTCATGCCTTTTCCGGTATCAGATACCGTTATTCTAATATAATGCTCATCCTCTGAACATGTCAGGGAAATCTCGCCTCCCGGCGGTGTCGCGTGAATACTGTTTTTAATCAGATTCATCAATACCTGGAGGAGCAAATCCGGGTCAGCGTTGACGGTAATACCGGTATTGCGCTGCCAGTGAAAGTCTAAGGCATGGTTGGAAAAATCGCTTTCCATCAGGACCACGGTTTTTGCTATCAACGCATCCAGGTCCACAGGCTGAAACTGCGGCTCACGAGGTCTGGCGAATTGCAGCAGGCCTGAAACATTCCGGTTCAGACGGTCGACCTCGCTTATCATGAGGTTTGCATAGCTTTTGCTTTCCTTATTTGCTTCTGGTCGGCTACCGAAATAATGCGCAAACCCCCGGAGCGTTCCCAGAGGGTTCCGTATTTCATGGGCAATGCCGGCTGCCATCTTGCCGAGCGCCACCATCCTGCGTGAACGTTCGAGCTGCTGCTCCATCTCCTGGATCGTGCTCATGTCCCGTAAAATCAATACGGTTCCGATAATCCGACCTTCAGTGTTGATCAGACGGGAACCGCTGATTTTGATGGGGATATGTCTGCCGTCATCCGTTATAAACTCATCCGACAGGTCAACATCATTTCTGCAGATATCATGACAATTAAAAGAACATCCGAGCAGGATTTCAGTGATTGTTCTGCCATGGATTTCCTCCTTGGTCCGCCGGAATATCTCTTCGGCCTTCCTATTGCAGGATACCACCCGGTCCTGGGCGTCGAGTGTGATAAGTCCGGCGGGGATACTTTCAATGACGTTATCAGTATACAGCTTCATGTCCGTAAGTGTTGATTTGGCGACTCGTATCTGCTGGTATAAAAACAGGAAATATATACCAACACTGCCAAGGAGGAATAGAATTCCGCCCATGAAGAGGGCATGATGGACATCATATCTACGGGCGATATCGAATTCATCTGTAAAAAGACCGATAGAGATAATTTGCTTGTCAGGGTTGTCGGGTGTTTCTGCCGAAAACATTCGATGACTACCATCCGTCGCTATGCTCCGGTCATGGTTTTTGGGCTGGAACAGGGTGGATACTGTGAAGATCCGGAGGTCATTATGTAATTCGGTAACCGGTATTCCAGTCTGGATGATGCGGTCAATCTGCTGGGCTGAAAGCGCGGGAACTATTGGAGATGCAGTCTGATCGATAACGTGGTTCTTTTCGTTTACGATACGGATATAGGCAATGTCATTTTCCCTTATGTTTTCGCTGATAAGGGTATGCAGGGGATTACCCTCGCTCATAGAATGCATCATCGAGGTTCTGGCACCGGCCTCAATGGAGCGAATGACGGTTTCTCCTTTTTGCATGAGAAAATGTTCCATCAAATCCTGCCCTCGACGGACATTCTTGTATGTGGAAAATCCGGTCAGAGCAGCGAGGAGCACAGTGGCTGCGATAAAGCCCAGTGATGCCGGGGAGAGCCGAAAGGCGACCGGTGATGAAGGTATTTGGTATTTCTGGGGGTCAGGTATTTTCATTCCGGGTGCTTTCGTATGATGGCGGCTGGATTTGCTGGTTGGTGGCGATGGTCTTGTGCATGATTGCCATGTCTGTTCGGTTATCAACCATTGATGAACTAAGGTGCAGATTTTGCGTAACATGATCGAATAAAAGATTTCGATCTTTCAAGGTGTCAATTTCAAGTGAACTGTTTGTTGTTTATTGCTGAGGGTGTAAGAGTGATGGTCGACAACAATATAAATACAATTAGTCGAATAGACAATGAGACGTCACTTTGCGCCTGGTGGTGCGAAAATTGGGATTACCCCAGTTAAGCGACGGTTTGCGTGGAACCGGGCTCGTCTATCAGGTGACTGAGCAGCAGATTGCTCTCATCAACAGGCCCGGGCTTTGGCCGTATGCAGATCGTGGCGCGGAAATTCCTGCCATAATGTACTGCCGGACCACGGCATGCTGATCCCTGACTTTTTTAAGCCAGTTGAGTTCCATCTTCAATTTGCCAATCTCGCAGTACAGCCGTTCCGGCTCCTTGTTTGCGGCAAATGGTTTAGGGCTTTGTTTACCTCCAATTAGCGTTTTTGGCCTGCTCCCGTCTTCTCACCGGCCAGGAACAAGGACTGGAAGTCAGCCCTTGTTCCTGGCCGAGTCGAAAAGCTTGTCCTGAAGAACGCAGCAACACAGTGGCTGGGCCGTATGTCCCATGAATAGGAATCTTTGGCCAGAGAGGACATCGCAAAATCCATGCCCCGAAAACCAATGCTCAATATTCATGAGATAGTCTATTCTCTGATTCCACATCATGTTTTTCCTTTATGAGATTTAAAAAAATTGGTCTTATAAAGGATAGTTATCGAAGGACTCGGCTAGTCCAAGGTTACATTCTGCCGCCACCCATGCCGCCGCCTGAGCCACTACCCATGCCACCGCCTGAGCCGTTGCCTGAACCACTGCCCATGCCACCGCCTGAGCCGCTGCCTGAACCACTGCCCATGCCGCCGCCTGAGCCGTTGCCTGAACCACTGCCCATGCCACCGCCTGAGCCGTTGCCTGAACCACTGCCCATGCCACCGCCTGAGCCGTTGCCTGAACCACTGCCCATGCCATTCAGATGATCACCCATATTGTCAATCATCTGGCTGTTCATTTGTCTCTCGGAATGGTATCCAGTGCCTGAATCGGAACGCATTTGATTATTTGCTGCGTGGTTGCCGGAATAGGTTCTGTCACCGTTTCCTGCGTAAGCAGTGGAAATGCTCAATGCGACCAACATAAAAATTCCGGCTACTGAGAAAGATTTCTTCATGACGATAAACTCCCTTGTTAATATTTGAGCGTGTTGCTTGGTAAGCTGCCAGTAACGATTACTAACGCATCTTATCTAGCAAAACATGTGCCGTTTAGTTTAAACATTTTCATGTGACTGTAATTATGATATTTAATGTTTTAATCATCCCATGCATTCACGACACATCCTTATGTGCTCACAATAATATGCCTAATTATTAGGCAGGAGAAATAGAGTCTAATGCCTAATTTTTAACCATGACAACCATGAGAACCACATGGAAACCGGGTCTGGATATGGCTTTTAAATGGGTGGAAGGGAAAGGCTTTATGCGGCAGAGAATTGAGAAACTCTCAACTACAAATATACGAATAAAAACAAAGTATTTTTTTCATGTCAATTCGTCTGTATGGGGGAGATACTCCCCTGGAAGAACTAGAGCCATCAATATGGACGGTGCTAATTACACCTTCATTCAAGGTGAAATTTTAAAATCTGATTACCATCGAACTTCAGCCAGCTTGAGCAGGCGCTGCGGGACTGGCTGAGTTCGTAAGGCTACATAGGCTAACCGATCAACCATGGTATGTAGTTCAAATCGGCGGTTGAAACGGTAGCAAAATTCGGCAAGATAACGAGGTAAATGCCTGCCGCTGATAGCATGATGGGTACCGTGCAAGGCGTTTTTCACGTTGCTAATAACAGTGTTGAGCCATTGGAACACTTTGCGATCATCATACTTTCCCCCAGCAGAGGTGACAATCGGCTCATGTCGGCATTGGTTTCTTGTGACAGCCGGAAAACAATTCAAGCCATCAGAGATTACATGGCTTTCAGGCCGGAGGTGCTTTGCACTCCAGGCAGAGATTTCGTCCTTGGTGAAGCCACAGAGGTGACTGAGTTTGAGATACAGGAGATGCCCTTCGGCTGAGAGAGACAAGGCGGCAACAAGCGGCATCTTACCGGTAGCGCCGCGACCTCTTTTGCCGTCTCGCTTTTTACCGCCCCAAAAGGCATCGTCGATGAGAAGGAGTCCCTCCAAAGCCTTGCAATCATCTCGGTTTTTCATGACCTGCTGCAACTTGTGTTTCATTCGCAAGGCGGCATTGGCGGAGATCCCGACGGTCCTGCCCAGATTGAGCGAAGAGATGCCATTCTTCGCCTGTGTGACCAGGTAAATTCCCATAAGCCAGAGCCTCAGGGGGAGTTTGGTGCCGGCAAAGATGGTCCCCTGGATCAGAGAGGTCTGGGTATGGCATTTGTAATATTGGTAGACTTTGCGGTCGCGAATTTCGCAATAACCCGGATGACCGCACTTCGGGCACCGAAAACCATGAGGCCAGCGCATTCTGAACAGGGCCTCCCGACATTGTTCTTCCGTGTCATATTGCGAGAGAAATTCGCTCAAGCTTAACCCTTTTTGGAACTGAATTTTGTTTTTTGCCATGGCGTACTCCTCTTGAGGTTACTATTTGGAGTACGTTACCATGGTTGGTATGACAAATAATGTCCTACCACTGATAAATCAGCCGAGGCTGAGTTTCAGTGGTAATCAGAAAAAAAATAGAGTTTCTTTCCGCAGACAAATTTAATTTTACGCTCTTTTACTTGACCACCTCATTGTGCGTGTTCATGAAGAAACCTCCATTTCGTGATTTTCAACGCCCACGAAACCGGAGGCTTCTCTTTCTTGCCGGAGCTGGCAAATTTTGTTTGTCCCCCCACACAGCCGGGGATTTATCTCAAAGAAATTATTTAGATAATTCTACCATATAGTTTTCTTTCGCTTCACCTGCTGATACCTTGCCTTTTGCAAAGTGTTCATCAACTATCTCGGTAATTTTTACCATGCCTGTTTCTTGTCTCTTATAATTTGGTTGTGAGGATTTTGGAGATACCGGCATCCTTACAAACTTATAAACCTTATATTCCTGTCCTACCGCAGCGCCATCCGCGCTTCCTATGCAGAGGTAGACTCCTTCACCCGTCGCTTCAAGGATCTGACCTCTCATTATATATTTATGCCTTGCGGTGTCCACACTGGCACAACTTGTCATGATAAAAAGCGCGATGATACTCAGAGACATGATAATAAAATTTGGTTTCATTAGGGCCTCCTTAATAAAATTTTGGTTTCATCCTGCAGTAAAGTAAAAATATTACAATTTGGTAGCTTTCATCTGTTCCTCTGTTTTCAGTATGCCTCCTTTCATCATCTACAATTGTAATGTGAATGAAACTCCCGGCTTCTATTATATTTTATATGTTCCCCCTTTTTCTTGTCAATTGTTTGAGCTGATAATAATGGGCGATTTAAACAAAATTCAAAAATTCTCTTCATTAACCCTCTTGTTTTAGACTTGGACCAGAGGAGTTTGAATCCCTATCCGTCCTGTTAAATCAAGGACTAGAGCGTGTATCGGGCAACTCCGGGACATCACACCATTTATCGCAGTCCCGATAGTATTCAGGCTGTATCAAGTTCTTTATGGGAAATGGTCAGAAACGCTACGACCACTTCCGGATCAAAATGATGGCCGCTTTCTTTCCTGATCTCAACCAGCGCTTCCTCATGACTCAGGGGAGCGTGATAAGGTCGTGTCGAGGTGTTACATTGGAGAAATTTCCGTTCTGAGTAGATTTACTGAGCAATAGGCTTATTTTTTATTGCAAACAGAAACCAAAGCAATCAACCCCATGCCTCGGCACCTAGACAATAACCGCTGAATTTGGTGGAATCCGGCTCACACACTTCTCAACCAAACATTCCCACCAACTGCGGTTGCTGCAGGTAATCGACCAGCATCATGATCATTTTTGGATAGGAGAAGTGGATCTCTTCACCGACGGGAGCGATTATGGAACACAGGATAGTGAGACGACAATTTCATGTCCTCGTGACTCTCTGCTGTTTTTTTTCATCCACCCCTGTGTTTGTGCAGGCGGAGTCCGTTATTGCAGATGAGGCTCGGTCACAACCGACGAACACCGCTGCACCGCCTCTTCGATACAGTTCGGTGTTTGATCAATACCGCAGTTATGACGAAATACAGGTCGGCTCCTGGCGGGAAAGCAATGACACCGTGGGTCGGATCGGCGGTTGGCGTTACTACGCCCGGGAAGCGGAACAAACCGATGACGCCGAAGGAACCGCACAACCCGATACATCCGGACAACCAGAACCTCCTGCAGTCTCTCCACCTGAACACAAGTCGGATAATAATCAGATCCATAATCATGAGGCACGACCATGAACTGGATGCTGTCTGTCGTCGGTATCATATTGCTGTCGGTTGTTACTCTGCCTGGATGCGCGAAAGTCAATATTGTTGACTCTGTCGCCAGAGTCAACAAGGATGCGGCTGATTTCACCGAGGGAAGGCTCTCTCTCGCTCAGAATACCGAGCAACGGACCGCTATGCAAAGCAGGGCGGATGAACTCCTCACAAAACCTTTAAATCAAAGTAATGCCGTGCAGCTTGCCCTGGCAAATAGCTCAGCCCTCCAAGCCCTGCTGGCCAGGAACTGGTCTGATATGGCCAATGCAGCTCAATCCGGTCGAATCGCTAATCCGGTTTTATCATTCGAACGGATTCGCTTGCGGGATGAGGTAGAGTTAACTCAGGTGTTGTCCTTCGGCTTGCTCGACGTTTTGACCCTGCCCCAACGCTATAGAATCGCCCAACACCGCATTGAGCAAGGACAGTTGCGCCTGACCATCGAGGTAGTGGAACTCGTCAGCCGGATTCGCCAGGCCTGGGTCACGGCGGTCGCGGCTCAACAAATGCGCAAATATGCCGGACAAGTACACGAAGCGGCCGAGGTCAGTGCCGAGTTGGCCAGACGAATGCAACTGGCCGGCAACTTCAGCAAGCTGCAGCGGGTTCGCCAACAGGTGTTCTACAGCGATGCCGCAACGCAGTTGGCGGAAGACCGGCAATCAGCCACCTCAAGTCGTGAGCAGCTGATTCGCCTGTTGGGTCTTTCCGCGAGCCAGGCAGAAAAACTCAGCTTGCCGGAGGTACTTCCGGATTTACCCGAGACGCCAAGAACACCCGAAGAAGTAAGCCGGGCCGCAAATGAAGGAAGGCTGGATATCAAGCTGGAGAGTGCTGCACTGCAGGCAGCAAAAAGGGCCCAAGGCTTAAATATGGCAACCAGTCTGACCGACATTGAATTGGGCATCCGGCATGAAAAAATATCTAACGATAATAGCGACAACGATATTACCGGCAACGGCTATGATATCAGTCTGCGGTTACCGATATTTGATTGGGGCGATATGCAGCGCCAAGGCATGAATGCCGATACCCTGGCGGCCGCAAATCGTCTGGAGGCTACGATACATGCCGCCGGTTCGGAGCTGCGCGAGACCTATGCCGTCTATCGTACCGCCTATGATGTATCGAAACACTACCGTGACGAGGTAATCCCCCTCTCCAGAATAATCTCCGAAGAGAATGTGCTTCGGTATAATGGCATGCTGATAGGGGTGTTTGAACTCCTGGCCGAGACGCGGGAGCAAATCCACACGGTGATTGCCGCCATCTCCGCACAAAAACAATTCTGGCTGGCGGATGCCGCCCTGCATGCCGCGGTGATCGGCCATCCAACAATTATGGAACAAGTCGATATGATAAGCCGATCAAGCGAAGGCGGAAAACGCGTCCATTGACGGCGGCGATGGGTTTGTGCATTGAAGGCAATTCTAACCGATGGGAAAAGGCAGAAACAATGAATTCACGAAGGCAGTTTTTAAAGGCTGTTGGCCTGGCAGGCGGTGCGATTGCGGCATCGATGGTCAATCGTGTGGCCATTGCCGCCCTTCCCGAACCTGTTATCCAGACCAAACCGGAGACCATGCCGCCGCTCGTTCCAAACAGTGGAAGGCCATATAATCCGGTTGTGACACTCAACGGCTGGACTTTACCCTGGCGTATGCATAACGGTGCCAAGGAGTTTCATCTGGTAGCCGAACCGGTTGTACGGGAAATGGCACCGGGCTTCAAGGCACATCTCTGGGGCTATAACGGCCAGAGTCCGGGACCGACTATCGAGGTCGTGGAAGGTGACAGGGTGCGTCTTTTTGTCACCAACAGATTACCGGAACACACCAGTATTCATTGGCATGGCCAGCGCTTGCCCAATGGCATGGATGGCGTCACGGGGCTGACGCAGCCGCCGATTCTGCCGGGTAAAACCTTTGTATATGAATTTATCGCCCGCCGTCCGGGAACTTTTATGTACCATCCCCATGCCGATGAGATGACCCAGATGGCCATGGGCATGATGGGCTCCTGGATAACCCATCCCAAGGACAAACACCCGTTTATAGAAGAAGTTGATCGCGACTTTATCTTTCTGTTGAATGCCTATGACATCGAACCCGGCAGCTTTACACCGAAAATCATGACGATGCTGGAATTCAATCTATGGAGTTGGAACAGCCGTATTTTTCCAGGCATAGATTCTTTCAACGTTCGCCTGAACGATAAAGTCCGCATACGGATCGGCAACTTGACGATGACAAACCATCCGATCCATCTGCACGGACACGAGTTTCTCGTAACAGGCACCGATGGCGGACCAACGGCCCTGCCGTCACGGTTTTATGAAGTGACCACCGATGTCGCTGTCGGCCAGATGCGACAAATCGAGTTTCTGGCCGATGAGCCAGGCGATTGGGCAATTCATTGCCACAAAAGTCATCATACGATGAACGCGATGGGCCATGACGTTCCTACGCTCATCGGGGTCGACCATCGGGAGTTGGCCAGAAAAATCACCAAACTCATTCCTGATTACATGGTTATGGGCGAACGGGGAATGGCTGATATGACAGAGATGGAAATGCCCATCCCGGACAACACTGTTCCGATGATGACGGGTGATGGGCCATTCGGCTCGGTCGAGATGGGCGGAATGTTCAGCGTGGTGAAAGTCCGGAGTAATCAGAAACCAGGGGATTATGCCGACCCCGGCTGGTACAGACATCCACCGGATACCTCAGCCTATGAATACACCGGCGTTCTGGCGAAACCAAATCGTATTCTGTCTGAAACGCGGCAAGCCATGCCGCGACTGCAGAAACCTCTGACCGAGGTTGTGGTACAGGTTCGTAAACCTGGCACAAACTCGAATCGTTCACATTAGCATTGAGGTGAATACTATATGAAATCAAAAGTCATTCAATTTTTAGTATATTGTGGTTTCACTGCTTTTGTCGGTATGGCGCTTGCCGCAGTCAACCATCCTGAAGGAAGCGGGCATGGCAATAATAACGAGATCGGCAAACCGGGAATATCCTCTATGGTCGATCGAACAGTGATCATCCACATGAAAGATGGAATGCGCTTTATTCCAGATCATCTCACCGTTAAACGGGGTGAAACCATACTATTTCTGGTGAAGAACATAGATGAGATTGAACATGAGTTTGTTCTGGGAACAGCAGAAGAACTCATGGAACACTCTGAACTGATGAAAAAATTCCCCGAAATGGAACATGAAGATCCTAATCAGGTCAGGGTAGCCCCCGGTAAGGTCGGGGAGGTCGTCTGGCATTTTACCAAACCAGGAATGATAGCCTTCGGCTGCCTCATACCGGGACATTACGAGGCCGGCATGAAGGGAACCTTATCGGTCCCAACAACGATACAGCGAAATCAGGGTAAAAAAGATGAGCGATAGCCATAATGGATAACAGCCCCATCATCAGAGATCCATGACAGACGGTTTCACACGTCTCCTCATCTCTGCTTGAGGTTGTGAATAATTGTTTGGACAAACCGGGAATTTCAGGAAAAGCCGTGTAACTCATTTCTAATCCTACCATTAAGGAGGCATTCCATGAACGCAAGGAAATTTTTCGTGAGCATGGCCGTCGTTGTCTGCATTTCTGCAGCCTCTATAACCACTCTTGCACTTGCCCAGCAAACGGCTGAATCTAACCACGACATGTCGGACGGGGTAGTGCGTAAGATCGACAAAGAAGCAGGCAAGATCACTCTCAAGCACGGTGAGATAAAGAATCTCAATATGCCTGGAATGACGATGATTTTCAGACTTGAAGAGAAGTCTATGCTGAACTCACTTCAGACTGGAGACAAAGTGAAATTCAAAGCGGTCAGCGAGGGCGGAAAATTAGTGATAACCGATATCCAGGTTGCTGAACCACCAACAAAATGACCTTTGAGAGGAAGAATCCAAATGCATCTGCGCCACCTGAGAAACTCAGGTGGCTAGTGATAACTATCCGATTTGTCAAACATATTTAAAGAATTGGCAACCTGAACAACCAGAGCCAACATAACCTTTCGCCAGACGTAACGAGGATTCCACTCGTATTCAGATACGCGCCGATCTGGAAGTTCTCAATGAACGAAGTGGATTTAGTCTGCAGGCATTGTGTTTTTTCCCTGGGAAGCATCGGTGCTACCTCCATCGCCACCATTCAGGTGGATCATGGTGCGGGCGATGAGGTGCGCGCTGACCGGCGCAGTGATCATCAGAAACACGGCGACCAGCAGTTCATGCAGGCTGAACCCGGCTTCAAAGGAGCTGAAGTGCAGCATCGAAGCGATGAGGATGCCGCCGACACCGAGGGTGGTGGCCTTGGTGGGGCCGTGCAGGCGCATGAACAGATCGGGAAGCCGGGCCAGTCCGATGGAACCGATCAGGGCAAAAGCGCCGCCGACGACCAGAAACAGGGAAGCAAGCAATTCCAGCATATTATTTCTCCTTATTCAATAATATCACCGCGCAGCAAATATTTGCAAAGGGCGACGGTACCGGCGAAACCCACCAGGGCAATAAGCAGGGCCGCCTCGAAATAAACGGTGAGGTCGAGATGGATGCCAAGCAGCACGAGCAGCGCGACCGTGTTGATGTACATGGTATCAAGCGCCAGGATGCGGTCCGGCAGGTCAGGCCCGCGCACCAGCCTCCAGAAATTGAGGAGAAGTGCTGCGGCGATGCAGGCAAAGGCGATGGTCACGGCGATCCTTAACATTCGAAAATCTCCATCAAAGGTCGTTCATAGCGGTCCTTGATATGGGCAATGGTCTTCGCTTCATCCTCGACATCGAGAGCGTGGATCAGCAGCGTGCGCCGGTCGAGGCTCAAGTCGGCCGAGACGGTGCCGGGCGTCAGGGAAATGGTATTGGCCAGGACTACGATGGCAAATTCACTGCACAGGTCGAGGGGCAGCCGGATAAATGCCGGGCGCAGCTTCCCGGTCGGACCGAGGATCAACCGCGCCACCACCAGGTTGGCGACGATGATATCCCAGAGCAGGACCAGGAGGTAGCGCAGCAGATGCAGGGGCCGGCGAAGGCGCGGTCGATCGGGCCAGAAACGTACGGAAAAGAGCGGCAGGACCAGAGCGAGCAGAGCACCGAGCAGCATCTGGCCAGGCGCCAGCGTGTTGCCTAGCAGCAGCCAGACCAGCCACAGGCACAGGCTGAACAAGGGTTGGGGCAGCCAGCCTTTCATGGTTTTTTCTCCTGGTGCAGCACAGCTTCGATATAACCCCGCGGTGTCAGCAACTGGGCGGCGGTGGCCTCTGCGTAGCGGCAGACCGGCGCGGCAAAGACGGTCAGAGCGGCACTCGCCGCCAGCAGCAGGACAACCGGGGCGAGATGGATCAAACGAGGCCTTGGCCCGGCAGTCATTTGCCCTTCGGTCTGCCAGAAGAAACATACCGGCCGTGGTCAGGGTGGTATGAGGGAGATAATAGAGGGCGGCGGCAATGCCGGCCACACTCATCAGGCCGATGCCGGCCAGCAGCGTCCCCACCGACACCACCACCAGGTAGGCGACCAGGGCGGTCAGCCGACGGCTACCGAGTACTCCCAGGGCCCCGCCGGCCAGGGTGAGCAGCGCCAGGGCCGGCAGCCAGGCTGCGGCATCGGCTGCCGGAACGTTTGACGGAAAGATCAGCGTAAAGGTGCGGAGGATGGCATAGACCCCGACCTTGGTCATGATTCGCAAAAAGCGCCGCCACCGGGGCGGTAGCGCTGCCGTAGAGGGCCGGCAGCCAGAGATGCAGGGGCAGGACGGCAGCCTTCAAAGCGAAGACCACCAGGAGGAGCAGCGCGCTTATCCGCAGCAGGTTCAGCATGCCCGCCGTCGACATGGTCATTTCCCAGTTCGCCGCGGGCGCGCAGGGCCAGGGCCACGACAAAAGCGGTCATGCCGAAGCCGATGACGATGGCAGTGAGCACCAGGGCCTGGGGCAAGGGATCGGCGGTGGCTGCCGTGCCACCCGCCAGAGGTGGTGCGCCGGTTGCCAGACGGCCGCTGAAAAAAAGGAAGAGATTGACGGCATACGACAGCAGGGACAGGCCAAGCGCCACCTGGAAGGTGCGGGCCCTGAGCACCAGATAGATGCCACAGGCGAACAGCACGGCAATGACCAGCGAGGCAAGGAGTTCCATCAGCCGTCCCCCCGTGCCACGAGACAACGACTGCTCAGTTTTCACAGAGTGGCAAGGATCAGCAACCACCCCGACCACGGTGAAATAGACGCCGAGATCAAACAGCATGGCCGTGGCCAGTTCAACCGCGCCGATCACCGGCAGCTTGAAATGGCCGAAGGCCGAGGTCAGAAAGGGGTGGTCGAACAGCCAGCTGCCGCTGCCGGTGAAGATGGCGATGATTAGCCCCCAGGCGATTACCATGTGATACCTCTGCCGCCATTGTTGCTGCGTCCAGGCGATACCGCTGGCCATGTACTGGAGGATCAGGGCGATGGCGGTGATCAGGCCGGCGATGAAACCGCCGCCCGGCGCGTTGTGGCCGCGCAGGAACAGGTAGATCGACACCATCAGGGCCAGCGGCAGGAGGAAGCGGGTGATCTGGGCCAGCACCAGGGAGTGCCGCTCCGCCGCACGGCGCGGCCGGATTCCGTGCAGGGTGCCGGGCGCCAGGCAGAGGTTGTCGAGCAGGGCGAAATACAGGGCCAGCAGCAGCATGATCGTGACCACCTCCACCGCCAGCTGGGTCAAGGCCAGGTCGGGGGCGGAAAACCGTGCGAAGGTCAGCACCGCCAGCAGACCCACGACGCTCAGGGCGATGAGGGCGGTCAGACTCATCATGAAGGGGGCATTGAAACCGTGCCAGATCGCCAGGTCGTATGCAGGCAGCGACCCGCCCAGCATATCGGCCGAGGCAAGCGCCAGGAAGGGAGCCACGGTGACGTTGGGAAAAACCCCCACCAGCAGGCACTGGCCGACCAACACCGCCACCGGCAGAAGCATATACCGGGGTGCTTCATGCGGCGGATACCTGGGCAGGTTGACCGGTTCACCGTTGAAAAAGACATCATGGACAAAACGCGCCGAATAGGCCACGGCCAGGATGCCGGCCAGGGGCGCCGCCGCCGGCAGAAGCCAGCTCGCCTGGCCCAGTGCTGTCAGATGCAGGATTTCGGCAAAGAACATCTCCTTGGACATGAAGCCGTTGAGCAGCGGAACGCCGGCCACGGCCGCCAGCGGCGTATCGATACCGAACAGCAGGACGATGAGCCCGAGATGACTGATCGTCGAATAGGCCAGCAGCCCTTTGAGGTAATGTCTGAACAGGGCGGTATAGGCGCCGTACAGCAGGGTGACGAGACCGGTGCCGCCGACCGCGAAAAACCAGAGATCGGTGCCGGCCAGGGCCGGGAACAATCGGGCCAGCAGGAAGGAACGGAGGGAGGTCAATTCCCAGAAGACCAGGAGCTGCAGCAGGTGGTCGGAGAGAACGATGCCGACCATGGACCCCATGAACAGCAGCAGCAGCGCGAAAAATCGACCGGGAGGGTCATCCTCCAACAAATAATAGTTGGCATAGAGGATGATCAGCAGGCCGATCCCCAGGATCAGCAGGATGAACAGGGCGGCAAGGCCGTCCATGCGCAGGATGAGGTCGAAACCGGCCTGCGGCAGCCACGGCCAGCTGACCGTCAGCGGCGTCCCGGCAAAGGCCGCCAGCAGCAGGGCCAGCGCCGGGACGATGGCCGCCGCCCAGGCCGCCGCCCCGCGGCCCAGTCGCCCGGCAAGCGGCGGCAACAGGGCTCCGGTAAAGGGAAGCAGAGCTATGAGCAGCAGATTCATAGCCTGGTCAGCCCATTACGAAGAGTTATGCAATCGCCGTGCTACCAATGATCAGGGTTATAGCCCGGATTTCTCATGAATATTGTGTCGATTTTCATAAACTGAACGACATTCCAATTTGTTACACGTAGTTACTTTCACTTGAAAATCATACACAATGTTCACCGAAGGCCAGCCGATTTCACCGCGCCCGGAGTCTCACTTCGTTCGCTTACCTGCAGCGTTGCCGAAGCATGGTGCATAGGACTACTATGGCACCTTGCTTCGCGCCTCGCATACACGGCAACCTCGGCTGGTGAGAAATCCGGGCTAGAGACGTACCGCATTCGTATCGCAAAAAGAAGCAAGGTGATGCCGATCCCCCCGGCAGTACTCGCATTAAGAGCTTATCCGTAGAGCCTCTTGCAAAATGACCAGTTGCAGATTCACGGATAAACTCTAAAAAAAATAGGACTGTTTTTCGGGGAAGGCAAGCCCGGCAACGAAGCTTGTTCGAGGGAGAAATTATCCGCCGCGCCTGCCGGAAATGGCAGGAAACGGCGATCAATCGATCTGCAAGAGAATGGTGCGGGCCGCCGCCGCGCTGCGACGGTAGCAGCCGAGCCGGTCGTGCTGCTCCATCTGGTCGAAGAATGGGCCTGTCCACTGACGCAGGTGCGCAAGCAGAGCGTCGAAATCCTGCCGGGCGCCGGCGTCGTCCGCGGCCTGGCCGTGCAGCCAGGCCAGGAATTCGCTCTCCACGGCGATATGATCCGCCGGCTCGATGGTTGCCATGCCGTATTTCCGGTAGATATCGGCGATCTTCAGGGTCGACTCGCCCATCACCGAGCCTTCCAGGTAGACCGAGCCGTAAGGTGCACAGGGCAGTTCCGGCATCGCGTTGATAAAGAGCCGGACATATTCGTTTTCCAGGTGGGTCGGCTCGATACCCTGCATCTCCTGGAGCAGTGCTGCGGCCTCAGCCCCCGCCCCTTCCGGCAGGGGGGCCGAGAACCATTGGCCGTCCGGGTAGCTGAACAACAGCGAAATCAGCCGCAGGCCGGGGTGCAGCGCTTGCGCAGGCATCAGGAGCCCTCCCTGACCAGGATCGGCAGCCGGTCGATCGCCCACAGGATCAGGAACACCGCGTAGGCGACGATGCCGAGCAGGATCACCACCTCAATGAGGGACGGCGTATAGCTGTAGTGGTCGAGAAAGGTGCCCAGGCCGGGCAGGTAGCGGCCCGAGGCGATCGGCAGCGACCAGTGGCTGTCCGGCAGGCCGAGCGGCGCCAGGGTCATCGGGATATTGTTGTAGGCCGCCGGCATGATCAGGAAGCGGTGAACGAAGACGCCGGCGATGAGCAGGCCGGAACTCATGGCCAGGCGCGGCAGCGAACGCCTGGTCGCCGGCAGCATCAGCAGCCAGGCCCCGATCAGGGGAGCCGCCACCTCGAAGACATGGGCCCAGGCATACTCGCCCCAGGCGATCTCGATGATCCGCTCGGTCTCGGCATTGCCGTACCAGGCGTGGATGACCAGGTCGTTCATCATCAGGAAAAGGTGGACGCAGATCGACATGAAGACGATCAGGCCGAGGATCCGGTAGGCCTCCTGATACCTCTCGCCGGTGCCGTAGGCCAGGGCCGCCGCCAGCAGGACGACGGTGGTGCCGACGGCGATGGCGACAGAGACGAAGTCCGGGGCCATGGCCGGCGAAAACCACCAGTCACGGGCCCCCTGGGTGGAGAAGATCCAGGCCGTGACCACATGGATGCCGATGGCAAAGAGCAGGGCCACCGGCGCCAGGCGTTTGGCCCACCTCTCCGAGAATTCCTCGACGTTGTCGACCTTGATGGCCAGCCAACCCAGCCTGCCGGTGAGCTCGGGCAGCATCAGGATGTAGAGGTAGGCCGCCGAGGCCAGGGCGTAGAGGTTGAGGACGATGACGTCCCAGACCAGCGGCGACATGAAGTTGGGATGGAGGATCAGGTTGTAGAGCCGCAGCGGCTTGCCGATATCCGGCAGGACGATGAGCATCGCCGCGGTGACATTGGCGAAGGCGGTGAGGGCCCCGAGCTTGGCCAGCGGTTTCAGTTTTTTCACGCCGAAGAGGTAGATCGACGAGGTCAGCACCAGACCGCCGGCGGCGTTGCCGACGAAGAAGGCCAGTCCCGAGATATACAGCCCCCAGCTGAACGAGTTCTGCAGATTGGTGAGGATCAGGCCCTCTTTCAGTTGGTAGAACCAGGCCACAACCGCGATCAGAAAGACCCCGCCGCTGAGCCACATGCTTACTCTCATTTTCGTGGGCATATCACACCTCCTTGGTCTTGGGCGGCAGGTAGAAAACGGTGGGTTTGGTGCCCTTTTCCGGCAGCAGGGTGAAGGCGTTGCGCCTCTTGATCATCTTGCTCACCTCGCTGTCCGGGTCATCGAGATCGCCGACGAAACGGGCCTTGCCGGGACAGCCCCGGACACAGGCCGGCAGCTCGCCCTTGTCGCGGTACTGGGCGCAGAAGGTGCACTTTTCGACGATGCCCTTGGGCCGCAGCGGCATGTAGACCAGGCGGCCTTCATAGCGATGCTCCTCGGGATAGCCGTAATGGTATTTCTCCTGGTACTTCGACCGCTTATGGGCCTTTTCCGGGTCCTCCCAGTTGAACTGGCGGACGCCGTAAGGGCAGGCCGACATGCAGTAGCGGCAGCCGATGCAGCGCTCATAGTCGATCAGCACCGCCCCGTCCTCGGCGTGGTAGGTGGCCCCGACCGGGCAGACCTTTTCGCAGGGGGCGTTCTCGCAGTGCTGGCAGTGCACCGGCAGAAAGAACTCGACGCCCAGCTCCGGCGGGGTCAGGTGCCGGTGGCTGCCGGGGGTGAACACCCGGTTCCACCAGGTCTTGGGCGGCTGGGCGTTGTGCTGCTTGCAGGCCACCATGCAGGAGCGGCAGCCGATACATTTTTCCAGGTCGATCACCATGCCCATCTTCATGCGCTCATCCTCCTTACGTCCACCAGGCATTCGTTCCAGACCGTGGTCGGCGACCACATGCCGGGGACGAAATAGATTTCATGCAACGGCTTGATCCAGGGGTAGGTCAGCGAGTTGTAGGACTCGTCCCCGAGATAGCGGGACCACCAGCCCTCCTCGAAGATCGCCGTCCCGGCGCTGCAGCCCGGATCGTGAATCGCATAGGCCCGGGTCTTGCCGCGGTCGTTGTAGATCTGCACCAGATCGCCATCCTTGATGCCGCGCTCCAGGGCATCCTTCCGGTTCAGGAAGACCTTGGCCTTATTGTCCTGCAGCTCGAGGAGGATGGTGTTGTTCGAGTGGGTCGAGTGCACCCGGTACAGCGAGTTCTTGGTGACGTAGCGCAGCCGGTACTTGTCGCGGACCGCCGGGTCGGCCTTGTACTCGGTCTCGACAAAGCTCTCCTTGTGCACCGGCAGTTGCTCGCCTTCGCTGAGAAAGAGGTCCTCGTCCTTGTAGAATTCGATCCGGCCGCTGCGCAGGAACTGGCCGGTGGCCTTGATCGGCGCCGGATAGCTGAGCGGCGGGAAGGGCTTGCGGTGCTCAATCTGCTCGTAGAAGGGGACCTGGCGGTCGCCGGGGGCCGGCGAATGCAGCCGGACCGGGCCCTTCTGCAGCATCGCTAGCGTTATCCCCGCAGTCTCGGGACCGCCGTTGGCCAGCAGTATCTCGATGACCTTCAGGGCCGCCTCGTTCTCGTCAAGCTCCGGGAAGAAGTGCTTTTCAAACTCGGGATTGATCCGTTTGGCCAGTTCCCGGAAGATCCACAGCTCGGACCGGCTCTCGAACAGGGGCTTGATCGCCGGCTGCTGCAGCTGCAGATAAGGATGGAGGATGGTGGCGGTCAGGTCGTGCTTTTCGTACCAGGTGGGGGCCGGCAGCACAACATCCGACCACATGCAGCTGGTCGACATCTGGAAATCGCAGGTCATGATGAACTCCAGCTCGCCGGAGGTCGCCCGCTCTTTTAAGCGATTGCTCATGTTGTGCTGGTCGAAGGGATTGCCCCAGCCGCCGACCATGGCCTTGATGCCGTGTTCCGGGTAGCGCGGGCCGCCGCCCTGCAGAAAGTGCAGATAGGGCACCCAGTTGAGCTTTGCGCCCTCCGGGAACCACCAGCTCTGCAGGTTGAAACGGATGCGGTACTGGCCGGCATAGGTCGAGATACCCGCCCCGCTCTTGCCGATACTGCCGACCAGAACCGGCAGCAGCGAGAGGGCCCGGCCCTTGAGATCGCCGTTGTACCACTGGTAATTGCTGGCCCCGTAGATGATGTGCAGGGGCGTGTTGACGGCGGCGTCGACGGCCACCCGCTCGATCTGCACCGGGTCGAGCCCGGTAATCGCCGCCACCGTCTTGAGGTCGTAGTCGACAAGCGTCTTCTGCAGGGCGGTGAAGACCGTGGTGGCCTTAACGGTGCCGCCATCCGCCAGGCTGACTTCGAATTCGCCCTCGAGGTCGGCATGGGTCGGATTGAGGTTTTCCGGATCGAGGATGCGGAGTTCACCCGCGCTGTGGACCACGAACAGCCGGCGGTACTCGGGGATGGTCCGCGCCCCGGCCTCGCCGGCAAGGGAGGCCACTTCGCCGGCCAGCAGGCGTTTGCCGGTATCCTGGCGGACGAGGATCGGGAAATCGGTGAAGTCCCGGAGGAATTCCGAATCGTAGAGCTTGCGTTCGATGATGATTTTGGCCATGCCGAGGCCCAGGGCGGCGTCGGTGTCGGCCTTGATCGGCAGCCACTCATCGGCCTTGGCGGCGGTGCTGCAGAAGTCGGGATCGACCACTATCACCCGGCCGCGGCGCTTGGCCTCGATCAGGTGATGGGCGTCGGGCAGCCGGGTCTGGATGACGTTGGAGCCGAAGATCATGGTGGTGCGGGCG
>JANMSX010000139.1:0-17827 GCA_031389785.1 Desulfobulbaceae bacterium | reverse complement strand
CGGACCGGTAATCAACCGATGCGTCTGGAGGCCGATCCTCCCCCAAGGACACTCTGCCATGGAACTGACGATCCTCCCCCAGCCCGACGACAACAGCTGCGGGCCGACCTCGCTGCATGCCGTTTACCGCTACTATGACCTTGAGGTCGAACTCTCCCAGCTGATCGCCGAGATCAGCTCGCTCGAGACCGGCGGCACGCTCGCAGTCTATCTCGGCATTGACGCCCTGCGCCGCGGCATGGAGGCGACCATCTATTCCTATAACCTGAGGATGTTCGACCCGGCCTGGGCGAACCTTGACAGTCCGGCCCTGATCGCAAAACTCGAGGAGCAGCAGGAATTCAAAAAGAAGAAGCGCTTTCTCCAGGCCAGCGGGGCCTATATCGCCTTTCTCCGGCAGGGTGGCCGGATCCTCTTCGACCAGCTGACCCCCGAACTGCTGAAGAATACCCTGCAGCTCTCCATCCCCATCCTCACCGGGCTCAGCGCTACCTATCTCTACAACTCGATGCGCGAGATCACGCGCGGCAAGCGCTCGCACTACGACGATATCGCCGGGGAACCGGTCGGCCATTTCGTGGTATTGATCGATTACACGGCGGTCGACATGGTGCGGATCGCCGACCCCTACAGCGGCAACCCACTCTACGGTTCCCAATACTACACCCTGCCGGTGCAGCGGCTGATTAACGCCATCCACCTCGGCAGCATGACCTACGACGCCAACCTGCTGATCGTCCAACCGCTGAGAGACTGACATGAACAAGATTATTATTGTAGATAATCCGGATACCTGGAAGATCAAGGTGGCCAACCTGGCGATCATCTCCTCGTATGAGTACCTGACCAATCCCGACTGGGCCAAGGCCAGAAATCTCCGGGTCTTCAACCTCAGCAAGTCCTACAGCTACCAGTCGAAGGGGTATTATGTCTCGTTGCTGGCCGAGGCCCGCGGCCACAAGCCGATCCCGACGGTGCGCAACATTCTCGATGTCCAGAAACCCTTTGTCATCAAGCTGATGTCCGAGGACTTCGACGGCCTGATCCAGCGACGGCTCAAGGACCTGCGCTCCGACGAGTTCACCCTGAGCGTCTACTTCGGAGGCAATCTGGCCGAGAAGTACGACGACATCAGCAACCTCTTCTACCGGATGTTCCGGGTACCCTTTCTGCGGGTCAGGTTCGTGCGCAGCAGCCGCTGGCATATCCAGAGCATAAGGACCATCTCGACAAACGACATTCCCGAGAGCCATTTCCCCTTCGTCCTGCAGCGGGCCGAGGAGTATTTCTCGCGAACGCGCTACGGCTCGGAAAAGAAATCGAGGCATATCGGACGCTACGCCCTGGCCATCCTCTACAAGGAGGATGACCAGGCCCCGCCGTCCGACAAAAAGGCCATTCAGAAATTTGTCCATTACGGCGAGAAGGCCGGATTCGATGTGGATGTGATCTCAGTGAAGGACTACAGCCGGCTGCTGATGTACGACGCCCTCTTTATCCGCCAGAACACCCATGTCAACAATGAGACCTACCAATTCGCCCACCATGCCCAGCGCGAAGGCATCGCCCTGCTGGATTATCCGGAATCGATTCTCAAGATCAACAACAAGGTCTATCTCGCCGAACTGCTGCAGTCAGCCGGGGTGCCGACCCCGAAGACGATGATCGTGCACCGCCGCAACCGCCATCTGGTCGAGTCCACCCTCAATCTGCCCTGTGTCCTGAAACTGCCCGATTCGACCTTCTCCTTCGGGGTGAAGAAGGCCGGCACCCGCGAGGAGCTGACCGAACTGATCGATGCCATGCTGAAGAAATCCGAGTTGCTGATCGCCCAGGAATACATTTTCACCAAATTCGACTGGCGGATCGGCATCCTCGACGGCGAGCCGCTTTTTGCCTGCAAGTACCTGATGGCCAAGGACCACTGGCAGATCTACAACTGGGACGCCAAGAAGAGCAACGATGTCTCCGGCGGCTTCGAGAGCGCCCGCCTGGCGGATGTGCCCAAGGCGGTGGTGAAGATCGCCATGAAATCGGTGAAGAGCATCGGCCGCGGCCTTTACGGAATCGATATAAAACTGGTCGATTGCAAGCCGATCGTCATCGAGATCAACGAGAATCCCAATATGGACGAAGGTGTGGAGGATCTGGGGGAAGGGGATATCGTCTATAAAAAGGTCATCGATGCCTTTCTCAAGCGGATTGCCGAACGCACCGGGCGGGAGATATGAGCGGATCCGGCCTGCATCTGTTCGAAGGCTTCGGCGTCGAACTCGAATACATGGTGGTGGACCGGGAGAGCCTCGATATTCGGCCGATCGTCGACCTGTTGTTCCGTGATTTCAGCGGCAGCCAGGTCTCGGATGTCGATAACGGGCCGATCGCCTGGTCGAACGAACTGACGGCCCATGTCGTCGAGCTGAAGACCAACGGCCCGACCGCGGACCTGGTTGCGGCCTCGGATGATTTTCACAGCAACATAGGAGCAATCGACAGAATTCTCGGCAGGCATGGCGCCATGCTGTTGCCCACCGCCGCCCACCCCTGGATGGACCCGCTGCAGGAGATGGTGCTCTGGCCGCACGACGCGCACGAGATCTATGCGCTCTACAACACCATCTTCGACTGCCGCGGCCACGGCTGGGCCAACCTGCAGAGCGCCCACCTCAACCTGCCCTTTGCCGGCGATGCGGAGTTCGCCAGGCTGCACACCGCCATCCGCCTGCTGCTGCCCCTGCTGCCGGCCCTTACCGCCAGCTCGCCGATTCTCGACGGCGGGCCGACCGGCTGGCTGGACGCGCGGCTCAAGGTCTATCTGCACAACCAGGAACGGCTGCCGGTTCTCACCGGCCGCCTGATTCCCGAGGCCGTCTGCAGTGAGGCTGAGTATGAGGAACGGATCTTTCGGCCGATCCTGGCGGCCATCGCTCCGTTCGATCCCGAGGGGATCATGGACAAGTATTTCCTCAACGCCCGCGGGGCGATCGCCCGTTTCGACCGGGGGGCCATCGAGATCAGGATCCTCGACATCCAGGAGTGTCCGCTGGCCGACTGTAGCATCGCCAGGATGATCATTGAGACCCTGCGGCGGCTGGCGGCGGCGGACCAAGCGGAGTTTGTCGGACAAGGCCGGGTCGATACCGAGATGCTCCGCGACCTTTTCCTGCGGGTCATCAAGACCGGAGGGGAAACCGTGGTGGACGATTCCGCTTATCTGCAGCTGTTCGGGCTGCCGGGCAGGGCCATGCCGGTCTCTGAGATCTGGCAGGCGCTCTTTGCCGGATATGCCGGGTTTCTCGATGCCGCGACCCGAAAGACCCTGGAGACGGTCCTCCGGGAGGGCTGCCTTGCCGCTCGGATCTTGCGGGGGCTGCGGGGCGACTACCGCCGGGAGAACCTGCGAAACCTGTATGGGAGACTGGCTGATGCCCTGCGGCAGAACAGCCTTTACCTGCCATGAAGATGATACTGAGCTGCGAACATGCCACGGCCGCCGTTCCCGAGCCCTATGTCGAACTCTTCGCCGGGGCACCCCATGTCCTCGAGACGCACCGGGGGTATGATATCGGCGCCCTGGAGGTGGCGAAGGCGGTGGAGGGACTGGCGGAAGGGGCCTATTACGGCGGCTGCAGCCGGCTGCTGATCGATCTCAACCGCTCTCTCCACCATCCCCGGCTTTTCTCCGAGTTTTCGCAGGGTCTGCCGGAAGCGGAGAAGGAGTCGATTATCGCCCTCTGGTACACCCCGTTCCGGAGCGACACCCTGCAGGCCGTGGAGGAAGTTCTGCCCTGGTGCGACCTGCTGCTGCATCTCTCCGTCCACTCCTTCACCCCGGTTCTGGACGGGGTGGTGCGAACGAACGATATCGGCCTCCTCTACGACCCGCAGCGGCAGGCGGAAAAGGATCTAGCCCGGCGGCTGGCCCGGACGATACATGCAACCGATCCTCATCTTTCGATCAGGATGAACCATCCCTACCGCGGCGCCTCGGATGGCCATACCACTGCCCTCCGCCGCCACTTCAAAGTCGAAACCTACCTCGGCATCGAGCTTGAGATCAACCAGCGCCTGCTCGAAGACGACCGGGGCAGGATCGCGATGGGGCAGCTCCTGCGTGCCGCCCTCGGCGATGTCGGTTTTGGAGACTGAGCTTTCCCTGGTGTGCAAAAGGCTCTATTTCTTCCCGTTTCCATGCCCATGTCCTTTACTTCTGCCATTGCCACGGCCTCCCTTTGGTTTGCCGTGCTTTGCCTTCCCGCTCGGATGGAATCGCGGGCCTGAATCGATGTAATAGGATCGGTAATGCGATGGCCGCACCTCTCGATACGATCGTCGCGAAGGTTTCGTTTTCACCTTATGGTTCGATCGTTGCGGTTGTATGCGGAGTTGCAGCCCCCGGACACCCCAGGTCTGTTGATGCTCCCAGTACCTGTCCCGTTCCCAGTCCCGCCAGTACCGCGAAACGCGATGGTGGGGAAGCCTTTGGTAATGCCAATCATGCCCCCGCCAGCGGCGCTCCCGATAGTAATGTCTCCAATCTGAGGGGACCTCTCGATAAAAGGCGGGAATGTTTTCGTAGTACACCCAGCCCGAACTGTATTCCCGCGAGCGATACCAATGACTGTTCCACGAACGCCACCACCAGCCACCGTGGAAAAAGATATCCACCTCTACATCGGGGACGGCATAGACATAGGTTCCCGGCAGCACGACCAGTTCCGGCGGTTCGACAAATGCCACGGGCGGCGGCAGGGAAACGTCGACGCTGACGCTTACTTCTTCCCCCGCTGAAAATCGATAACCCGGGACACCCCACATATTCTTGTGCTCCCAGTACCGGTCCCGTTCCCAGTCCCGCCAGTACCGTGTGACGCGATGGTGGGGAAGCCGCTGGTAATGCCATTCATGCCCCCGCCAGCGGCGCTCCCGGTAATAATGCCTCCAGTCGGAGGGGATTTCCCGATAAAAGGTGGGAACGTTCTCGTAGTATACCCAACCCGAGTTATATTCCCGCGAGCGATACCAACGGCTGTCCCAGGTACGCCACCACCAGCCGTCATGGAAGAAGATGTCCACATTCACATCAGGGACGGCGTAGACATAGGTTCCCGGCAGCACGATCAGTTCCGGTGGTTCGACGAATCTGACGGGAGGAGGAAGGGAAATGTTGATGTCGATATCCACTCTTGCCGTTGCTGGAAGAGGAAATATCAGCATCAAGGTCAAAAGCATTGTTCCGAGAAAAATCTTTTTCATCGTGTGCCTCCTCCGCACATCACTGTTTTGTCCCCACTGAATCTTTTAGAAGGTATACGGACCAAAGAGGAAAAAAGTAACAAATGATACGAAAAAATATTCTCTGTCAGAGCGGCAAGGCCCGACCTCACTGATGCGAAAAACAGCAAGGCGGGGCCCCGATTGCACTGCACGCCGTCCCAGTTGCCTTGACGCAAAAAGGGCGCCACGGAAACCCTCCCGCGGTGCCCTTGTCGTTGGCCGGGAAATTTATGGCTTCAACGCCCCATTTCCCGTCCTCCGGTTAAGACAGTCCGCTTTTCGCCGGAAAGTGCAAAAATAAATCGTCGCCCCATCAGCAAGCAGGCCGACGCCGGAGAAAACTGCGGCATTGCGTTATTCAAACATCAGTCATCCTCCTTGTCGAACCTGTCAAACCGGTCAAACCGGTCAAATCGATCGAAACGATTGAACGGAACAAACCTTCGCTCGAACGGGATAAACCTGCGGTCGAAGCGGAAAAATCTGCTGTCTTCTTCGAGTGCATCCAGATCGTGGACATCGTCAAAGTCGTCATCGCCATTGATCAGGACTTCCAGCAGTTTGACATCCCCGAGGTCCAACCCGGGACTGTCGGCGGCAAGAGTTTTGCCGGTGAATACAGCCAGACTGAGGCCAAGAACGCTGACCAGAACTACCAAGCCGGTTTTTATTGTCGTTAACATAATCTTTTACCTCCACTCTTAACTGAAACGATCTTTAACTGGTGACTCTTAACTGGAATGAGTTTGCCCAAGCTTGATCGCCCGGCGTCTCGTTGTTTATCTATGCATAAAAGATGCCTGTTTTTCGAAAGCAGATGTTGTTGAAATTACGATTATTTTTTGACCAGAGAAAAAGGCTGGATGGTAACCATGGTTACGCCCAGACCTCCAGGAAACCGATAAAATCAGGAAAAACGGAAGGATGGCGGCAGGAGCCGAAAGTTACTGCGGTAATCTTGGTTACACCTCAATCGGGGTTTCGCCTGTCAGCTTTTTCAGGCGTTTGCTCAGCGCGGGGCGGGAGACGCCGAGCAACCGGGCGGCGCGGGTTTGGTTGCCGTTGGAGCGGCGCATCGCCTCTGCCGTCAGCAGCTGAAGGGCCTCTTTAAAGGTCGGCAACCACTCGGTGAAAGCGAGGATCGGCCGCTCATGTTCATCCGGGTAGGCCAGGCCATTCCCCCTTGGCCCGGCCTCGGCCAATCCCATCGCCCGCTTGAAAGGCTCCAGGGAAAGGCGGCCTCCCTGATAGAGGCTGACGGCGTCGAACACCATGGACCGAAACTCCCTCACGTTGCCGGGGAACGGATAATCGGCAAGCAGGTTCAGCAGTTGCGGGGAGGCGGGCGGTTGGGGACAGCCCAGCTCGTTGGCAGCCTCTGCCAGGAAGTGGTCGAGCAGGGGCGGGATATCCTCGGGCCGGCGGCGCAGCGGCGGCAGGTCAAGATAATGGGCCTTGAGTCGGAAGTAGAGATCCTTGCGGAACGAACCAGCAGCTACCTTGGCCGTCAGATCCTGGTTGGTGGCAACGACGATGCGGGCGTTTGTCTGGTGACACCTTTCGCTTCCCAGTGGACAGTATTCCCTCTCCTGCAGCAGGCGCAACAGCTTCATCTGCGAGGACTGACTGAGATCACCGATCTCATCCAGAAACAGGGTGCCGCCGATGGCCAGTTCCACCATGCCTCGCCGCGGCTGGTCGGCCCCGGTGAAGGCCCCCCGGATATGGCCGAAGAGGGTGTCGGCAAACAGGTTGTCGTCGAGGCCGGCTACGTTCACCGGCACCCAGGGCCCTTCCTGGCGGCTGATTCGGTGCACCGCCAGGGCGACCAATTCCTTGCCTGTGCCGCTTTCGCCGCTGATCAGCACCGGCTGGGAACTGTGCGCCACGGCCTCGACATAGCGAAAAATGCTGCGCATCGCCGGGTTGGCGGTAATGATACCGGCAAAGGCCTCGGGGTGTTCGAGCTCCCCTTGCAAAATGCCGCTGCGCAACCGTCGATTCTCCCGCTGCAGTTCCAGGGTGCGTATGGCCCGCTGCGTTCCGGCGACGAGGCGCACCTGCCCGGCGGTCTTGACGAAAAAGTCGAAGGCGCCGGCCTGCATGCACTGTACTGCGGTATCGACCTGATTATGGCCGCTGATGACAATCACCGCCGACTCGGGGTATTCCTGGATGATACGGGACAGCAGTTCCTCCCCCGCGAGGCTGGGTCTGGGCAGACCGAGAAGGATCAATCCTACATCCTCGCGGGCGAGCAGAGGCAGGATCTCGCGACTGTCCGAGCACTGGAGAAGATGGTTGATGCCGGCGTGTTCAAGGGCATTCGCCATGCCATGCAGCCAGGCAGGATCATCGTCGACCAGCAGCACGGAAAAGGATGGGTAGAGATAGTGGGTCATGGTGCCTCGATGGGCGGATTCAGCAAACTGGATGCCGGACTTATTTACGCATGAAAGCACATAATCAATGTAAACACAAACTCTCTCAAACGAAAGCCAGCAAACATGGCCGCAGTCGTTTCGACACCTTCGGGAACCTGAGAATATCAGAGCCGACAGGAGCCCTTAGTTGACAATCCGCTGTTGATTTCCGTCTCGGCAGCTTACTATAGATATTGGGATAGTGGTATTGTTAGGCATAAACACTGGTATTTATTTAATTATAAACAATTTATTTGCGACTTCTGACAATTATATATAAGGTATAGATGTAGCAATAAGTAAGCGCCAACTCAAGCACATTCCAAGGCCAGGAAATTCCCCAAGTGCTCCTTTTTAACATTCCAGGGCAGCAATTTCTCGTAATCTTCAACTGTCGATGCAAACGGCAGCTTCTCGAAGATGTAACGTAGATAGGCATAGGGCTCCAGTTCGTTGGCCTTGGCCGTTTCAATCAGGCTATAGAGCAGGGCGCTGGCCTCCGCTCCTTCGGGTGTACCGCTGAAGAGCCAGTTTTTTCTGTTATGCTGAGCTCAGCATAATCGCAATTATGCGCAGCTCGCAATTATGCGGAGTTGCCTATGGAGCCACCACATAAGCCAATAGTAATATGTTTAAGATCAGCAAGTTGAAGCGCAACCGCAACGCTTATGATGGAGCAGCTATATCAGCATAATCACAGGCCTTCCAGGAAGGAAAGTCTCTTGTTGGAGGGTTTGTAACGAGCAGATTGCAGAGAGGGGGATTGAAGTTTTGCCAGAGTTTTTTCCTTCATCCGCAGATCAGCTTCGAGATACTGATGCGTTGTTACAATATTTTCATGCCCGAGCCACAAGGCGATAACACTGAGATCTACCCCTGCCTGCAATAAATGCATAGCCTTAGTGTGTCTGATGACATGGGGAGATATGATTTTGCCTCTGAGTGAGGGGCACTACGTGATCGCTTTGGGTAGAGCCAAACGTAGTCGTGACAGTCGTGACTCCACCCCGGAACGACTCAGCCTCTGACCGAAACGGTTTTGGAAGAGTGGGTGCTGCGGATCCGGCTCGATTTGCGTAAGCCATCTTCTCAGCAATTTGGCGGTGCTTTTCCACAGTGGAACTACTCGTTCTTTCCTGCCCTTGCCATGCAAATACACCGATTGACCGCGATTGCTGTCAAAATCTCCACACAAGCAAATGGAACATATTATTGGGATTGAGGGTAGATGGGGTTGTTTAGGCGGTTACAAAGATACAGTTACCTCAAGTTTGAGATCGGTAACAAATTGGTTGAGATCAAGATTGGCCAAGCTCAACCCCAGTCTCTTAGAGAAGCACCCGATTTGGAGTTTCCACGAGCATCAACAAAGAAATGATGGTGTCAGGATTTTCAATCAGACATCTGTCTCTAACGTAACGATTTTCTGGAGCTATCTTCACTCAAAAGACATCATTTCCTTTTCCATCTGGGATGAATCCGACAGAAAGCAGTTTTTTCCCACTAGCCTCACAGTTTTTCTCTTGAAATAACCTTTGATTTCAACAAGATCCAACCATAATCTATCTGTCTCAATTTGACTGTCACTTAATCGGCTGTAATTCTTCTTGAATTGCTGATTTTCGCCATTTGCACAATTGATGGTTTCGCAAAAAGCCCTTTTTAAGAATACAGCACCTAATAAATTCAATATGTTACAATACGTAAAATGACCATTTTTGGACTTTTTACGAAATCATCACAATTCGAGTTCGAAAATATTGCTCTATGGCAGCCTTATCACCTATAAAAATCGCCTTGACAACAAACAACAAAGTGTTACATAATCAGGTAACACATGATACTTTTTTCAAGTGCTCTTTTAACAGTGGAGATGAGAATCAATGGAAGAAAATAATAAATTCAATTGGTTGTTGTTCTTTTATTCTATACCGGCAACTCCTGTGAAGAACCGAGTCAAGATCTGGCGCAAACTGCTGAAAACCGGTGCCGTGCTACTCAAGGGAGGCGTTTATATCCTGCCGTACAAAGAGGAACACCACGAGGTCTTGCAGTGGATGCTGGCCGAACTGCCCAGCCTGAAAGGAGAGGGGCTTCTGGTCAAAACCGACTCCATTGAACCCTTGCAGCAGGAAGACATCGTTGCGCTGTTCAATGAACAGCGACAGCATCAATACCAGGAGATTGCCACGAAAATTGACGAATTCTCCGGCAGAATCCGTAACCTCCGAAAAGGCGGCAGGGATAAGAAAACCACATCATTGTTCAAGCAGTTTGAAAAATTACAGACCGATTTCCAGGCGGTTCAGCAGCGTGATTTCTTTCAATCAGCAAAGGGAAGAGAACTGGCCGCGCAGATTGGAGCCATGAGAAAACAATTGGAAGAGCTCTCGGTCGTCGAAAAGGGCCAAAAGGGATCAATCCCGTCATCATTGCCAAATGGTCGTAAAATTACCAGCTTTTCCGGCCTGACCTGGGTGACCCGCAAACGACCTTTTGTGGACAGAATGGCCTCTGCCTGGCTGATCCGCCGTTTCATTGATGCTCAGGCGTCCTTTTCCTTCCGGGATGAGAACGAATTGCGAGATCTCACCAGCGACCTGGAGGTTTCCTATGACGTGCGTAATGGCGATTTCACCCATATTGATGATCAATGCACCTTCGAGGTCTTGACGAAGAGTTTTGACCTTACGGACAAGGGCCTCGACGCTCTTTGCCGGATTGTGCACGATATTGATATCAAGGATGGCAAATTTGCCGCCTCTGAGGCCCATGTAATTGAAATGATCATCAAAGGTATTCGTAATCGGGCCTTACCAGATAGCGAGACCCTGGAGCAGGGAATAGCTGTCTTTGAAGCACTCTATCTGTCCATGACAGAAAAACATTAACAGGAGAATCGTTATGCCAAGTATTGAAAAACATGTTGAAACAAGTCTGAAGAGAACCGGTAAGGAATACCTTGAGGTTCACGAATGGATCGACGATCCAGCCAATAAAAATGCCCGGCATGATATCACCGCCATTCCGGACAATTTTCAGATGTTCAAGGAAAAATATGGCGAAGAGGCGGCCAGGGAATATGTCCAGCATCTCAGTGACGATATAAAGGGCCGATTTGGTCATATTCTTGAGGATTTTGAAAAAGAAATGGCGGCAGCTATTAAGTATTTCGGTTCAAAATAAAGAGGTTCGATAATGGATCCACGGACAAATTTTTATGGCCTCTGCCTCTCCGGCTTTCTCGCCAAGGCTTCCTATGCCTTGGCCAGGACACCGGTACTGGCCCTGTTTGCCGCCTCATTCGGGGTAGGGCCGGAGGCCATCGGATTCGCCGTGGCCATTTCGACCATTACCGGCGTCTTCTTCAAGATGCCGGCCGGGGTTATCTCCGATATCATTGGTCGGCGTAAAACCATGCTCATCGGCCTGGCATTTTTTGCCGTCATCCCGTTTCTCTATCTGCTGGTTGATTCCTATAACAGTCTGATCCTGGTTCGTTTCCTGCACGGCTTTGCCACCGCCATCTATGGCCCGGTGATCATGGCCGTGGTCGTTGATATGGCCGGCAACAAACGGGGCGAGATGCTCTCGCTTTTTTCCTCGGTAACCATTATCGGCAACCTGGTGGGGGCACCGCTTGGCGGTTTTCTGCTCGGCAGACTGGCCGGAGGAGGTGAACAGCAGCTGGTCCATTTCCATATCATCTATGGAGTGGTTGCCGCCCTTGGTATGATTGCCCTCCTGATCGGGGTTTGGGCCAGCAGTTCATTGGCTGCAAACGGTACAAACGGCACGGGGAAATCAACGGTATCGGCGGTTATCAGCCATTTTTGGCACAGCCTGAAAAATATCCTGACCGATCGCCGGATCGTTGTGACCAGCAATATGGAAGGGGTGCAGAACCTCTCCGTGGGGGCGCTGGAGGCCTTCATGCCGATCTATATCGTCATGGTCCTCGGCTACTCGGTGTTTCAGGCCGGTCTTATCTGGGGAGTGCAGATATTCGTGACGGTTCTCGCCAAACCCCTGATGGGCCGGATCTCTGACCGACATGGCCGCAGGCCGCTATTGTTCTGGGGGATGTTTGTCTGCGCCGTGCCTTTTGCCATCGTGCCCTGGGTGAAAGATTATCCTGTCCTCCTGCTCCTGTCGATGGTTTTTGGACTCGGCGAGGCTATCGTCACCTCGTCATCGGCGGCCATGGTCGCTGATTTCTGTCGGGAAGACAATATCGGCTCGGCGATGGGGGTGTTCGGTACCCTCTATGATGTCGGCCATGCGACAGGCCCGATCCTCGCGGGTCTGTTGATCGGCCTGTCCGACGGCCAGGATTTCCGCCTGGCTTTCGCCTGTATTGCCGCAATTCTTATTGTCTCAGCCCTCTTGTTCCGTCGGACGATTCCGGCTCCTTCTGAAAGTACACTGTGAACGCAATGGAGAATCCCCTACCCACCCACGCGGTTGAACCGGAAACGCAGGTGTCCCCTTCGTTCAAGGAAGCCTTCCTGTTCTGGTTCAAGCTCGGCTGGATCAGTTTCGGCGGCCCGGCCGGCCAGATCGCCATCATGCACCAGGAACTGGTTGATCGTAAAAAATGGATCAGCAACGATCGTTTCCTGCATGCCCTGAACTACTGCATGCTGCTGCCGGGACCCGAGGCCCAGCAACTGGCAACCTATATCGGCTGGCTGCTCCATAAAACCAGGGGTGGAATAGTCGCAGGCGTCCTCTTTGTCCTGCCCTCGGTATTCATCCTTTTCACACTCAGCTATATCTATATCGCTTTCGGTACCCTGCCGTGGGTGGCCGCGATTTTCGTCGGCCTGAAGGCGGCCGTCTTGGCCATTGTCCTGGCTGCGGTCATCAAGATCGGTAAGAAGTCCTTGAAGAACAATGTGCTGATCGCTATAGCGGCTCTCTCGTTTCTGGTTACTTATTTTTTCAAATTCCCCTTTCCGGCGCTGATTCTTTCAGTGGGCATAGTTGGAGTCATAGGCAGCCAATTTTTCCCGGACATATTTTTGGCCGGCAAAAAGCCAAGCGGTGCGACTCCCCTAG
Source organism: Desulfobulbaceae bacterium (assembly GCA_031389785.1). Lineage (GTDB taxonomy): Bacteria > Desulfobacterota > Desulfobulbia > Desulfobulbales > Desulfocapsaceae > Desulfoprunum. The sequence goes on along the minus strand of JANMSX010000139.1, from coordinate 5,066 downwards.
TATTTCAGGCCGGGGAACGGAGTACATCGTCATTTTCAAGAAACATCAAGATCCTGGCCATTTTCATTGCTCTCTGGTGTGTACCTTTCCTCGGGCTTTACTTTTTTCTGCCCGATTCGGTTTTTGCGACTGAGGCCTTCTTTTTCACAAAAGCTGCTTTTCTGACCTTTGGTGGGGCCTATTCATTGCTTGGCTATATTGCCCAAGCCGGAGTTGAACAGTATGGCTGGCTGACCAGTCTGCAGATGATGGACGGCCTCGGCCTGGCCGAGACGACTCCCGGCCCGCTGATTATGGTCGTGCAGTTCGTTGGTTTTCTGGCTGGCTGGAATCATCCTGGATCTCTTGGACCGTTGCTCGGCTCGGTGACGGGTTCACTTGTCGCCACCTATTTCACCTTTCTGCCGAGCTTCATGTTCATCTTTATTGGGGCACCATATATCGAGCGTCTGATCGGCAATACCAAGATGTCTGCCGCCCTGGCGACTATCACCCCGGCCGTTGTCGGCGTTGTTCTTAATCTGGGTGTATGGTTCGGTACTCATGTATTGTTTCCGGTAGAAGGCTTTGCCTGGTTTTCAGCAGTCCTGGCCGTTGCGGCCTTCTGCTTGATGCAGTTTTATAAAGTCGGCATTATCAAGATAATCGCAGGAAGCGGAGGGCTTGGTCTGATCTGGTACCTGCTCGGTTTTTGATATGTCATGTCTATGAAAATTTTACCCGGAGATATAATCATGAGTACATCCATTACCCCAGCAGAACTGAAGGACAGATTGTCGCAAAAGAAGGTCTTTCTGCTTGATGTCAGAAGAAAGGCCGATTTCGAAAAATCACCCGAAACTATCGAAGGAGCAGTTTGGCATGATCCTGAAAATGTGCAAGAATGGAGCACGTCATTGCCCAAGGATCAGGAACTGGTTGTCTACTGTGTCAGGGGAGGCTCGGTGAGCCAATCAGTCGCGGATGCTCTACAAAAAAACCACCCCGAGGTCCGTTTCCTCGAAGGTGGCTTCCTTGGTTGGCAACCTAGCCAGAAATAACCCCGAAAAAGACACACTGGGGGAATGGGAAAGACATGTATCCCCAGTAATGGATCGCCCAAGCTGAAGTAACCAATATTTATGGAGCCTGCTCATGCCCTTATTGAAAATGTTTCAGTCCGACAATGCCTGCAAACCTCTACCGACCATGGATGCCGAGCAGAAATTTCGCTACGAGCATTTCAGAAAATTGCTGGTCCACAATCGCACTGCCCTCACGACAATGGCGGACCTTGAGCAGATCTACTACAACAACCGGCCATTCACCCTCCAGTTCGTCGAACGCAAGATCGGTCTGTTGCTCACTGAGACCGAAGGCCTGATAACTTCCCTGTCGGGCATGTCGAAAAAGAGTTACAAATCGTTAAAGGGAGTGCACAATACGATCCGCCGCTCTATCCAGTATGAACTTGCCGGGAATGAATCATCTTCCGCCTGCAGTCTTATCCTGCCACTCGATCTGATAACCAAGGATCAGGCACGATTCACCGGTTCCAAGGCCGCCAATCTGGCCTTGATGCGTGGCGAACTGGCCATGCCGACTCCTGGAGGCTTTTCCGTCACAACCGCAGCCTTTTGGCATTTTATGAAGGAAACTGGCCTGATCGCCGAGATAGACGAACTTCTGGCGAATATGGCGGCCGACGATCCGGCGTCCATCGAGGCTACGGGCAGCTTGATCCGTCAGCGGATTCTGGAAATGCCGCTTCCCCTGACCATCTCTGCCGCAATGGCCGAGGCCGCAGCCAATTTGACTACGCAATCGGAGGACCTCCTCCTGGCTGTCCGCAGCAGTGCCGTCGGCGAAGACGGGGAGGTTTCCTTTGCCGGTCAGTACACCTCGATGCTGAATGTTCCTCCGGCAGGGCTAGCAGAGGCCTATAAACAGGTCGTAGCCAGCAAATATTCGGCGTCGGCCCTCTCCTACCGTCTGCATCACGGCTTGGAGGACCTCGATACACCGATGGCCGTGCTGGTCATCGAAATGGTTCAACCCCGCCTGAGTGGCGTCCTCTATACCGCAGATCCTCTCAGCGGCGACCTGGATGCCATTCGAGTAAGTGCCGTAGAAGGCCTCGGTGAAGACCTGGTTGGCGGCGACGTCTCGCCCGATCGGAACTATCGCCTGGCTAAAGATTCTTTCACGATACTGACGGCGGTCAGAGCGGGTCAGCCTTATGAACCGTCCTCATCCGAAATTTCTTTCCTTACGGAAATCTGGCAGTGTGCCCTCCGCCTCGACGAACATTTCCAGCGGCCTCTCGATATGGAATGGGCTATCGACAGTACAAACCGTCTCTCTCTTCTCCAGGTCCGCCCCCTGCTCGTCACCGAAAAGGTCGAAGAAGACCCGGCAGCCCCTGTTGACTACCCCGACCATCCTCTGCTGATTGAACAAGGCAAATGTGCTGCCGCTGGTATTGCCACCGGCCGGGTGCTCCTGCTACAGGGCAGTGATACCGCGGAGATTGCAAGTCAACTTGGGGAGGACACCATCCTGGTGAGCCGCACGGCCTCGACCATGATCACCCCCTGGGTCGGTAAAGTGAAAGGCATCATCACCGACATCGGCAGTGCCGCCAGCCACCTGGCCTCAGTCGCCAGGGAATTCGGCGTCCCGGCCCTTTTTGACACGCGGATCGCAACTGAAACTCTCACCAACGGTGAAACAATTACTCTCTGGGCCAGCAGCGCGAAGGTATACAGAGGCAATGTCCAGCAGCTGACAGCGGGAATCCGATCGATCAAACGGCCGATCTTCGCCAGTCCGGCCCACCTGCGGATGCAGCGTCTGCTGGACCTGATCTCTCCATTGCATCTTACCGACTCTTCCTCACCTGATTTCCGAGAGGACAGGTGCCGGACAATTCATGATATCATTCGTTTTTGTCATGAGTATGCCATTCGGGAGATGTTCCGTTTTGGCGAATCCACGGATCGGCAGCGCAATGCCGTGCAACTCAAGGTAAACATTCCCATCAAGCTTTTTGCTCTGGATCTGGGCGGCGGTCTACGGCAGGGCCTGACCACCTGCAACGAAATCAATGCCCACGAGGTTGAAAGCGTGCCGTTCCGCGCCCTGTGGCAAGGACTCGCGCATCCCGGCATCAACTGGTCCAGTTCAGTCGCAGTTGGTGCCCATAACTTCATGTCCCTGATGGCTGGCGGCAGTCTACCGCAGCAGGGTCAACTGGGTGGCGCCAGCTATACGATACTGTCGGACGAGTACATGAACCTCAGCATCCGTTTCGGCTATCACTTTGCCACCGTTGACGCACTGGTTACAGACGACGTCGAGCACAACTATGCGGTGCTGAATTTTGCCGGAGGCGCGGGGGCTTACTACGGTAAGTCACTGCGTATCCAATACCTCGCCAATGTTCTCCGCCGCCTCGGGTTTGAAACCGTCCTTAAGGGCGATCTTATCGAGGCTTCACTGTCCCGACTTGATCGACCAGCGATGGAGAAATCCCTTGATCAACTGGGGCGTCTCCTCGGCAGTACCAGGCTGCTTGATATGGCAATCCGGAACGCCGATCAGGTTGAGAGCCTGACGGTGTCGTTTTTCCAGGGCAGATATAATTATCTCGAACCCGAACGAAAAAATGCGCCTGAGAATTTTTACTTGATCCTGGGGGACTGGAAAAAAGACTCTGTCGATATGGAGCCGGACATTCTGCAGGATGGCTCTCATTTCAGTTCCCAAATATCAGCGAGCATCAATCAGACTCTTGGCCGGTTTATTGGCCAGAGGCGTTATATGGAGTATCTCGACAACATCGAGGCCTATCACTACTTTCCTCTCGCTATCGCCAAAGGTAGTCATTTGAATGAAGGGACGGCCCAAGTCTGGGTTAAACCGCTGTCGGGAATAATTGATCAGGCTGGAGGATTGGCCTTTGCCATTCGTGATTGGGCGAATTACTTCGTTTTTCGGATAAATGCCCTGGAAGACAACGCTGTCCTTTTCGAGTTCAGAAATAATAAACGATTTGAGCGTGTCACAGCAGACATGCCGATAGAGGTTGGGATTTGGTACAATCTTCGTACCGAAGCACAGGGCAGATTGATCCGAGCCTATCTCAATAACGTTCAGGTGCTCGAATACGAGGCAGACAGGAATCTCGACGGTTATGTCGGTTTGTGGACAAAAGCGGACTCGGCAACCCTGTTTAAGAACCTGGCACTTGCCTCAAGCGATGCCGTGATCGATGGAAAGAGGTGAGAGATCATGAAAGGCCTGCTCAGATTATTTTCCCAGGGTGACCGCTGTGAACCGCTTTCGGGCACGACGGGAAAACATGTGGAAAAATATTGCCATTTCAGAGACTTTCTCAGCAATAATCGGAATGCTCTTCGCCTGCTGGCTGAGATGGAAATGCTCTACTACAGCGGGAGAGCGTTTACCTCAGCCGATATCAGCTATCAATATGAAAACCTGTTTGGCCATGTGCAAAATCTCGTGCGTTCTCTTAATGCCCTTGCTGATGATCGTTATTCCTCGCTCAAACTGAAAGCCAAGGAAATCAATTCCTCTGTCACCTCGTTTTTGAAACCCGTTATCACCAGGGTTGCCATGCCTTCTGTAGTCAGCTTGGCGGAAATATTGCCATCTGTTTTTGGCAGTGTTGGCGGCAAAGCAGCTCATCTTGCCACAATCGGCAAACAGACCGATCTGGTGATTCCCGCTGGATTTGTTGTGACAGCAACTGGCTATGACCTGTTCTTGCAAGCGAACGGCATCGATCAGATGGTTTTGGACGAATTGGCAGGCATCTCACCGGGTGATTCCCGGCTCGAAGAGGTAAGCACCCGTTTAACCGGACTCATTCTCACCGCCAATGTCCCCGATGAAATTGTGGCATTCATCCATGCCCACTACGATATGATCGAACGAGAGACTCAGCCTGGCATCCATCTTGCCATGCGAAGTAGTGCGGTGCGCGAGGACTCCGACGCCTCCTTCGCCGGTCAATATCGCTCAGTATTGAATGTGCCAAGAAAACACCTTGTTGAAGCCTACAA
>JANMSX010000110.1:0-2744 GCA_031389785.1 Desulfobulbaceae bacterium | reverse complement strand
CAGCCACAAAATCGATCTGCAACTCAAGGCCCTGCTGGGAGTGGACGGTCGGTTACAGAACTTTACATTTTCCTTCCGATCGCCTTATTACCAGATGCAGGCCGATGGCCGGACTGACGGCAACAGAGTCACCTTCAATCTTTCGACCGGCAGCAACACTATCCACGACAGCCTGGAACTGAGCGCTCCACCGATGCTCTCCACCTCAAGGCGGGCCTATCTGCTCAAGGAAGGAATCAGGGTCGGCCAAAAAATCAAAATCCCCTGGTTTGATCCGGTATCACTCACCGGAAAGGATTCCGTCATCGAATATCGCGGCAAGGAACGCATCCTCATCCATGGCCGGGTCCAGAATCTGCACCATTTCGTGGAGACGTTCTCGGGAGCCAGGGTCAACTCCTGGCTGGACGATGGCGGTGATGTGCTCAAAGAGGAGTCTCCTGCCGGGTTTGTCTTTCTCAAGGAGGCAAAATTCAAGGCCCTTGCGGGCAGCCAGGAAGGTCCCGAACTGCTGTCGGCGGTCTCGGCCAAGGTCATCGGCAAGATGCCCCGTATCGACAACCTGAAAAGCATGCAATACCGACTGCAGTTTCCAGACGATGGAGGTTTTCAGCTCAACTCCGGCCGACAGAGCTATGCGAAAGGGCTACTCACCATTGACCTCGAATCCCTCTCGGATCAATCTTCAACAAAAAATCCCCCTTGCAAGCAGCTTGCGGCCGATCTCGCCTCCACCGCCTCGGTGCAGGCGAACCATCCGAAAATCCGCAAGCTCGCAGCCGAAATCATCGCAGGGAAAAACAGCGACCAGGCCAAGGTTAAGGCCCTGGCTGATTACGTTTATACCCATCTCGAAAAACGCCCGGTCATCGGCCTGCCCGACGCCTTAACCACCCTTGAGAGCGGCATCGGCGACTGCAACGAACATGCGGTCCTCTTCGCCGCCCTGGCCCGGGCGGCGGGCCTTCCCTGCCGGATAGCATCCGGAGTCATGTATTTCAAAGAGGCTTTTTATTACCATGCCTGGAACGAGGTCTGTATTACCGGGAAATGGCTCAGTCTCGACACCACCACCAACCAGTTGCCGGCGGATCTCGGTCATATCAAGTTTATCGAGGGGGAGATTAAGGAACAAATGCGTATCGGGGCACTCCTCGGGCAACTCTCAATAGAACCAGTAAGCGCAAACGGAAACCACCAAGGGAATACCTCGCCATGAACCACCCAGTCCTCCAGGTCAACCATCTCAGCAAACATTTCGGCAGCTTCAGGGCGGTAGACGATGTCAGCCTGACGGTTGCGGCCGGCGAGATCTACGGATTCCTGGGGCCTAACGGCGCCGGCAAGACCACCACCATCAAGATGCTGGCGGGGCTGCTCCTGCCTTCAAGCGGTTCAGTCACGATCAACGGCTACGAATTCGGCCGCTTTCCCCAGGAGGGCAAACGAGCGACGGGCTATATCCCCGATCGCCCCTTTCTCTATGAAAAACTCACCGGCGACGAGTACCTGCGCTTCATCGCCAGTCTCTATATGGAAAGCGGCACGGAGGCCGTCCTGGCCGAGGCCGAAAAGTACCTCGAACTCTTTGATCTCACCTCCTGGCAGCACCACCTGATTGAAGGCTATTCGCACGGTATGCGCCAGAAATTGATCATGGCCTCGATCTTCATGCTCGACCAGCCGCTCATTGTTGTCGATGAACCGATGGTCGGGCTCGACCCCAAGAGCGCCAGGATCGTCAAGGAACTGTTCAAATCACTTGCAGCGCGCGGTACCGCCATCTTTCTCTCCACCCACTCGATGGAAATCGCCGAAGAGCTCTGCGACCGCATCGGCATCCTGGTGAACGGCCGCCTGACCGCCTCCGGGACCATGGCGGAACTGCGGCGGCAGGCGGCATCAGGGAAAGAGCATCTCGAGGATATCTTCCTCGAGCTGACCGGGGCCTTCGAACTGCAGGGCATCATCCGAGCCCTGCGCCAGGATGCGGCTGATCGGTCCATTAGGTAAAATGGTAGGGATATCACAACGATCTGCAAAAGATTTCCAAGAAACATCTTCTTTCTGTTATCTGATTTCCTGGTTTTGATGTACCGAGAAGATATTGACCATTGCTCGAAGTATTGAAAGCCAAGGTTTTACATCTAAGTTTCTCTAAAATGAGCCGTACCACCTGACAATCAAGTTCTCCGTAGGAACCTGCTAATTTTTGTAAGGTGAGTTTTTGTATTGACCTTGACTATCCAATGGGTAACCATGATCAGTTCAATGGAATTCCCGTTAAAAATGTGAATCATTTGTGAGGAAAAATGAACTGATGGATAATCGATTTTTTACCCAGCCCATCCTCTACTCTCCTTACGAACATCCATTGCGATATTGGGAACTTGATGATGAAGGGCAACCAACCCAACAGATAGTTGAAAGCCGTCGTTCCACCGATTCATCACACCGATTCCGAAGCCGCGAAAGCGTAAAGAAAAAGGCACGCAACAAAATCTCTTTGCCGTTCATGAACTCGCATCGCAAACCCAGCAATATGACCCGACATCGATCATCAATGAACTGCGTATTCATATCGATCAATGGAGGAGAAAGTCCAATCCTGCAGACTGGCAGGTAAGCCCTGAAACCATTCGCCTGCTGCAATACTGGCGGCATCATAGTTTTAACGGCATCCGACCTTTCTTCTGCCAGATCGAGGCGGTCGAAACGGCAATCTGGCTCACAGAAGTAGCCCC
>JANMSX010000025.1:0-85488 GCA_031389785.1 Desulfobulbaceae bacterium | reverse complement strand
CGCCGCGGTTTTCTCCAATGAGATAGAGGTGCTCACACCGGCTGGCGATTGAGACGGCCGCTGCCGAATTTTTCACGCCGATCTTCCCGCCCGTTCGAAGAAGCCGATCCGCCCGGACCCGGTCTCAATCAGCCTCTCCTGTATCCTGATTTTCTTCACCCGGCGGTCCGTTGATTTTTCCCCCTGCCGTTCATATATTTTCCGCCAGTATAATTTCAAAACCACTGCCGGGCAAAAAAACTGCCGGATACATCCGCTGCGGGCGGGCCATCAACCTCAATACAGTCATCAACCATGCATACAGCCGCCAAAGCCTTCACAGAGGAAATGCTGCAACTGAAAGTCACCAGGACCCTCGTCCTCAACAACGGCGATGCCGAACAGAAACGGGCCGAGATCCGCCGCTATTTCCAGGCCACCTGGGAAATCGACGAACGGCTCTTCGATACCCTGGCGTCGGATGCGGTCTTCACCATGCGGGCCGATCCGCTGCGCCACCCGTTGATCTTCTATTTCGGCCATACCGCGGCCTTTTACCTCAACAAACTGATCCTCGCCGGCATCCTCAGCGAGCGGATCAATCCACGCTTCGAATCGATGTTCGCGGTCGGGGTCGACGAGATGTCCTGGGACGACCTGAACGAGGCCCATTACGACTGGCCGACGGTGGCCGAGGTCCAGGGGTTCCGCGACCGGGTCCGGGCCACGGTCGATGAGGTGATCGCCAGCCTGCCCCTGCAGCTGCCGATCACCTGGGACAGCCCGTTCTGGGCCATCCTGATGGGTATCGAGCACGCCCGGATCCATCTCGAGACCTCGTCGGTCTTGATCCGTCAGCTGCCGCTGGAGCACCTGCGGCCCCACCCCCTCTGGCAGATCTGCCGGGAATGGGGCGAGCCGCCGGCCAACAGCCTGCTGCCGGTGCCGGCGGGCACGGTGCGGCTGGGCAAGGACAAGAGCCACCCGCTCTATGGCTGGGACAATGAGTTCGGCACCTTGGAAGAACAGGTCGAGGGCTTAAAGGCCTCCCGTTTTCTCGTCTCGAACGGCGAGTTCCTGGAGTTTGTCGAGGACCACGGCTACCAGGCCCGCCAGTGGTGGACAGAGGAAGGCTGGAACTGGCGGCAGTATCGCCAGGCCGAGCGGCCGATCTTCTGGATCAACGAGGGCGGCCGCTGGTATCTGCGGACCATGCTCGAGCGGATCGAGATGCCCTGGAACTGGCCGGTCGAGGTCAACTACCTTGAAGCCAAGGCCTTCTGCAACTGGAAGAGCGACAAGTTGGGCAAAAAGCTGCGGATGCCGACCGAGACCGAGTACTATCGCCTCCGCGACCTCTCCGATCTGCCGGATCAGCCCTACTGGGACAGGGCTCCGGGCAACATCAACCTCGAATACTATGCCTCATCCTGCCCGGTCGACCATTTCGAGGCGGCCGGGTTCTATGATGTCATCGGCAACGTCTGGCAGTGGACCGAGATGCCGATTGCCGGTTTTCACGGTTTTGAGGTCCACCCTTACTACGACGACTTCTCGACCCCGACCTTCGATACCCGGCACAACCTGTTCAAGGGCGGCTCGTGGATCTCGACCGGCAACCTGGCGACCCGCGATTCGCGCTATGCCTTCCGCCGCCACTTCTTCCAGCATGCCGGTTTCCGCTATATCGAATCGCCGGCGGAGGTCGTCATCCCCAACATCACCTACGAGACCGACGAACTGGTCTCGCAGTACTGCGAATTCCATTACGGCGAGGAGTATTTCGGCGTGCCTCAGTTCAGCCGGAGCTGCGTCGAACGGCTGATGGCCGTCTACGGCGAGCGGCCGCGCGGCCGGGCGCTGGATCTCAGCTGCGCCACCGGCCGGGCGACCTTCGAGCTGGCCAGATATTTCCAGCAGGTCACCGGGCTCGACTTCTCGGCCCGCTTCATCCGCATCGGCACCCGGCTGCAGGAGGAGGGCTTCGTCCACTATACCCGGATCGAGGAAGGCGAAATTGTCAGCTTCCACGAGAAAAACCTGGCCCAGTTCGGGCTGGACGAAACCCGGCCGCGGGTCGAATTCTTCCAGGCCGACGCCAGCAACCTGCTTGCCCGCTACACTGACTACGACCTGGTGCTGGCCGCCAATCTCATCGACCGGCTCTATGATCCGGCCAAGTTCCTGCGCACCATCCACGAACGCATCCGCCCCGGCGGTCTGCTCGTCCTCACCTCACCCTACACCTGGCTTGAAGAATATACCGAGAAGGCCAGATGGCTGGGCGGCTACCGCAAAGACGGCGAGCCGGTCTTCACTATCGAAGGCCTGAAAGAGCTGCTCGCGCCGCACTTCAGCCTGATTGCCGAACCCGGCGACGTCCCCTTCGTGCTGAGGGAGACCAGGCGGAAATTCCAACATACCCTCTCCGAGATGACCATCTGGGAGCGCAGGGCATAAAAAAACCCGACGGGCTGCAGGTCAGTCCGCCGGGTTGTCTTCTCTTAAAAACTCCGAATCCCTACATCCGGCGATACAGCTCCATCGTCCGCTCGCGGGTCATGATGCTGGTCCAGTCCGGCCCCAGGCAGTTCTCCCAGAGCGGCACCAACCCGAGCGCGGTGGTGACCATCTTCTCCATCGCGGCCTGATCCAGGTCGCGGGTCAGGTTGCGGGCCAGGGAGATGTCGTGCCGTGCCATCATCTGCCGGAACTCGGCCACGCCGGCCGGATAGATCTCGTCGAGATAGTCGAAGGCGATGCAGCAGCCGATGCCGTGATGGATGCCCAGCACATAGGACAGGCCGTAGGACAGGGCATGACAGGCGCCGACCTGGGAATAGGCGATGCTCATGCCGCCGAAGTAGGAGGCCATCATCAGTTTGTCGTCCTTGTCCGGGTGGTCCTCGAGGAAGACCTGGCGGCAGAGCTCCAGCGACTTCTCGCCATAGGCCTTGCTGAACTCGTTGATGAAGGTGCCGGCCAGCGATTCGACATCGTGGATATAGCAGTCCATGCCGGTATAAAACCACTGGTCCTTGGGCACCCCGGCCAGCAGTTCGGGATCGAGGAGGATCTGGTCGAAAAGGGTGTAATCGGAGTTGATGCCGAGTTTCTTCACCGGTCCGGTGAGGATGGCGGTACGGGAGATCTCCGCCCCGGTGCCGGCCAGGGTCGGTATCGCCACGTGGTAGACGGCGGGATTGCCGATCAGGTCCCAGCCCTGGTAATCGGCGGAGGAACCGGGGTTGTTGAGCATCAGGGAGACGGCCTTGGCGATATCCATGGCGCTGCCGCCGCCGATGCCGATGATGCCGGCCGGAGTCTCCGGGTGATAGGCCCTGATCTGGGCGACCAGGGCATCGATATAGCTGGTCTTCGGCTCGTCATCGACATTGACCCGCAACAGCAGGTCGCGGCCCTTCAGCGGCAGCCGGCCTTCCAGCGGCTTGCCGGTGAAGACGTCGTCAATGACGAAAACCATGTAGGCATCCTTGCCGGGCCGCCGGGCCTGGAGGATGTCATCGAGCTGATTGAACGCACCACGGCCAAAGATGATATTTGGTACTATTTTGAAATTTCTATACATTTTTACTCCGATGATGATAAATTGCAGTTCACGGCCGAAGATTTCCCTTCCTTCTCCGCCCCGTGTGATCGTTCCTTCTTCCCGTAACAAATATTTGCCGAAAACTCAAGGATCATTTGCCCCGCGGCGCCCGCCAATCCTCGCTATAACCTCCTGAACAGGAACATTTTTCCCGGGGTTGCCGGGAAACCTGCCAAGCCATCCGCCTCATCTTTTTGCAACAGGTTGTGCTTGACAACTCCGTCCAAGAAGATAGGTTTACCCAAACCAGTTTGTCTCCCTTCGCAGCAGCAGAGAAAAGGAATCACGCATGAGTGTTCTCACCCAGGACAGTGTCTTCACCTCGCTCCAGCAGCATGGCCCGATGGCCACCTCCGATTCGGTGCAGCTGAACTCCCCCTTTTCCCGGCAGGCCAGGGAATGGCTGCGGGTCCTCCGGGAAAACCGACTCAACGTCACCAAATACCGGGCCCTGCGCAGCCAGGTCTTCGAGTTTCTCAATATCAGCAACTTCGCCCAAATCCCCACTCTGCTCAAGACGCCTCAGCTGCGCAAGGAACGCAGCCTCCGGGCCTGCGCCCTGCTGGGCAACATGTTCGGCGTCCAGGGCACGACCAGGGAGGTCGAGGCCCGGCTCACCGAATACGCCAGGACGGCGGATGCCGTGGTCAACTCGCTGAAGAGCAAGATCATGGCGCCCTATGCCTCGCACATCGCCACCACCAACGAGATCGAGGTGACCAATGACCCGGTCAACCTCCTGCTGATCATGTTCGACGACCGCTATCACAAGAAGGCGCGCTTCGAGGCGAGGCGGAAACTGGTGCTGATGAGCTTGGCCGGCAGTATCGATCAGCGCGAACGGGAGACCAAGATAGAGGACAAGTTCTCGCTTTTTCTTGATTTCCTCAACGACTATGTGTGGAGCCGCAACCAGAAAATCGGCGAGCACGAGATCGTCTATCTCCTCTCGCACCACACCACCGACGACTTCAGCTGCACCGATGTCCAGGTCATCAGCCTGGAGCAGGCAAAGACCGCCTCCCCCGCGGTCGGTACCAAGCTGACCCTGTTGAAGCGCCGGCGCTTCACCGCAGGCAGCAGGGAGATCCCGATCTATGTCTCGATACGCAAGAAACCGCCCGAGGCCAAGGTGCTCAAGCTCCTGCGCAAGAACGAGAAGAATCCGGCGGTGGCGGTCGATGACGAACTCGGCCTGATGGCGGTCCTCGACTCGATCGCCGATATCAAGATGTTCCAGAACCGGCTCACCAGAAGCGCCTCGAAGGCCGACTCTTTCATGGTCCTGGAAGACATCTCCGACACCCTGACCGAGGAGGCGGCCTACGGGGTGACCAACACCGGTTCGAGCAGCAAGACTCCGATGCTGAAATTTTTCGCCAGGCTCGGCGGCATGCGGGTGGAGTTCATCATCCATACCAACCGTTCCTGGCTCAACTACATGTACCAGCAGGATGTCTCGCACGACGAATACGAGGTCAAGCGCATCTTCGACTCCGGCGTCGCCGAACTGCTCTTTCCGGGCGATATCTTCCATCTCGACCACCAGGCTATCCGTAACGATATGATCAGGCTGTACAGGCGGCAGATAGAAGGTTAAAGGCAGAAGAGGGATGGATGAAGATGGCGGGGTGTCCGGTCATCTGCGGCAGGGGTGCCGGCTTCAGGGGATACGCTCCGTCCTGAGCCGGCAAGTTTGTCAGGCCCGGTCGCAGTACCAGCGGTAGGCGTCTGCCAGCCCCTCCTTCAGGGAGAACCGGGGCCGCCAGCCCAGGGCGTTGATCCGGGCGGTTGAGAGCAGTTTTCTCGGAGTGCCGTCCGGCTGCTCGGGATTATAGAACGTTTCTCCCCAAAAGCCGACGAGATCGGCGATCAGCTCGGCGGTCTCCTGGATGGTGATATCGCTGCCGCAGCCGATATTGACAAACGACGGGGCGGGGGGAGAAAACAACGACTGGTCAAGGCCCATGACATGGACACAGGCCGAGGCCATATCGTCGACATGGAGGAATTCCCGGCGCGGCGAGCCGCTGCCCCAGAGGATCACCCTGGCCCGGTCGGGCGCCAGGGACGATGAATCGGCGGACAGGCCGATGGCCTCCCGAACCTCTGCCGGGATCGCCCCGTATCTCTGCTCATCCCTTTGAATATCTTCGACATTTCCTTCTGAAGCCAGACGCGCCAGATGGTATTTGCGGATCATCGCCGGAATGACATGGCTGTTTTCCAGGTGATAGTTGTCGCCGGGGCCGTAGAGATTGGTGGGCATCACCGAGCGGTAGCTGGTGCCGTACTGGCGGTTGTACGATTCGCACATCTTGATGCCGGCGATCTTGGCGATGGCATACGGTTCGTTGGTCGGCTCGAGGATGCCGGTGAGGAGATGCTCCTCGCACATCGGCTGCGGCGCGAACTTCGGGTAGATACAGGAACTGCCGAGGAAAAGCAGCCGCTCGATCCCGGCCCGCCAGGCCTCGTGGATGACATTGGCCTCTATCATCAGGTTGGTGTAGATGAAGTCGGCCGGATAGCTGTTGTTGGCATGGATGCCGCCGACTTTGGCGGCGCCCAGAACCACATGGTCGATTTTCTCATGGCTGAAAAAATCCCGCACTGACGCCTGGCTGGTGAGGTCGAGCTCGGCATGGCTGCGGGTGATGATCTGCCGGCAGCCGATTTCCTCAAGTTGTCGGACGATGGCCGAACCGACCATGCCGCGATGTCCTGCGACATAGATCCGGGCCGAAGGCGACAGCGCAGAGCGCATCACTGGTTGCGGGGCCTGTCCGGCCGCCGGCTTTTCGTTCTCTTCAAGCATGTCTTTTTCGTCCGTCAGGTTCACTGCTCACTCATGATGATTGAGGACCACATAGCCTTCGTTCCGGCAGAGTTCGTCGCGCCTCGCTTCTTCAAGATCGCTGCGCATCATCTCGGCCACCAGTTCGGAGAAGGTGGTCTTCGGCGTCCAACCGAGTATCTCCCTGGCCTTGGTCGGATCACCGAGCAGGGTCTCAACCTCGGTCGGTCGGAAATAACGGGGATCGACCCGGATCACCTCGGCCCCCGGCCGCAGGTGCTCGTCCTTGAAGTAGGGCGGCAGACTCTCGACGATGCCCTTCTCCTCCAGTCCTTCCCCCTCCCAGCGCAGGGTCATGCCGAGTTCGGCCGCCGCCGCATTGACAAAATCGCGGACGGAATGCTGCTCACCGCTGGCGATGACAAAATCATCAGGCGCCTCCTGTTGCAGCATCAGCCACTGCATCTCAACATAATCCCGGGCGTGCCCCCAGTCTCTCTTGGCGTTCAGGTTGCCGAGATAGAGGCAATCCTGGAAGCCGAGGAAGATCCGAGCCAGGGCCCGGGTGATCTTCCTGGTGACGAAGGTCTCGCCGCGCAGCGGCGATTCATGGTTAAAGAGGATGCCGTTACAGGCATAAATGCCGTAGGCCTCGCGATAGTTCACCACGATCCAGTAGGCGTACATCTTGGCCACGGCATAGGGCGAGCGGGGATAAAACGGCGTCGTCTCCTTCTGAGGGATTTCCTGGACCTTGCCGAACAGCTCCGAGGTCGAGGCCTGGTAGAACCTGGTGGTCTTGGTCAGGCCGAGAATACGGACCGCCTCGAGCAGGCGCAGGGTGCCGATGGCATCGGAGTTGGCGGTATACTCCGGCTCTTCAAATGAGACGGCGACGTGGGACTGGGCCGCGAGGTTATAGATCTCATCGGGCCTGACCTTTTCGATGATGTGGATCAGGCTCGATGAATCGGTCAGATCGCCGTGGTGGAGAATGAATTTGCGCCGTCCTTCATGCGGGTCCTGATAGAGATGATCGATACGGGCGGTGTTGAACAGGGAGGCACGCCGTTTGATGCCGTGCACCTCGTAGCCTTTCTGCAGTAAGAACTCGGCCAGATAGGCCCCATCCTGTCCGGTTATCCCGGTTATCAGTGCTTTTTTCATAATTTTTCTCTTTCTCTGGCCGGAATTCGGACCATTCTTTCCGTCTTTTCAGTCTGTTCGGCAACCGTGCTGGAGCCGATCAGACCAGGGTTTTGATAAATGCCTGCAGGGTATTCCGCATTTCAGGGCGTTCGATGGAGAAGGCGAGGTTGGCCATCTGAAAACCGGCCTTGTCGCCGCAATCGAAACGAAGCCCCTGAAACTTGAAGGCGAAAATCGGCTGGGTGTGCAGCAGCTGCGACATGGCGTCGGTGAGCTGGATCTCGCCGCCGGCTCCTTTGTGATGGCCGCCGAGGATGCTGAAGATCTGCGGCGTCAGGATATAGCGGCCGATGGCGGCAATATTCGACGGGGCCTGATCGGCCGGCGGTTTTTCCACCATCCGCCGCACCCGCATCGTGCCGTTGACCGTCTTCTCTTCGGTCTCGAGGATGCCGTACTTCGAGGTCTCTTCCAGGGGAACCTCGATCACCGCCACCATCGAGGCACGCAGGCGGTCGAATTCCTGCACCATCTGATGGAGGACCGGGACATCGCTCTGGATCAGGTCGTCGGCCAGGAGGACGGCGAAGGGTTCATCGCCGACGATATCCCTGGCGCACCAGATGGCATGCCCGAGCCCGAGAGGCTCGCTCTGGCGGGTATAGATAATTGTGCCGGAATTCGGCACAATCGACTCGATGACCTGCAGCAGTTCCTTCTTGCCACGCTGCTTCAGGGTCTCTTCCAGCTGAAACGACCGGTCGAAATGATCCTCCAGGGCGCTCTTGCCGCTGCCGGTGACAAAGATGATCTGCTCGATGCCCGAGGCCAGCGCCTCTTCCACCGCATACTGGATCAGGGGTTTGTCGACAACCGGCAGCATCTCTTTGGGCATCGCCTTGGTTGCCGGCAGAAAGCGGGTGCCAAGACCCGCCACCGGAAATACTGCTTTTCGTATTTTCATAGAAATAGATGGTAATGAGGGAGGGAAATTTAATCTTGGAGTCAGTAGGCTCTCGCCAAAAAAAACATCTGCAGCGGTGAAGTTATCTGATCGGCATATGGGCGGCAACGAAACAGGCAGAAATGTCATGGTTATTGCATTGAAACCCTTGCCTGCAAACGGCAATATACGCGCACTATATTGGATATCCTTAAAAAAGTAAATGGGTATAGCGGAATTTTCCTGGCATCTCAACCCGCTTCGCCCGCTTTTCGGCCGCCCCTAATCACGACCATTTCGCCATACCTGCAAATGTCCCCGGCAGCAGTGCTCCCTGCTTGAAGATGCTTGACAGTAGCGAACAATTTATTTATCGTATTTTGACGATTAAACGTACCCCGGATAAAAGAGGTTTTCCAATGAACATGCATGACACCCCCCTGCCTCATGACGAGGTAACCGCCATGATGTGCAAGGCCCTCGGCCACCCTGCCCGCTTCAGTATCCTCAGGCAGTTGCTGCGGGAGGACCGCTGCATCTGCGGCAGGATCGTCGAAGTTCTGCCCCTGGCCCAGTCCACCGTCAGCCAGCATCTGAAGGTGCTGAAGGAGGCCGGCCTGATCAGAGGCGAGGTGGAGGGCCCGAGGACCTGCTACTGCGTCGACAGGGAGCAACTTGCCGCCCTGGCGGCCGCATTCTCCTCTCTGCTGCCCGAACCTTCGATGGAGGCAATATGAATTCCCCGCCGCAACAGGCCGCAGGCCTGCAGCCCCTGACGGCAATCCCGATGGCCTCACCCCTGGCAGCCCCGGCGGACAGCGGCGACACCGCCGCCTGCTGAGGCCCCAAACCGGAACCCCGGTCAGGGGTCCATGAACGTCCAGGTTACCGGATCGCACCGTATGTCACGGGCTTTGTCGAGACACCGGTCGGGCCGGTGCCTCGCGTCGGCACAGGCCTGTCCTGGCGGGATCACCTCGGCACTGTCGGTGCGAGGAGCGGATCCTGCCGCGGCAACTACAAGGTTGTCCCCGGCCTGTACTGCGTCGGCAACCCCGACGCGGAGTCCCCCATTCTCGTCACCGCCAACTACAAACTGAGTTTCGACGCCCTGCGCAAGGAACTGGCGGGCATCGACGCCTGGTTCCTGGTGGCCGACACCAGGGGAATCAACGTCTGGTGCGCAGCCGGCAAGAAAACCTTCTCGACCAAGGAAGTGGCTTATCAGGTGCACAACAGCCGGTTGGCGGAGATCGTCCGGCATCGGCAGCTCATCCTGCCGCAGCTGGCCGCGGTCGGGGTGGCGGCCGGCGGGCTGAAGAAGGCCTGCGGCTTCACCGGGACCTTCGGGCCGGTGCAGGCGCGGGACATCCCTACCTTTCTCAGGAGGGACAGGACCGCCGACGAGGCCATGCGCACCGTCACCTTCGGCATCGGAGAGAGGGCCGTGCTCATCCCGGTGGAGATCTTCCTGCTGTGGAAACCCCTCCTCCTGACTATTGCCGTGCTCTTCCTTATCTCCGGCATTGGCCCGGAGATCTATTCGCTCGGCGCCGCCTGGCAGAGAGGCGCTGCAGCGGCGATCGCCTCCCTGCTGGCGGTAGTCGCCGGGGCAGCTGTCGCTCCGCTGCTCCTGCCCTGGCTGCCCGGCCGGCAGTTCTGGCTTAAAGGGGTACAGACGGGGCTCCTCGCAGGCCTGTTAACCTTCCTGCTGTTCGCCGGCAGGTTGGGAACCGTGGCAGGCGCAGGGCTCGTGCTGTGGAGCGTCGCTGCCGCTTCCTATCTGGCCATGAACTTTACCGGCTCGACCCCCTTCACCTCGATTTCCGGGGTCAGCCTGGAAA
The DNA here is from genome assembly GCA_031389785.1 of Desulfobulbaceae bacterium. Taxonomy (GTDB): domain Bacteria; phylum Desulfobacterota; class Desulfobulbia; order Desulfobulbales; family Desulfocapsaceae; genus Desulfoprunum. The sequence goes on along the minus strand of JANMSX010000025.1, from coordinate 75,166 downwards.
TGCGCCGGGGCCTGCCCCTGCAGATCGGCTGCACGGTCCTGGCCATCGTCCTCTGGATCTCGGGGGCATTCGTCTGACAAGGAGAACATCATGAAAGACTTCCGCTATATCGACGGCGTGGCCATCCTCCGGCTCGACCGGGAGACCTGCATCGGCTGCGGCATCTGCGTCACCGTCTGCCCGCACCGGCTTTTTGCCCTCGAGGAAAAAAAGGCGCGGATCCTCGACCCGGACGGCTGCATGGAATGCGGGGCCTGCGCCACAAACTGCCCGGTCGAGGCCATCTATGTCAATCCCGACGATGGCTGCGGCTGCGCCTCCCTGCTGATCAACCGATGGATCTCGCGCGTTACCGGCAGAACCGTGACGACCTGCGGCTGCTGAGACCGGCCTCGGCCTGAGCCATGCCGGGTCTGCCGTTCCATCGTGCAGCCCAGCCTCTGCCGCCCTCGGCTCCATCCCGGCGACCGGCGGCATGATTGGTTGACCAGAGAAGAATCGCCTTACTTTTTCTTCCGCCAGCAACTACAATAGCACATGAGAAGGATTGCCGGAGACCTCTGGAATCTCCCGAGTCCCGCGCCTGACAAAATCACCTGCCGACACCCCCGATGACCGATTCCAGGCCAACCGCACAGATCGTACTTCTGGCAGGACTTTTGCCGGAAGAAACCGGGCTCATCAGAAATCTGATCTCGGCCTTCGAGCTCGAGGCGCTGCCGATTGTGATCGACACGCTCAAAGACCCCGGGACAATCTTCAGCGAAAAAGAGATCTGCCTCGCCGTGATTCACGTCGATGAGCGGAAACGGGGGCAGGATCGGGAGATCCGCCGTCTCGCCGGACTGCTCGCCCGGCCGGTGCCGCTCCTGGTCCTGGTGCCGCCGCGCCGCGCCGCCGACATCCGGGATTACATCCAGGCCGGGGCCGATGATTTCAGCCTGCTGCCGCTGGACGAGGACAGCTTCTCGATTCGCTTCTACATCCTCCTGGAATGGGGCCAGGCCCTGCTGCAGACGCCGAAACCTGTCTACCCCTGGGATGAATACGGCCAGCAGAGCACGAAAAATCTCTGGCGCCGCCTGGTCGCCCGACTGCAGGAGGGGATCGGTTTTTTCTCGCCCGCCTCGCTGACCGACAGCGAAGACAGCGCCAGGATCTTTCACAAGTGGCGGAAGATCCGCAGGATCGGCGGCGGCGGCTTCGGCGACGTGTGGCTGGTGGAAGAGGTCGGCAGGGCCGGACGGGCCGTCGCCAAAATCCCGCACTCCCGGGCAATGAACATCCGGGCCCTGCGATCCGCCGCCATCCTCAAACGCCTGATCCACCACCCCAACATCGTCCACCTGCTGGAGGTGGTCAAGGATGAGGGCAAGTATGTCCTGATCCAGGAATACGTTGAGGGACCGACCCTCGATCAACTGCTTGAAAAAGGCCCGACCGCCGCCCTCAAGGAGATCCTCTTCATGCAGCTTCTGGCGGTGACTGCCTTTTCGCACCACCACAAAATCATGCACCGCGATATCAAGCCGGAAAACATCCTTATCACCCCCGAGGGCCAGTTGAAACTCCTCGACTTCGGTATCGCCCGAGACCTCACCTGGCAAAAACCGGACACCGTCTCGGAGGGAACGCTCAATTTCATGCCACCGGAACAGTTCCAGGGCAGAAGCAGCCTGGCCAGCGATGTCTGGGCGCTGGGCGTCATCCTCTATGTCCTGGCCACCGGCTGCTACCCTCTCTTCCAGCAAAACAATCTGTTCCCGATGGATGTGGAGACGGATTCCACCATTCCCGCCCCCCATGACCTTGACCCCCGGGTCTCGGACAAACTCGAGCAGGTGATCATGAAATGCCTGGAGAGCGACCCCGAAGAACGCTACGCCGATGCCGTCGCCCTGCAGGATGAGATCCTCAGATCCCTGCCGGGGTTCGGCAAGGGCCTGATCCTGCCGGAACATCCGGCCCCGGCGACAGCCGGATCCTGACAGGGCGATCCTACAACCCCGTCATCAGGCGCTCGGCAAAAATCTCCGGCATTCCAGCCTTGCGGATCTTTTCCGCCGCTCGTTCGTGATCGTAAGCCAGCCGGAAAAATTCAACGATCTGCCTGTCGGTGTCGTAGATCAGATAGGAGGCCCGCGGGTCGCCATCCCGCGGCTGGCCGATGCTGCCGCAGTTGAAGATCTGCCTGTTCAGTTCTGCGACCGGGACCACTGTGCCATGCAGGGGAATACTGATATGGATGCAGAAAAAATTCCTGCGGGTGAACGCCGCTGCCACGTGGGTATGCCCGAGAAAGAGCCTCTTCGCGCTGCTCCTGGCAAACGATCGGGCGATATACTCCTTATCCTCAACATAGTACCATTCGAGCGGCCTGTAGGGATTGGCATGGCAGAACAGCATATCTCCCCAGTTCCTGCTCGCCTCAAGCCCCTTCAGGAAGGCGATGCTCTTCTCGCTCAACTGTTCCCTGGTCCATTCGATGACCTTCTGCGCCGCCCGGCCCATGCTGTAAGGGGCTCCGGCTACGGCATGATCATGGTTGCCGAGGATGCAATCGACAGACGGCAGGGCGTGCAGCCGGGAGATGCACCACTCGGGGTCGGCGCCGTAGCCGACGACATCGCCCAGACACATGTAGCGGTCTATCCGCCGGTTCGCGGCATGCTCACAGAAAGCCTCCAGGGCCTCCCTGTTGGCATGGATGTCTGAAAAAACCGCAATCCGCATTATAGCCCCCCCGTGGTCTTTGTCACGGCCGGCGCCCCGACAGCAGAGCCCATCCACCCTCCCGAAAATGCCCGGCGACACACTATGATATCGTGGATCGCTAAAACTATCAAACAGGTATGCCGTCGTCAAACAATAACCGTTACGCAGAAATACCTTTCCGGCATAAGGGGCCGTAACGAAATGGTGAAAAATGTAACGGTTATTTCGTAACGGCCCCTGATATGGCTAAGTTTACAGCAGGCAGACCGTGAAGAACTTGCAGCCACACTGCCGATAATCCCCTCCCATGCCCTCTATCTCGTTCACTTCCCATTAAAAATATGGTATCTTGACGCCGCATGAAGAAATGACAGGCCAATACGCTGCGGGAAATGCAAAATCCCATAACAATATAATTCTCCCGCCCCATCCCGGGCCGGATTGAAAAGGAAGAGTATGCCGGCTTCTCAATACTGGGCAGACAGATATGTTGAAAAATTGGCGACGGCCGCAGAGGCCATTGCCAAAATCAAATCGGGGCAGAGGGTCTTTATCGGCTCGGGCTGCGGCGAACCGCAGCGTCTGGTCCAGGCCCTCTGCGATAACGCCAACCATTTCAGCGGACTGGAGATCGTTCGCCTGCTTGGCCGGGAGACCGCTTCGCTGACCGCCATTGCCGACCGAACCAGGGACACCAGCCTCAATATCCGCTCGATCTACCTCGGTTCCACCAAGGATCCCTCCATCGCCCAGCACAAACGCTTCATCACCCCGATGAACATGTCCGACGTGCCGGGTCTGTTCACCACCAGAAAACTGCACCTGAACGTGGCCCTGGTCCAGGTCTCGCCCCCGGATGACTTCGGCTGGATGAGCCTCGGCATCTCGGTCGATGTAACCCTCGCCGCCGCCCGTGCCGCTGATTTCATTATCGCCCAGGTCAACCCGCGGATGCCGAGGGTGATGGGCCAGAGCTTTCTCCATGTCAACGATGTGGACGTGGTGGTCGAGTGCGAGGAAAACCTGCTGTCGATCCCCTCGACTCAGCAGAAATCAGAGGCCGCCCTGCAGATAGGCAGCCACATCGCCCGTTTGATCGAGGACGGCGCAACCCTGCAGATCGGTCTTGACGCCGCCAGCCAGGCCACCGTGCAGGGGCTCGGCGATAAGAACGACCTGGGGATCCACTCGCAGTTCATCACCGATGACATCATGCACCTGTATGCCACCGGCAGCATCAACAACCGCAAGAAGGGCTTCAACGAGGGCAAGATGGTCGCCTCGATGGCCATCGGCAGTCGAAATCTCTATGAGTTCCTCAACGACAACCCGGCGATAGACTTTCATCCCTCTGATTACGTCAACGACCCGTTCATCATCGCCCAGCATAAGAGGATGGTCTCGATGAATGTCGCCCGGGTCATGGACCTGACCGGCCAGGTCTCCGCCGAGGCCTCCGCCATCACCCGCTTCGCCGGGGTCTCGGGCATCCCCGATTTTGTCCGGGGCGCCCGTCGTTCACCGGGCGGTAAGTCGATCATCATGATCTTCTCGACCAGCCAGACCCCGGAGGGCGTCGTGTCCAATATCCTCCCCACCCTGACCGACTACGTTGTCGTAGTGCCGCGCGGCGATGTCCACTATGTCGTCTCCGAGTACGGTGCGGTCAATCTCTTCGGAAAGAGCCTGCAGGAGCGGGCCATCGCCATGATCAGCATCGCCCATCCGGATTTCCGCGAGGAGCTGTTTGCCGCTGCCAAGGAACAAGGGCTGATCGGCAGCGAGCGAACCATCGGTGAGGCGGTCAGGGCGGTCTATCCGGTCAGGCTGGAAGAGACGATTGAGATCGACGGCGAGCAGATCATCATCCGACCTGCGAAGCCGGTGGACGAACGTCGCATCCAGGAGCACTATTACAGCCTGCCGAAAGAGGACGTGTTCTCCCGCTTTTTCCACCAGAAGACCATCTTCGGCCGCTCCGACGTGGAATCTCGCTCGCAGGTCGACTACGTGCACGACATGACCATGGTGGCGGTGGTGGGGGAATTTGGTTTCGGCCGGGTGGTCGGCGTCGCTGAGAGCATGCTGCTCAAGGACACCAACATGACCGAGGTGGCCTTCTCGGTCAGCCCCGAATATCAGGGCAAAGGCCTCGGCAAGATCTTCCTGAAAAAACTCGCAGCCGCCAGCCGGGAGAACGGCATGCGGGGCCTGGTTGCCTACACTTTTCCGAGCAATATCGGTATGATAAAGCTTTTCAAGACCTTGCCGTACAAGGTCCACACCCAGTATGAGGACGGCGACCTCGTCCTCAGCTGCCGTTTCGATGAACTGGCCTGAACCAATCATGCCCGCCGCCGGGACGCTCCCTGCCGTCCCCGGTCACCAGCCCAGGTTCCCGCCGGCCCGGGGCAGGGCTTTCTCCTCACATCTCAGGCCACTTCAGCATTTCACCGGCATCGCATTGATTGCCTCGAGATCCCTGATTGCATGCAGGCCAAGGGTTCCGGCCTGACTGGCATAATACGTCCTCAGGTCGGACTGCTGGATGTCCGTCTCCTGCCATTTCCGCACAGGCGCGTCCCTGTCCGTACAGAGGCTGCCGTTTTTACCGTGCCAGAGTATGCGGCAACCGCTGCAGGCCTCACCCTCCTCTGTGGCAAGCGGGCAACCGTTTTTCCATGAACGGCCGTCCGGCGCAACATATTTCAGATAGTAATCGCGATCATCGGCAGGGTGCGCACCCAGCCATCTCCACATTGCGACGAACTCATACAGGCGTTCTGAATCCAACACGGCATCTCCTCCTTCATCAGGTTGAGGTTGAAAGACAGGCTTATCTGCGCATCAGGGAGGCAACCGCCTGTTCCAGGCCATCGAGCGACAGCTCGAACATCGGGAAGATTGTACCGATAAGGGCAATGGTCCGGGTATCCTGCCAGTTCCGCCTCGGGATCGGGTTGAGCCAGACGGCATGCCGGAAGGTCGCGGCGAGAAAGCGCAGGCGGTCGATACTCGCCCTGCCGCTGCGCTCGTAGGCGTAGATGGAACCGTCCGTCGACATCAGTTCGTAGGGGGCCATCGAGGCATCGCCGACGATGATCAGGCGGGTCTCGGGATCGAGCAGGGCAAAGCCCTCGACCGGCAGCGGCCGCCGCATCCGGCCGGCATCCTCCCAGACCTGGTCGTAGATGGTATTGTGAAAATAGCAGGTCTTCAGGTCCTTGAACTGGGCCCTGGCATAGGCGAACAGGGTCTGGACCAGATCGACATAGGGATCCATCGACCAGCCGCCGTTATCGATGGCCAGGACAATCTTCAGCCGGTCGACCACCGCCCGGTCGAAGACCAGTTCGATCTCGCCGCCGTTCCTGATGGTCTGGTAGATACTGGCATCAACGTTGATCCTGTCCCTCGCCCCCTGCGGCACAAGGTTGCGCAGCCGCTTCAGGGCCTCGGCCAGCGACCGGCTGGTCAGCGGCCCGTCGGTCGAGTAGTCCTTATAGCGGCGCTCGCCGGCCATCTTGACCGCCGATTTGCCGATCGACTCACCGCCCACCCGCATGCCGCCCGGATGATAGCCTGAATGACCAACCGGCGAGGTGCCGCCGGTACCGATCCATTTCGAGCCGCCCTCATGCCGGCCCTTCTGGTCCTCCAGCCTCTTTTTGAAATATTCGAGCAGCTCGGCCGGCGACATCAAAGCGAGCTTGCGCTCGTCCAGCCCCAGGGCCCGGGCCAGTTGTTTCGGGTTTTTCAGCCATTCGTCAAGCATGCCGGCGGCGACGATATCGAACTCGGCCTCGCCGGCCTCCGGCAGTTCGGCGCCCTCGAAGGTGTGGGCAAAGACCTGGTCGTAGAGATCAAAATATTTTTCGCTCTTGACCAGGACAGTCCGGGCGGCGGTATAGAAATCCGCCAGCGAATTCACCAGTCCGGCCTGCATCGCCCGCTGGAAGAGGAGAAAGGAGGTGGGGCTGACCGGGATACCGACCTCTTTCAGGGTATAGAAAAAGCGGATGAACATAGTCCCCCGTCAGCGGAAAAAACCCCGTTTCATAATAAGATTCGCCGACTTGAGATAGTCGCCGCTCTTTTTAAAGAGGACCCCGAGATAGGGGATCTCCTTCTCCAGCATCTCGCCCCTCTGGAAATCCGGATCGGCCTGCAGGGCCCTGAGCCAGTTGAGCAGCTCACGGGTCGCCGGTTTTTTCTCGATGCCGTCGATGCCGCGCAACTCGTAGAAGGTCCGGATGGCGTTTTCCGCCAGCCTCTGCGGGATGTCAGGAAAATGGGCGTCGATTATCCGGCGCATCATCTTCGCTTCCGGGAAAGCGATGTGGTGGAAGTTGCAGCGCCCGAGAAAGGGGTCGGACAAATCCTTCTTGGCATTCGAGGTGATGACGATCACCGGCCGGTGCCTGGCCCGGACCACGTCATCTGTCTCGATGATATCGAACTGCATCTGGTCGAGGACATCGAGCATATCGTCCTGGAATTCGGTCTCGGCCTTGTCGATCTCGTCGATCAACAGGACGGCGCGCTCCTCCGAGGTGAAGGCCTGGCCGATCTTGCCCATGCGGATATAGGCATGGATATCGCTGACATCCCGCTGGGAATCGCCGAAGCGGCTGTCGTTCAGCCGGGTCAGGGTGTCATACTGGTAGAGGGCCTCGACCAGCTTCATATTCGATTTGACGTTGAGGATGATGAGCGGCATCCTCAGGCTGCCGGCGATGGCGTGGGCCAGCATGGTCTTGCCGGTGCCGGGCTCCCCCTTGAGCAGGAGCGGCATCTCCAGGGCCATGGAAATATTGACGATCTTCGCCAATTCCTCATCGAGCACATATCTGCTTGAACCGCTGAACTGATTGAGCACTCCCCCCTCCCCCATCTGTTATTAGTACCTTAGAAATTCATTTCTTTTTTTTTAGGAATGAATTTCGTGAAGGTATTTATACCCCCTTGTGGGGTGTTGGATACACTCGCCTTCCTGTCAAACAAAACGCATCCGCAATCAATACATCATCTCGGCATTCTTCTCAACCGCCCCGACAGATTTTCCTGCCGGGACAGACATCGCCGGGGTTTTGCTCTCAACAAGAGAGATGCTTGTTCAAAATACGATGCGTACAGTCCATCCGCCGACTGAAGCGCGGTGCCTGCACACGACCACCCCATTGCATCAGGCGCCTTGAAGCGGCCTCGGCATATACGTCGTCACTCCCGTCGAAGGCAACATGCCCGCCGTACATAACAGCGAGGGGCCTGAAAACGATGGAAGCCATCGCCCGTTCGACCGGGCGATGGCTTAGGGGCCGTTACGAAATAACCGTTACATTTTTCACCATTTCGTTACGGCCCCTTATGCCGGAAAGCTATTTCTGCATAACGGTTATTGTTTGACGACGGCTTAGGTTCTGCCGAGATGGCGAGCCGATCAGCGGGCCGCCGCGTAGTGTTCGTTGACCTTGTCCCAGTTGATGACGTTGAAGAAGGCTGCGATGTAGTCCGGCCGACGATTCTGGTAGAGCAGATAGTAGGCGTGCTCCCAGACGTCCAGACCGAGAACCGGGGTCTTGCCGATGCTGATCGGGCTGTCCTGGTTGGCGGTCGTGACGATCTCCAGTTTGCCGGCATCTACGGTCAGCCAGGCCCAGCCGCTGCCGAAGACCTTTGTCGCGGCTCCTGCAAAACCCTCCCTGAAGCTGTCAAAACTGCCGAATTTAGCTTTGATCGCCTCAACGACCGGCCCTGCCGGCTCAACCCCTTTTTTCAGAATTGGCCAGAAAAAACTGTGGTTGGCGTGACCGCCCCCGTGGTTGCGCACCACCGTCCGAATGTTCTCCGGGATCTCGTCGAGGTGGTGGATGAGCTGCTCGACGCTGAGCTTTTCGAGACGGTCCTGATCCTTGATTGCGGCATTGAGGTTGGTGATATAGGCCTGATGGTGTTTGCCGTGGTGAATTTCCATGGTACGGGCATCGATATACGGCTCCAGCGCATCGTATGCGTAGGGGAGTTCGGGTAATGTATAGCTCATAGGGATACCTCCTGAAACAGTAAGAAGAAACCGCGCCCGAGCGGTGTTCTGCACATCGGCCGGGCCGTGTATCTGTGCGTGCGGGATGAAGCCGGAGGAGACGTCAGCCGGCAAGGGGCAATCCACAGAGGGATATATCGACAGGAGAGGCCACCGTGAAACGATTGCATCTCTTCCTGCATGGTCTCTTCGACCTCATATCGCTTATGAAAAGCTAAGGATGATGAGGAGGCGAGTCAATCGCGGAGGGAGTGTTCACCCTGAACATACTTGGATCATTCAGTAATGAAGCATTTTCTGACACTGCAAACAAAAAAGCCGGGCCAATAACCGGCCCGGCCTAGACATCAGATGGAGAGCAATTACTTGCCGCCTTCTTCGATATGCATCTTCTTGGTAACTGCAAACCACTTCTGGGCATTGCCCGGATCGTCTTTCTTGCCGTAAGGCTGGTACCACACCTCGACATCGATGGTGAAGTCGTTGGCGATGATTGCCCTCACCAGCTTATCATCCTTGGTGGTTTCATTGTATACAGGTATAGAGAACTGTTCCCTGGTTACCTTGAGGGGAGGCAGGCTGGTATCGCGTACCAGGCCGCTCTTCTCGTACGGCCCTCTGCCCATCTTGTCGCCACGCCCCATCTGCTGCGGGACAGGCATGTAAATCTTCTCGTTCGTGTAGAATACCTTGCCATCGTTAGTTTTCGCGGTCACATACAGGACCACCCGGTTTGGGGTGGGTCAGCCATCCGGGATGGGATGACCTGCCTTGTTTTTGATCTCGACAATGACGTTGGCAAGAGGTGTCATGGTGCTACCGTCGCGCCACTGGAAGGCCTTGGCCTCGACTTCGACCTCCAGCGCCATCTTGGCCATTGCCTCGGAACGATAGCTCTGCATGTTATGACCGAGCCCGCTCTTCTTCATATGGCATTCCTGACAGGTTTCCTGCCCACCTTCGGGTATATATGTATACAGGTGAGCGCCATACAGAGTCGCGCACTGGGTGGGGTTTTCAAGGTCGAAGTTGGGTCCCAGGCCATGACACTGGCCGCAGAGGATCGATTCCTTCATGATCTTGCTCTGCTTCATCGCCGGGTGGGCTTCATCTTCATGCGCGCCGTCAGTATTGCCATAGACGGCCTTCTTATCCGGGGTGCCGTCGGTCCATTTATGGACGATGGCATTCCGGTTGTGACAGACCATGCAACCGATGTTGAGGGACTGCAGTTTCTCGGCCGCCTCTTCGTCGCCATTATCGACAAATGCGTAGACATTCTTGACGATCTCCTTGGCCACACTGTCTTCCGCCTCCTGCAGTTGCGGCAGATGACATTTGGCGCAGATCATCAGATGCTTGACACCGACATCCTCCGGTTTTTTCACGCCGGAATGAGGCCATTCCTTGAGCCCGTTCTCGATGGTGGTCTTGATGGTCGCCGCCGTTCTGCCGACATCCTCCGGACCGAAGATCGAGCGGGCGTGCAACGACTTCTGCCATTGCTCATGAACCTCCGTATGGCATTCCATACAGGAACTTGAATCATACATCGCTGCAAGCTCGGCAATGGTCTTGGCTTTTTTTTCTTCGGCAGCCTGAGAGGCGCCGGAGAAAACAAGCGGTACCGCGAGCCCAAGCAGCAAGAACATACTCTTGAACAATCTCATACCTCCTCCTGATTTGAATTTTTAGGATCGATGATTGCAGCTGCACTGCCTCCACGTACCGTCCACCACCTCCTTTCCGAGAGTCAGTATGTTAGTTGCTGGATGATTGACAATAAATCAAATTCTTACAAGGACATAATCGAATGTGCAAGTTTTTTCCTATTCATTGTACGATACTCAAACATTTTGTCAATGCAACAACGTGGGACCTGGCTGCCCAGCTTGCGGCCAGGTCGCACAACGGCGGAAGCGGAATTTCAGGCCATTCCTCAACCGGAAAGGGACGGATCCCGACCCGGCCACCCGAACTTCAGGTCGAACGGCCTATGGTCGGGATGGATATCGGGGTCTCCTGTCCGCCACCCTATTCCGATGGTCCCCACTTCGGACTCATTTTTTGGGGCGACCATTGCCCTGCGTCAACAATTTAGCTATGCTGAATTATGAAACTGCTCCCTGACCCCGAGCAGTCACGGTGTCTGAAACCCTATACAGCGAGGGGCCTATACGTATTCAACTGTTCGGCACCTGTCTGGTAGACGCGATCTACCCCGAAGTCGGCGAAGCCGTTCTGCAGATTCTCGAAAAGTGCGGGGTGGAGATCTCCTTTCCGCCCGGCCAGACCTGTTGCGGCCAGCCCGCCTACAACGCCGGCTATCACAAGGAAGCCAGGGCCGCCGCCGAGTATTTCCTCTCGGTCTTCAACTGTGATGAGCCCATCCTTGTCCCTTCCGGTTCCTGCGCCGCAATGATCAAGCACCACTACCCCGGTTTGTTCTCAGGCGACCAGAAACTGCGGGCCGCCGCCGAGAGAGTCGGCGCACGGGTCTATGAATTGACCGAGTTCCTGGTGCAGGTGCTGAAGGAGCGCGGGGTAAAGATGGTGGCCAAGGGCAAATCGATGGTATCCGAGGAGATCCATCTCAATCCCTATCTGGAAAAACAGGGCTTCGAGGTGGTCGAGACCGACCTCGGCGAGTACATCATCCAGCTCGACCATGAGACCCCGTCCCATATCATCGTGCCGGCCATCCACAAAAACCGCCGGCAGGTCGGCAGACTCTTTGCCGACCGGCTCGGCGTCGCTTATTCCGATGACCCGCAGGTCCTCACCAAAATCGCCCGCAAGGTGCTGCGGGAAAAGTTTCTGACAGCTGATGCCGGGCTTACCGGCGCCAATTTCGCCATCGCCGAGTCGGGCAGTCTGGTCATCTTCACCAACGAGGGCAACGGCCGCATGGTGACCACGGTGCCGCCGCTGCACATCGCCCTGCTGTCGATTGAAAAGATCCTGCCCTCGCTGCGCGACCTGCCCACCTTCATCAGACTGCTGCCGAGTTCGGCCACCGGCCAGGCCATCACCAGCTATGTCTCGATCATCACCGGCACGAGAAAGTCGGATGAGACGACCGGCGCAAAAGAACTCCACATCGTCCTGCTCGACAACGGCCGCTCGGAGATCCTGGCCGGCGACTGCCGGGAGATGCTCAAGTGCATCCGCTGGGGCCTGTATGAACGTCTGCCCGGTCTACCGAACCGTCGGCGGCCATGCCTACGGCGCGACCTACCCCGGGCCGATGGGCATCGTCCTGACCACCCTGCTCACCGGCATGGCCGCCTCGCACCCGCTGATCGACGCCAGCACGCTCTGCGGGGCCTGCAACGAGGTCTGCCCGGTGAAGATCCCGCTCACCAAACTGATCGTCAACCAACGTCAGCGCCGGGTTGCGGAAGGATTTACGCCGGCGGCGATGGGCATCGGCATGCGGCTTTTCGGGATCGCGGCCCGCTCGCCCTTTTTGTTCTCCTCGGGCGAACGGCTCGCCGAGATATTCTGGCCGATCATGCGGATGCTGGGCGGCAAGGACGTAACCGGAAGGGTGCAGAGACCTTCCCCCAGGCCTTTCAGAAGGAGGGTCAGATGACTACCGACGATACCGTCTACTTGTTCCTGGAAAATGCCGCCAAGGCCGCCGCCGGTACACACCGGGTTGACGAAATGGAAAAGCTGGCTGACACGATAGCGGCGCTGGTCCCGGAGGGGGCAACGGTGTTTTGCCCGCTGGCCAGTGAAATAGAAAAAGCCGCCATCGCCCGACTCCCGAACCTCGTCCCGGATTATCAGGCCGCCCAGGTGACCGTCGAGGAGGTGTCCGCCGCTATCGCCGAAAACGGCAGCATCGTCTGCTCCAGTGCGGCCGGGAAGTCCGTTCAGGCCAGCCTGCTGCCCGCCCGTCATATCGCCATTGTGGTTCGGGACAGGATCTTCGCCACCCTCGACGATTTCTTTGCCGCCCATGCGGCCTCGCCGCCCACCAATATGACCGTGATCACCGGCCCCAGCCGCACGGCCGATATCGAACTGAATCTCGTCATCGGCGTGCACGGCCCGGAGCGGCTGGATATCGTCGTCATCTGAAGCGAGCGGAAGAGCATGCTCCTCTTGAATCTTTTCTTTTCGAGCTTACGGTTTTCAAATCAAGATCAGAGAATGATTTCTGTCTCTCCCTTTATGCCCCGGCAGGCGGAAATGTGCCAATTTTTCTTGACCTGTCCGGGGTATCCGATTATTGCAAGAACGCAGTTTGCGAGCCCGCAGGACGATCTATTCCCCGGCTGCATTGATGGGCATTGAGTGCTTACGCAACCTCTTCCCTGTGGACAGTGCGGAGTTTATTTTTCAGGAGATAACGAATGCAGCTTTTCAGGAAAAAAACGCTCACAGGACTTGCCAGGACCTGTGGCTGAGCGGCGAAAATCGGTTCGACGGATCTGTCGAACGTGCTGAGCGGCTTGAATTTTCATCGTGATGCCAACCTGCTGGTTGGTATAGAGACTTCCGACGACGCCGCCGTCTACAGGCTTTCCGATCAAATCGCGATGGTCAGCACCATCGATTTCATCACCCCGCCGGTGGACGATCCGTACTGGTTCGGCCAGATCGCGGCGGCAAATTCGATATCCGATGTCTACTCGATGGGCGGCAAACCCCTTACCGCCCTGAATGTGGTGATGTTCCCCTCAAAGGACCTGGATATGGGCGTCCTCAGGGATATTCTCCGCGGCGGCAACGACAAGGTCGTCGAGGCCGGGGCATGCCTGGCCGGGGGTCATTCCGTCGATGACAACGAACCGAAATACGGCCTCAGCGTGAACGGCATTGTCCACCCCGACAGGATTATCACCAACGCCGGCGCGCAGCCGGGCGATGCACTGCTGCTTACCAAACCTCTCGGTTCCGGGGTCCTGTTCAATGCGGTCCGGGCCGGCAAGTTTGGTTTTAAGGAACTTGAACGGGATACCCTGCCGATCATCGCCTCGCTGAACAGGCTTGCCATCGAAAAGGCCCTGGCCTTCGACCTGCATGCCTGCACGGATATCACCGGCTTCGGCCTGCTGGGTCATCTGCTCGAGATGGCCGCCGGCAGCGGCGTCCAGGCAATCATCGACTATTCGACTCTGCCCTTCTATGGCGGCGCTCTCGATATGTATGCAATAGGTCAGACCACCGGCAGCAACAAGGCCAACAGGGCCCTCGTGACCCGGCATCCCCTGATCATGGCCAGGGAACTCACCGCACCGCAGCAGGAATTGCTCTACGACCCGCAGACCTCCGGTGGCCTGCTGCTCGCCCTGCCGGAAGGTCAGGCCCGGCAACTGCTCAGGCAATTGCACGAGGCGGGAATCGCCGAGGCCGCGATGATCGGCCGGATGGTCGAGGGGGAAACGGCGGTAACCGTGCAGTAGCGGAGGGGCCCCATCACCTTTCGGGAATGGGAATGGAGAACAGGGGCAGGCTGGGTCCCCGCATATCAGTTCCCCCTCGCCTCAAGGGGGACAAGGTGGACCAATCAGAGGAGAGGAGCTTTCCAGGCGGCAATAAGGCCGCCCCCGGGCATCTTAAATCCCTTTTCTCAACACCAAAAAAATGGCCCATGCAGTTTGCACTGCATGGGCCATTTTTTTAACAACCTGCTCTGAACGTGCTTTTATCCTGCCTAGAACTGGAAGCGTACTCCCACACCCAGGCGGCTGGCATTACTGGAAATCAGCTCATCAGCAAAGCAGCGTCCCTCGACAAAGATTGAAGTCTTCAAGCCCGGCCTCTCGTGGACGAGATATCCCATGTTGACGATCAGATCAACCTCGGTGTCATCGCCACCCCACAACCCGATACCGCCGCCAACGAACATCTTCTCGTTGAAGTAGTAATTCAACAGGGCATCGACCGTGAAGGCGTCGTCGCCATCTTCATCATCATCCTCATTAATTACTACGAAACCGCCGATCAGACCCATTGCGGTAACTCTGTCGGTCAGCGGGAATTCGTAACCGCCGCGGGCAAAAAGGTAATCGGCCGGGTCGAACTTATGGGCATAACCGGCATCGATCACCCATCCGCCCCTGCCCTCAGCGACTGTCACGGTCTGGCTGCACTCGGCAGGACTTGACTCGGCGCCCGTATTGTCGACCACCACGGCCTTGATGGTATACTGGGAAGACTCGCAGGGAATGGTGAACTCCTGGACAAACGGCGCTTCCGTGTCAACCTTCTCGGCCACGACCTGATTGGAGGCATCCATCAGCCTGAAGACCACCTGGGCGATAGTGCCGTCAGGATCGGTCGATCCGCTTGCATCAACGGTGACCACCTCGCCACACTTAATCTCGGAACCGGACAAGGTCATAGAGCAGACCGGATTCTGGTTGGCCGGCGCGGGAACCGCGCTGACACCGCTCAGGCTGAGATTGCCGCAGAGAGCGGCGACAATGAACTCGTAACTCTGTCCATCCTTGTCGATCGAGAACTTGAAGGCATCGAAAGGCGCCTCGCCATCCCAGGTCACATCCCTGACCACCTTGACCGGTCCCTTGCCGTTTTTCCGGAAGAGCATCCATTGGAACTGTTCCCCCGGTGGAATCTGCACGAGATCGATTTGCGCAGTCGGAAACTGGGCGACAAACTCCGGATATAACTCCGGCATACCCGCCTGGTCAAACCCAAGCTGAATATCGGCGCTTTGTGCTTCAACCATCGCCCGCAGGTCTGCCTCAGTGGTCATGGGCGGTTTTGAAAAGGGATGATCACCCAGGCGCTTGAGCATTACGGCGGCAAAAGCAGACGTCGAATACATCACGACCAGACATACACCAAACAAAAGCAACAGTTTCTTTTTCATCTTCTCTCTCCTTTTGTGGTTTGTTGTGCCTTCAATCTGTTCCCGTACTCCTGACAATGACAAACGTGCCCCCCTCTTTTCAAGCTCACTCCCGATTCCCGGGCTTGAGCCGCAGTACATTGCCCAGAGGTGCAACTTCTGCTCCAATATTTTCTTATATCACAACTAAATCTTCTTAACAAACCCCATTAGAATATTAGAGAAAATCTTTCCGGACGGACATTAGTTCTTTTTGCCGCCGGCAATCAGGAGCACACCGCCGATCAATATCGCCCCGATGCTGCCCCAGACCGGGACGTTGACCCTCTGCTTCTCTTTCACCGACAACTCGATCGGACCCAATTTGACCTCCTGGGTCTCCTTGGTATAATTGAAACTGCCATATGCCAGACCTAAGCCGCCGGCCACGATCAGCGCAATCGCCGCCATCCTCAATGCATTCATTACCATTCCTCCTGTTGCACTACTTCTCGAATCACCGCCATGGACAGCATGCCAGGGGGCGCCTGCCAAAATCGGAACCGTCGGCAATCGAACCGCCAACCGGTCTCCCGCTGTACAAATCTCCTCCGTCAATCGCTTACAGGCGTCTGCCTTGAATGACCCGAAGCAGGATCACCACAATCGCGATGACGAGGAGGAGATGAATGAGCCCACCCATCGTATAAGATGAGACAAGACCCAAGAGCCAAAGGATAACCAGAATGACAGCAATTGTTTCGAGCATGGTATTTCTCCTTTTGCCTTACACCGGCAAATCGTCCATTTCACGGTCCGCCTGCAGCTGACAAATCAGGCAGGTGCGGACCAGCCGTTCGAGGCATCAGACTCACCCTCTCAATCGGGTTGATGATCAATCCCAGACCAGCTTCATATACAAGAAAGCAATCTTTGTACCAGCTTTTCACTCCCACCCTGTTCCACCCATCATTCTGATTTCAAAGAATAATTATTTATTGCACACCTCCCAGGCCGGCATGGATGGCCAAAAATTATGGGTCATATCCAACCAATGGTCATATGCAACCATTTTCGGCGTTCCCTGCCGTCAGCGGTCGCACCTGCGCAGTCGTCCGGCATTGCTGCCCGACGGTGGCAATGCAGACCCCTCTCTGTCCCGCCTCTTCCGGTTCTGCCGCCGAAATCGCTCTCTCATTGAAAAATTTCCGTGCTTCCGGTAGGCTGTAGACTGAAGATCGAGATTTTTTCTGCCGCACGATAAGACCAACCCTTGCACGCAGCCTCTCAGGAGGAGACAGATGAAAAAAGTACTCATCGCATATTTCAGCAGGACAGGCATGACGGAGAAGATGGCCGAATATATTGCCGAGGGGGTCCGCCTCAGCGGTGACGCTGCGGATATGAAAAAAATCACGGCGATCAGCAGCGAAAAAGACCTCGAAGGTTACGACGGCTATATCTTCGGCTGCCCGACCTACCACAAGAATATGACCGATAACTTCAAGACCTTTCTCTTCCTGGCCGAAAAGGGCGGACTCAAGGGCAAAGCCGGCGGCGCCTTCGGTTCCAGCAACTACAGCGGCGAGGCGCCCGGAGTGATCTTCGACACCATGGAATTTGTCTTTTCAATGAAAATGACCGGCATCGGCCCCCTGAACCTGCGGGAGAGCATGATCGATACCGAAGAGGGCATGCAGGCCTGTCAGGATTACGGCCGTGCCATCGGCGGAATGCTCGGATAGTATCCTTTGCCGGGAAATACGCACAACCCTTGCCGAATAGACGGAGAGACAGGCTTGATGGCAGACGACGATATGATCAGATGTCCATGGTGCGGCAGCGACCCGCTCTACCGCGACTATCACGACCGGGAGTGGGGGCTGCCCGTCCATGACGACCGGCATCTCTTTGAGATGCTCGTCCTCGAAGGGGCCCAGGCGGGCCTGAGCTGGCTGACGATCCTGAAAAAGAGGCAGAACTACCGCCTGGCCTTCGCCAACTTCGAGATCGAAAAGGTTGCATCCTATACCGCCGAGGATTGCCGGCGCCTGCTCGCTGATCCCGGTATAGTCCGCAACCGCCTGAAGATCGAATCGGCGGTGAAAAACGCCTGTAGCGCCCTGCTCATCCAGGAGGAATTCGGATCGCTGGCCGCCTATCTCTGGCAGTATGTCGGCTCCCGGCCGCGACAGAACGGCTGGCAGTCCATGGCGCAGATCCCGGCCCGCACCGAGCAGTCCGATGCCATGGCCCGGGACCTGAAAAAACGGGGCTTCAATTTCGTCGGCTCGACCATCTGCTACGCCTTCATGCAGTCCGTCGGCATGGTCAACGATCACCTGACCGGATGTTACAGGTACGAGGAAATCAGAAAAACCGGGCTCCATATATCCTGATCGAGAAGGTGTTCCGCATCCGGCCCAGGATGACCACGCGAAGGACGGCGGCGATTTCCTCGATTCGCCGATAACCATCCGCACCGCCGAGATCGAGCACGACGGCAGCCTGCATCTCAGCGTCGGCGCGACCCTGGTCAAGGACTCGATCCCAGAAGAGGAGGTCAGGGAGACCGAGGCCAAGGCCGCGGCCATCCTGGCCGGCATCCTCGGTACCGACGGAACGGCGGTGCCTCCGCCGCTGCTGCCCCGACTGGCGATCGACGACGATATCATCGAGGGCCTGCTGGCACGCAACGAGGGCCTCTCGCATTTCTGGTTCTTCAGGCAGGGCGGGCAGCAGCAGGCGGCCCAGGCCAGGCCTCTCCGGCTGACCCTCATCCACAACGAGGGCGATTTTATCTACATGCCCCGCCATATCCTGCAGGCCCTCGGCATGCGGACCGTCATCGTCCCCTGGTGCCGTTACGAGATCGACCGGGACGACGCGGACATCACCCTGGTGGGGCCCGGTCCCGGCAATCCGAACGATGACCATTCCCCGAAAATCGCCGGAAATATGACAATCGTCCAAGGCCTGCTGCAGCGCCGCAGACCAACTCTCTGCATCTGCCTCGGCCACCAGATCCTCTGCCGAGCCCTGGGTTTTGCCGTGGAAAAAAGGCGAGTCCCCCTGCAAGGCTCGCAGGAGGAGATAGATCTCTTCGGCAGGAAGGAGAAGGTAGGCTTCTACAATACCTTTGCAGCAAAAAAGGGGGAAACGACCGGCGAGTTCGCGGTCTCGGTCCTGCCGGGCAGCGACGAGGTGATCACCATCCGCGGCGACCGTTTCAGCGGCTTCCAATTCCACCCGGAATCGATCCTCAGCCGCAACGGCTGCGACATCCTCCGGGAGGAGATCGGGAGACTTCTCCGATGAAGGCGAATTCACGTACGAAGCAGGAACATGATTTGGGAGGGGCTGGTGTGATCCGAGCCATGCCGGCAGGATCAAACCCCTATCCGGCAGACCCGTAAATTCCTCCGCCGGGCGGGATCAGGAAGATACTCCTCCCCCGCCCGGCGCGCAAGGCATTCGCAGCGATCCTAATTCAACGAGTTCAGTCGGTGAGGGTTCGCATGAAGGCAACGATGGCCGCTTCTTCTTCAGCCGAAAGACCGAGGTCGCCAAGCTCTTCGCTGTTGACGTTCATTGCCACCTCGGGAGCAGGCCACGTCCCGACATCCCTGATATTGTAAAAATGGGTGATATCCTCCAAGTTGGCAAAAAAGCCATTATGCGCGTACGGAGCGCTCATGCCAACATTGCGAAGGGTCGGCACCTTGAACTTACCGGCCTGGACCTCATCCACCAGCACCTTACCGCCCCCGGGGATACCGCTTGGCACTTTTTTACAGACAACGCCGCCGGGGTTTGCCTCCTCAAGTTCAGCGAGCCGGGCTCCCAGTCCATAGTCGATGGGCTGGACGCCAGCCAGTTCCGCTATCCGCGGGTTGACCGGAACGCCAAGGTTATCATAGGTAAAGTCGGTAAAGAGAGGGGCATACGTCTTGCCATCCTCGGTTGAGGCGTTGGCCGTCAGATGGCAGAGGGCGCATTTTCCCTTGTCTGTCGCGTTGAACAAGGCCAGCCCCTCGGCCTCCTGGCGGGTAATATATTTGGATTTGAACTTTGCCGGAACTCCTGTGTAGTTGGAATCTGCATCCACGCCGAATTGACTGACATCCTTGCCCTGCTCCGCCCAGAATTTGTCGAATTTGGATTTGAATTTAGTCACCGTTGTGTTGCGCTCGAAAGCGGCTACCGCCCGACCGACATTATCATAGGCTGCATCCACGTCGCTGAATGCAGCAGGACCGAAAACTTGGGTAAACACGTTTGCATATTTTGACGATTGAATAATATCGATCACCTCTGCTTTCGAAGAAAGCGCCATTTCCACCGGGTTGAGAAAGAGGCCCAGGGCCTACTCGGCGAGAGGGTCAGCCAAGGTCAGACCGGTGGCTCGACCATCCCAGAACATGCCCCCGATATACAGTCCTTCTTCCAGATCGTAATAAAATCTCGGGGAAAATCCGGCATAGGAGGCTGTCGGGGCATTACGGCCTCCGAACAGTCCCGGGATGGAACCCTGCGATACCGGAAACATGATCAGGTTCGCCAGGTTGGCGGGGTCGGCAAATCCGGCAGAAGGATCGTGGCAGGTCATGCACGACTGATTGGCGTTCTTGGAGAGGTTGGCATCTTTATAAATCGCCTCCCCGAGGGCCACCATTTGATCAGTTGCAGCGGCATTTCGATCGGGCTGTTGATCCTGACATAATCGTACTTAAAGCACGGCACAAAACAATGGACAAAGATATGAGTCATAAATGATATATGAATTATCATATGCCTGCGAGACAGATGATGCTTGGCATACAAAGCAACAAAGGCGAACGCCGGGAACATACTTGTCGAAAAAATGCGGCGGGTTTCGGGGCAGGCTTGCAACCGTTTGCAGCAAGAGAGTCCGGAGGGCGGGAAATCCAGGCAGGAATAACTCAGGGTGGGAAGGGTCAATCGTCTCGATGGGCCGGCCATGAGACGATTGGCCGAAGAAGCTTAAAAATTAAATCGCATTCCAAGGTAGACGTTATGACTGGTGGGTCCGTCTGCTGTGAAGCCATCCTCAAAATCCAGATCCTCCACCATGAAATAACGGTATTTTAATTCGATATCGAGCATATCATTGATTGCGTAACTCACACCTGCACCAACTTGCCCTCCCAAGAAGCTGTCATCGTCAGAGAATGATTCAATTCCTAAACCAACAATACTAAAATCATTAAGCTCCACCTGAACGACTCCAAAGCCTGCGGTAATGAAGGGGGTGAATTTGGTGCCGGTGGGAAAATCATAATAGGCATTGGCAAGAAAAGACAGTGTATTCAAATCTCCTGTCATAGGAAAGCTGCGTCCCAAAAATTCACGACGAACGATGGATCCCGAAATTTCAACATTGTCAAAATCGTTCTTCTGGTATCCAACCTCACCTTCAATACGAAAATTCTGTATTCTGTAGCCAATCGCGCCGCTGAAAGCAGCACCTGAATCAAGCTCAAATGTGAATTTTATACCAGGAAAGTCTGGGGAGTCTAGGTCAACATCGTCTGGCATAGCCAATCCAGCATCAACACTCACATACATACCCTGTGCAGAGTAGGCATTGGCTGTGAACACTAAAGATAATGCAATTATTGAAGCATAAATCCCTTTCTTCATTACGCTCTCCTTATGCAATTGGTTAGATACCGGCAAGGCTTGCCAATGCAAGCACTCGAATTTACAATGTTCTCCTATGGAGCCCTCCTCTTTGGTAAAGATTGACTGAATAACGACTCATTAATTTCTCCCTTTTTAAGGCCTAAGTACAAATAATTTTATTTGTCAAGGTATATTTTTTTGAATCGGCTTCCAGTCGTGAGTGCAGGTTGAGAGAAAATGTACAATCCTGAAAAAAAGCAAATGAGGACATCCATGATAAGTCCCTTTTTAATGTCCGGCTGCCATGTCAACTGCTGCCGACTCCTCGCCGGATCGATCCTCAGCTGCAATGGCAGCGACATCCTTCAGAAGGAGATCGACTTTCCCGGCAAACGCGAAGGGTTCGCGAGGAAGGTTAATGACAGGAGAGACGGCGCACTGATCCGGATCATGCTGTCGAGGTCAGACTGCCGCCGGAATGACATGACTGCCGCAACCTCGGCCATAATTCCGTGGATTTACTTCGCAGGCAAAGTATGCTATCCGATAGCCATGGGGCAGGCCGCGGATGACTTCTACACTATGATTGAAAAAGCCCGAACCGGCGGATCATGGAGATATCCGGAAACGCATCCAGAGGATGGGAAAGCGCGGGACTGGGAATTGAAATATGGGAATGGAGAAGACCACCGATGAGGAAGCCGTCATGACCGAAAACCTGCTTGATCTGCCGCCGCGCGGCCTCGCCCTGCTGCACGCCTGCCAGCCGCAGGCGCGAGAACAGGTCGAGGCCTTGAGCGATTTCGTCATGGCCAGCGGCCTGCGGCGGCCGGCCATGAATATCCTGTGCAATGGCGATTTCGGCTGGGATGCTGATTATCTTACGACCCTGGTGCGGAAATACAGCCAGGCCGGCCGGGCGGCGCAGGTCGTCTTCTACCTTACCAACGGACCTGCGGCCAGGCACTGGCAGACACAGGTCATGGACGGTTTCGCCTCGCGCATTGCCCCCGAGCAGTTCCGTCGGATGATCCTGGCGGACCGGCAGTTTCAGCAGGAGTATCAAGAGCTGACCGGGCGGCTCAGCGGTCTCGTCGCCGAGATCCATCAGGCCGGAGGCCAGGCCCTGATCGTGCCGCAGCTGGAGGACAACCAGACCGACAGGAGTTTCGCCATGCTGCTGGAGCTGACCCGGTCGGCCCTGCCGCAGGATCCGGCGATCCGGTACGGCCGCAATCCCTGTGTCGGCTGTTACCCCGGCAACGAAGGCGGCCTGCCCGCCGATTGCTTCCTGGAAGAGCACCACCACTCCGCCGGCACCGACTTCACCCTGCAGGACGGCATTCTCTCCAACGACGGCTGCACCTGCGCCTTTCCGGAAGAAACCCCGGCCTACACCCCCTGGCTGCCGCTGGAAAACTTCGCGGGGGTGCAAGGCAGGACCGGTCGGATGAACAGCATCTTCCTGTTATGGAATGCCAAATACCAGGGACTGGGCAGAACGGTCGTCCCGCCGGCAAAACGCCACTACGTCATACCGACGGAGAGGGAGAGGGCCATGCTCATTGAGTTTCTGCGGAAACCGGTGGACAGTGGGTGGTGATAGATCATTCGCCTGCCTCACAATGCTGCGGCGAATCCTTGCCCAGAATTTCTTTCGTGCTTACAATGCTTCGACAGGACAACGACGATGGTTCGGAACTGCGTCGCCGACGTTTGTCTACAAGGTGGTTTCGCAATCAGGCCCAGTTTTTATCATTTCGGAGGAATTTCGGAAATGAAGATGAAAATGCAGCACAGGCTCTTTGGGATTGGTATCCTCTGTATCGGATCGCTTCTCTTGTCTACCGCTGCCATCGCCGCAGAGTGCTCCGGCTCCTGGCAGGTTTTGCCGAACTACAATCCGGGACAAGGCGGTGCATGCGCTGCCATCGGCTTGAATACCCATCAGGCCGTTTGCCAGCCCGGGCAGCGGTATGCAACGTACTGCGACGATGCCTCCGGTGGCCGGTATCGTGTCTGCCCGAGCAACATTCCCTGTGAAGATGACCGTGACCGTAGGGATCGAGGGAGAAGGGATCGATATGACGACCGGGATTATCCACCTGACTATCAGGATGAGCGACGTCGTCGGTGGTAGCCGGATTACTGATTTTTTTTGAGGGTACGTTGAGAACCTGAAACCGGTGAACAGCGCAGCCGAATCAGTGTAGTCCCCTGCCGTGGTGGCAATGCTGAAGCTTGCCTGTTACGACAATTGACGCCAGGGGCCGATTCCGGCCCCTGGGTGAACCGGGAACGTTTTCACAGATCTGCCGCGGAGTAATACCGCTGACGCTCTCGTCACGCCGCCTGTATCAACTTTTTACACAAACCATCAGAAAGTCAGGATCAATGCAGGTGGGCAGACTTCGACGATGGTATGCTAATGGGAGATGGACGAATATGAAATCACTGCATTCAATCAAGAGGATTTTCATCTGGTTCTCACTTGCACTCCTGCTCTCGACTGGATTCGGCGGCATGGCTGTAGGTGAGTCAGCGGAGGGCGAGGTCGCCATCAAGGGTTATGACAGCGTCGCTTATTTCAACGACGGCAAGGCCATGAAAGGTAACGAGTCTTTTACATACCGGTGGCATAACCTGACCTGGCATTTCCTCAGCGCAGTGAACAGGGACCTCTTTGCGGCCGGTCCTGAGAAATACGCGCCGCAATACGACGGGTATTGCGCCTGGGCCCTGACGGAGGAGCGGAAGGCCGTAACCGACCCGGAAGTATGGAAGATCGTTGACGGGAAGCTTTACCTGAACTGCAGTATGGCAGCGTATGAAAAATGGAGCAAGGATATCCCCGGCAATATTAAAAAGGCCGATGCGAACTGGTTGAAAATCAACAGCGGGAATTGATTGCCCGGTCATCAAGCAAAGGAGGAGGACGGCGAATGGAGCAGAAAGAGAAAGAAGTGAAATGTTCCCTGTGCGGCTACACCACCACCGGCGAATTCGTCGGGGATATCTGCCCGGGATGCAGCCTGACATTCTGGAAGTGCCGGAACTGCGGCTACACTATCACCGCAGCCACTCCGCCGGATATCTGTCCGGAGTGCAAGGAAAACTGCGAATTCCGCAATATTACTTGTTATACACCGGAATGCGGCGGGCCCGGCCGCATCGACCCCCGGTTTTAACGCCGTACCTTTGCTCAGTAGCAGTCTCGCCGCAAGGGGAAGGATCATATCCGAGCTTCATAGCCCCGGCCCCGGAACCCGCCAAACGGTAACCCAAGTCCCTAACTTATGGGCCGGTTTTTTTTCCTGCCATGCATAAAAAAAGGGGGCGTTTTCCAGCCCCCTTTCCCTGCTTGATTTCAAACAAACTCCTATTTCATACTGTTCGGGTCGTGACAGGCCATACCGCAGGCGTTTGTATGCGGTATCGGCATTGCTTTATCGGGATCAATTCCTTTTACGAAGACATTGTCTTTCCTCGGTACGGTAAAGAGATGGGAGGTGATGTCGTTCATTCAGTAATTTTTCCCATCTCCTGCATTGAGTCCCTTGCCGAATCCGGCCCCTGTCTCTGCTGTTTTCGGCTGGTGGCAGCTGGTGCAGGTGATTTTGGTCTCTTCGACGGTATGCGCCGCACCGACCACGGTTTCCGTGTGTTTGGCGATATCGGCCTGTGCCGTATGGCAGGATTGACAGAAAGTGCTGTTCGGGGATACCGAGTCCGCCCTCATCTGATGCGCGAACGTTGATACGCCATGGGGATCATGGCAGTCTCCGCAGCTGAGAATCCGGCTGCCGTTCCGGTATTTTTTGGAACGGATGAAATCGAGGTATTGCTGATGATGCGACTTGGAATGGGATTCCCAGATGTCCTTGGGGGAGGCATCCTCACGGGTGGTGTAGTTGACGAGGTACTCGTTACGGCTGGTGCCGGGGACCATCATCTTATAATCCTTGTTGACCGGCTGGTCGTTGTTGAGGAATCCCTGCGGTCTGGAATTGCACTGGCCGCAGATGATGGAGGCGCGTTCGGAGGCCAGTTTTCCGGGACTGACGATGGTGTCCGCTTTCTGGGTCTTCGGGGCCTTGGCGTGGACGGAACCGGCGCCGTGGCAGGATTCGCAGCCGATGTTCAGTTCGTTGGGGGTACCGTCCCCGTCGATGTCGAATTCGCCGTTCGGGTCGTTGACCGCGCCGGCAATGTATTCACCTGAATCCACCTTGGTGAGGGAATAGCCGGTGTAGTGACATGAGGCGCATTCCTTTTCAAAGGACTTGACAGAACTGCCGCAGCAGCCAGACCCCTGCTATGCCTGCGACCATGGTCAGCAGCAGGTTTCGGGTACGGAGATAGACCAGGAGGCAGATCGCAAGGCCGAGTATCCCCTCAACGCCTGCATTGAGGGCCTCGGGCACGGTCAGCGACAGGAGAATGGTGCCCGGCAGGCTGTCGAGAAAACGCCGGGCCGGGCCGGCCTTGGGCAGCCGGTCGGCCAGCAGCAGCCCGCCGAGCCTCAGGCCATAGGTAATTCCCGAGGCCAGGAGGATGGCCGGGATTGCGCCGATTTGAAACAGCTCTTTCATCGTTTTTCCTCCCATACCCCGGTGGACCGGTCACATTCCGTCACGGGAGCCGGTCCGGCTTTCCTCGCGCGCAGCAGTTCGATGACGCCTGCGGTCAGGGCGCCGCCTACCCCGCCCAGGGCGATATAGAGTTTCCCCGGCAGCAGCTGTTCTCCCGCCACCGCCAGGATAGCTGCCGCCAGCCAGGGCAGCAGGTCGTCCCGGCCCTGCCAGAGGCTTAGAGAAAGCGCTGCGAAGACCGCGACAAAGGCAAAATCCAGGCCCCAGCGCCGGGGCTCCATGATCTGGCCGCCGAGCAGGTTGCCGGTGAGGGTGGAGGCGCTCCAGGCCGTCAGCAGCAGGAGACCGCCGCCGACCAGAAAGGCCGGGGTGGTGCCGCCGTTGCGGTGGGCGGCGATGGTCACCGCCCAGTTTTCATCGGCCACCAGGTGCATGCAACAGGCCTTTTTCCACAGGGGCTGGCTATTGAAGACCGGCTGCAGCGAGGCGCCGATCAGCAGGTAACGCATATTGATGACCAGCACCGCCAGGCCGATCTCCACGACCGGCAGCGGCGCCGACCACATCTCGATCATCACCAGTTGGGCTGCGCCGGCGAAGAGCAGCAGGTTCATCGCCAGCATCTCGGCCCAGCTCACCCCCTGGTTGCCGCTCAGGATCCCGAACACGCCGCCGTAGGCCATGGCGCTGATTGCCAGCGGGATATTGGCGAACATGCCTTTCCATACTTCCTTCATGACAATTGTCTCCTTTTCAGATACACTTGTTTCCAGGAAATGTCATAACCGATAGAAATTGTACCAGTCAAATGGATTATTGTTATGATGACAATTTTAGTTGAACATATCGACCGGGCATCCGGCCGCAAATACCGGCGGATCTGCCATGGCATCCAGACCGCTGTCGCGGCGGGAGACGTCCAACCCGGCGACCGGCTGCCGCCCCAGAGAGAACTTGCCGATGCCCTGGGAGTTACCCTGGGCACGGTCTCACGAGGTTATCGCGAAGCGGATGCCTTGGGCCTGGTGCGTGGGGAAACCGGCCGGGGAACCTTCATCGTCCGACGGGAACAGGAGGAATTCAGCCTCCATGCCCTCCACAACCGGCTGGACCGGGAGACCTCGGATCTCATCCGCTTCGACCTGAATTTCCCGGTGTCGGACGGAGAACCCGACAACGGTGACGATGGGCGCGGAACGGCGGCGAGAACTGGCGGCGACCCTGCGCCGGCTGGATCTGTTCCTGGTCGAGGACGACGTCTACGGCAGGATGGAGCAGCAGACGCAGACCCCGATTGCCGTCCTGGTGCCGGAACGCGGTTTTTATCTGACCAACCTCTCCAAGACCCTGGCGCCCGGGCTACGGCTCGGTTACCTGGCGGTGCCGGAGGGACGGATGCCGGCGGTCGAGGAGGTCATGGCGGCCTCGATCTGGATGAATCCGCCGTTGATGGCCGAAATCGGCGGCAGGTGGATCGACGACGGGACTGCCGAGCGGGTGATTGCCGTCAAGAGACGGGCGGCGGAAAGACGGATGGCAAGCCTTGTCCGGGCCCTTGGCGGGATGGAACTGCAGCATCGGCCCGGCAGCCTGCACGCCTGGCTGGCGCTCCCTCCGCCCTGGTCCGGAGAGGCATTTGCCAGGTTGACCTCCCGGCAAGGGGTGCAGGTTATCCCCTCCAGCAATTTCAGTACGAACGAACGGCAGAACGAACAAGGGGTGCGCATCTGCATCGGACCGCCGAAGAACGATGCCGAGGTGAGTCGCGGGGCCGGGATCCTGGCGGATATCCTGGCGAAACCGCCGGTCCGCGAAATTCTGTTGATGTAACAAGTCAGGAATTATCTTAATATGAGTAGTGTAGTGGCACCCGCTTTTTTCAACCCGCAGCACGAAGCAATCGGAACGTTATCCACCATGCCTTTCCGGGATTGCCGGCCGGCGATTCCCTGTGCGGCATGCAAAAAGGAGGAGAGTATGCTCATCGTAATTGGTGGCGATGCGGCAGGCATGAGCGCCGCATCGCAGGTCCGCAGGCTGCAGCCCGAGACGGACATAACGGTTTTCGAGCGCGGCCGCCATACTTCGTATTCGGCCTGAGGCATTCCCTACTACGTCGCCGGTCTGGTCGACAGGGAAGATGCGCTCATCGCCAGGACACCCAAAGCGTTCCGCGATAAATACAACATCGACGTGCATACCGGCCACGAGGTGACCCTCGTCGACCCGGCGGGGCAGAAGGTCCTGGTGAAGGACCTGAACACCTCCACCGAACGCTGGGAGCACTACGATCAACTGCTGTTCGCCACCGGGGCGAGACCGGTCCGACCGCCCCTCGATGGCATCGGCAGCCGCAACATCTACGATGTCCACGACCTGGTCAGCGGTTCATTGCTCAAACAGGCGCTCGCCGAGCAGCAGCCGAAGACCGCAGTCATTGTCGGCGGCGGCTATCTCGGCCTGGAGATGGCCGAAGCGCTCCATATGCGCGGCCTGAAGGTCACCATGGTCCAGCGCAGCGCCCAGGTAATGTCCACCCTCGACCCCGATATGGGTGAACGCCTCAACCAGGCCCTACGGGAAAAAGGCATCGATCTCCATGTCAATGAAACGCTGCTGGGCTTTGAGCAGAAGGGTGACCTAGCCATGGCCGTCACCACCGATAAGCAGACCATCCCTGCCGACCTGATCGTTATCGGGCTCGGGGTTGCACCCAACAGTGAATTGGCGAAAAATGCCGGGATCCCGCTCGGCCCGAAAGAGAGCATCAGGGTCAACGAACTGCAGCAGACCGAAACCGCCAATATCTGGGCAGCGGGCGATTGCGCCCAGTCCTACCACCTGGTCAGCCGCAGACCGGTGCATGTGGCCCTGGGGACGGTTGCCAATAAGCAGGGCCGGATCGCCGGGATGAATCTGGGCGGCAGGTATGCCACTTTTCCCGGCGTGGTCGGAACGGCGATCACCAAATTCATGGATACCGAATGCGCCAGGACGGGCCTGAACGAAAAGGAGATCAAGGCACTGGGACTGCAGTATGCAACCGGCCTGATCGAGGCATATACACTGCCCCGCTATTACCCGGGCTCCTCGCCGATATGTGTGAAAGTGCTGGCGGAGAAGGGCTCGGCCCGGTTGCTCGGGGTCCAGATCGTCGGCGGCCCGGGGTCGGCGAAACGGATCGACACGGCGGCAACCGCCCTCCATGCCGGTTTTTCGCTGGAGGACCTGCTCTATCTTGATCTCAGTTATGCCCCGCCGTTCGCCGGGGTGTGGGATCCGATAGTCATCGCCGCCCGCATGGCCTTGAAGGAAGGGTGAAATGAAACAGCCCGCTCAGCCTCTGGCGATGGCCGGGATGATGCGATAGCCGCACTCAAAGACCCGATTATGCAGATCGGCGACGGCGATCGCCCGCAGGGTGGAGAGTTCGGCCGCAGCATCGGCATCGCTGAAGACATTCAGGGGCCAGACCCCCACGGCCGCACCGCGCAGGTGGGGATGGTGGAAACCGTGCGCGAAGAAGGCCTCCAGGGTAACGGGAAGAACGCCCGCCTGTTCCTGCTCCGGCCAGCTCAAGGTCCAGACGGCCGTTACGTCCCCTTCAGGCGACCTGGAAATGCCGCCGGCGGCAACTGTCCCGCTCGCCAGCAGCAGGAATTCATTCATCTCTTCAAGCGCCTGCCGGGCATAGGGAGCAAGGTAATCGACGGCGGCGGCAAAGAGCTTTTCCTTGTCGGCCCTGCTCACGGCCCCGTCACCGTGGGTACCGTCGCGCAGGTCGGCGAAGTGCCGGAGAAGACCCCGCAGGTGGGCCGGCGCTCTCTCGATCTCAGTTTTAGTCGTGGTGTTCATCCTGGTCACCTCCTGTCAC
The DNA here is from genome assembly GCA_031389785.1 of Desulfobulbaceae bacterium. GTDB lineage: Bacteria > Desulfobacterota > Desulfobulbia > Desulfobulbales > Desulfocapsaceae > Desulfoprunum. The sequence continues at coordinate 45,488 of JANMSX010000025.1, read as the reverse complement.
TTTCTCCATAATTATCAGCTGGCTGTGCACCTGACCAGCCGGCGAAAACGTAAACAAGCTGTGGCCTCAAGCGATCGTCTCGACCACCCCGCCATCCACCCGGAGCGCCGCGCCTGTGGTGGCTGAGGCCTGCGGCGATGCGGCATAGACGACCATATTGGCCACTTCCTCGACGGTCGCGGCCCGCTGGATCAGCGAGCTGCCGCGATGTTTCATGAATCTCGAAGAAGCCCTGCAGCCCGTAGATGCCGACATTGTTCACCAGGATGTCGGCGGTCGGCTGCGCAGCCGCCACGCCGCGGAGCATTGCCCGGGCGACTTCCGAGGTCAATGTGGCAACGGCGCGTTCGACGGCTTCAGCCGTACGGCCGTTCGCCACCACCTCGGCGCCGGCCTCCGCCAGGCCACGGGCGATGGCGTAGCCGATACCGGCGGTGGAACCGGTGACGATGGCAGTCTTGCCGGAGAGATTGATTTTCATGCGGATACTCCTTATGTGATACATATGAGAAACAGGTAATCAGCCTCGATTTCCAAAGGAGAACAACGCAAATGAAAATTTCAAAATGGCTTGATGAAAAGGAAGCGGAGAACGTCGATGTATCTCACATCGAATTGCCTAAAAATATGGCCTCTGCCGAAGACCCGGATGAAACTATCTTTTTCAAAGATATTAATCCCTGCGGCTTGTTCTGTACGGAAAACCACCCTTTCGCTACGGTCGAACGCTATGGGCACTGGTATTTATGCAGGGGTCAGGACAAAAAAGCAGGTATCCATTCAGCAGAAATGAAGTGGAAGCTGTTCACCAAGGATAAGGAATTGGCCCTCCAGACGGCTCGAGCCCACATCGAGTAGAACGAAGGGGATGCTCCCGTATCAGACCAATCCCCTGGGCTCTCCTTTTTCGCCCCGCAGATTCAGCCGTTACTGAAGTAAGGATATATCCTGTTTCCCGGTATTTCAACGGTTGCCGATACGGTAGCCTGATCTTCTGAAATTTCTGGAGAAACTTTTTTTCTCCAGAAATTAGTGTCCGTCCGGAAACGAGATATTTTTTCATGAATCGAGGCGCTCGATGAATTTAACCGCAGACACATGTGTAAGTGGAGTATCCCTTGTTTCCCATAGCGGCCTCCAGAAGAATAGGTGAAATATTTCTTCTGGAGGCCGCGCTTTCTCAACCGAAAGACGTGCTGATAGATTTTGACTCCATGGCCTCAGTCCCTTGGCTGGATTCCTTAGTTTCAGCAGCAGTGCTTTCGCTGCTTTCCTCTCTCTTCCAAACATCTTCAAGAGTATCTCGATAAATTTTGCTATCGGTTTAACCGGAGGTTTTGGGAACCTGAGCTTCCTTTACGGTTGGCCAATGCATGCCTTGCCCCTGCACCAATTAAGATTGCTGAGTTTCATCCATAACCATTATTGAAAATGATTTCCTGAGAAAACTCTATGTAATCTATGAGTTGACACAACCTTCCTCGTTATATCCGGCCAACTGTCGCTTTCAATGAGCCCAATCATAAGACCACGGTATTCGCAATAACTCCCGAAGTTCATCATTTCTTCATCTTTACCGATTACCCTGCAATCCATATCACGAAAAAACAACGGTAACAAATGCAGAGAGGTAATCTATGATTCCCGTTTCGATTATCATCCCGACCAGAAATGAACAGGACAATATCATTCCATTACTGGACCGGATAACCGGCGCCATATCCAAATTGACAATGGACACCGAAATCATCTTTGTAGATGACGGCTCAACCGACAACACCCGGTCGGAAATCAACAACTACAGAGGCCCGCTGCCGATCAAGCTGGTTTGCCGGGACGATGAAACCGGGCTGGCCACGGCGGTCTGCGCCGGCGCCCGAGCTGCGCAGGGCGATCTGCTGGTCGTCATGGACGCAGATCTCAGCCACCCGCCCGAGGCCATCCCCGACCTGCTGCGGCCCCTTCTGGACGGCAGCCATGATATGGTCATCGGCAGCCGCTATGTCCGTGGCGGCTCCACGCCGGAGTGGCCCTTGTTGAGAAAAGCGGCCTCACGCCTCGCCACCTTCCCGGCTCGCCTGTTCACCGCCGTCCATGATCCTCTGGCCGGGTTTTTCTCAATCCGCAAGGAGAACCTGCTGGCCGTACAGCAACCGGTAAACGGTTTCAAGATCGCCCTGCAGATACTTGCCACGAGTCCGGCCTTGCGTGCCACCGAGGTCCCGATCACCTTCGTCGACAGGAAAAAGGGCAGTTCCAAGATGAATGCGACGGTCATGTTCGACTACCTGAGGCAGTTGGCGGCCCTCGGCGGTCTGCCCCTCGAAGCTGTCAGCAGGAAGGAGATTGTCACCCTGGCAGGAATCGTCGTCACCCTCGATCTCCTTGTGTTTCATTTGCTGCAGGGCTACGGCTTCCAGCTTGGTATCGTGCATATCTTCAGTTTTCTGCTGGCCTGCAATCTCGGCTACGCCATCACCGCCGCAACCGCCGACGATTCCCTCTTTTATTTCCGACCCGCCGCCCTCCTGCGCTATCAATGTATTCTTCTGCTGGTCCTCTTTCTCCGTGGCGGCATCATGTCCGCCATGGCGGCATGGTTTCCCGACTATTCATGGCTGCTCTCCCTGGCGGCCGTTTTTTACAGCCTGTGTGCCTCGACGGTAGGGTATCTCCTGGTTTCAGGCAGCAAGTACAAGGCGGCCGGGGCCGGCAACTGGCGGCTGACGGCGCTGCTCATCATCGTCTATACCATCATCCTCAGGCTCATCTACCTCGGGACGTATGAACTCATCCAGGAGGAGGCCTACTACTGGAACTACAGCCAACACATGGCCCTGGGTTATCTCGACCATCCTCCGATGGTTGCCCTGCTGATCTGGATCGGCACACATCTGTTCGGCAATTCCGAGACCGGCGTCCGCCTCGGCGCCTTTCTCTGCTGGTTCATCACCGCCTGGTTCAGTTACCGCCTTACCCTTTCGGTCTCCGACCGGAAGATCGCACTCAACAGCCTGGTGCTGATTGCCGCACTACCGCTTTTTTTTGGCACAGCCCTGGTCATCACCCCCGATGCGCCGCTCATCGCCTGTTGGGCGGGGACCCTGTTCTTTCTCCACCGCGCCCTGATCAATGAAAACGGGCAGTCGTGGTTCGGCGTCGGGATCTGTCTCGGTCTCGGTCTGGTCTCAAAATACACCATCGTCTTACTCGGTCCCGCGATTCTCCTCTTCATGCTGCTCGATTCCCGCTCTCGCCGCTGGTTGTACAGACCCCATCCCTATCTGGCGGCAGGTGTGGCACTGTTGATCTTTTCTCCGGTTATAATCTGGAACTACCAGCATGAATGGGCCTCGTTTCTGTTTCAGAGTCAACGCCGGATTGCCAGCGTTTTCATGTTTTCCACTCCTGAACTGTTGGGCGCCATACTCCTGCTGCTGACCCCAACCGGTCTCCTTGCCGTCTGGACCACCAGACACAACCCCCGCAAACCGGAACCGGGACTTGCGCCCCAGGCACCTGACGCCCACCGTCGGCATTGGCTTTTCGCCCTCTGCATGGCGCTTGTGCCCCTCTCGGTCTTCGTCTTTTTCAGCTTCTCCAGGGAGGTCAAGTTGAGTTGGGCCGGCCCCCTGTGGCTGGCCTTTATTCCGCTGATGGCCTCGTCTCTGCCATCCAGGGAGGCAATCGGAAGTCCTCGGCCAGTCATCCAACGGGCCTGGTCGGCAACACTCCTCTTCCTCGTCCTGGGCTATGGGCTTATTCTTCATTATTTCTCTCTTGGTATCCCCGGTATTCCTTTCAATACCAGCGCCTTCTTATTCGGCGGCGAAGATCTTGCAGGCCAGATTGAGCAGACCGTCAAGCGAGTCGAAGAAAAACGAGGCAAGACACCCGTCGTCATCGGCATGGACAAATACCGGATCGCCAGCGGCCTGGCTTTCTACCGGGCGAAGGCGATCAATGTCCCTGGTCCGGCTACATCGCATCAACCTGTTCTGGAAACCACCGGACGACATCTCTTCAACCTGGAATCCCTGATGTACGCATTCTGGCAGGCGCCAGCGGCCCTGGCGGGCAGAGACCTTCTGGTGATTGCAGACGAAAAAGGGGCTCTTGACAATCGGTTCTTTGCCGGCAGGGCAAAAGGTCTCGGTAAAATACGTTCTTTCCCGGTAAAAAAACACGGCAAGGAGGTCGGCGTGTATTATTATCGACTGATAACCCGGTATAAACCTGACGGTCTGGCTGACGCCGGCACCAAAATCACCCCTATTTCCTCCGTCGCCATTAAGCCGCCTTTTACAGCAGTGGCCACAAACGAGGATCAATTATGAATATTCTCATCATCGACGACGAACCGTATCTGCTCGAAAAACTCGGATCAGTGCTGACAGGTGAGCATTACTCCGTGGAGACGGCAGAAGACGGACGGGATGGCCTGGAAAAAATATGGAATGACAGTTACGACCTGATCCTTCTCGACATCATGCTGCCGGGCATGAGCGGCCTCGAGATCCTGGCGGAGATCCGCGAGGCCGGGATCCAAACCCCTGTCCTGATGCTGACCGCCAAGGGCGACATCGACGACAGGGTGGCAGGCCTCAATCTCGGTGCCGACGACTATCTGGCCAAGCCATTTTCCCTGGCTGAACTCCTGGCCAGGGTGCGGGCCCTGATCCGGCGGGGAAAAACCGGCAGCCCGATCATCGAGATCGGCAATATCCGTCTCAACACCATCAGCCGTGAGGTGGCCAGAAATGACGAGCCGCTCACCCTCACCGCCAAAGAGTTCGCCCTCCTTGAATTCCTGTTGCACAACCGCGGCCGGGCGGTATCGCGATACACCCTGGCCGAGCATGTCTGGGGCGATAACTTCGACCCCTTCAGTATGTCCAACTTCATCGACGTCCATATGAGCAAGCTGCGGAAAAAACTGAATGCCCCGGAAGAAGAGTCGATGATCAAGACGGTCAGGGGGTTCGGCTATCTCATCGACAAGGAAGGGGCATGAGGATTCGAACGAAGTTCACTCTCTGGATCTCACTCGTCTCCCTGTTAACCACCATCCTTGCCTCCCTCTTCGTCTACATCGAGTTACTCGAAGAGCCATACAAGATGATCGACCGCGAGCTTTTCGAGGTGACCGGCACCGCCTTCGACACCGTAGATTTTTCCCATCCCGCCGAAACAGCGAACAGGTTGCAAAAACTGGACTACCATATCAACAGGTATTGGTTCAAAATCATTGATGAAAAAGGAAAAATTCTGTTCTCTTCATCATTGGCCAAGCTGTTCGATATTCCTCGCATACCAGATAAGGGAAAATTTTTTTTCAAGCAGAAGATATCTCCGGCCCAATTGTGGTTAGATCCGGGAGATCTCGACGAATTGGACGAGGTCACCGATGATACCGTCAAATTCCGGGTGGTGGTGGTGACCAGGGACACCCCGGCCGGACGCTTTACGGTGATGATCGCCAAACCACTTCTGTTTTTTGATATGGAATTGCAGGAATTGCGATCAAGGATTGGTTGGGGCATCTGCGGAACCATTGCCCTGGTCTTTCTGACCAGCTTTATCCTGGCGGGACGACTCCTCCGGCCGATATCGACGATCAATCACCATATCAGGATGATCCGTGAACAATCGCTCAACAGGAGGATCCCTCTCGGCGATAGCCGAGACGAGCTGCATGTCCTGTCCACATCCCTCAACTTGATGTTCGATCGCCTGCAGTATTCCTTCACCAAACAGAAGGAATTCATCGGCAATGCCGCCCATGAACTGAAAAGCCCCTTGACTATCCTGATGCTCGGCCACGAAGAGATGTTGGCCGGCGATCCCCCGGAAAAAGTCCGCCAGGAGCTCGAGAAACAGCTCAATACCATGCGTCGGCTGAGCAAACTTGTTCGTGACCTCCTCGATATCTCCAGGTTAGAACAGGGGGAGATCTGCCATCGTCGGTCTGTCCGCCTGGATCAGCTGATCCAACAGGTCGTCGAAGATTACCATGAGCTGCTGCAGGCCTGGCGCATTACCGTCGATATAGATACAGCCGCGGAGAGTTTCGAGGGCGATCCGGAACAACTGCTGCGCCTGCTGATCAACCTGATTGACAACGCAATCAAATACAATCAGACGACGAACGGACGCATCGTCATCACAACAAAGAAGTACAAGGGGCAGATGGTCCTGACAATCGCCAATACCGGATCGGAAATCCCTGCCGCTGATCTCCCGAGTATTTTTGATCAATTCTACCGGGTGGAAAAATCACGATCCCAGGCATATGGCGGAACGGGCCTGGGCCTGACGATCGTCAAAAGGATCGTTGAACTGCACGGCGGGCAGATCGAAGCGGCGAGCGAGAGCGGCTGGACAACGTTCACAATCATATTGCCGGACCTTTCTGATGAGCGGCAATGATCCTGAAATTCCGGCGTTTCGACGACAAGGCTATACCCGCCTCTCATGCCTTTTAGCTTCCACGCTGACCTGGTCCCCGGTCGCCCTTGCCAGTGATCGCGGCAGGGCTACCGGGGCGAAGGGCGGATGCCCTTCAAACCTGGGTCGCATACTCGACGGGACGCACCTCGATTGTGCCGCCCGCCGGCAAGGTCGGGATTCGCAGGGCGATGGCAAACGCCTGACCGGGTTCTCAGTGCACCGGTCCGCCCTTCCGCATCCCCCCGGTCGCTCCGACGTTGGCCTACGAATGAAAACGAACCTTCGCTTGCGGACGATCTCCCCGGCAGGTACTGACGACGGCATGGATGTCACCGCCGCACCGCATGGACTCTCGCTACGTTCCAGCCGCCGCCGCCCCTGCTTTGCATAAAATCACGCGACGTTCCCCTGAATTTCGCCATGAGTCGACGGGTTCGGCCTCGATTCAGGCCCCGGAGCACCCGCGCCCTTTCGCTGTGGCTGAGCCTTGTCCGCAGGCTGTCATTTATTTAAGCCCCCTGCGCGCTTTTTTCCATGCCAAGGCTGCGAGCTACATTTCAACCAGTTTCCTGAAACCCCCGTAGATCGCCCGCTTGCAGTCAAAGGGCTCGGAACCCTCCTTCATCATGTCGCCCATCCGGGGATCCGCCATGACAGCGGCATTTACCTTGTCGCGGTGTTCACGCGACTCGAAAACGATCCAGGAAAACACCACCGTCTCACCTTCGCCGGTATCGGCGGCCTTCCTGAACGAGACCATATCCTTGACGTCGAGGTCGTCCCCGACGCATTCCCAGTATTCCAGGGCGCCGTGTTCCTTCCAGAGGGTGCCCGCGTTTTCGGCGATGCGCTTATACTCGTCCAGCTTATCCTTCGGTATGGGAATAACGAACCCGTCTACATATCTTTCCATGACAAACCTCCCATTGATTGCTTAAGAAGACTGAGGACAGCGCCCGGTCCACCAGGGCCAGACCTTCGCCGATCAGCTCCCGGTTCCAGAGCGCTCGGTCCTGATCTTCCAGCAGAATCAGATCCCCGGAAGGTGAAGTACGGGCGGCGTGCCGAGACTCCTGCAGCAGCATCAGGGCCAGCAGGCCGATCGTCTCGGTGGTAAAGCCGCACACCTCGCGCAAGGTGAGGGCAATCCGGGCGTCCGGCGATAAGGCCGGGTGGCAGCAGGTAAAGATCAGGCGCAGGAGGTCGTCCTCGGTTTCCTTCCCTGAAAAATCATCGATCGAGGCGATGACCGGTCCGGAATCGGCACTGTCCAGCGGGTCGAACCGGGCGCGCCGGCGGATGCGGTCGATGGCCTTGAACCGCCCGACCGATGTCAGCCAGGCCCGGGGATTGGCCGGCTCACCATCGCGCGGCCACTGCTCGAGGGCGGCCCTGAAGGCGTCATGCAAGGCCTCCTCTGCCAGGTCGAAGTCGCCGAGCCGTCGGATCAGAGTGGCGAAGACCCGGCGCGATTCTGCCCGGTAGACCGTATCCACCCTTCTGCGCATGCGGTCGGCTCTTTTCTCCCCCATCAGCAATTTCGCTTCATCCAAGGTGTCATTTCCCATCAGATGAAAATAAACATCATCCCTGGCGGAGGGAATGCGATCGAGGATTTCTTTCAGGATCACTCCGCCCTTAAGCCGGAGTTGGGCTCATTGCCGTTTACCGCCACACCAGCACCTCCGGCGTATATGAGAGCTTTTCGGTGATGATCCGGATAGCCTTCGGTCGCGGGTTGACCAGAAAGCATTCCACACTCTGATCAATCACCGGCAGGTCGCATTCATGATCGGTGTAGGTCGCAGCCCAGGGGGGCGGGTAGCCCCGCTGTGTGAGCATCGGGATCTTGCGGGGCCCATAGCAATGCTCATGGTCCACCATGCCCCACAGCAGTGGCTTCAGTGACGATCCCACCAGCGGGATATGGGCAAGGCCGCTCCGGTCCAGGAATTCCCGGGCCAGCACTTCCAGCGAGCCGGTGGCGACTACAACCCGATGCCCCTGCTCAAGGTGATGATTCAGTCGGTGTATTGCATCGTCCAGAACCAACGGCTGCCGCCTGGCAACGATCTCATCCACATGTTTTTTGGCCAGCTCGTTGATGGCCTCGACGGACCGTCCCAGCGTCGCCGCCCACACCGCGAATCTCAACGGTTGCCTGCGTGTGCTTTTTACCAGCAGAAGCGGGGCGAGGAACGGAACCGAGGCTGTTACGAGTATCATTCGCCACAGGTCGCGCCTCAGCAGCCAGCGGCAAAACCGTTCGGAAGAATCCCACGGTGTCAGGGTGTGATCAAGATCGAAGACGATAGTCTGCAAGGTGTCCATATTCCTGACGCCGAGTTCACCGGCCAAGTTGCAATCGGTGCAGACAACTATGCCACGATTTGAGGATATATCCGGTAGATTCCTGCTTTTAATTATCCTGTCAAAAGACGTGTTCAATCACTTTCTCAAGGAAGGCAGAACACCAGCGTGGTATACTGTACCATGGAACACCGCCCGCGTACCACATCACATGTTTTTACCTTGGTCTCGTAAAGGGTTCGGATTGACCTGAAACCTCGGCGAAACGGCAGGATCAGCTGACGGATTCGCTGCCTCAGAAGTCTTTCTGAATATCAGCGGTTGACAACTTCATGACACTTTGTGAAAATTGAATACTGGTGATGGTCTGTCGTTTCTGCGCACTTCACGATTACGACTTCCCTTGATAGACTCAAGGCCTGCACGATGAACACAATTTTTTTTCGATCAATAAGGAAGAAATGAACATCAGCACGAATAATGTTTTTCACCATGCCCATCAGCCCGGCTCTAAGTCAACGATTTGTCCGCAGGGACTTTCAAACCTGATCCACCTGTTGCGCCGGAGAGCGCAGGAGCATGGCGAAAAAACCATCTACACCTATCTCAACGATGGAGAATCAGACGAGACCAGGCTGACATACGGCGAACTGGAACGGAAGGCGCACGCCATTGCGGCATACCTCCAATCCCACATCTCACCGGGCGAGAGAGTCCTGTTGCTCTACCCTCCGGGTATAGATTTTCCCGCGGCCTTCTTCGGCTGCCTCTGCGCCGGTATGGTCGCCGTGCCGACCTACCCCCCGCACTCCAACCAGTTCATGGCAAGCCTCATCGCGGCGGTATCCGACTCGGGCCCCACCGTCGCCCTCTCCACCGCTGCCACCCTGGAAGAGTACAGGCGGCAGATTGACCGGACACCCGGCCTGGCAACGCTCAAATGGCTAGCGACCGACACTGTTGCCGACGACCTGGCTGATGCCTGGCAGGAACCTCTCGTCGATGCCGATGCCCTCGCTGTCCTCCAGTATACATCCGGTTCCACCGGCAGCCCCAAGGGCGTAATGGTCAGCCATGGCAACCTGCTCCACAATTCATCCGTCATCCACACGGTTTTCGGGCATTCACCGGAGAGCCGGGGGGTGATCTGGCTTCCCCCCTACCACGACATGGGCCTGATCGGCGGGATCATCCAGCCTGTCTATGCCGGTATGGAGACGATCCTGCTCTCGCCGATTCACTTCATCCAGAAACCGCTCCGCTGGCTCATGGCCATCTCCCGTTACAGGGCCACGACCAGCGGCGGGCCGAATTTCGCCTACGACCTGTGTGTCCGCAAGGTCACCGAGGAACAGAAGGCAGGGCTTGACCTGAGCAGCTGGGATGTCGCTTTCAACGGTGCCGAACCTGTCAAGGGGGAGACGCTGCAACGTTTTGCCGCGGCTTTTGCAGCCTGCGGCCTTCGGCAGAGGGCCTATCTGCCCTGTTATGGTCTCGCGGAAACGACCCTCATCGCCTGCGGATGCAGCAAGGGCTCGGAACCGACCTTCTTCGGTGCCGACGCACAGGCGCTGAAGGCCGGCAGCCTTGTCCCGGCGTTGGAAGACCGGCAGGGCGACAACGAATTGGTCGGCAACGGCGAAGCGCCGCCGGACCATGATATTGTTATCGTCGACCCGGAGAAACGCACCCCCTGCTCGAGCGATGAGGTCGGTGAGATCTGGATCGCCGGCCCAAGCGTTGCCCAGGGGTACTGGAACCGGCCCGAGGAATCGGCCCAGACCTTCCGGGCAAGGCTTGCCGATATCGGCGAAGGACCGTTTCTGCGCACAGGGGACCTCGGGTTTCTCCATGCCGGCCAGCTCTTTGTCACCGGCCGCCTGAAGGACCTCATCATCATACGGGGCCTCAATCACTACCCCCAGGACATCGAGAAAACCGTGGAGAGAAGCCATCAGGCCTTGCGGCGGGACTGCGGTGCGGCGTTCGCCGTTGAGATCGAGGGCGAGGAACGGCTGGTGGTGGTGCAGGAGGTCGAGCGGCGATACATCAAAAAACTTGACGCAGAGGCGGTGATCGGCGCCATTCGCCAAAGCGTCTCACGGGAGCATGGCATCCGGGTATACGCCGTTATGCTCATCAAGACCTCCAGTCTTCCCAAGACCACCAGCGGCAAGGTCCAGCGCCACCTCTGCCGGGAATATTTCAGCCGGGGCGGGCTGAATGTCGTTGCCGGGAGCATGGCGGCGGCAGGCCACCTGCAGGCATGCACACCCAGGGCCTATGGATTCGATTCTGTCGACAATGAGACGGAAGGCGGATCGGAGCTCGCCCATGTCATCCAGTCCTCTATTGCCAAAAAAGTGGCGGATCTCCTGAAGATCCCGTACCCCACTGTGGATGTGTACTGTCCCCTGAATACGCTGGGTATCGATTCCCTGATGGCAGTGGAACTGATGACGGATATCGAAGAAGAATGGGGAGTCGAATTTCCCGTCGAGGCGCTCTTCCTGGGGGCCGGCATCGCCGATCTGACGGCGCATGTCCTCTGGCAAAGGACGTCGGGAAAAGGGCTTGCAGCCAAGGACGGGCCGTTGGCAAAGCTGCTGTCGTCCGGCCGACAGACCGGGGAGCCGGCGGAAAGGCTTGACGCCCATGAAAGGGCTCCTGAGATGCAGCCGGAATGCCTGCCGTTTGAGGAATACCCTGAATACCAGAACCTGCAGCGGATCATGCTGGGAATGAAATCGCGGGGTATCGACAACCCGTACTTCAGGATGCACGAAGGGGTCGACGCCAATGGCGCCCTGGCAGGAAGCCGGGAGATGATCACCTTCTCCAGGTACAACTACCTGGGCATGTCCGGCGACCCGGTCGTGTCCCAGGCCGCCAAGGAGGCCATCGACCGCTACGGCACGTCCGTATCGGCAAGCCGCCTGGTCTCAGGGGAAAGACCGCTGCACCGTGAGGTCGAGGAAGAAATTGCCGATCTGATCGGCACAGAGGACAGCATCGTCTATGTCAGCGGCCATGCCACCAACGTCTCCACCATCGGCCATCTCTTCGGCACATCCGACCTCATCGTTTATGATGCCCTGATCCACAACAGTGTCCTCCAGGGATGCCGGCTCTCCCAGGCAACGCATCTTTCTTTTCCGCATAACGACTGGCAGGCCCTGGACATGATTCTCAGGAAATCGCGCCCCCATTTCCGACGGGCCCTCGTCGTTATCGAAGGCATTTACAGCATGGATGGCGACATCCCTGATGTTCCTGAATTTATCAAGATAAAGAAACGGCACGGGACTTTTCTGATGGTCGACGAAGCGCATTCCATCGGCGTGCTGGGAAAGTGCGGCAGGGGGATAGTCGAGCACTTTGGCATCAATCCTGCGGATGTGGAATTGTGGATGGGCACCCTGAGTAAATCCTTTGCCAGTTGCGGGGGCTACATCGCCGGTTCCCGCGCCTTGGTCGAATACCTCAAATACACTGCGCCGGGTTTTGTCTACAGCGTCGGCATGTCGCCGCCGAACGCAGCGGCAGCGCTGGCCGCCATTCGATTGTTAAAAAAGGAGCCGGAACGGGTGCAGCTTCTTCATGAGCTCTCCCGGCTCTTTCTCCTGCTCGCCCGGGAAAGGGGTCTGAACACCGGCGACGTCGGCAGTGATTCCCCGGTTATCCCGGTGATCGCAGGTGATTCATTGAAGGCCTTGTCGCTCTCTCAGGCCCTGTTCAAACAGGGGATCGATGTCCTGCCCATGGTCTATCCGGCGGTTCCCTACGACTCCGCCCGCCTGCGCTTTTTTGTCAATTGCACCCATACGCCCGAACAGATCCGTCATACCCTCGATGTCGTAGCTTCGGAGCTTGCAGCCTTGCAACAGGAAGGGAACTGAAAACACCATGCCGGGCACAATGACCAAGGAAGTATCATGATTCTCAATGCGCGGGACAAGGTAATAAGGTGCCTGTTGTCATTGGCCAGAACCCCCCTTCTCTATTATCCGTACTACCGATTCCACCTGCCTTGGCCCTCCGTGGTCATGATCGAAAATACCAACTGCTGCAACGCACGGTGTGTCATGTGCCCTCGCGACACGCTTACCCGAAAACGCGGCTTCATGGAGTTTGGATTATTCGAAAAGATCATGAAAGAACTGTCCGGCGCGAGTCGAAAACCCACCATACATCTGCACGGATTCGGCGAACCGCTGCTGGATACATTATTGCCGGAAAGGATCAGGCTCGCAAAGGCCTGCGGGATAGAGAATACCTATATAGTAACCAACGCTTCGTTACTGTACGCCGAGACCTCAAGAAAGCTCATCGATGCAGGATTGGATTCCATGAAGATCAGTTTTTACGGCACTGACAAAGAATCTTATCAGTCCACCATGGGTCGGCTTGATTACAATGTTACGCTTCAAAACATTAAAGATTTTATGAGGATAAGGAAGGAACTCAAGAAAAGCAAGCCGAAGTTGATCCTTCAATATCTGCCTCAGGAAACAAATGGAGCCAAGACCGGGGAGTTTCAATCCCTGTGGCGCTCTCTTCCGGATAAGATTGCCGGCGACTGCCTGAATGTCAGCTCTCTGGACAACTTTGGCGGCGGAAAGTCGTACAACATTGTCGGGAAAAAGATAGTGTCCGTCTGTTTTTACCCATGGGCAGCCCTGTCGGTGCTCTGCGATGGCAGGGCCGTTACCTGTTGCGTCGATTACAATGGCGCTCAGGAGGTAGGAGATTTGAAACTCCAAAGTGTAAGGGAAATCTGGAATGGGCCGGTGATGTCCGAGATCAGAAGTAATTTCGGGAAGCTCGACTATTGCGGGTATCCGACCTGCCTTTGCTGTGATTGGGTACACCGGCGGTAACATGAGTTTGGAAAATCACCTACCTTCCTCCCATCGGGTGACCATCATGCCAAGCATGAAGACGATGGCCGCAAAGGCCCCGATAATCGCAGCGTACTTCAGTGCGGTCAGGTTGTCGTGAAACACCATCGCCGCCCGAAGGCCCTCGTTGATATAGTACAGCGGCAGAACCCTGGCGAAGGCCTGCAGGAAGTCCGGCATCATCTCGAGCGGGAAGAAGCTCCCCGAGAGGAACATCATCGGGAACATTATGGCGTTAGCTGCCGCCGAGGCGCTCTGCGCCTCCTGGACGATGCGGGTGAGCACCATGCCGATCCCGACGAATGAAAAGACGTCAAGGATGATGAAGACCGGCAGCCAGGCGTTGATGTTCAAGGCAATGTCAAACACGGCGTAGCTTACCAGCAGCATTACCGTGGTGGATATGACCGCGAGGATGATCTGGTGCAGGATATTCGACAGTATCCAGTCGGCACGGGTGATCGGCGTGGTGGACAGCTTTCTGATGATGCCTTTCTGCCGCAGTTCCGTATTCACGTTCACCGTGCCGAACAGGCTTTCGGTCATTATCGCCATCGCGATGATGCCGGGGATGAAGAACTCGATGAACCTGTATTTCCGGGTGTGGATCGATACCTCTGCGGTCCGGATTAACGGCGGCATCGCCGACAGCCCCTGGTTCATCCTGGCGAACACCATATCCAGGATCTGCATCTTGTCGCCCACCGAGCTGGAACTGGGGTCGTACACATACCTGAGGGTGGCGAAGGCGCTGAGATCGTCGTATTGCAGGTATTGCGTGTATGCTTTTTCATAGTCCCTGGGAATGACGAGGACAAGGTTCACCTTGTTGTCTTTCGCGTACTGCGCGGCCTCCACGGCGGGGTCGACCCTGGTGATGTTGAACTTACCGGTGGATTCGAGGGCCTGGGCGATCTCCGCCGAGGTTTCGGTCTGGTCGAGATCCTGCAGGTAAAGGTTAAAGTTCAATTTGTCGTCGTCCATGAAAATGGTGCCGAATACCAGGATCAGCAGGATCGGGAACATGATCGTGAAGAACATGGCGGTCTTCTCGCGGTAGAAGCTCTTGATGCTGACGACGAGATTTGCGCCGATGACGCGATGATTCATTTCGCCCCCCCTTCCCCGCAGGCGCCTTCGTGGAGCGCCTCACCGGTGAGTTTCAGGAATATCTGTTCGAGATTGGGTTTACGGACGTCCATGCCGAGAAACGATGCCCCGGCCTCGTTCATGGCGTTCAGTATCCGGCGGATATCATCCTGTTTCGCCACCCTCAGCTGAATGGTCCCGTCGTCGTTATGCTCCGGCGTAAGGCCCATCATGCCGACGACTGCAAGGGCTTTTTCATCGACGGACTGGAGGGTGAGGACCAGGTAATCCGCGTTGTCTTCGATGAGTTGAGTGGGAGAGCCCATGGCGATGATTCTGCCGCTCGAGATAATGGCGACGGTGTCGGCAAGGAGCTCGGCCTCTTCCATGTAGTGGGTGGTGAGAAACACCGTCTTCCCCGCCTTCTTCAGGCCCAGCAGGACCTCCCACACCTCGCGCCTGGCACGGGGGTCGAGTCCTGTCGTCGGCTCATCGAGAAACACGACTTCCGGGTCGTTCACCAGCGCGATCGCGATGCCGAGGCGCTGCTTCAGGCCTCCGGAGAGGGTGGCGTATTGCTCTTTGGCCTTGTCCCCGAGGTTGACGAGCGCGATCAGGGCGTCGATATCGACCTTCTTGCGGTGGCCGAAAAGCCGCGAGTAGTATTGCATGGTTTCCCTGACCGTTATCCTGTCAAAGGAGCTGAAGCCTTGCGGGAGAACCCCGATGCAGGGAGCGATGTCGCGTTTGTCCCTGGCGACATCCATGCCGAGCAGGTGCACTTTTCCCGAGGTGGGCCTGCGGATGGTCTCGATTATCTCGACGGTGGTGGTCTTGCCGGCCCCGTTCGGGCCGAGCAGGGCGAAAACCTCACCCTTCCTGACCTTGAACGAGATGTCATTCACCGCCGTCAGGTCCCCGTACCGCTTCGTCAACTTTTCAACTTCAATGGCATACTCAGTCTCTTTCATTCTCAATCGACACCCGGCCTCCGTAGAACGCTGCTGTGAAAATTTCCGTCAATACTTCATTGCGACTGCCAGTCCAGGAGGGCGATGGAAAGCCACATCTTCTCGTCGGCAAACGAGCGTACCTGGATGGGCCGGCCGGTGCCTGCTGGATATCGCCGCAGGGCCTTCCCCGTCAGGCACACCTCGAACGCGTACCCTCCTCCCAGGCTCACCGCCGGAGAAACCTGAACCTGCCGCGGCGCCACCAGGTGGAACGCGCAGCCCAGGGCCTTGACCGCCGCCTCCTTGATCGACCAGAGCAGGGCCGAGGCCCCTGCCGCATCCCCCCCGGTCAGCCGCAGGGCGTGGTGCAGTTCCGGTTCATGGAAAACCCGGTGCACCGGGTATTCTCCCTGAAATTCATCGGCCGAGGCCGCATCAATGCCGACCTCGGACCCATCCCCGCTGAGAGCGGCCCAGACTGTCCCGCCGGCCTCGCTGAAGGAAATGGCCGGTCCCCGCTGCCCTGCCAGCAGGAGCTGGGGCCTGCCCAGCGGGTCACGCTCCACCAGGATGGGGAGGGCCGCACCTTGGAATACATGCCGGTATCGCCAGCCGGGATTGTCCAGCGCCGCGACGTGATCCACCAGGATGGAGATCAGGCGATTCTGGTCTGCCGCCCTGTTCGCCCTGCATCCTTGACGGGTTTCGCCGGCAGCCGGCAGGAATGCATGGTATACCGGCCCACCCTGGTGATCGAAACGCACGGCATGGACGCGTATCCCATGGCATTCCCTGGCCAATTCGACTTCCATTTCTCCCAACCCGGCTACCTCAGTCCACAACCCAGTGCATCCGCATATCGGCGACCTGCATGATGGCACGGCCCTGCTCGTCGAGAGCCCTGGCGTCCCAGCTGAAGCCTCGCTCGTTTTCTGCCCGAATGCGGGCCTCCAGGGTGAGCCGTTCTCCCGCCCGGCATTTTCGCCAAAAGCGCATCTCGCCGATCTCCATGGGAATCATCGATCGCTGCTCCGGCATCTTCATGGCTAGGCGGTAGAAGGCGGGCAACTGCAGGAGGGCCTCGAAAAGATAGAGCGAGTATTGGTACCGCGCGTCGGCCGGATCTGCGAAATCGTCTGTCTGCCGGTAGACGGTATGTCCCCGTACCACGCCCGGCCCGGCACCGTCAAGGGACTCCAGCACCTGATAGCGGCCGGCGAGGCCGCTATGGTCCCTGTACCATGCGCGTATCCTTCTGCCCTCAACCGGCCCCGTCCGCAGTTCGTCGAGACGGACTGGAAAGTCTGGGAATTCCTCCCCGGGGCATCCCTCCCCTTCTCCGCCGGCAAGGATCACCCGGCCCTCGCAGTGCGGGGTGAAGCGCTCGGTCAACCTGCCGGCCGGGGAGAGCTCCCGGGCGGCAAGCGAGACCTCGCACACCACCTCCGGCAGACCGGCGGCGATACGCCGGCAGGAGATCGTCGAAGGCCGTGGAACCCCTGGCGGGCATTGGATCATGTCGATGAACCGCACCTGGCGAACGCCCCGCACCTGCAGGTATGGATAGAG
Organism: Desulfobulbaceae bacterium; assembly: GCA_031389785.1. Classification (GTDB taxonomy): domain Bacteria; phylum Desulfobacterota; class Desulfobulbia; order Desulfobulbales; family Desulfocapsaceae; genus Desulfoprunum. The sequence goes on along the minus strand of JANMSX010000025.1, from coordinate 28,216 downwards.
GAGCCGGGCGGCCTCCATGAAGGTCTCGAGAAACATCGCGGCCGAGACCAGGGGGTGTTTGACGAACGGCAAAGGCCGGTGATCCTCGAGCCAAAGGTCCTTCTCTCGGGAGAAGGTCCTGAAGGCCTCGATGTGTTGCCGGCGGAGGTCCAGGCCGGCGATCCCCTCGATCATCGGAAAGTCGGCCGGGTTGAAGACCCCGGCAGCTCCACCCATGTCGCCATTATCAGAAGAACGGGTCGTGACGTCGAGTCGTGCCGTCTTCAAGGCGGGAAGTGCCCGCATGAACAGCACCCAATCGTTGTCTTCCGGGGATACGAAGAGCTCCCGGCAGAAAAGGCCGGCAAGCTCATCGACATGGATATACGCTACACCTTTTAACCGCATGAGTTCCCGCAGATCCGGGTCCTCGGCCATGCCCGTCCCCTCGACGGGAGGCAGCATCAAGGCCTTAATACGGATGCCGCCGTTCTTTTGCCGGAGGGCTCTGAGCAGGGCGGACATCATCCGGTTGCCTGCCGTGTAATTAGTCTGGCCGGGATTCCCCTGGATCGCGGCCACCGAGGAAAGGGCCACGAAAAACCGCAGGTCGGCCTTTTCGGCAGCATGGAAAAGATTCCACGCCCCGAGGAATTTGATGTCGGTGACCAGGGAGAAATCATCCGCGGTCATCCGGCCGAGAAAATTGTCCCGGAGGACGCCGGCGCCGTGGATGATGCCGCGGATCCTGCCGTAACGACGCGTCACCTCGCCGATCAAGGCCCGGACCGCTGCGGGGTCGGCGACATCGCAGCTATGGTAGGATGCCTCGATCCCCGCGGCCTGCAGGTCCGCCAGGGTCCGGGCGATCTCCAAGGTCCTGTTTTCTTCTGTTGAAGACCCTGCCGACGGATGCGTGGACCGGGGCTTTCCGCTATTTATCCCTGGCTTAAGAGACGTCCTCCCGAGAAGGACCAGGCGGGGTTTGAAGGGCGCCAGGCTGCGGGCCAGGTGGGCACCGATGCCGGTTGCGCCGCCGGAGATGACGACCACGTCGCCGGGATGCAGAGCGGAACCTGCCGGTTCCTGAAAAGACAACGGGGCGATCTGCCCCTCCGAGGTGAAGACCCTCCCGGCCTGGTGAATCATCTCCACCATCGTGTATCCTCCGTCCAAGGCATCGCCCAGGGCCGCGCCCAGGTCGGTGTCGCCGCTGATCGCCAGGGTCCGGAACCGGACCGCCGGGTATTCCTGGGCGGCGCTGAGAAAGAGTCCCAGAATCCCCTCCGCCTGGAGCCGGGAGGGTGTGCCGTTGTCCTCACCGGCGTGGACCAGCAGGACGAATTTTCTGCCAGGCGCCTGGAGAAAGGTTTGCAGCAGGAGAAAGAACCCCCTGAGCAACCGCGAAACATCCTCCATGCCCTGCGAACTTTCCGAACCGGCCGGCGGCAGGATGATCGCCATGCCGGCAAGGGACTTCAGGTCGGCAATCCTGGCGGCGGCCTCGGCGGTCCCCGCAGCCGTGCGGATGTCATGACCGGCTTCGCCCTGATCGGGATTCCCGGCCATGAACAGCATCGGCAACGGATCCAGCCTGAAATCCCGGCGGAGGACGTCCGCTACCCTGCCGGCAAGTCTGTCACCCTTTTCAGCTGCAAGCAGGACGACCGAATCCCCTGAGCCGAACTTAATGGGCACGGAGGCCGCCTGCTCGACAGCGACACGGCTGAAGACCAGCCGCTTGAGACTGGCTGCATCGTCTGCGAGTTTCAGGCCTCCATCCCGCGCCGGATCGCCCTCAGCGGCGGTGGCAGACGGCTGCAGGCTACCACCGTCCTGGTTGGCGAGAATCCCGGCGATCCTCCCGGCGATGTCCTGCACCGTACGGACATTGATAAAATCCTCCAATTCGATGGTGATGCCGAACTGGTGTTCCGCCGCATCCATGATCAGGGGAAGGCGGCTGGAGCGGATCGAGAGGTCCTTCCTGAGGTCCATATCGGGCTGGATCTCGTCCCTGTTGAAGCCGGTGGCATCCATGATGATGCGGATCAGCCTCTCCATCAGATCCTGCTGCTCGGACACCTCGGTCTGAAGCGGGGCGGGCGGCTCCGGCTCGGGCTCCGACACCAGTTCTTGACTGACCGGGGCGGGATCGAGAGGAGGAAACGGGGATGGCGGCGAGGCCGCCGGTTTGCCGGAAGGGGCCTGCGCCCGGCCTGCAAAAAGGGGCTCGGAGGACGCTCCGAGCATGGCTGCGAGGGCCGCCGAGAGATCGCCTTCCCGGAATTGCGGGTGCAGTTCCCGGCGAACGGCTGCCAGGATGGTAGGCTCAAGGAAGCGGCCGAAGGTCTCCAGCACGAAACGGTTGATCTCCCTTTGAATGATCTTCTCCACCGGCCTGGCTGCGCCGGGCCCGGACTCCGACGGTCGTGAGGCCGGCGCCTCGGCGACCGGCTGAGCTGCGCCGGCCCCCCTGGATATCGGCAGGGATACAAACCCTGGTTCGCCCTGAGCTTTCAGAGAGCCGTGCACGAAGAGCCGGGCCACGGCGCTCGTGAATGTCTGGCTTTCGGCGTCGGGAAGGCAGGTCTGGATGCAGGCCGGGTCAGGGAGCGTGTCGGCGATGAGACCGCTCAGTGTATCGCCGGGTCCCACCTCCACGAACAGCCTGACGCCGTAGTCATGCCAGAGGGTCTCTACGTTGTTCAGCCAATGGACGGGGGATTCCAGGTGTGCCATCAGGATGCGCCTGATCTCGGCGGGATCGGCCGGATACGGCGCCATGGTCGTGTTGGAGATGACCGGGATCCGGGGGGAATGAAAGGGGATGGCGGCAACATAGGCCTCCAGCTCATCATGGATGACCTTCATGATCGGCGAGTGGAAGGCCATGCTGACCCGCAAAAGAGTGGCCCTGTAGCCCATTCCCTTAAGTTTATTGCAAAAATTCCCTACCACCTCGGTCTTGCCGCTGATCACTACCTGCAGCGGTGAATTGATATTGCTGATGTGGACATCTTCCGCCTCTTTCCGGATCATCTCCTGCAGCAGGTCCAGCGGCACGTCCACCGCCGCCATGACGCCGGGGTCCCCGTGCATGGCGGCTGCCTTGTCCATGCACAGGGCCCTCCTGTTGACAATGCCGAAGCCGTCCTCCAGGGAATAGACGCCGGCCAGGCACAGAGCGGTCAGTTCGCCGAGGCTGTGCCCCGCCATGGCCGCCGGACGGACACCGAAGCTGGTGAGGTATCGGGCCATGGCATATTCCAGGACGAACAGGGCCGGCTGCTGCCACCTGGTCTTCTGCAGGTTTTCCTGCCGGTCGTTGAACAGCAGGTGCAGGAGGTCGAAGTCGGCAACCGCCGCGGCCCGGTCCATCTCCGCCCTGATGACGGGAATAGACTCGTAGAGTTCCCGCCCCATGCCTTCATAATGGGTTCCCTGCCCCGGAAACACCAGGGCCAGCGGCGGCACCGGCATCTCCGCAGGGCCCATGAAGACCCCTTGCTGCGCCAGCGATCGCAGGGCCCTGGCCGTGACGGCGCCATCCCCGACAAGGTCGGCCGACCTCTCGATGACGGCGAACGCCTCCGCCGCCGATGCCGCCACGACCGCCATCCGGTAGTCGCGGCCGTCCATCCTGGCTTTAAAGAACGAGACGCCCGGCAGATCCGGGGAAACGCCCCCTGTCTCCCCGGCGGATTCCGGACCTGCCGACACCTCCGCAGTGCTGCCGGCCCTCTCCTGGGCGAGATCGGACGCACTACCGGGGGATACCAGGATCGTCGCTGCTTCATCCATCGTCTGCTCCAGTTGCACCACGTAGTTCGAACCTCCAAAGCCGAAGGCGTTGACCTGAAACCTCCTCAACCGGCCGGCCTCGTCCCCCCAGTCAAGCGGTTCGGGGGCGATCAGGAGGCCCGTGCCTTTCAGGTCCATCGCCGGGTCCGGGTGGAGATAGTTGAGGGTGGGCGGGAAGACTTCTGCCTTCATGGCCATCACGCCGCGAATCAGGCTGTTGATGCCCGAGGCGCCGAGGGTGTGGCCGATCTGGGATTTCAGCGAGGTGAGAACGGTACGCCCGGAGGAAGTAAAGAAGGATTTCAGGGCGCGGATCTCCTCGACGTCGCCCTGCCGGGTACTGGTGGCATGGCATTCCACCAGGTCCACAGCCTCGGGTCCGTACCCTGCCGCCTGGAAGGAGGCGCGGATGGCGATCTCCTGGGCGATGCTGGAGGACTCCACCATGCCCAGATGGTTGTTGCTCGCGCCCATGCCGGCGATGATGGCGTGGACGCGCGCCCCCCGGCTGCGGGCCGAATCCTCCCTCTCGATGACAATCATTCCCCCGCCTTCACCCAGGACCATCCCGTCCCGTTCGGCATCGAAGGGGCGGGAGGCCTCATGAGCTAACCTCTCCTGCCCGGACAGCCCGTACAGTGCGCCCAGGGCGGAGAATTCGAGAAAATGCAGATGGGTAAGCGTATCCTCGCTTCCCCCGACGATGGCGGCATCGATGATGCCGTTATTGATCATCTGGACGGCGCTGTACAGTGCCACCAGCGAGGTCGCGCAGGCGGCGGAGACTGCGTAGCTCGGTCCCATGAAGCCATAGCGGTTGCAGATGAAGCCGGCCGCGGCGCAGTTGAGCCTGCCGAGGAGCGTGGTGTCATCCGGGGCCATGCGCCCGGCCCGCACCTCCCGTTCGATGGCGCCCTGCTGCTCCGGGGTGAGGTGAACGGCCCTCTTTATCGAGCCGACGACATCATGGACGTAGGCCCTGATGATCAGGTTGGGGAGGGTCCCCGCCGCCTCGCCCGAGTTCTGCGAGATGAGGACTCCGATCCGCTCGGCCGGGATGCCCGAATCCAGGATGCCGGATGCCCGAATAGCCTGGTCCGCCAGCCACATGGTGATCTTCGTCGCCTCGGTCATGGTCCGGAAATCATGGGGAGGGATTCCCAGTTCCCGGCGGGAGACCGGAAAGTCAAGGAATGCGCCCACCCTGCAATAGGTCTTATCCGAAACCTGCGGCCGGGGATCATAAAAAAGGCTGTGATCCCACCGCGAAGGCGGAACCAGGGTAATCCCGCTCCGCATGGCCAGGCTTGCCGCCCAGACCTCCTCCGGGCTCGTGCCGAGGGCATTGGCAATGCTCATACCGGTGATGGCGATCCTGGCGCCATCGCCTCGGGCAGGGGTGACCGGCTGCCGGCCATGGCCGAGCCCGGCCAGGGGCACAGCCGGGGTCTTTCCGACCGACCCTGCAAAAGGCTGGTGCAGCAGGAGAGGGCCTTCGGCCAGCTCGCGGTGGAATGACTCCAGCTGCAGGACCATGCCGATCAGACCGGCGCAGGCCCCGCTCATGAATTGCCCGCGATCCAGACAGGCCCGTTCATCCAGCGGCGCCCCGCCTGGCCTGTCCATGCCGCGGGCAGCGGTGAAGAGGCTCCCCGCCGTCATCTCTTCGATTCTTGCGCGGATGGAGCGCTCATCCTGGCGGCTCGCGGCGAACTCCCTCTCCAGGGACAGGACCGCGACCGCCCCCGGGGTCTTCAGGGATCGCACCCGAAGCCCGGTGTCCCGGCCGGATACGATCGTTTCGCCCGGCGGCGATTCCAGGATCAGATGCTGATAGAGTGCCGTCAGGGCGCCGGTTTCGACGATCTCCCGGCTGGCAAGGTAGGCGGTACCCATCTGGATGGCGTCGGCACCGAGCATGGCGGCGACAAAGGCGGTCTGTCGGTTGCAGATGCCGCCGGCAAGAACCAGGCGGCAGTTTTCAAACAGGGATGGCTGCAGCCGTTTCAGCTCCAGCACCCGTTGCGCCAGGATCAGGGTGCTGTGGCGCCCGACGTGGCCGCCGGCCTCGTATCCCTCGCAGATCACGTAGCGGACGCCGGCCTCCAGGGCGAGCCGCAGCAGGGCCTCGTCAGGAGCGATATAGATGACCTCGATGCCGCATTCCAGCAATTCCCTTGACGGCGAGAGATCGCCGCCGGCGATCACCACAAAGCGCGGCCTGTGCTTCTTTATCCAGGCCAGCTGGCCCTCCCGGCACGGGTTCTCGGCAAGGGAAACGATATTCAGCGCATACGGGCGTCCGCCCATGACCTCCGGCAGACGGGCCAGTCGCAGATCAAGGGTCTTCGCATCCATCATGCCGAGGGCGATGGTGGGCAATCCGCCGGCCTCGGCGACTCGTGCGGCGAATTCGGGGAGATCGGTGATCCAGGACATGGCCCCTTGGATAAAGGGGTACCGGGTTCCCATCTCGCCGGCGACGGGGCTGTCGACAAAGCAGCGCTTTTTCCCTTCGGCCAGACGGCACAGGCCTTGAATCGCGTCCATGAAGGAGCTCACCGCCGCTTCGGTGCCGGTGCCGAAACGCTCGGCGAAGGAGGCGGCAAAGGCGGACTCCACCCCGAGGGGGATGATCTCGTCCGGAGAGAAACGGCTCGACAGGGGGTGGATGGCCCCGGCGCGCACCCGATCCGCAAAGGACCGGCGGCTTTCCTCGGTGACCTCTGCTCCGGCCAGCGAACTCTCAGCTCGTCTGAGCTCCTTGAAGGCGATCGAGTTGCCCTTGTTGAACAGGCGGCAGGGAACCTGCAGGTCGAGGCCGGCCAGTTCGCTGGAATCGAGGCGGAGGTTGGCGATCTGCCGACGCTGGTCTTCACCTGCGGCGACCAGGTCGGTCAGCCAGTGGACGCTCTCGAAGACGATCCCGGCGGCCCCGGTGGCCAGCAGCGCCGCAGCCGCCTCGGGGGTGGAGATACCGCCCCAGATGAGGATGTCCGGAAAATGCGTCGAGCCGGCCGGCATCTCCCTGGCCGCCGAATAAAGCGACAGGGTCGTTTCGCCGCTGACGAATCCGGATGCCTCGCAGCCTTTCAGGACAACTCGCCCGATATCATGGCCATCGCCCAGGATCGCAGCGAGAAATTGCAGATCCCCGAGGATCGGGAAGCACCGGCAGGTCTCCGGCAATTCCCTCAGGCCCTTGAGAAAAGCGGCGGAACCTCCCCGGAAGAGTGCCGGGTGGCATTCGACCCAGATGTTTTCGACCCCTGTCTCCCGCAGCAGCGGCCGCCAGGACGGATCGCTCAAGGCATCGGCGGCTATTCTGATATCCCGGAGCGGGCCGGCGGAGCCGGCTTTTCGCAAGGCGTCAGGGAGCGCCGCCACCGCCGTCATGGAAAAATCGCAGATCGCCCTGCTCCCCGTTCGTTCGGCCATCCGGCCCACTGCCGGGCTCATCTCTTCAGGCCGCCAGACGAATGCGATAACGGGATTCCGATGTTCAGGCAAAATGTCCATGCCTCCGCTGCAGGGCGATAGTCTCATCTCTATTAATCATAATAATTTATGATATATACAATATTTTTTATGGAGTCTCGCCCCGGCTTCCTCCACCAGGGAGTTTATCGACTCGTTATCCTCCAGGGTCCAGCCCAGTTCCAGATAGCGATATTTTCCTTTCTTCCTTATAACCTCGTACAGGTAACGGAAGGCCAGCAGGGGAAATCCCAGTTGCCGGTATTTCTCCTTGATCCCGAAGAGCAAGGCCCGCAAACCGACAATCTCCCGCCGGTAGATCAGGTACTTCAGCAGGCCGGACAGGCCGATGCGCCCGTTGAGGCGCTTCAGCAACGGGTTGATGTCGGGTAGAATCAGGCAGACCCCCGCCGGTTCTTCCTCGTAGTAGATGAAAAAAGCCAGGTCCTGGTCGGCGATTTCCATCATGCTTTTTCCTATCTCCCTCGTCTCGTGGTCGCTCAAGGGGACGTAGCCCCAGTTTTCGGACCAGCAGTCGTTGAATATCTCCCTGACCAAAGCAAGTTCAGGGACCGGATCCTTGAGCCGAAACGGCCTGATATGAATACCTTTTTTCCGGGCGACCCGTTCGGCGAGACTCTCCAGCCATTCGGGAAGCCGGTAATCCCCGTCTATCATAAAGGAAAACAGCTCTTTTTCCTTAGTGAAACCGCACAATTCGATCAAGCGCAGATAGTAGGACGGATTGTAGGGCATCATCAAGCCGGGCGGCGAATCAAAGCCGTCAATGAGCAGCCCCGCCTCGTAATTGAGGGATGGGTTGAGCGGGCCCCGCATGAAGGTCATCCCCTTCCGGCGGACCCACGTCTCCACGGACGAGAAGAGGGCCGCCGCGGCCTCCGGGGCGTCGGCGCATTCGAAGAACCCCCAGATGCCCATCCGTTCGCCGTGGGTCTCATTATGATGGCGATCGATGATGCCTGCGATCCTGCCCACCGTCTTCGAGCCGCGGCGGGCCAGAAAGAGGGTCCGCTCGGAGAATTCCCAGAAAGGGTGGCCGGGATCCAGCATCCGGCGAACCTCTTTCTTCAAGGGGGGGACCCAGTGAGGATACCCGGCATATATTTTCCAGGGCAGGTCAATGAAGTCCCTGAGCTCCGCCCTGCTTTCCACCTCAATGATCTCGATGCCGGCCATGATTGCTCTATGTGAAAGGTTGAACCCGAAATATCCCGGCACGATCGCTACAGCCAGTTTTCTTTTTTATACCAGGCGACGGTCAATGCAGCCCCCCGGGCAAGGGGAATCCGGGGCTCGTACGCCAATTGCGCCCTGGCCTTGCCGATATTGCAGAGCCAATTCCTGCAGAGCATTTCATGCATCTTGCCGCGACTCATGATGGAAGGCCTGCCGGTGACCCTGGAGACCCACTCCGCACACAAGGCCATGCCGAAGAGCAGCTGCCTGGGAAGGCGGAGTTCCAGGGCGCGTATCTCCATGGCCTGGGCGAAGATGTCACCGATTTCCTCCATCCGGTAGTCATGTCCATCCGACAGAAAGAATATCTCCCCGCTCTCTGTCCGGGTCTCGGCAGCCAGGATGATCGCCCGGACCAGGTCCTCGACATAGCACATGCTGATGTGTTGATCGCGGCAGGAGAGACACGGCTTGATGTTTCTCGAAAGGCATTTGACAAGGGTAAAAAATCCTTTGTCCCTGGGCCCGTAGACCGCACAGGGCCGGAGGATGAGAAGAGGCAGCCGATGCGCCTGGGACAGGGCCAGTTCCTCGCCCCGCAGTTTGCTTTTGCCGTAGGGCGAGACCGGCTCGCAGAGGTCGGATTCATTTTTCTGCCCGGCGCTATGGCATGGGCCTGCAGCAGCCTGACTGGAAAGGTAGATGAATTTATCAAGGCCGGGATTGTTTTCGATGCAGGCCTGGACGAGGTTCTCCGTACCCAGGGCGTTCACCTCGAAGAAGGTTTTTTCGCGGACGGCCGCCGTCGCACCGGCAAGGTGAAACACCTGGTCGACACCCTGCACGGCCTGCCTTAGGGAATTCTTCTCCCGGCAATCCCCGACCGCATACTCGACTGCGGCATCCGCCAGCCAGCCCAACCGGTTTTTATCCCGAACCAGGCATCTGACTTCAGTTCCTCTTTGCACCAGGACTTCCACCAGGTGGCTGCCGATAAACCCTGTCGCTCCTGTAACCAACGCCTTCAATTTTCATTTCCCGGATAAAAGATAAGAGATAAGAGATTGCCTATCGAATTGTTTTTTATCACATATTCCCACATATCCGGTTGAATGTCAAGGGAGGCGCGGAACCCGTTGCCCGTCCATTCCTGATCATTGCTGCGGAAAACCTCAAGTCTCCTCGAGAACCCGACGGCAGACTTCGGCGATGTTCAAGGCCGCCGAGCCATTCTGCAGCGGCATCAGGCGGGTCAATGTCTGCATATCGAAGTCCGAGTAGGTATCCTTGCCAAGCGCGACCCCGACGAAGGCGGTCGAGGAAAATCGAGTGACCAGGGCGTCGCAGTTGGCGATCATTTCTTCCGCGCACCCCGTCGTGAAGACCATGGCCGCCGGTGCGTGCTTTCGTATTTCCCGGCTGGCGCGCTCGATATTTTCGTTCGGGTGCAGCTTGAAGATGAGCTTGCGGTCCCCGGCAATCTCCACCGCCCTGCGGATGAAGGCCACGCGGTCCTCACGCCGGAACAGCTCCCTGAGGTTTGAGGTACAGGCCAGCACATAGTTCCTTTGGGGAAAGTCGTTGCTGCAAAAACGCCGGCAGTTATCGAAATTCGGTATTCCCGTAACCACCATCTTCTCGGGACGCACGCCTCTCTCGATGAAGAAATCACGATACCCCTCGCCGGCAACACAGAACGCCCGGTAGGCATCACTGAGGCCTGTCATCGCCGTATCCGCCAGCCAGCGAGGCAGGAACCGGAAGCGCCTGAGGAGATCAAACATCTTGGGTGCCGGGTCGATAATCCCCTCCTGTACCAGTACGATCCTGTTGTCCCGGATGTTTTTCTGAAGGTATACGTCCGTACAGGTTACCACCAGGTCGTAGGGCCGATCCCTGCCCTGGTAGTCTATGGCCAGACCATGATCCTGCAGGTACCCCCGGCAGCGTTCCACCGTCTTATTGCCGGCGATCGTGAATTCGATCAGGCCGAGTCTTCGCAGGACCTCGTCGAAACCGTGGCAGTAGAACGGCGAGAAGACATGCTCATATTCGGGAAGGTGCCTGGAAATCTGGTGCATCTGGGTTGTTTGATTCATCGAACCGCAGATGAAGAAGATCCTTTTTCTCATTCACACCCTCCGCCTTCGTTTGATAAAAAACCGCCCCCGAAAAGGCCGGTATTGATTAACCCCTGATTCGGCTGTCGGAGTCAATAAGAAAATTGCAGGCCATCCCTTTGTCTGAGGATTTTTCATTATGCATATGCCCCGGGATAAAGACAGGATTCTGATCCCACTCCCCATGCCCGGGACATGTTCCTCTGGTTGAAAAAAAAGTTTTCCCGCAGATTGCCAGGTCCCGGGACACACTATTTCCAACCCGGAGATACATGGGTCATCTCCTTGACCTTTAAAAACCGTTCCCCTACAATAAACAGAAATGCCCGCTGCCGCGGCATGGCAGTGAAGCCGAAAGGGCCCCGGCCATAATTTCAAAGTGCTTCGGCATACCGCTGTCCAACCCTATGGGATAAGGATCTGTGATGATTTCACTGATGGTAAACGGTAAAAAACACCAGGTCGATGCCGAACCCGACACGCCGTTGCTGTACGTGCTGCGCAACGATCTGGGCTTAAACGGCCCGAAGTTCGGCTGCGGTCTCGGGGAATGCGGCGCCTGCACGGTGCTTATGGACGGGAACCCGATACTGTCCTGCGTGGTGCCGGCAGGACAGGCGGTCGGACACGAAGTCGTGACCCTGGAAGGGCTCGCTGCCGAGGACAGGCCCCATCCGCTCCAGGAGGCCTTCATCGAAGAGCAGGCGGCGCAGTGCGGCTATTGCAGCAACGGCATGATCATGACCGGCAAGGCCCTGCTCGACCGAACGCCGGAGCCGACGGAAGGTGAGATCCGTCAGGCCCTCGCACCTGTTCTCTGCCGCTGCGGCACCCATGGCGGCATCGTCCGCGCAATCCAGCGTGCCGCCCGGGAGATGAAGCCATGACAGATCCTTTCCTGACCCGCCGACAATTCGGCAGACACCTGACCGGCATTGTCGTGGCGTTCAGCCTGGCGCCGGAAATCGTCTGTGCGGCCGACGCCGGCCAACCCGGTTCACCCTCCGCCGCCCCCATATTCGCTGCGCGGCTGCAGATCGATCCTGCCGGCGGTATCACCGTGTTCGCCGGCAAGGTCGAACTCGGCGTACCTGCGGAAACCCTCAAGGTCGCAGGCGGAGAGGTGTATGCGGCTGACGGCCGGCGGCTGAGCTACGGCCGGATCGCAGAGAGCGAGCCGCTTGAGCGCAGGGCCACGGCAAAGGCGACGCCCAAGCCCGCTACGGCGCACACCGTCGTCGGCACAGCCGTGGCCCGACTCGACATCCCGGCCAAGATCATGGGGAAACCCGCCTTTGTGCAGGACCTGCGCCTGCCCGGCATGGTGTTCGGCCGCATCGTCCGTCCCCCCGGTCCGCGTGCCCGGCTGCAAGAGGTCGATATCGCGGCGGTGCAGCGGATGCCGGGGGTACTCAAGGTGGTCCGTGACGGAAGCTTTCTCGGCGTCGCCGCCGAACGGGAGGAGCAGGCGATCGCCGCCTGCGAGGCGCTGCGGCGGAACGCGACCTGGACCCTGGCGGAGGATCTGCCGGAATCGGCGAAGATTCATGCCTGGCTGCAGGCCCAGCCGAGCCTGGATGAGGTGGTCAGTGCCAGGAAGGCGGCAGTCGCGACCCCGATCGTACGGCAGCTGGAATGCAGTGGATGCGCGACGATGAATTCGCCTGGGAGTCTTACGGCTCGGCGATGGTTATCCGGATGGGCGCCGGCCTGGCGGCCGACGGCCGAATCGCCGCCTGGCGGCACGAACTGTGGAGTCACGGACACAGCACCCGGCCGGGTCGGGCGGGCAGCTCCAACCTGCTGGCCTCCTGGTACCTGGCCGAACCGTTTGCGCCGGCCCCGGTCCGGGGCGGTTCACAGCCGGCCGGGGCCGAAGACCGCAATGCCGTGCCGCTGTATGAGTTTGCAGAGCAGGAGGTGATCAAGCATCTCATCAAGGATATGCCATTGCGCACCTCGGCGCTGCGCACACTCGGGGCCTACGGCAACGTCTTCGCCCTCGAATGCTTCATGGACGAAATGGCGGCGGCGGCCGACGCCGACCCGGTCGCCTTCCGTCTTCGCCACCTGCAGGATCCGCGCGGCCGGGCCGTGATCGAGACAGCCGCTGCGAAGGCGGGCTGGACGCCCGGCCTGAAAAGCGACGGCAGGAACGGCCGGGGCATCGGTTTTGCCAGGTATAAAAACTCCTCCTGCTATGTGGCCTGCGTGGCCGAGGTCGCGGTCGACCACAGGACGGGCAAGGTGGACGTCGTCCGGGTGGTCGCCGCCGCGGATGCCGGCCAGATCATCAACCCCAAGGGCCTGGAGATGCAGATCGAGGGCGGCATCGTCCAGTCGGTGAGCTGGACCCTGAAGGAGTCGGTCGATGCCCAGGCGTCATGCTCCCCTTTTTGCGGACGCTCAGCCGTACCCCAGGGCATCCAGTTCGTCTTCGCCAAAGCCCATGAAATGAGCGATCTCGTGGACAACGGTGATCTCGATCTCCCTGATCAGTTCCTCGCGGCTGAGACAGTAGGCCTCGAGAGGCTCCTGAAAGATATAGATGATGTCCGGGTATAAAGGGGGGTCTGTCAGGCTGCGCTCGGTCAAGGGGATCCCCGAAAAAATGCCGAATAACTCCTCGTCGGGTGAAAACCCCATCTCAGACAGCAGTTCCCTGCTCGGGTGCGGTTGCACCATGATCTGGACGTTTTCAAGATTCAGCCGGAATTCAGGAGGAATACGGGATATGGCCTGCTCGACGATGCGGTCGAATGCCTCGGCGCTCAGTTTTACCCGGTTGCCGGTCGTGCCCGCTCGTGCAGACAGTTTTTCCTTGTCGGCCATGTGTTGTTTTTTACTTCGGATAGCTTAACGGACCGCCCAGTGTATACAGAAAGGCCTTGATCGACTGCAGCTCCGCCCTTGAAAGTGGTTGGTGGTCAACCTCGCGGCTGAAGCTCCGTTCGTAAAAGAATAACACCTCGTCCAGGGTCTCGAATTGGCCCGCGTGCATATATGGCGGCCTCTCCGCGACATTGCGCAGGGTGGGGGTCTTGAATTTGCCGATATATTTCCGACTGTCGGTATCAATGAACCTGAGACCCGCACATTCCTCAGGTTTGGCATCGCTGTATTTGCCGAGACAGTTGAACTCATCGTCCAGGACCCCGCCGATACCTTCCGCCCTCCCCTGATCCTGAGGATCGTTCAGGCCGATGTCCTGAAACTCGCCATTCGTGAAGAGTGGTCCCAGATGGCAGTTGGTGCAATTTCCCTTACCGATAAAGACCCTGAGACCCTGCACCGCATCGCGGCTGATCTCGGCATCGGCTGCAGCAAGATCCTTCCTGACCAGGGCCTCGACATACCGGTCAAACGGGGCCGGCTGGGGCAGGATCTGACGTACGAAGGCGGCGATCGCCTTACCGAAGTTCGCATAGATCCGGTTCACCTGGTCCCGGTCGGCCGGTTTCATGGCCTTCCAGGCCTCAAGGGCAGCAGTGTTGCCGACGCCGGGGCTTGCATGCGGCGGGCAATTCTCGTGACTGATCTTCGGCAGCTTGCCGAAGACCGCTTCATATTCCTTCCGATAGCTGTCCGAGATAAGATGGGCGCACATCGTGCGCGTCAATCCGTGCTCCAGAGTGTTTTCGATCGGTCCGATAGCCTGGGACCAGAGGCTGTCCTTTCTGCCGTCCCAGAAAAACCAGGAATTATACGCTGAGCCGATCAGCGGCATGGTCCGCCTCTTGTTTATCCCCATCCCTTTGGCCAGGGGCAGCAAATCCGTAAAGCTCGTCGCCGGTTCGTGGCAGGTTGCGCAGGAGACCTCGCCATTGGCGCTGAATCGCGGATCAAAGAAAAATTTCTTGCCGAGCGCCACGGCCCTGGGATTGTCGGCGTAGGCGTTGGACGGGTCCTTTGGCAGAGGAGGGAGTGAAGAGAGCGAGAGGGAACGGAGAAGGGAAATCTCCTCCTCACTGAAGGCATGGACGGCATTCAGGTCCGTGTTCTGCGCCGCGGCTCTCAATGCCGGAAATACCGGCATTGAGAGGACGATCAGCATGAAGACTATCCTGAATGACTTGCTTGAAAAGATTATTTTCGCGTGAGTCACAGTCGGCCTTCCTGAGATTTTATTTTAATTGCAGATTAAAGGTGACACTGTCGGTCTTGCCTCCGGACTTGATCGTTAAGGTCATCGTCCACCATCCGGGCATGCTGAATTTGATGCCTTCAACAAGGTATTTCCCGTCGCCGAGGTTCTTGGTGACCTTGGGCATTGTCGGCAGGCCATGGCCATGTTCGGGCATGTCGCCTGCAACAGTGATCTCCGCGTCCTTTACCGGTTCGCCTGCGGCCGTCAGGACCTGCAGTTGCCAACTGACGAGCGATCCGATCGGGACTCCCGCGGGGTCGCTGGTGTAGGTCACCTTAAAACCGCCATCCTTGGAGTTCATAGTCCTCGAGTAGGCACCTGCATCGGTTGGTTTCTGGGAAGAGGCATCCATGCCGCCTGCACGATGACCGCACTTGCATCCCATGGCTCCGGCCATGCAGTCGCAAGCACCTTTGCCGGTCTTGCAGTGCTCACACTGGCAGCCCTTGCCGCATTGGCAGGCACCATCGCCGGCTCCCGTACCCTTGCATCCCGTTGCTCCGGCCATGCAATCGCAGGCGCCCTTGCCGGTCTTGCAATGCTCACACTGGCAGCCCTGGCCGCACTGGCAGGCATCACCACCGGCTCCCATGCACTTGCATCCCATGGTCTGGGCCTTGGCCGGTGCCGCATCGGCAGCGGAAAAAACCGGCGCCGACGCCATGGAACCAATAAACAGCAATGCGAAAAACAGTACTCCAATCCTCTTAATCATTCATTCCTCCTTGTGTAGTAAAATGTAGACTGCATTTCCCGTGATCTCATACAAATCGATTTCCTTATACTTTTAATTTCCGTATTTAAGAGTTATATAGCAAATCAGGTTCGCCTGTCAAAGACTTTGGGGAATTATTCTTATTTATTTGAGCGCAGTAGGGCCAATTTGCTAACTATACAATATCTCATTTTTATTTTGATTAACCCAATCCAACAGCAAATAAGGCAAGAAATCCTTCCGGCAGCTCAGCAGCCTGCTGAAATTCATTCCTGCAGCACTGTGGATGGCATTCAGCTGGTCGCCGGCCACACCTTTCAAACGGCTCCGACCAAGCCGGCGCCCCCGTTTAAGAGAGATTCATGATGACAGGCCAGGATACCCGGACCGCAAGGTTCAGACCGAACGGGGCGATTCCCGCGATGCTGCTGGTCGCAGTCCTGACCCTTGGCGCCTGCTCGTCGGGGGATGATTCGGGGCGGAAGAAACCCGTCACCATCGGGATGGAGGCAACGGCGGTTAACGCCCTGATCTATATCGCCCAGGACCGGAATTATTTTGCCGACAACGGCCTCAAGGTAGTGATCAATGACGAATATCCTTCGGGAGCGGCCGCCACCGAGCGGATGCTGGCGGGAGAAGCGAACCTTTCCACCACCGCCGAACTGACCGTGGTCAGATACGCCTTGGCCGGGAAAAAAGTCCAGACTCTTGGCAGCATCGACATGTTCATGCATATGAAGCTGATCGGCCGGAAGGACTTGGGGATTACCAAGATCCCCGACCTCGCCGGAAAGAGGATCGGGGTGCCGGTCAAGACCGCGGCTGACTTCAAGCTCGGACGGTTCCTCGATCTGAACGGTATCGATAAGAACGCCATCACCTTCGTCGATGTCCAGGCTCCGCAGGCCGTGGAATCGCTGGTCAAGGGCAGTGTCGATGCAATCGTCACCTGGCAGCCCAACGTCATGGATATCGAAGACCGTCTGGGTGACAGGGCAACAGTATGGGAGGTGCAGAGTGGACAGCCAATGTACTGCATACTCGTTACGAGCGAAAAATGGGCGGCGAAAAACCCCGAGCAGAGGGACCGGCTGATGAAATCGCTGCTGCAGGCCGAGGAATACCTGATCAGAAACGGAGAGCAGGCACGGGACATCGTGCAGAAACGCCTGGGGTACGACGACAGGTATATCAGAACCATCTGGCCGGAACACCAGTTTTCACTTCGGCTGGAGCAGTCTCTCATCCTGGCCATGGAGGACCAGGCGCGGTGGATGATCGAGAACAGGCTGACCACGAAGCAGAACGTCCCCGATTTTCTCGATTACATGCATGCAGACGGACTTGAGGAAGTGAAGCCCAAGGCGGTCTCCATCATCCGCTGAGGACACCACAGGTAGAGGAATCCCCCCTCTCGCCTGCCCCGGACGGCGCGAACGAGGTTCAGCGGATGAAGGGCGACAGCCTCGCAGGGGGCATGGAGACCTCCGACCCCGGTCCCCATCGATCACCCTCCGGGGCATCACAAGATGCAGCCGGGAAGGGTGTAATATGACCAGCAGAAGGGAGAAAGCGTGAGAATCAGGACCCAGTTTATCGCAACCGTCGTCCTCTTCGCCATGATTCTCGTTGTAGTTGGGGTTTCCCTCGTGTTTACCCACCGGCAGGCACAGCACTTACAGGAACAGGAATATATCGCTCATGCCCTTGAGCTGGGCGCGAGAGAGCTCAGCTACCTGTTCAACGATTTCCTTCTCCACGGCGAACGCCAACAGCGCCTGCGTTGGGAAACGAGATTCTCCTCGTTTTCGCAACTCCTGGCCAATTTTTCCCCGGAAGGTCCGGAACTCGCCAGCCTTACCCAGGAGATCAAGACAAACCAGGAGCGTCTGCACGCAATCTTCGCCGAGGTGGCGTCGACCCTGGGAAACGTCCCTCCAGCCGGGGACCATGCCGATTACCTCGCGATGATCCGGGTAATGTGGAGCAGGATGGAGGTGCAGGGTCAGGGAATAGCCTTCAACGCCTCGCAGATCGACCGCATACTCGAGGAACAGGCCAACCGTATGCAGCAGCGGCGAGTCGTCCTCCTCTTTGCCCTCATCGGGGTTTTCGGGGCCTTTCTCATCATCAGCTTCGTCACGGTCAACAGGCGCATCCTGCTGGCCCTGGCGGATCTCCAGGAAAAAACCAGGATAATAGGTTCCGGCAATCTGCACCTGGTCCTCGAAGAGAAAAAGACTGATGAGATCGGAGATCTGTCCCGCGCCTTCAACCGGATGACCGCGGACCTGAGAACGGTGACCGCCTCCAAGGCAGACCTGGAACAGGAAATTCGCGAACGCAGACAAGTTGAGGAAGCGCTCAGAGAGAGCGAAGCGAAATACAAGAACCTGTTCGAGAATATGACCGAGGAGGTCCATTTCTGGCAGGTCGTCCGCGACAAGGACGGGTCCATCAGGACATGGCGGCTGGTGGACGCCAATCCCCCGACGCTCAAGAGCTGGGGGAGGATGACGGTCGAAGAGATCCGGGGCCAGACCACCGACGAGATCTTCGGTCCCGGCGCAACGGAACACTACCTGCCGATTGTCGAGAAGATCATGGACGAAGGCATTCCCCATTTCTTCGAGGATTATTTCCCGCATCTCGACAAGTATTTTCGGTTCACCAGCGTTCCCCTTGGGGACCACTTCATCACCACCGGCGCGGACATCACCGTCATCAAAAAAACCGAAGAGAGGCTGCGGCTTGCCCTGGCAAAGGCCGAGGAGGGCGACCGGCTGCTCTCGGCGCTGATGGAGCATGCGCCTGAAGGAATCACCATGGTCGATGCGGAGTTCAACGTCACACGCGTCAGCCGCTATGCCAAGGAACTGCTCGGCGATTCCCGGAAAGACCTGATCACAGCAGACGAGACCGCACGAACGGTTTTATTCCATGCCGACGGCGAAACCCCGATTGTTTTTGCCGACCTGCCGCTGGTGCGGGCAGTCCGAGGCGGGGAGATTGTCAAGGACACCGAAATCGTTCAGATCAACAACCGCGGTGTGCGGCTGCCGCTCTTATGCAACGCCGGACCGATCCGTGACGCCGAAGGCAGGGTGATCGGCGGTATTGTCGCCTGGCGTGACATCACGGACCACAAACGGACGGAAGAGGCGCTCAAGCGATCCAATCAGGAACTGCAGCAGTTCGCCTATGCGGCCTCCCATGACCTTCAGGAACCGTTACGGGCGATTATCGGCTTTCTTCAGCTCCTCCAAGGCAAATACAGTGACCAGGTCGACGAAAAAGGCCGGCATTACATCGAGCGGACGGTGAAAGCCGGAAAGCGCATGCAGGAGATGATCAGGGATCTGCTGGATCTGTCAAGGGTAAGCAATACGGGATCAAAGTTCGTCCCGGTGGACCTCAACCAGGTCGTGCAGGAGATCCGCGAGGATCTTCAGACAATCATCCTGGAGAAAAAGGCGGAGATCGTCTCTGCCGACCTGCCGAATCTGGAGGTTGATCCGGGCCAGATGCGCAGCCTTTTCCAAAATCTTATCCTGAATGGCTTGAGATACAATGAAAGTCCCACGCCCGTCATCAAGATCGGCAGCTCCGAGCATGACGACGTCTGCCGGATCTTCGTCCGCGATAACGGCATCGGCATTCCGTCAAAATTTCATCAACGAATATTTATGGTCTTCCAGCGCCTGCATACGGACCGGGAATATGCCGGAACCGGCATGGGGCTGGCGCTCTGCAAAAAAATAGTTGAGCGACACGGCGGCACGATCTGGGTCGAATCCCAAGCCAGCGAAGGGGCGACATTCTCTTTCACTTTGCCCAGGAGCAGGTGATCGGGAAGCCACGGATGTCCGGGTTGCCCGGGATTCTGAGAGCAGGCAGCCGCTAGAACCGACATGAAGAATATCAATGAAAAAACGGCTGTTCCCTTATTTGTCATTCTCTTCGCAACCCTTCCCTTTTACCGGAATCGCAGTTTATTGCGATTCCGGTTCTATTATTTCCGCAATTTGCAAAGAAGGCCGGAATAACCGAAACGTCCCTGTCAGTGGTCCGGGCTATTTTTCGATAACCGGATATTTAGAACGGGACCACTCCTTCCAGCCGCCTTTCAGGGCATAAACCTTGCTGTAGCCTTGATCTATGAGTTTTTGTGCCAAACTGGCACTGGTTCCTTCATCCTGTCAGGCACAGTAGAGCACGAATGTAGTGGTATCCTTTGGATATTTATTCGCCACCGAGAGGTCACCCCCTTCAACCCTGATGGCATCTTTGATCTTGAACTCACTGGCGTTCCAGTCTCCTCCCTGGCGCACGTCGAGGATGACCAGGTTATCCGTCCCGAGCATGGCTTTCAATTCATCCTTGTCCATTCTTGGTACCTGATCGGCATATACAAATGACCCTGCACAAAACACGAGGGTAATAAACAAATAGAGAATTCTTTTCATATCAAATCTCCTTTTGAGTTGATGATTGCGAGATTGCGCTTTTTTCTGCCATACCCGCACCAGGCGGCAGAAAACCAAGCACTTGCGACCAGCACCAGCAGGCAAAACCTGCTGAGCAGCCATGTTTGCGGAAATGTGCACGCCAGATAGACCACCGCAGCCAATAGCAGCACACCTACCAAATAGCCATGTAATAAATGTTTTTCCCTGGCAATCGCCAGGCAGTTGGCGCTGATTGTCAGCAGCCATAAGAGCAATGCACCAAAAATATAGATTTCCAGGTTTCTGCTTCCGGCTAACCCCCCGGCCAGAAAAAGCGCAATGGTGAGTGTCATGAAGATCGCCTGAATTTGAGGTGAAGCAAATCCTGGCAAAACCTGCGAGAGCGATCGGCCGGAAAGGTAAAAGAGGCCGTTAACAGCGCCGCAGGCACCGCTGATGATGGCTATTCCCATGAGGATGCGGCCAGGCTGGCCGAAAATTGCCTTAGCACTGATGACATAGGGAACAGTAGATTCTGCCAGTCTTGCTTGAGGGACATGTTTCAATGACGCAAGCCCCCAGATGACAAGAAGCAGAAAGCCGATGCCGATCGCAGAGAGAAAATACAACCTGTTTACTGTCGGTTGAGGGGGCACTTGCTGGTCATAGCCGAGGAAGAGCAGCAATGACAGACAAATGAATGTTAGAAAGAAGGTCTGGCCGGTTTCCGCAGGTGCGCTTACCGGTTGGGCCACCGGCGGTTCAGTCATGAGTCCGGCAATGGAAAGAAACAGCAGGCAGCATGCGGTAAGGCAAAAAAACATCGGCTGGGCGGCAAGTACCACTTTATCTCCGCATAAATGCAAGACCAGAACGACAAGGAGCAGGAAAAAACTGAAACCGAAGTTGGGAAACCAGTAAGCAAAGGTCTCGTTGAACGTAAATCCTGCGGTTACCAGTATTCCGGTCGAGATAAGCAATACGGGGCTCAGGCGGCCTGCAATCGTCAGGGTTATGGCCAGGAATGGCCCTATTTGGGAACTGAGAATATCCCGACGATTATTTCCGGCAGGTGAACGAAACGGGCGTTGGAGGATATTTGCCGCCATTGCCGAAAAAGCGGCGCCCAAAAAGAGAGCAGCAAAAAAAACCGTTCCGCCTTGTCCGACGCTGTTCCCCAAGAGAACCAGCACATCCGGCGAGAGTGCCCAGCAGAGTGTAAGACTTACAGTAACCAAAAATGACCGGATCATTGAGGCACCTGTGTTTTACTTGTCGTGGTTCAGCGGCGGGAACAAGATCGCCTTTCGACAATACGGTAATACCTGGGGCAGGTCTCTGGCAAGGTGCTGATGGCAATTCAATGGATCAGAGCCGACTGTTTTTTCTCCTTTTTCCATTTTGGTAAATCAATTCATTCGGCTGAGAGGTCGCCGACAGCAACATCGGAAACTATTTTGTGCGCCCGGGTTAAGGCAGCCAAAGCGACATTGCAACAAGAACTACTTGGAATTTAATCTGGTTATCCCTGGTCAAGAGGTCGACTCACCATCGCGTGACCAGAGATGCGCTATACTTGCCTCTATCTGCTACCCTCAACCTCCACCAGGGTCACCGTTACGGCCGCTGTTGCCTTTACCGCTGCTGCCTCCGTTCGATTGCGGGCCGAAACCGTCGCCGGTTCTGAAGGTCGGCAGGCTGCAGTTCGGCCCGGCGATTGGTTTCTGCTAGGATTTTACACCAAAGACGGAAAAACCAAACATGCCGATGTGATGGCCGGCGGTCGTCATTGGATTATGATCCTGTTCCGCCCGCTCTGTTTTGCCTTATAAAGCAAAGCGTCTGCCCGGCTGAGCAAAGCGTGCGGCGCTTCGTTAGAGTCCGGCTGCAGCGTTGTAACTCCAAAACTGGCGGTTACCCGAATGATCTGATCCTCTACGCTGATATGCAGATTTTCCAGGTTGCTCTTCAGTCTTTCGGCTAACATAGCTGCACTGGCAAGTGAGATTTCAGGCATGACAATCAGGAATTCTTCACCGCCATAACGAGCAACCCAGTCAGCTCCTTGCCTGATGCCGGTCTGCAACACAGAGCCGACTTCACTCAACACACGGTCTCCAGCCTGATGTCCCCATGTGTCATTGATCCGTTTAAAGTGGTCGATATCGCACATCATGACCGACAAATTCCGGCCGTACCGTGAGCCGCGCTGAATTTCCAGCATAAGCTGTTCATCCATGTAATGTCTGTTGAAACAACCGGTCAAGGTGTCGGTGATAGAGAACGCCTTTATTTCTTCATAAGCGTTTTTAAGTTCGCCCGTTCGTTCTTCCACCTTGGCTTCCAGCTCCTCTTTATCGGCACGAATCTGCGAAGCCATGCCATTGAAGGCCTTTGCCAGTTGGGCCACCTCATCGTCACCCTTGATGTCGGCTTGGACTGAATAGTCTCCGGCACCCAGGAGTGTCGCTTTTTGAAGCAAATTGCCCAACGGGCGTACAATGTAGCGACTCACATAAATTGCAGACAGCAGGGTAAATAACAACACCAGCAGGATCAATGGAATAAAGGAGTAGAGCAGGCGATTGGCTGACGCCTCAATCGAGGTGCAGGAGACGGTAATGCCCACAACCCAGTTTCTTGAACTTGTACCAGTCAATGCTGCAATTTTGCGGATACCCTGGAATCGGTATTCGGCTGATGTATGTGTCTCGCCGGGGCGCGCATTTGCGATATCCCTGCGAAGAGAAGCAAGTTTGAGTGAGGGTTGTGGAATGTCGGCAAACTGCCTGGTCTGACTGATTGCGGCACTCTCGTCCAGGCTTAAGTCACTAATGGTGGAATAGCGGTATGCCGGATCGTAATGCGTAAGCAAAACCCCGGCGCTGTTGACGACAAAGGCCTGAACACCGAGGTCGTAATTGCGGCGGATTACCGAGTCCACAGGAGCTGTGTCGAGCTTTATTGCCAGGACACCGCCGATTTCGCCGTTGGAAGCAAGGATAGGCGATGACAGAAAGATGCCCGGTTTTCCAGAGGTGATGCCGATCAACCAGTCGCTGACATGGTGCCGGCCCTGAATCGCTTCTTTGAAATAGGGGCGGATAGAATAATTACTCCCAAGAAATGAAGGATTTGTCGAGGCAATGCATATTCCCCGCAGATCCATAACATATGCCTCTGAAATACTTTGAGAAATTCCAGACCAGAATTTCAGCCATTTGTTGAATTCCGGGATTGTGGCTGGATTGCCGGCATGCTTGAGGAATTCCCGCAATTCGCCGCTTGCCACAGCGAAGCGGGCAATATTTCTTTGGGAGATGATGAAGGTATCTATATCGACCGCAACCTCCCTGGAGTAGGCATGGATACGGCGCATTTCCGTTTCAATCGCGGCGTTGCGGTCTCGTTGGTAGAGGTGAACAGTTATAAGACTGGCTGGCAACAGTATCAGAATAGCAATCGCAAACGAGAGCCTGCCGACGAGAGTAAGACGGAAAACCTTCATACGATTCCTCCAGCACGTTACTCAAAAGGGACGTAAAACCAGCACCTCGATCTCTCACCTGGTTTCAGGAGAAATTTGATCCAGTATCAGGATATCCGCCCTTGCCTCGGCCTGTATCTTCGTCCGCTCGGCAAACCAGCTGCCCGCCTCGGGACAATGCGGATAGCCGGGAATGGGCACTCCGACGGTCGGAGCTGTGGTGCATCTTCCCGATATCGTAAAGATATATACTCGATCAGCAGGTCAGCGACATTGGTCTAAAACTTTAGGAAAACCAAACGATGAAAGGTGACGCCTTACGACCCTCAATGCTCAATGTAAGATTGATTGCCAACTTTAGCCAGACGATGATCAGGAAATTGAAGGTAGCCTAATAGTAAAGAAATATCGGCATCATCACCATGGATTGTGAGAATGTCGGCTACTCGGCGATGGACGATAGAGACCCAAAACAACCGATGCAAGAGTGGTGTACACCAAATCGGTCTATGGCTGCACAACGAGCGCGACCAGCGAACCGGCGGGGAATTTACCAAAAAGCATTACCTGTTCATCGCCTGGCTAAAGTTGGAACAATCGTAAAAGAGATTACCTGTCACCTTCACAGCCGATATCCAACACCCGAAAGAAATGGCGTCAAAACAACAGAACCGCCTTTTTCACTGCCTTTCCCCCCTGTTATGATTATCTTATACGAAAGCCGGAGGTGGATCGCCTGAAGGCCCTGTTGAAGCTGCCACCCGGCGGTTGCCTGCTCGATTCAGGAGGAGGGACCGGGCGCGTTTCCCAATACCTTGCGAACACGGCTTTGGCCGTTGTGGTGGGCGATATCAACGCTTCGATGCTTACCCCAGCCAAACGCAAACGCGGACTCCAGCCACTTCAACTAGACGCCGCCGCGTTGCCTTTCGCCTCCGAATCCTTAGTAAGGATGATTGTCGGCGTCGCAAAACGTTTGCTCGCTAACGGCTTAGGTTGGTGTGTCTTATCCGATACGATCGCGCAGCCTCATCGGCATCTTTTTTCCACGTAACAGTATTCTGCAGATCTCCGGCATCTGGAACCGGCTTACCTTCGATATTGGTGGACGCAGCCTGACTTTGGGAGAGATCGAACATGAGATTTTACGGAAATATTTCGATGAGCCAAGAATCCATTTCACGATCGTTTGCGCTTCCACCAGTTGTCCGCTTCTCCGATCGGAAGCCTATCGCTTCGATATTCTGCAGTATCAGCTGCATGATCAAGCTGTTCAATTCATCAACGATCCGATCCGGGGCGTCCGTTTTGATGCAGAGAAAAAGCGGTTGCATGTCTCCAAAATTTTCAAATGGTTCAAAGAGGATTTCGAAAACAATCAGGCAGCCGGCAATCCGATAATGGCCTATATCCGTCCCTTCCTTAGAAACAACACCATCACCGAAGCATTGGCGGAAAATAGTAATATTCGGCTGTCCTATCTTCCCTACGACTGGAGCTTGAACGAACAAACTCACACGAACCGACCCGGGGCGCATGGCGGAGATAAAGATGGCTGATACCCTTTGCCGTAATGTACGCCGTTTCCCTACGCTCAAGCCGATCCTGAGAATCGTTGTGGCGGTTTTGTTGTTGGCCTTACCGATACAGGTCGGTGTCGGGCGGACATCACCGGATTTATCCGAAGAGCAACTGGATCAGCTCGAACAAGGAGATATAGTAGTTTCTGTGAATCAGGCAGAAGGACCCGCACGGGGAACGGTTGAAGCGACCATCCTGATCGATGCGCCGGTGGACCTGATTTGGCGGATCATGAACGACTGCGATGAAATTCCGACCTTCGTACCCGGCGTCAAGGAATGCGAGGTACTGGATTCAGGTGAGAATTGGGAAATCATTCGCCATGAGGTCAAATGGATTTGGCTCTTTCCCCGGCTGTCCTACGTGTTTCGAGCGCACTATCAACCTAAACTTGATCTTTCTACTGTGGAAACCGTGTAGGTTCATGCTGAGGGAGGGGGCGCGACCTCCCCCCTCAGCATCTGGACTATCCATTCAGAGTCTCGATCCACCTTATCGCTTCAGAATCATTCACCTTGCCGAGATATTCCTGTGTTGTTGATAAATCTGCATGCCGAAGAATCACCTTGCTGACAATTTCAATCGGAGTGCCAGATCTTATACGACCTCTACGCGTTTTTAGGTGTAAGCTTTCACATAAACGTAGAAATTTTTGTGTGAGAAGCTGGAAACTCTTTAACCCAAGAAAATCACTGTTCATCGCCTCAATTATCTCCAGTATACTCTGGAGCATCTTAGACCGACCTGTTGCATTTTAATTCAAGGCACTTGAGATCTATCGGGGATTGCAGGAAAACATCCGACTTCCCCACAAATATTCGCAATTTGTTTAACTGACGGGAGCCGCAGCATATCCTCCAGGGAATCTGGGGCAAAGCCGGCAGACACGGTGCATCTCGAAATTCTCTCGTAAGGGCTGATTAATCCGGTATGGTATACACATCATCCTGGTCAATAGACGTTCCTGTAAGGAAGGCATGTTTTCCACAAGAGGGAACAATGGCATTATCAGCAAAACAGCGCGAAAAAATACTTACCCAAAATCAGAGGGAATTTGGAGAACAGTACCTGCGTCTTGTTTTTCCAGATAGCCTCGCATTACAGGTAGCGAACCAGAAACGGTTGGATTATCTGTCGGAATTGCAGGAAACGGCTGTTCTCGGCGCAGCAGACACCAAACTCGACATGCGCCGACTGTCGCCTGGATGTCGCATCTGCACGGAAGGGGGCTGGTCATGTCTTTTCATCAGCGGCAAATGCAACTGTCATTGTTTCTATTGTCCAACCGCCCAAGACGAGGTAGGAGAAGCGACCACCAACTCGGTTGAGTTTGTCCACCCCGCCGACTATGTGGCCTATCTCGAACGATTAGGTTTTACCGGATCGAGTATCAGTGGCGGAGAGCCTCTCATGACTCCGAAGCGATCAATCGCCTTTGTCAGGGCGATCAAAGATCGTTTCGGCCCGGCCATGCATGTCTGGCTTTACACCAACGGTACACTGGCCACGACGGACATACTGATGGAATTGCGGGATGCGGGGCTTGATGAGATCCGATTTGATATTGGCGCTATCGACTACAACCTTAACCCACTGCAAAGAGCTGTCGGGCTGATCCCGACGGTAACGGTTGAAATACCGGCCATTCCGGAAGAAAAGAAACGGATGAAAGGTATGCTTGGCGAATTGAGGGATGCTGGCGTTCAGCACCTCAACCTGCACCAACTCCGCCTGACTCCTTTTAATTTTGACAACCTGCAGGCCCGTAAGTATCGCTATATTCATGGCGAGAAGGTCACTGTGCTCGACTCTGAACTGGCGGCTCTGGAAATTCTTCTTCATAGCATCCGGGAGGGCATCGATCTGCCCATTAACTACTGTTCCTTCCCCTACAAAAACCGTTTCCAGAGCCGCGCCTCCCGACAGCGCAATGCTTCCTTTCTGATCAAGGAATTTGAAGCCATTACCGATAACGGCTTTATCCGCACGCTTACCCTGTTGGGTGAGCCGGCGAAACTGGATTACCTCATCAGTGGCTTCCGCCAGCAGAACAATTCTGATACCCTCTGGAGCCTGAACGGTGCCAAAGACCGATTGACTCTCCATCCAAGCCTCTGGTCACTTGTTAAACCCGAAGGTTTGAGGCTGCTGGTTGCCCACAGCGCCGCTTATCAGAGGTCGTCCCTGACATACCGCAACCCATTCACCACCCTTAAACTCAGTCCAACCAAGAGTATTGTCCTCGAACGGGAAAAACACCATGCCGGCTTTGAACTCGATCAAGATCAGGCAGAACTGTTCGCCAGAGTTTTTCTTCTGAAAACACTATCAAACTCCGAACTGCCGAAGCAGGACATCTGGGATGAACTTCTGTTTTTTGAGAAAACACCGGAAGGGTTACTGGAATATTTTTAGACTCTTAACAAAAGTGATTGTTGTGGTTCTGCACAATTCTGAATTAAGCCAGCTGATTGGCTCCTACAATACTGGCAAATTCAATTGTAGTGACTACTTGACGCAATCAAGCATGTATCGCCTCGGATAAAGAGGGACAATAAGAATGAGGAGATGGATCGGATTGTTCTTGATGGGAAAAATCTTATTGTCCTCAGTATGGACACCCGCGAATCCCTTAGAATAGGCACCTGCAGCTGGAAATACGACTCCTGGGAAGGGTTGGTCTACTCCGGCGGACAGGGCGGGGTTCATCCGACTAAAGCGTACCTGGTTTCATGTAGGGCATAGATTTTCAGCTTGAAGAACTCCAAATCCCGAAAACCGTATGCCTATTTTTGCAATGTCTTGATCTTGTTGTTGGTCCCTTCCAGAGGACCTGTGGATATCGGGAAATCGAAGTAGGCAAGGATCCCCTCTCGATGCGAGTCGAGAGTCTGAGCAAACTTGTGCAACATGGCCACATTTGATGCTCTGGCTCTGGCAATCCAATCATCGAGAAACGCTCTGGCGGCTGGTTTATCCGGGTGTTGCCACGACTGCCGGAGGTCTTCCTTGAGTTTGATGAGATGAAAATGATCAAAGACGATTGCCGCCGTGGGCAGGTTGGCCGATACCGCGGCGATTGTCTTTGATCATTTTCATCTCATCAAGTTGTTCAACGACAAACTGTCCAAACTTCGCCGGGAACTGCAGCAGAAAGCGGAAAGTGTCGGCAAAAAAGTGCTTAAGGGGACCCGCTGGCTGTTGTTGAAGAATCCCGACAACCTTTCCGACGAGCGCAACGAGAAACAACGGCTCGAA
>JANMSX010000040.1:0-34097 GCA_031389785.1 Desulfobulbaceae bacterium | reverse complement strand
CCTGGCTCGGGAAGGCCATTGCTTCAGACCCAAAGGAATCCCCTTTTCCAACACGTATGGTGGAATTGCATTAAGGTCAGAAGGAGAAAAAGTCGTGAAAAACGTTATCGTCGTTATTGGCGCCGGATCGATCGGCCAGGCGATTGCGCGGCGCGTGAGCGCGGGAAAACACGTTGTTCTCGCCGATTTGCGGCAGGACAACGCCGATGCCGCAGCGAAAACCTTGTGCGATGCCGGTTTTGAGGTCAGCGCCGCAAGCGTCGATATATCATCGCGCGCATCGGTTGCGACCCTCGTTGAAAAAGCAACATCCATAGGTGAAATTTCCGGTGTCATCCACGCCGCCGGGGTTTCCCCCAGCCAGGCATCGCCGGCAACGATCCTGAAGGTTGATCTTTACGGAACAGCGCTCTTACTGGAGGAATTCGGCAATGTTATCGCGCCCGGCGGGTCATGCGTCGTTATCTCGTCGCAATCCGGTCACCGTCTTCCCGCCCTGACTGCCGAGCAGGATAAGGCGCTTGCGACCACGCCTGTTGAAGAGTTGCTCGCCTTGCCGATGCTTCAGCCGGATCGGATAACGGACACCTTGTACGCATACCAGATTGCAAAGCGCGGAAACCAACAGGAGAATCAACATGGACAATTTCATTTTTAGCATTCCCACCACAGCCTTCTTCGGCAAGGGACAGATCAATATTCTCGGCGATACCATCAAGGCATACGGCGGCTCAAAAGTGCTGCTGGTCTACGGTGGCGGCAGTATCAAGAAAAACGGTATCTACGAGGCAATCCTTGGCCAATTCGATAAGGCAGGTCTTCCTTTTGCCGAATTGAGTGGGATCAAGCCCAATCCGCGGGTAGAGAGTGTAGAGGAAGGTATCCGAATTTACCTGGAAAGCGGCTGTGATTTTATCCTGGCCGTAGGGGGTGGTTCTGCCCTGGATGCCTGCAAGGCCATCGCCGCCGGTGTAAAGTATGACGGCCCGGTTACCGACCTTTTCGTCAACGAAACCGGCTTGTCGCCGATTTCCGAGGCTGCCCCGCTGGCCACCATCCTGACAATGGCGGGCACCGGTTCCGAAATGGATATGGGGGCTGTTATCACCGTCGGTGACGACCACAAAAAAGAGGTGATCATGCACCCGCTTGTCAACCCCAAGTTCTCTATCCTGGATCCTGAATACACGTATACCGTACCGGAATATCACTCCATGGCTGGTGTCGCCGACATTCTCTGTCACCTTATGGAACAATATTTCACCCCTGATGCGAACGCGAAGGTCCAGGACCGTATGAACGAAGGGGTTATGCAGGTTGTGTTGGAGGATGCCCCGAAAATTCTGGCAGACCCGAAAGACTATGGTGCCCGCGCCAACATCATGTGGGCCAGTTCCATGGCCTTGGCAGGCTTTCAGTTTCTGCTGGGCAAACCGATGTTTGCCTTTCCTTTGCACGGCATGGGGCATGAACTCTCAAGCAAGTACGACATGACCCATGGCGTGACCCTGGCCCTTCTTACCCCGTCCTGGATGCGTCATACCATGCGTACCGCCCCTCAATACCTGCCTGTGTTTGCGCGATTTGCCCGTAATGTCATGGGAGTATTCCAGGAAGACGATGCCAGGGCCGCGGAAGAAGGAGTCACGAAGCTGGAAGCATTCTACGGTTCCATCAATATGCCTGCAAATCTTCGCGAGGCAGGCGTCAAGGAAGAACACCTGGAAACCATCGCAGAAAAAGCGGTCGAAAGAGGAAACTTGGGTATCCTGACCTCAATCGGCAATAATGAGGCTCTCCAGATCATGCGTGACGCTTTCTGATTTGCTGATTGGAGCCTCGCCAATTTCATACATGGAGCACATTGCGATCGTTGAGCAGGTCGATGGCGGTCGGCTGGACTGGCAAGGAAAAGTCAGGGAAAAATAGCCGTTTCCGGATGGATACGAACTGGGAGTACAATGAACAGTATTGGCTTATTTGCCTTACGGAAAATCGCATTCCGATTGCCAGGGATTCTGCCTGCCGTTTCAGAGAAAAACCGCATGGACGGAGGAAGGTGAAAACGACTGAGCAGCAGGAGACGCCTCCGCTGCCGTGACGGCTCAAGCTCACAAGACACAGGCCCGCAGACGATGCTCGGCGTCAGAGAAATATCTTCTTTTCGCAGGCTGGCCATGATAGTATTTATGATCAATCTGTTTATAAGGATTCTATCGTCTGCCGATCAACAGGAAGAGAATAAACACGCAGGTTCGAAGAGAAGAATGGCTTAACCATCGACTTATAATTCTGTACCTCGGTTAAAAAGGACAAGGAACTCAAGATGGAAGCTTTCAATCGTCTGGGAAATACAAAGAGGTTTCCAGGCCGCCGGCTCATGTTTTGAGTTTTTCTGCCATCCCCCAGGGTGATTCCATAAACTGTCCGTGATTCCCTGGGAAAACAGACGGAGTCGCAATGTATGACATTAATGTTGAAGAAATCAGACCCAGGGGAATGACGCGGCGCCAGTTTATCAAAAGCGTCATCGCAGCAGGCACCGTCTCCTTTTCCGGCTCACTGTTTACCGGACCGGCTGAGGCCGGTCCCAAAACCCCTCCCGGAGCCGTTGAACGGCTCATTACTCTTCATGTTAACGGGCAGCAGCGCCGAGTGGACGTCATGCCCCAGGAGACCCTGGCCGAGACCCTCCGCGGTAAATTGGGGCTCACCGGCCTTAAGGTCGGCTGCGACCGTGGCGAATGCGGGGCATGCACCGTACTCATCGACGATGTACCCCAGTATTCCTGCTCGATACTCACCAGCAGTGTCCGAAGCAGGAAAATCCTGACCATAGAATGCCTGTCGCGTCCTGACGGCAACCTGCATCCCTTACAGCAGGGCGTTCTTGACGAGCAGGGCTTCCAGTGCGGCTACTGCGCCCCCGGATTTCTCATGGCAACGCTTGGCTTTCTCAAGACCAACCCCGATCCCACAAGGCAGGAACTGGCGCACGGCGTTTCGGGGAATCTCTGCCGCTGCCAGGACTACGACAAGATCCTCACTGCCCTGATGCGCGGGGCCGAACATATGCGAAAGGGTTAAATTATGCCGAAAAACGACACTCTTTTTACCCCCAAGCTTACCGGACGCAACTACACCACACCCGACCTGCGGGCCAAATTGACCGGAACAGCCCGCTTCACCGACGACTTTCGGGCCGAGGGCATGCTGGTATGCAAGCTCCTCACAAGCCCCATGCCCCACGCCAGGGTTAAACATCTCGACACGCGCGCCGCCCTGGCAATGCCCGGCGTGAGGGCCATTCTCACCCCTGACGACTTGCCGCCTCCGGCAGATTCCGTGTCCGACAGGGGCGAGGTAATAAAGGCCAGCCCCTGGGCTGAACAAGCCCTGACGATAGAGCCGCATTACCAGGGCGAGCCTGTTCTTGCCGTGGCCGCAACCAATGAAGCGGCAGCTAACGCGGCCATCGACGTCATCGAGATCGAGTTCGAACCGCTGCCCTTTGTCATCGATCCCTTGGACAGCCTGCGTCCGGGCGGCCCCAACGCCCGCATCGGCGGCAATGTCTGGCTGCCGCCCCAAAAAGCCGGCGAGCAGGCGATGGTTGGTGAAATCAAATGGACGACCGCCGATTTCGAAGCCGCCGGCCCGGAACAGCTTCCGATGGGAAAGACGACCGCCGAATGGTCCTTCGGCGACGTCGCGGCAGGTCTGGCGCAGGCCTCGTTGGTGCTCGACGAAACCTTCGTCACGCCCAATGTCAGCCACCAGGCCCTGGAAACCCGTTCGACCCTGGCCTGGTGGGAAAACGGCAAGCTCCATCTCGTCGCCGGCACGCAGAGCACCATCCAGACCGTGCCGGCCATTGCCCGCTGGCTGAAGATGGACGTCGACGACATCATTTTTGTCAGCGAATACACCGGCGGCGGATTCGGCGGCAAGATAACAGCCTCGGTGGCCTCGATCATTCCGGCGCTTCTTGCGAAAAAAACCCATACCCCGGTCATGATGCGAATCTCCCGAGAAGACGTGCAGTACATCGGCCGGGCGCGGCCGAGCGTGATCGGACGCATGCAGGCCGGTTTTTCGAAGGAAGGCCGCCTGCTGGCCCTGGACATGTTCGTTCTCATGGACAACGGTCCCTATCAGCAGCAAAACGATGGCTTCATTTCCGGACGTATGGCTTCCCTGCTTTACCAGCCCAAGGCCATGCGCTGGCGCGGCGCGGCGCGGCGGTGCTCACCAACACCCCGACCAGGGCCGCCCAGACCGCGCCGGGCGGACTCCAGGCCAGCGCCTTATTGGGACCGATCCTGGCCAAGGCCGCCCGCCGGCTGAATCTCGACCCCTTGGCCGTGTGCCGCATCAACGCCCCCGAAGGCAGGGCGCCGGTCGGCCCGCCCAAACCGGACGGCTCGCTTAACTCCGCCACCAGTGCTTTCCTCAAAGAGGCCCTCGACCTGGGAGCCGAGACGTTCGGTTGGCAGGCTCGCCGGGCTCGTCCGCCCCTGACCGAGGGATCGGTCCGACGCGGCATTGGTGTCGGCACGGGCTGCTTCGTGGCCGGTACAATCGGTTTTGACGGCCTGTTCGTGATCACGCCTGCAGGGCGCCTCCGGATCCACTCCGGCATCGGCAACCTCGGCACGGAGGCATTTTGCGACGTGCAGCGGGTGTTGGCCGACGCCATGGATGTGCCCTGGGAGGCCTGCGAGATACTCTGGGGGGATACGGCCAGGCACCTGCCCTGGAGTTGTGTTTCCGGCGGCAGCCAGACCATACATTCCATGTCGAGGGCGGGCCTGGCGGCAAGCCTGGACGCCCGCAAAAAGCTCAAAGAGATAGCGGCCAGGACTTTGGGCGGAGTGCCTGAAGATTACGACGTCGGAGGCCAGCGCGTCTTTCGGAATGATACGGGGCAGGGGATGAGCTTTGCCGAAGTGGCCGGACGGGCCATTGAACTGGGAGGAGCTTACGACGGCCATGAGTGCCCGGATGACGTCAATAAGCTTACCAAGACGTCCGTCGCGGCCCTGGCTGGAAAGGGCCTTGTCGCCGTAGCCCGCGACAACTTCCCCCGCGACGGCCAGACCTACTCCTACGTGGCTTCCTTTGCCGAGGTGGAGGTGGACATCGAAACCGGCATGTACCGTATTCTGGACTTTCACGCCGAGGCCGATGCGGGCCTGGTGGTACACCCCCGGGCGTTTACCGGACAACTCGCCGGGCGCTCCATGCTTGGCATCGGCCATGCCACCACCCAGAAATCCTGGCCGGGGGACTCGACAGCCTGGAGCGGTTCAAGGACCGCATCAAACAGCCCAAGGCGGTCATAGACCTCGGACGCATCGAAGAGCTTCGCGGGGTGCGGCAGGAGGGTGAAAACCTGGTCATCGGTTCTATGACCACCCTGACCGAGGTGACCCGGCATCCGGATATCCGGGCCCGGTTCGCGCTGCTCGCCGAAGCGGCAGGAGAAGTGGCTTCACCCCAGATCCGTAACCAGGGAACTCTTGGCGGCAACATCTCTCAGGACGCACGTTGCTGGTATTATCGAGGTGGCTGGAACTGCTACCGGGCCGGGGGCAACACCTGTTACGCCGTCGAAAACCCGCATGGGCAAAACCGTGAACATGCGATCTTCGGGGCCGAAGGCTGTGCCGCCGTGTCGCCTTCCGACACCGCTCCGGCCCTGGTTGCTCTGGAGGCCCGGCTGATCATCAAAAATGGTTCGGGCGAACGGGAAGTGGCGGCCGAAGACTATTTCGTCGGCCCGGATGACGACATCACCAGCATGAACGTGCTCGCTCCCGGTGATCTGCTCACGGAAATCCGCCTTCCCCCCACCTGGGCCGGGGCGAATTTTTACTTCGAGAAGGTACGGGACAGACCGGTGTGGGATTTTCCGCTGGTCAATATCGCTGCCGCCATGAAACTTTCCGGTGATCGCATCGACCGTGCCCGCTTCGTCCTGGGGGCGGTGGCTGCTCGTCCCTGGCGTCTGCCCAAGGTGGAAGCGGCTGTGGCCGGCAGGTCGCGAAGAGACGTTGCCGACCAGGCATCGATCATTGCCGCCGAAGGAGCGGTGCCGTTGCCCTATAACGGTTACAAAGTGGCGCTTGCCCGCAATCTGGTCAAACGCGCCATTCTCGGCAGACAGTCGTCATGAGGAGCCTTGCCGCATGGGATGCCTCATCCGTTGAATAACATTTGAGAATAAGAGATCAAGGATATGAAAGAATTTGACGATATTACCGGTCGTTGCGACGCCATCGAAAAGTGCTACGAGTTCATGCTGGCGTACGCGGCCCAGGGCATAACTGACGACAGGGAGAGCCGTAATGGCGCCCAGTTGCGGGAACTGCTGTCCAGCGCCGTGGACGCGGCTTCCGGTCTGCCTGAGGCCTATGCCTCCACCGCAAAGGCCATGAATCTCGCTACGCAGCAGGAATACAAGGATTTTCTCAGCATCCTGTCTACGGATACGACCAAAGCCCTGGCCGCCATGAAGCTTGTGCTCGTCCAGTCGCGCATATCCTCCCAGCTTATCGATAATCTCAACGCCTCGCTTCATGTGCGCACCTTTCTGACGGATGTCTTTCTCCTTGACGAGATCCTGCACATACCGCAGCCAATACAACCCGCCGTCCCATAAGTCCCTCATGAACCCTCATTCCGGATTTCATGATTCTCTCGGAACCAGTCCCCAACACACATTTCATTTCCTGTTGAGTCTCTTGCAAAATGACCAGTTGCAGACTCTGTCATTTCGACCCACCCTTGTCATTTCGACCGGAGGGAGAAATCTCATCGTCTTGAAAACCGAGGTTTCTCGCTATCGCTCGAAATTACAACATAAATTATCTCGACCATCCGAGATGCGGGTAGGACGTACTGTGTGATTTCGTCATTTTGCAAAATGCTCGTTGAATTGGAATAAGCAACTTGTTACCGCCGAGTCCTGGCCGTCGCCAAGGCTGTTACGGCGCAGCCTGTATTTCATAATTCTTCTGCCCGATAGATGAGGTGTCTTTAAAAAACTCAGTTATCTCGATGCACAACAGGCCGAACGGCAGATATCCCAGATACCCCAGCATCGGCATTTCAAAGAGCTGAAAGCGATGGACATAGGGAATGCTGTACACCCATCCGGCCAGGCTGTAATAATTCCACATTTCCCAGAAAAAGCCGCATGCCAGGGCGGCCATGGCAGCCGAGACTGCCGGGCGCCAGTCGCCATCGACCATGCCTGTAAAAAGAGTGGGCTGTCCGGCAAGATGCAGCAGGGCGGTCAGGATCAGCAGGGGCGCTAGCCAGAGAAGCGAAAACAACTCTTCCGGCCATAGGCCTACCCCGATCAGCCCTGCGCAGGAGATCA
Organism: Desulfobulbaceae bacterium; assembly: GCA_031389785.1. Classification (GTDB taxonomy): domain Bacteria; phylum Desulfobacterota; class Desulfobulbia; order Desulfobulbales; family Desulfocapsaceae; genus Desulfoprunum. The sequence continues at coordinate 26,710 of JANMSX010000040.1, read as the reverse complement.
GCAGGACCAGCCAGTTCAGGAATGCCGGGGCAGTCCCTCTGAGGGAGGGCAGACCGGAAAACCATCTCCTGGACCATTCCATCTCCGAGATCAACCGCCGGGTTGTATAGACCGCGGGCAATACCGTGGCAAAGGAGATGGTGGCATGCATGCTGTAGGCAAGCGTCCCGTAACTGACGCCGGTATAGTACCAATTCTGGACAAATTGGTTCAGGTACTCGAAAAACCACCAGAAAACAGCGCTGAGGGGAAATAAACCGGCAAAAAATACCGGTTCATGCAGCATCGGGCAGGTGCCGGATAGGCGAACGCATACGGCATTGGCAAACACGATGTAGGAAAACCACAGGGGAATAAAGGTATGGCGTTGGCATGGGTCAAACCAGGCAAACCGCGTCCAGGCGAAAACCCAGGATACCAATAATACTGCCAGGGCAACCCAGCCCCACAAGGGCAGATTCCGCGTACTCCCTGGCTGTCCCGTTTCGGATACAGCTGGATTGCGGCAGGCGGCAGCGCCGATCAGAACTGCAATTCCGACAGCCGGCACAAGATACAGCATGAAAACCGGCCAAGAAAAGGGCTGGTGCGCCGCAGGTGTTGTCAGGGGCGGGAATGAGGCAAAAAGTGCCGCTGACCGGCCCGACAGGGAGACACCAACCAGCGGCGCCCCTATGACCAGGATGGTGAAGACGACCAGGATCCATGTTTTGCCGATCATTTTGAACACTCGTTGAGGGCGTATTGTCGTCCCTTCCCCTTTATCCAGTGCTGCCTCGGGATTTTGTTTTTTTCTCCAGAATCCAGCAGGAAGGTCGGAATGATTGAGAAAATGGTGTTGAACCGGGCAGCTGCCCCGGAGAGGGTTCATAAATTACTCTTTGCAGGATTATATCCATGCCAGTGCTGATCCCGCAAATCTCTTGAGCATCTTTTTTCAGTCTATCCCGCATGGGCGGGAAGGCAATAAATACTCTCTGCATCCTTGCATATCCGGTTCTCTGCCTGCGCTGGGGTGACGGAGATTTCTCCCTGTGGTCGAAATGACAGAAGAGATCGAAATCTCTCAGAAGAGATTGAACTCTCTCTCGTTAAACTGCGCCGACATCCCATTTTGACTTCCCAAAGGAAGTAAGGTACTCTCTGCTTTTCCGGACCAGTGGCCGAGAAAGAGCAATTCATCCTGAACAATTGTGGGTCTAAAAGATGCAGACAAAAAAAATCAAGACCGTTGCCATCATCGGTGCCGGGGCCATGGGGGCGGCATACGCCTCGATGTTTTCCGATGCCGGCGGTTTTTCGCTGTTTTTCCTCGCAACAGGCGAGAGATATCAGCGGTTGACAAATACCCCGTTACAAGTCAACGGGAGACCCTATGCCGTTCCAGTCATGCAGCCGCAGGATGTCAGGGAGCCGGTCGACCTGGTTCTGGTCGCCCTCAAGCACCACCATCTCGCCGAAGCCCTTCCGGCAATTGAGGCCGTGGTGGGTCCGGAAACGACAATCCTCTCGGTGATGAACGGACTTGAAAGCGAACAGATACTCGGCTCGGCCTGCGGCATGGACAAAATGGTGTTTGCCATAGCGGTGGGCATTGACGCCGTGCGGGAAGGGGATCATTTTTCCTATGCCAGACCCGGCAGGATCATCTTCGGGGAGGGACCGAAACGAGTTGATGGCAACAGGATAGAACGTCTCCGAGAGGCCCTGATCCGGGCGGCGATCCCCCATGAGGTGCCGGTTGACATGATGCGCGTCATGTGGTGGAAATTCATGATTAATGTTGGAATCAACCAGGCGTCGGCGGTGCTCCGCGCTCCGTATGGTGTTTTCCACGCCTCGGCCGATGCCCGGGCATTCATGCTGCTGTTGATGCGGGAAGTCATAGCGCTTGCCGAAAAGGTTTCCATCAATCTTGCCGAGAAAGATCTCGATGAATGGTCCTCCGTTCTCTCTACCCTGGCGCCGGAAGGAAAGACCTCCATGCTCCAGGATATCGAGGCGGGAAGGAAAACCGAGGTGGAGATATTTGCCGGCAAGGTCGTCGCGATGGGAGCGGAATATGGGATCGCAACCCCTGTCAATCAGGCAATTCTGCATATAATCAAGGCGATGGAATATCGGGGCTCAATTGTTCCAGCTGACAGCGGCAGGAACGCCGGTTGTTGACCTGATTGCCTCTCTAACTTTTTTCCAGCACCATCCTGACCTTGATTGCCAGGTCTTTTTTTGAGAAGGGTTTCTGGATAAACTGGACTCCCTCATCCAGTATTCCATGCTGGGCTATAACTTCAGACGTATACCCCGACATGAAAAGGCATTTGAGCTGCGGATAGACAGGCAGCAGGTTTTTCGCACATACTCCCCGGGTGCAAAGCCCGCGTGTACGGCAGTATTCCTCTCCCAGGCTGCTGTTTCCGGTCTCGACAATCAGTTTACCGACACCTGCGATAGCGTCCCGGGCATTCACACAGAGATTGGCCAGGATCTGGTCGATCTGCGACGGGTCGATCTTGACGGGCCACAGGTCGGAACCCGGCCTCCAGACAAGATCGACATTCTCTCCTATGAGCCTCCGCAGCATCTTGAGCATTCCTTCCACAATATCGTTCAGGATCAGTTACTCAAGTACTGAAGTTGATATTGTTCCCCGAATCAGGTCGTTGTTCATCGAAAAGAGGAACCTCCAGACATCCCAGGACCCTATATTGGCAAGGTAATCATGGTGCAGATGATCGCCAGAGCAGTTTTTGCCGGCCGCAGGGCCATGCCCGGCCTGCATGGTTAACAACGGTATTTCATGGCCATTTTCAAGATACATGGGAATCCTGCGGATGACCGGCCAGAGGTATGCCGCCGGGGAAACGAAAGACCGCCTCGATCCCGGCGCCAAGGCCATCGACACCTTCCGTGAGAACCTCCCGGCGAGGTTGAAACGACTGCATTTCAACGAGATGGTCGGTGTTGCCGGGTGCTGGTCGGAAAGGGGCCTGCTTGAGAGCCGGAGGCACCACTGAAATTTCATTAACATCCCGGCTGAAAGGATGATATAATCCTATGAGACGGAGCAATACCGGCAAAATTCGCTTTGCCCGCATCAGGTCTCTCCGCCTTATTGGAGACAGCAGATTGCAGACAGCGCAGGGCCGGTTCAGTGATGCAGATGGTGGCCAGTAAAAATGAATTTGCAAAATCCGGTAGAAAAGGATAGCCATAACACAACGGTCCGGTGCTTGTCGATTGTGGCACCGTTTTTCTACCACCCTTGGAAATCGACTCGACATCACCAATCAGAGAAAGTGGGACGTATGCAGAGACAAACATTGCTTATCTTGTTCATCCTCCTCCTATTGCCGGACAAAATATTTGCCGAGCTTGCCGGCAGCCCGCATGATTTCAGCAATCAAAACTGGTCGGCTGGTCAAATCTGCCTGCCGTGTCATAACGTACACACCGATGTAGTACAGGAGGATAACGCCCCTCTCTGGAACCGGACGGTCCGGGCAACAAGCTATACGGTCTATTCGAGCCCCACCTTTAATGCCGTTATAGGCCAGCCCGGGGGTGTTTCAAAACTCTGTCTGTCTTGCCATGACGGGACTACAGCGATCGACAGCACGGACGGCGTTAACGGCAGCGTGTTCATATCCGGGGATGCCAGGCTGGGAACCGCCCCGGGGGATCATCACCCGATCTCCTTTGTCTACGATACCGCCCTGGCGCTGGAAGACGGCAACCTCAACGATCCAGCTACGACAGCCTCAGGTCTCGGCGGCACCATCGCCGAAAATCTTCTTTCAGACGGCAGGGTTGAATGCTCTTCATGCCACGATGTCCATAATCGAAACGACTTTTTACCATTTATTGATATCGGCGGAGGCGAGGATAGGCTCTGCCTGATTTGCCATATTTCCGAACCGCCTCGAGGTGAAACGGACGGTTTATAATTCAAGAGGTACAAAACAGTGAATATTCGGACTATTACCCTTCTGATATTGACCCTTTCAGCATCCGCATCGATATCGTATGCGGAAATAACCGGCAGTGCCCACGATTTCAGCCGCGAAACCTGGGCCGAGGGCCAGATCTGCCTGCCCTGCCATACCCCTCACTTTGCCACCGGTGATGATGATGCACCGCTTTGGAACCACGAAACGACCACCGCCACCTACACCCTCTACAACAGAACCACTCTTGATACGGTAACCGGCCAGCCCACGGGCGTTTCCAAGCTGTGTCTGTCGTGTCATGACGGCACCGTTGCCATTGATTCTTTTGGCGGCAGGTCGGGCTCTATTTTTATCGACTCCGACTTCAACCTGGGGACTGATCTGAGTGACGATCATCCGATCTCGTTTGTCTTTGATGACGGCCTGGCGACCCAGGATGGCGAACTCTTTCCACCGTCGTCCACACCATCCGGTATTCCCGGCTCGAATGGCACAATCCAGACCGATATGCTGGTCAACAATTCTGTGGAATGTTCTTCCTGCCATGATGTTCATAACACCAACGATTTTGACGATCTTCTGGTAAAATCAAATGACGGGTCGGCCTTGTGTCTGACCTGCCACAACAAGTAGTGGAGAGGGTTGTCTCGGCAGCAGCCTGGTCTGATTGTACATCAAGCCTGGCTGCGGCGGTACGGTGCGTCCGCAGGGCGGTGCTTGCATTTGCTTATAACCACTATTCTTCTCGATGATTGGTACCTTATGAAACAATTATTCCGCATGCTTCTCCCTCTATTTTTTCTCTGCAGCTGCGCAGGCGTGCAGAAGCAACCTGACGCAGAAACGGTATTCTATCCACCGCTGCCGCAGCAGCCCCGGCTGCAGTATTTGACGACGATCAACAGTGAGCGGGATATAGAGAAACCGCGCAGCAGTTTTGCTCAGTTTGTCATTGGAGATGTTGCTGCCAATAAAATTATCGGCAATCCCTATGACATCGGCTCTATGCCGGGTAAAATCTTTATTCTTGACCGGGCCTTTAAAAAACTGCTCGTCATAGATCTTGCCACACGCGAATTCAGTTACCTTGATGATAAAAGAATGGGTTCGCTGCTTGATCCGTCGGGAATCTGGGTATCAGCGGATGGAAAAAAATATATTGCCGATATGAAACGAAAACAAATTATTGTTTTTGATGGAGAAAACAACTACCTTCGCTCCTACGGCAACAAGGATATGCTGGCAAAGCCTGTTGATGTCGCCGTTTTCGAAGGAAAATTGTATGTCTGCGATATGGACGCCAACAGGGTCGCGGTAATCGATGAGGCATCGGGCGAACTCATTAGATATTTTGAGAAACTGCAGACAAAGGACGGCAGCCTGTATAAACCCTCCCACATCAATATCGACACGAAAGGGAATATTTTTGTCAACGATGCCTTCAATCATCAGATTCAGCAGTTTGACGAAAACGGTGTGCATCTGAAGTCGTTCGGCTTCCATGGCGATGTGATCGGTTCTTTTGCCAGGCCGAAAGGGTTGGAAATTGACAGGCAGGGGCATCTTTTTGCTGTCGATGCAGCTTTTGAAAATATCCAGATTTTTGATGTCGACTCAACCAAACTCCTGCTGTTTTTCGGCGGTGGCGGCACAAATCCCGGCAATATGTACCTGCCTGCCGGTGTTCACATCGACTATGCCAACACCGAGTATTTTTCTGCGTTTGCGGATAAGGACTTTCAAATAGAATACGTGATTTATGTCGGCAATATGTTCGGAGCCAACAAACTGAATGTCTACGGCTTCGGTACGTGGAAAGGTCCCGAAATTCCTGCGCAATAAAGTTCCAGGTGCCCACAGGTACAGACTCGGATCCAAATACAGACAAAGATGAGTAATCCACCACGCACGATCAAATTGACTACTCTTCTTCTGTCGCTGGTCATCATCCTGCTGTCTGGTTGTGACAGTCGTTCACGTCACAAAACCCTCAACTTCTTTTTCACCGGGGTGCCACCCCTGGAAGAATCTGCAGAGAGTAGAGTAGAGAATACAGGGCAGGATCAGATGGACAAAAAACATCAGGCTGCCGCTGTCGAAATACGCTCTGCGCACAGCTTCTTTACTCAGAAGAACTGCGTAAAATGCCACCAGTCGACAGCGTCTATTGTCTCTGGGGGCAACTCCCGTACCTCGAGGGAACAGGCAGCTGACACCGGCAAACCTGCCGGACCGTTAGTCCCGCATGAACTGGGGATCTGCCTGAATTGCCACGAGAACCCGTTTGAGAAAAAAAAACCTGACGAGCCACGACGGCATGCACCGGTAAGCTGCAGTGCATGCCATGTACCGCATCAGAGTGAATACCCGTATCTTCTTAAAAGTGAGGCTTCGACGATTTGTGCCATGTGCCACCAGGATGAAAATCATTCCGGTAAAGGTTTTCACAAAACACCACTCAAGAGTGACAAATCGGAATAAATGGTATGCGCTGCTGATGGGACGCCCACTCTCTGCAATAACGACGGTCCTCTGTACTGCGGCCTTGCTGTCGATAGCCGGAAACGGCTATCCTGCCGAAAATGCGGCAGAACCGTCCACCGCCAGCGCCCCTGGGCCTATCGTTCCCCTGGAGAAAAAGGCCAAGGTCGATTATGACGCGGTTCCCGCCCTGCGTGGCGAGTACTTTCTCATAGAAAGGCCGAGGATCGGTCTGCTGGGATCTTTCAAGTACGACAGTGAGACGGTGAACAACAGGGGAGAGGAACTGGAAAGCAGTGTCTTTGAATTCCGGGAGGGCTTTACCGTTGCCACCCGGGGCTGGATGTATCATCCCGCTCTCTTCCTGTTCGATGTCCAGTTGGAGCCGCAATGGAGTCAGATCGACGAGAGCGGAGACGGCCCGAAATCCGATGATACCCGCTTCTTCATACCGGGTTATTCACTGGATGGCACCCTGCTGCCGGAGAAACCATACACCCTGCATGTTTTTGCCGACAGACATGAGGACAACCTGGTAGCCGCCTTTACAAACCAGTCCACCGTTGAAATAGACAGCTATGGAGCGGACCTGTCGTTAAAAAACAGGACGCTGCCGTCCTTTTTCAGATATCTTCATCTGCAACGCATTCAGGAAGGCTTTTTCATCAGCGAGGAAGATCGCGATGATTTCAGGGCCGATATGTTCCATCAGAAGGGCAACAGCGACACCAGGCTGAATGTTCAGTACATCGACAGCCTGCAGACCAGTGGCGAGACAATTTCGGATGTGCAGAACTCTTTCAACTACCTCTCGAACACCTGGAGATTTGACAGCGATCCCACCAGAAGGCTCACATCCACAGTCAACTACAACAAGACAACGGACGAGGACTTCACCAGCTCAAACGTGCGGCTGCTTGAACGGCTTTACTACACACACCGCAAAAATCTCTGGTCAACTCTCAATCTTCTCTATGACAAGCAGGAGGTAGACCTCTTTGAGGGGGAAACTGCCTCGCTCGGCGGCAATGTAAAGCATCTGCTCTATGAAAACCTGACAACCACGCTCTCAGCCGATGCCGCCCGCAAGACTTTTCCGGACAGCGATGAAAATATCTATGAAAGCGGTCTCCATTTCGACTACCTCCGCGATATCCCCTGGGGCTCTCTCAACGTCACGACAGGCCTGGATTCGGTGTATACCGAGAGAAGCGGCAATGTCGGTCAGCTTGCGGCAAGCAACGTGCCGCTGGTCCTGGCGAACGGGGACGCCCCATTCCTGAGGGATGAATTTATAGATCGGGATTCGATACGGGTGACGGACAGCACGCGTACCATCGTCTATATACGGGATCAGGACTACACCGTTGAGGATGTCGGCTCTTTTGTCAGGATACGCCGCACTTTTTTTGGTGCAATACAAAACAACCAGACCGTTCTGGTGAGTTACCGGTTTACGGGTGATTCCGGATTTGATGACAACCTGCTTTCCCAATCATACGGAACAACTCTGAATCTCTTTTCGGCAGTGCGGCTCTCATATAATTATTTCAACACATCCCAACAGATAATCTCGGGATTTGAACCGGTAACTCCTGTCGATGACACCATTCACAGAACGGTGCTGCAGCTGTTCTGGAAATGGTCTGAAACGAGATTTTCCTACGAGGATTTTTCAACGAGCACCGCCCCCTCCAGAAACACCTGGCGAGCGGAAGAGACCCTCACCGCAAACCCGACAAAAAACCTGTCGCTGCAGCTTTCCGGCTATTTCGGCGAAACCGGTTTCAGCGAGGATATTGCCCGGGATGAATTTCACGGCGTAACATCAAATATCCTCTGGTCACCTGCATACTGGGCCAGGACAGGTGTCGAAGGCTGGTACGACCAGGTCTCCGGTGAACGCACGGATTCATCAGTCGGCGGACTCCTCTCCTTTTTGGAGTTATATTACGGTAAATGGCGCTGCAATCTGAGTCACAGATACCTCGATTCTGATGACCAGCTGCGCGATTTTCAACGTACGGAGCATAGATTTTTAGTAAAATTACTCAGAGAACTTTGAATTTCCACTCTGCAGATAAGGAGAAAATCGTGAAAAAATGCCTTTCCACCCTGGTGTGTCTTGTCTGCTCTCTGCTGGTTCTGGTCTGCTCCGCAGAGGCGGCGAAAAAGTATCAGCACAAGCCCTTTGCAGACGGTTCCTGTGATAGCTGCCATACGTCGGACAAACCCGATGCTGCAAACATCAGCGCCCAGCCTCCGGAGTTGTGTAATCAGTGCCATGACGAATTTGCCGGCAAGTTTCAGCACAGTCCCAGCAGCATCGGGGCCTGTCTCTTCTGCCATAACCCCCATGAGTCCGACAACGCCAAGCTGCTCAATGAACCAACGGCGGCGCTCTGCTTTCAATGCCACGACCAGCTTGAGCAGGATATCAACAAGGAGCAGAATGCCATCCATGCGCCGGCGAAAGATGACTGCACCTCATGCCATAACCCGCATGCCTCCGATGTCAGCATCAAACTCCTGCAAAAGGATATCAAAAATCTCTGCATAGAATGCCATTCGGAGGGCGGCGTCTCTCAGCCTGCGGAGTTCGACCGCGTGGCAAACAAGCACCAGCCGATAGATACGAAAAAAAGCTGCATCAACTGCCATAATCCGCATGCCTCACCGCTTGAGGCGTATCTCACTGCGGAGCCGATGGATCTGTGCCTGCGATGCCACGGTGAAAATATTACCCGGAAGGACGGCAAAATACTTCCTGGTCTGACAAAGCTTCTCAAGGAAAATCCGGATCACCACGGCCCGATAAAGGAAAAAAACTGTTCAGGCTGCCATAATCCGCATGGCAGCAATTTTTACAGGATCCTCCAGGCGGAATATCCCAGCGGCTTCTACATCGAAGGCTACAGCAGGGACAAATTCAAGCTCTGCTTCACCTGCCATGAAGCGGAAGCCATGGAGGCGAAAGAGACCACATCATTGACCAATTTTCGTAACGGCAAAACAAACCTGCACTATCTTCATGTGAACAGAGAAACAAAGGGACGATCGTGCCGGGCATGTCATGCAACCCATGCCAGCGTCCAGCCGAAGCATATCAGGGATTCTGTGCCCTTCGGCAAGAAAGACTGGCCTTTGAAGCTGCAGTACAAAGTTGAGTACAGCAACCCCGCAACCGGTGAACCTTGCACTACGCCTTCCGCGTCATGCGTCAAGTCGGGAGGGTCCTGTGTTGCCTGTCATGCCCGACTCACCTACAACTATCTTAAAAAGTAAGAGCTTCGGAAAAACTTTACCCATTGGTGCAGCGTGAAAAAACTCCTCGTATGCCTGTTCCTTCTGTTTTTCTGCCGAAGCAGTCTGGCTGGAGATCTCTCCTTCAGCAATATCGCCATAGGCGGCAAGCTGCCCGGATTCTGTGTGCAGCAACTGGATGGCAGCCAGTTCTGTTCGGCAAAACTCAAAGGCCGGATCGCTGTTGTCACCTTTTTTCGTATCGACCAGAAACTGTCGATGAGGCAGATGGGCGTGCTGCAGAAACTGTACCTGCAATACCGCGACAAGGGTGTCTCGTTTGTGGGAATCGTATCGGGAAAGGCAGATCGCCAAGGGCTCGCCGGCTTTCAGAAGGAGAACGGGATCAGTTTTCCTCTTCTTATTGACGGCAGCAGGGAAGTCTACGGCCAGTTCGGGGTATTTGCCGCACCAAGCACCGGCCTCTTCGCAAAAGACGGGACGCTGCAATATTTCACCGCATCGAACTGGATCAGCTTCAATAATGCGATCGAAGGGCACATCAGACTACTGCTGAAGGAAATAACCCGGACTGAACTGGACCATGCTCTCAATGCACCGTCGGACACAGGGGCCGCCGCCAAATCCCATGCGGAAACTCGTTACAATCTTGCCAGAATCTTGTTCGAGCGAAACGACCTTGAAAAGGCCAAAAAGACCCTGGAGTCTTCCCTTGCCAGTTTTCCGAATCATGCCCCATCCCACCTGCTCTCAGCAAAAATAGCACTGCTGGAAAAGGATTATAAAGTTGCATTGCTGCATTTTGAGCGGGCCCTCAAATTAGACCCAACCCTTGAAGAGGCGAAAAAGGGAAGGCAGATCTGCCTGGAAAATCTCTGAACCGGCTTTTATCAAATTCGACAAGGGGATGAACAGTCGGGTCGGAATCCTGATCGACATCCTCGAGGTCACCTTCTCCCGAGTGGAGTGTTTGGAAAAATCTTCCTAATCATGAATACAACGCATAGACTCTGATATGCAGTCCACCGCATGGCACATCACCGCATGGCACATTGCCGCTGAGCAAGACCGCTATTCTCTGGAAAAATTCGAGGGGAAAAATTTCACTTTGACCAGAAATAGATAATTATCCAACACTATGGCACCAGGTATGGTTATAATCGCCGGGTGTTGTAATGGATTTTTGCGTTCGTTTTCCCTTTAGAAAGAGATAGGTCCATGTCTACTTACAGCCCGATTCAGCTGCGGGGCGAGCGCAGGAGTATTGCAGTCTGGATATTTATGGGGTTGCTCCTGGCGGGTACCCTGCTTTTCGCTGCGAACTGGGAGGCAGACCGCCAAAAGCAGGCGGGAATGGATTCTTTCCGTGACCGCCTCGCCGATCTGGCCCTCATTTCCGAAACCATCATCAGCGAACAGTTACACGAGTTCGACAACTCCCTGCTCGTTCTGCGCGATGCCTATGTAACGGACCCGAAGCGCTTCGTTGAAAACATCAAGCTTCTGCGCAGCGGACCGCTTGCAGACCGGGATATCCTGGTGGTGCTGGTGGACCGCAATGGCTACCTCGCCTACACCGACACTCCGAATGTGAAACCCCGTATTTATCTCGGGGATCGCAAGTATTTTCGTTTTTTTGCCGATGGCGGCAAGGATAGCCTCTATATCGATGAGCCGGCTTTCGGCCGTGTCACCAAGCGCTACACCCTGCCACTGGCGCGGCCGATGTACGACGAGCAAGGTCGCTTCCTCGGAGTCGTGGCGTTATCCGTCAAACAGGATTCTATCGCCAGCTTTGGACCTCGGTTGCAGCTTTCTCGAGACACCACAATCACCGTCGTCAATCATGGAGGTGCGGTTGTCAACCGCTCCCGGGACTTCCCTAAGGTGCTGGGCACAAAAATCCCGTCGGACCTGCTGGCGCCAATGCTCGATGGGCCGGAGGGAATCTTCCTGAGCCGCCCCACCGCCGATGCTCCGGAACGGTTCATTGCCCATCGCCATATTCACAGTCAGGAAACGCCACTCATTGTCTATGTTGAGGTTCCGTCTGCTGAGATGTTGCGCCAATTGTCACTGGTACGGTCCGTATTGGTGCTGGGGGCCGGTTTTATTTCGCTGATGGTCATGGGCCTGTTGATGGTCTTTCTGAACGGCCGGAAGACCTCGTTGCGATTGGTCGATACCTTGCGCAGGAATAAGGCACAGGAGTATGAAACCCTTACCGGGACGACTCTCGACGGTTTTTTGATAGTTGACACCTCTGCCCGTATTCTCGATGCTAATGATACCTTCTGTAAGATGCTGGGCTATACCGGAGAGGAAATCCTTGGCCTGAGCGTCATGGATATCGAGGCAACCGATTCGCCGGAACAGATCGCCGCTCGCCTCCGCAGCGGCATGAAAACCGGCTCTGATCGCTTTCACTCCCGATACCGGCGCAAGGAAGGCTCGATCATCGATGTCGAGATAAGTGCCCAGTATGTAGATGGAGCAATCGGGCGGTATTTTGTCTTCGTCCGCGACATCACTGAACTCTATCAGGCGGAAGAAGAGCGCAAATCACACCTACGTTTTCTGGAAAGCCTGGGGCAGGTTGATCGGGTGATCAAACAGGAGGCAGACCTTGAGCAGATGCTCTTTGATGTTGTCAGGACAGTGTTCTCTATATTTGATTGCGACCGTGTCTGGCTCCTCTTTCCATGCAATCCGGATGCACCATCGTTTCGCATTCCGGTAGAGATCACCAGGCCGGAATACCCGGGTGCAACAGTGCTTAATGTGGATGTGCTGATGTCCCCCGGAGAGGCCCGGAATATTCGGGAGGCCCTGGAATCTGACAGCCCGGTGACGTACATCGCCGGAACGGAGCGGCCACCGACCGCGGCCAAAATGTTTGGCGTCCAGTCTCAAATGGTTGTGCCTATCTATCCAAAACTGGGCGAACCATGGATGTTCGGCATGCACCAGTGTTCCTTTCCGCGCGTCTGGACCGAGGCAGAAAAAAATCTCTTTCAGGAGATTGCCCGTCGGGTTTCGGATGGACTCAGCAATGTCCTCTACCTCAGGGAACTTCATGAAAACGAGGAACGATTCCGGGCAACATTCGAGCAGGCGGCAGTCGGCATCGCCCATGTTGCCCCGAACGGACGGTGGCTGAGGGTAAACCGGAAGCTGTGCGATATTGTCGGATATCAGAGAGAGGACCTGCTCCGGAAATCATTCCAGGACATTACCTATCGCGACGATCTGGATGCCGATCTCGAACACTTTCGTCAGGTCCTGGCAGGAGAAACCCGGACAGGCAGCACGGAAATGAGATACATCCGCAAAGACGGTTCGATTGTCTGGACCAACCTCACCGTGTCCATGGTTCGTGATGCCTCGAATGATCCGGCATATTTCATAGCTGTCATAGAGGATATATCCGAACGCAAAAAGGCAGAGGAGAATCTGCAGAAAAGCGAAGGCCATCTGCGTACGCTGGTGCAGACTATCCCTGACCTGATCTGGCTCAAAGACCCCGATGGGGTGTTTCTGTCATGCAATCAGATATTCGGGCGTTTACTCGGGGCAGGGGAAGCGGAGATCGTAGGGAAAACCGATTATCAGTTTGTGGATCGTGAGCTTGCCGATTTTTTTCGCGAAAATGATCGTAAGGCCATTGCGGTTGGAAAGCCAACCAGTAATGAAGAATGGGTCACCTTCGCGGTTGATGGTCATCGTGTCCTGCTCGAGACCATCAAAACGCCAATGTACAACGACAAGGGGATACTCATAGGTGTGTTGGGTATTGGCCGCGATATCACCGAACGCAGAAGGGTGGAAGAGGAAAAGATCAAACTCGAAGCCCAACTCCAGCAGGCCCAAAAGATGGACGCCATCGGCCAGCTTGCGGGCGGCGTGGCGCATGACTTCAACAATATGCTCGGGGTGATCCTCGGTCATGCGGAGATGGCCATGGATCAGGTGGGACCGAGCCAGCCCCTTTATGCGGACCTGGAGGAGATCCGCAAGGCCGCCACCCGCTCCGCTGATATTACCAGACAGCTGCTGGCCTTTGCCCGCAGACAGACCGTTGCCCCTAGAGAAATCGACCTGAACGAGACCATAGAAGGGATGCTCAAGATGCTGCGGCGGTTGATCGGAGAGGATGTCGACCTCGCCTGGCTGCCCGGGGCCGGTCTCTGGCCCATGAAAATGGACCCATCGCAGGTCGATCAGATCCTGGCCAACCTCTGCGTCAATGCCCGAGGCGCTATTGCCGGTGTTGGCAAGATTACCGTCGAAACGGGAAACCGCTCCTTCGACGAGGACTACTGCGATGCGCATGCAGGCTTTATATTCGGGGACTATGTGCGGATATCGGTAAGCGACAGCGGTTGCGGCATGGACAAGGAGACTCTGGCCCACATCTTCGAACCGTTCTTTACCACCAAGGGCGTCGGCGAGGGAACCGGGCTCGGACTGGCCATGGTGTATGGCGCCGTGAAGCAGAATAACGGCTTCATCAACGCCTACAGCGAACCGGGGCAGGGGACGACCTTCACTCTCTATCTGCCGAGATATGCGGGCGAGGCAGGGCAACTGCAGAGAGAAGGGACAGCGGAACGGCCTGCGGGTGGTGATGAAACCGTGCTGCTGGTCGAGGACGAGCCGACAATCCTGAAGATGACCACGACGATGCTCAAACTCCTCGGCTATACCGTTTTGGCGGCAGCCACCCCGGGCGATGCCATCCGTCTGGCCGGCACGTACCCCGGCGAGATACATCTGCTCCTGACCGATGTCATCATGCCCGAGATGAACGGGCGGGATCTCGCCGAGAAAATGCTGCTTCTCTATCCCGGCCTCAAATGCCTGTTCATGTCCGGATACACCTCTGACGTCATTTCCCGGCACGGCACCCTGGATGAGGGGGTTGAATTCATCCAGAAACCTTTCACCAAGAAGGACCTGGCGATCAGGGTCAGGATGGCGCTGGAAAAAAATCTAGAAGACAGCTTTTGAACATCGACACGCGTACGTTTGACGAAATCCTGAGACAATCAAGGGACTACCATGGACACGGATACAGCCAGGGGCTTTTTCGCGGGAGACCGCTACGCCGCACTCACCGGCGTTGAAATAGTCGAGGCCGGAATAGGCTATTGCAAGGCCAGACTAGCGATCGAGGACAAACACCTGAATGCGGCGAACGTCGTCCAGGGCGGGGCCATCTTCACCCTCGCCGACCTGGCTTTTGCCGTTGCCTCGAACAGCCACGGCCAGTTGGCCTTGGCGATCAATGTCAATATCTCCTTTTTACGCGGCATTTCGTCGGGTACCCTCTACGCCACTGCCACAGAGGTCGGCGAACCGAAACGGCTCGGCGCCTACGATGTCCTGGTCACCGACGAACAGGGGGAAATTATCGCCAGGTTCAACGGCATGGTCTATCGAAAAAATCAGAAGTTATCGGAGTGACAATTATTTTTAAGATGTACCCATGCGCTGACAACAGGGACCTTGCTGATTATCTTTGCAGATGATTGGCTGCCATCCGTAGCCAGACCGGCGGCCCTCCAACGCCAAGTCTTTGGAGAAATTGAGCTTTTAATTTTCGCCGAACGAGGATTATAATAGTTCGTGTTTGAAAACCTGCCAATACGTTCCGGTCTCTCCGCGCCTGCTGTGGTCTTGAGGACACCAGCAGGAGACCCGGAAAGGCAGTGGCGGAGAAACGATACTTCCAGGCAGCTGTCACATCGTACTCAAGAGGAGAGAAAGCATGCGTATCGGAGTGCCGAAAGAGATACATCAAGGCGAACGGCGTGTGGCAGTGACGCCGGAGTCCGCCGGTTTCCTGCAAAAGCTCGGTTTTGAGGTCGCCGTCGAAAGCGGTGCCGGCCAGGCGGCGAAGTTTACCGATGACGCCTATCGTCAGGCCGGTGTTGCGGTCGTCGAGGATGCCGGAGCGCTCTATGGCGAGGCGGACATTGTCCTGAAGGTGCGTGCCCCCGAGAAACACCCTGAACTCGGTATCGATGAGATCGAACTGCTGCGGCAAGGACAGGTCCTGATCAGTTTTATCCAGGCCGGCCAGAATGAGGAATTGCTGAAAAAGCTCGCAGCGAAAAAAGTCTCTGTCCTGGCCATGGATGCAATCCCGAGGATATCCCGGGCCCAGAAAATGGATGCCTTGAGTTCAATGGCCAACATCGGCGGCTACCGGGCGGTGATCGAGGCGGCCCAGCACTTCGGCCGCTTTTTTACCGGCCAGATCACTGCCGCGGGCAAGATACCGCCGGCCAAGGTGCTGGTCATCGGCGCCGGGGTCGCCGGTCTCTCCGCCATCGGTACAGCCAAAAGCATGGGCGCCATTGTCCGCGCCTTCGATACCCGCCCCGAGGTCAAGGAACAGGTCGAGAGCATTGACGCCGAGTTCCTGATGCTCGATTTCGCCGATGAGGACGGGAGCGGTGAGGGCGGATACGCCAAGGTAATGAGCGAGGAATTCATCAAGGCCGAAATGGACCTCTTTGCCCGCCAGGCCGCAGAGGTCGACATTATTATCACCACGGCGCTCATTCCCGGCAGGCCCGCGCCCGAACTGATCACCGAGGCGATGGTGCGGACCATGAAGGAGGGCAGCGTCATTGTCGATCTTGCCGCGGAGATGGGGGGCAACTGCAAGCTCTCGGAGGCCGACAAGGTCGTGGTCAAGCATGGCGTCACCATCATCGGCTACACGGACCTGCCGTCGCGCCTGGCCACCCAGGCCAGTCAGCTGTACGCCACCAATCTCCGCCATCTGCTGACGGACCTGACCCCCGGCAAAGACGGCAGGGTGGTGATCAACATGGACGACGAGATCATTCGCGGGGCAACCGTCGTCAAGGAAGGTGAGATCACCTGGCCTCCGCCGCCGCCGAAATTGTCCGCCGCCCCGAAGAAGGCTCAGGCTGCGGCTCCGGTCAAGCCGCGGGAGGAAAAGAAAAAAAGTCCGCTGGGCCTGGCCATGCCGTTTCTGCTCGGCGGCTTGGTGTTTCTCGGCCTGGGGAGTGTCGCGCCCCCTGAATTCATGTCGCATTTCACCGTTTTCGTGCTGTCCTGCATTGTCGGCTATATGGTCGTCTGGAACGTCACGCCGTCCTTGCATACGCCTTTGATGAGCGTGACCAACGCGATCAGCAGCATCATCATCCTAGGTGCGCTGCTGCAGATCTCATCCGAAAACACCCTGATCATGATTCTGGCCGGAATCGCCATCCTGATCACCAGTATCAATATTTTCGGCGGTTTCGCGGTCACCCAGCGGATGCTGGCCATGTTCAGGAAGTAGGAGGGAGCACATGTCACAAGGTATTGTAACGGCAGCATATATAGGCGCGTCCATCATGTTCATCCTGGCCCTGGGCGGGCTGAGCAAACAGGAGACCGCCCAGCGCGGCAATGTATTCGGCATGCTGGGGATGCTCTTGGCCCTGCTGGCCACCATAGTCGGCATCGTCTCGGACAATTATTTCATCCTGTTCGGCGGCGTCATTATCGGCGGTTCGATCGGGCTGACGCTGGCAAAAAAAGTCGAGATGACCCAGATGCCGGAACTGGTGGCGATTCTGCACAGTCTTGTCGGTATGGCGGCGGTGATTGTCGGCTTCGCCAATTTCATGGTCCATGACCCTGCCATTGTCGGGACTGCGCGGACCATCCACGATGTCGAGACCTATCTCGGGGTGCTCATCGGGGCGCTTACCTTTTCCGGCTCGGTGGTCGCCTTCCTGAAGCTGAGCGCCCGGATCAGCGGCAAGCCGGTCCTGCTGCCCGGCCGTCACTGGCTGAACCTGATGCTGCTGCTCGCGGCCATCTTGCTGGGTGTGCACTTTGTCGGCCAGTCGGCGGCAGGCGACGGCACGGCGGCGCTGATCCTCATGACCATCATCTCCCTGATATTCGGAGTGCACATGGTGATGTCGATCGGCGGCGCCGATATGCCGGTCGTCATATCGATGCTCAACAGCTACTCCGGCTGGGCCGCTGCCGCCACCGGCTTCATGCTGAGCAATGACCTGCTGATCGTGGTCGGCGCCCTGGTCGGCAGCAGCGGTGCGATCCTCAGCTACATCATGTGCCGTGCCATGAACCGCCGGTTTTTCTCGGTAATTGCCGGCGGCTTCGGCAGCTCGAGTGGTGAGCATGCGGCAGGGGCCGAGGGCGAAGAGGGCGACATCATATCCGTTGAGGCAGCGGAGGTCGCCGAGATGCTGCTCGATGCCAACGAGGTGATGATCATTCCCGGCTATGGCATGGCCGTCGCCCAGGCCCAGCACACCGTCTTTGAAATTACCCGGAAACTGCGGGAGAAGAAGATCAATGTCCGCTTCGCTATCCATCCCGTTGCCGGCCGGATGCCCGGCCACATGAACGTCCTTCTGGCGGAAGCCAAGGTGCCCTATGACATCGTCTTCGAGCTCGATGAGGTCTACGCCGACTTCCCCAATATCGATGTGTCGGTGGTAATAGGTGCAAACGATATCGTCAATCCCGCCGCCCAGGAGGTGCCGAACAGCCCCATCGCCGGCATGCCGGTGCTGGAGTGCTGGAAAGGCAAAACCACCGTCGTCCTCAAGCGCTCCATGGCAACGGGCTATGCCGGTGTGTCGAACCCGCTGTTCTACAAGGAAAACACCCGCATGCTCTTCGGCGACGCCCGGGAGAGCCTGGATGCCGTATTGAAACACATCGACGGATGTATAACTTATTGATATTTAAGGTGATTTGGATTGTTAAGAGGTGGCAATGTGTCTTAGGAGATTTCCTCAAAAGCCAACGGCAGACCTGACCCATATCTCTTTATCATGACTATATCTCCTAGGATTCTCTCGCATGGCGCGTAGCGTCAACCTAATATTTGAGGTAACCGGCCTCGCACGCTTTTTGCGCGAGATCCGTGTTGACCGAAGGGTTAGGGGCATGTGGTATCAATTGCGGTCAAACAGTTCAGAAAAGAGCAAGGCGCGAATTTTGTCGCGATGGGAAGTGAACTCTTTCGATGTAACTGCAATTTCCATATCAGTTACCGGATCACGGCTTCGGATTTGATCGCAGAACGCTATGAATTTCTGAATCTCTTTCCAAGTAGCTTCCCTCTTTGGTTCGGAGAGAAACGGCTCCAGTCCAAAGTACGATACCTCCAATTCGTCAATGAACTTGTAGTGGTTGTCCTTCTGCCGCCATGCGGCGCTGTAGAAACTGTCGGACAGTAAGCGCATTAAGTGAGCGTAGCTCTTCTGTTTTTCTGGAAATGTCACCTCGAATGTCTTTAGGGCGACCTGGGATCGCTCAGTCCATGTGTTGAGGATGTACCCGCTCAAGACGCCCAATAGTGCGATAGCAGCAGAAATCAGTGGTATGCCTATTTCTTTGAACCGAGACTGACCGTCGGATGACATGGTATGGCCCCAAAAGTGATTATACGAAAGATGAAATTATATAGCTTGACCAACCGGAATGATATATTTAAG
This sequence comes from Desulfobulbaceae bacterium, assembly GCA_031389785.1. Lineage (GTDB taxonomy): Bacteria > Desulfobacterota > Desulfobulbia > Desulfobulbales > Desulfocapsaceae > Desulfoprunum. The sequence goes on along the minus strand of JANMSX010000040.1, from coordinate 7,509 downwards.
TGAGCTTAAAGATTGTAATCATTGTCAAGATGTTGTCCTATTTATGTTGCCCAACGACGACTGATCGAAACCCCACGAAAATAAGCAGGTTTTTAACTATATCGGTTGCCCGTTACCACTACGTGCCATGCAAAGTATCGCAGCTTCAATAACATATGGACACTAGCAAGCCAGTATGGATATTTCAATGAGTTTCGCGCATTGCCTGCAGATCAGCTCGATACATACATGCTCTGCTTTGGTCAGGTCTGCGGAGTACGTCTCTGGAATTTACGGCCCGACATGATGGATGGATTTTCCTGGCCCCTATGGTTTTCGTTCCTGTTTGCTGGTCGATGATAAGACATTTGTAGTGTTTTGATAAACCGTCATGAGTGGAGCAGGGGAGCTGTTCATGGTTCTGCGGAAATTCTTGGCCCTGATCCGGAATTTGCTGTACAGTACACGCACTTGAAGGCAATCAAGCACATTAACCAGTAACATGGAATTGCAGGAGTTCGTGTCGTGTTTTCAATCCTTCTGATGTACGCGGCGGTTGGCGCCGTCGCCGGTCTCCTGGCGGGGCTTTTGGGCATCGGCGGCGGGCTGGTCATCGTGCCGATGTTGGTCTTCTGCTTCGCACTGCAGCAAATCCCCCCTGAGATAACCATGCACCTGGCGCTTGGCACCTCGATGGCCAGCATCATGTTCACCTCCGTCTCCAGTTTTATGGCGCATCACCGGAGGGGCGCGGTGCACTGGCCGCTGGTGCGGCAGATCGTCCTCGGGATCTTCGTCGGCACCTTCCTCGGCTCCTGCCTGGCGGCCCGGATGTCGACCGGTTTTCTCAAGGGCTTTTTCGTCGTCTTTCTCTTCTACGTGGCGACCCAGATGCTCCTCAACAAAAAGCCCAAACCTTCCCGGCAGCTGCCCGGGCTGCTCGGCACCTTTGCGGTCGGCAATGTGATCGGCGCCTTCTCGAGCATGGTCGGGATCGGCGGCGGCACCCTGTCGGTGCCCTTCATGACCTGGTGCAATATCCCGGTGCACCGGGCGATCGGCACCTCGGCGGCCATCGGCTTTCCGATCGCCATCGCCGGCACCATCGGCTATGTCTTTAACGGCTGGCAGGCCGCCAGCCTGCCGCCGTTCTCCCTCGGCTATGTCTACCTGCCGGCCCTCGGCGGCCTGGTCATCACCAGCGTCCTCACCGCCCCGTTCGGCGTCCGTCTCGCCCATAGTCTGCCGGTGGACCGCCTGAAATGGGTCTTTGCCTTCCTGCTCTATGTCGTGGCAACCAGGATGCTGGTCAGTCTGTTCTGACACCTGTCGCTGTTCTTCTGAGATAAAAAAAGGGCCTCCCGCAGTGTCGTGTCGCGGGAGGCCCTTTTCATTTCCGGATCAGCCGGCATCAGTCGACCCAGTCGTCGGTCTCCTCGATCGGGGCGAAGCCGCGGCGCATGGTATTCTCGCTGATCAGCCGGGGATCGACGAACTGCAGGAGATAGTCCGGTCCGCCGGCCTTGGAACCGACGCCCGACATGTTGAAGCCGCCGAAGGGTTGACGCTCGACCAGGGCCCCGGTGCTGCCGCGGTTGAGATAGAGGTTGCCGACGTTGAATTCGGCCCGGGCCCGGTTCAGGTGTTCGGGGCTGCGCGAAAAGATCGCCCCGGTCAGGCTGAAACGGGTGGAGTTGGCCCATTCGATGGCCTGATCGAAGTCCTTCACCTTCATCATGGCGAGGACCGGCCCGAAGATCTCCTCCTGGGCGATCCGGTGTTCCGGCCGGATGCCCTCGACGATGGTCAGCGGCACATAGTAGCCGGTGTCCGGCGCCTCGCGGCTGACCAGGACCTTGCCCTCTTTCCTGGCCAGTTCCACATAATCAAGGATCGACCTCTGTGCCTTGTCGTCGACCACCGGACCCATCGAAAAGGCGGGATCCTCGGCCGGGCCGATGGTCAGCGACGAGGCGGCCTGCACCAGGCGCTCCTTGAATTTCTCGTAGATCGGCTCGACGACGATGACCCGGGAGCAGGCCGAGCACTTCTGGCCCTGGAAGGCGAAGGCCGAGTTGATCACCTGCTTGATCGCCTCGTCGAGATCGGCGTCGTCATCGATAATGATGGCATTCTTGCCGCCCATTTCCGCGACCACCTTCTTGATCTGTTTCTGACCGGGCTGGACCACCGAGGCCTTGTTGATGATCCGCTGTCCGACCTCCATCGAGCCGGTGAAGGCGATCAGCGAGACGTCGGGGTGCTCGACCAGGTAGTCGCCCATCACCGAACTGCGGCCTGGCACATAGTTGAAGACGCCCGGGGGCAGTCCCGCTTCCCTGAAGATGTCGACAAGATTGTGGCCGACCACCGATGAGGGCCCGGCCGGCTTGTAGAGCACCGGGTTGCCGGCGACGATGGCGGCGGCGGACATGCCGCAGCTGATCGCCAGCGGGAAGTTCCAGGGGGCGATGACCGCGGCGATGCCCTTGCCCTGGTAGCTGAGCAGATTCATCTCACCCGGGCTGTTGCCCATCCGTCGCGGGCTGCCGAGCCGGATCGCCTCCCTGGCGTAGTATTCGAGAAAATCGATGGCCTCGGCGACATCGGCCTGGGCCTGGTTCCACTGCTTGCCGACCTCGAGGGTCTGCCAGGCGCTCAGCTCATACTGTTTCCGGCGGGCGATATCGGCGGCCTTGAACAGGAATTTGGCCCGCTCGGCAAAGGACAGGGCCTGCCAGGCCGGCCGGGCCTTTCTCGCTGCCGCCAACGCCTCGTCGATCTCTTTGATCGAGGCCTGGCAGACGCTGCCGACCACTTCCTGCGGGTTGGCCGGGTTGACCGAGGGCAGCCGGTCTTCGGTCGTCACCTCCCGGCCGCCGATATAGAGCGGATAGGTGGCGCCGAGTTTCCGGCGCACCTCGGCAATCGCCGTCACGAAGCCCTCGCGCACCTCTTTTCTGGTAAAGTCGGCCATCGGCTCGTTGACGAAGCGGTTCGCCTTGACGGCGGTTTTGGCCGCGGCCGGTTTTTCGCCGGCCAGGCGGGCCAGGGTGAGGACCGGGTTCTCGACCAGCCGGCCGATCTCCGCCTCCTCGGCGAAGGATTGGCGGAGGAAAGACTCGTTGGCGGTATTTTCGAGGAGGCGGCGGACCAGGTAGGCCATGCCGGGCAGCAGGTCGCCGTAGGGGGCGTAGAGCCGTACCCGCTTCGCCACATTGAGCAGACCCTTGCGGACCGGTTCGGCCATGCCGTAGAGGACCTGGAACTCGTACTTCTCGTCCGGCACCCCGAGGTCTTTGGCCATCTCCATCGCCGCCGAGATCGAGCGGACGTTGTGCGAGGCGCAGGCATAGTGGCAGATCTCATGGTTTTCGAGGATCATCCGGGTATGCCGTTCGAAGGCCGCATCCGATTCGGCCTTGATGGTATAGACCGGAATCTCCCAGCCGTTCTGCTTGGCGATGACCTTTTCGTAGTCCCAGTATGCGCCTTTGACGAGACGTACCGAGATTGGCAGTTTTTCGGCCCGGGCCCAGGCCAGCAGGCTCTTCAGGTCCTCGTCGGTTTCCTTCAGGTAGGACTGCAGGGCTATGCCGAGGTGGGGGTAGTCGCGGAACTCCTGGCTGGCGCGCAGCCTTTTGTAGACCTCGAGGGTGATATCCTTGAAGCGGTGGTGCTCCATGTCGATGCGCAGGAAACCCTGCATCTCCCTGACCTTTCTGAGGATCGGGATGAGGCGGTTCCGGATGCCCTGGACCGAGCCCTCGAAATCCATCGGGTCGGTCAGCGAGAAGAGTGCCGATGGCTTGACCGAGATGTTGACTCTCGGCGCATGCCCCCAGTCGAGGCTGTTGCCGCCGATCGGCTCCCAGTCGCGGTAGGATTTCTCCAGGGCTCCGAGGAGTTCCAGGTACATCTCCATGAAACCTTCGGCCTCCTTTTCGCTGACCGTCGCCTCACCGAGGATATCGACCGTCAGCGTGAAGCCGTTTTTGCGGATCTTCTTGATGTTCTTCAGGGCGTCCTTGATATTCTCGCCGATGATGAACTGCCGGGCCATGCCTTCGAGGTTGGCGCGGATGGTCCTGTTGAGGATGGCGCCGGTGATCTTGCCGCCGAAGATGGCGCTTTTGGCCCCCCACTTCATCACCGCCGGCACATCCTGGTCCTCCGCCCCGAAGTACTCCTTGATATGGCGGTTGAGGGACTCCGAGGTGTTGAGGTAGGGCAGGACGTCGACGAAGCGGAAAAGCTGGATCTTGAAGTTTTCATTCTTCATCGACCAGTCCATCACCTTGCCGGTCCACCAGCCCTTGTTGAAAATGGAAGGGGCCTCGCCGCTGATGCTGGCGAAGAACTCCTTGCTGCGTGCGGTTATCTGCCGGTCGAGAGAAGTCGTGTCCATTATGGGCCTCGTGCAAAGAAGGATGATTTGAGAGTTACGGTTCTTTTCGCGGTTTCCTGGCTGTCTGTTTGGTTTCCGTGTAGTCGGTGCTGAGGGTCTGGCATTCCTTGAGGGTGTCGAGGACCAGGGTCGTGCGGCTGTCGTGGACCCCGGCAATCGCGCCGATGGCCTTCATCAGGTCGGTCAGGCCGTCGGTCGAGTTGACCCGGGCCTTGATCAGGTAATTGTACTCGCCGGCGATCCAGTGTACCTCCTGGATGCCGCTGATCTCGGCGATCTCCTGGCCGATGGCGGGACGGCCCACCGCATCCGAGGTCTTGATGTGCATGAAGACAGTCAAGGCGAGGCCGACGGCTTTCGGGTTCAGACGGACCTCATAGCCGACAATGACCCCCTCTTTCTCAAGTTTCTTGACCCGTTCCAGGACCCCGGAGGGGGCCATGTTCAGCTTGCGGGCCAGTTCGGCATTGGGGATTCTGCCGTTGTTCTGGATTATGTTCAGTATTTCTATATCAATTTCGTCAATCATGAGTAAATTATCTCCTTAATAAGAACGATATGCAAAAAACGTCATGCAGTCAAGAGTATTTATCGTAAAAGAAAGCGGCCGGATTCGGCGATGGAGAATCGAGTAATTGGAAAAAGGCCTTGTTTGGGGCATACTGAAATATCAGGTCGGTAGGGGGCAGTCTGTCTGAAAATCCTGGGAGCCCGGTCATCTTGAGGATACTGTCGTTCCAGACGGTCACTGCAAATCCTGTCGCGAAACGGGCCATCATCGATCGACATCATTGGGGAACAGTCTATGCGAAGACTCTTAAAACACTTGAACACCTGTCTGGCGCAGGGTCAGACCGTAGTCATGGGCACCATTATCGAGAGCTCCGGCTCGGTGCCGCGCAGTTCCGGGGCCAGGATGCTGCTCTGCCGGGATGGCCGATCCTTCGGCACCATCGGCGGCGGCGAGGTGGAGGGGAAAGGTATTGCCAGGGCCAGGGAACTCCTGGCGGGTGGAACGGGCCACGCCCTGCTGTGTTTTGATCTTAGCGCCAGTCAGGCCGCCGCCGCCGGAATGATCTGCGGTGGGGCGGTACAGGTCCTCCTGCAGCGTCTTGAACCGGCAGAGCAGACGGTGGAGTTCTTCCAGTCCCTGACCGAGGCATTTGCCGAGGGGGCATCGCCGGTGCTGCTGACCCTGATGCACAAGGACCTGCCGCCACGTCTGCTGATCCATGTGCCCGGCGCTCGTTCCGGGCCGGATCTGCCGCCCGGACTTGCCGGCGAACTGCTCGACCGGCTTGGCGGAACCAACCAGCCCTTCACCCTGAATGCCGGCGAAATCAGACTGCATTGCGAACCCCTGATCCGCCCTCTAAGGCTCTATCTGGTTGGCGCCGGCCATGTCGCTCAGGCGACCGCCCATCTGGCCGGGTTTCTGGGCTTTGAGGTTATCGTCATGGACGATCGGGCGGAATTTGCCAACAGTGAACGATTCCGCGATGCCCACGAGGTGAGGGTCATCGGTTCTTTCGACAAATGCCTCGCCGGGCTGCAGGCCGGTGATTACGTGGTGATCGTCACCAGGGGCCATCTCCAGGACCAGGAGGTCCTGGCCCAGGTCCTGCGCACCGGGGCCGGATATATCGGCATGATCGGCAGTCGCCGGAAACGGGATGCCCTCTATGCCGCCCTGCGCCGGGAGGGATTTGCCGATCCGGATTTCCTCCGGGTGCACTGCCCCATCGGCCTGCCTATCGGCGGCGAAAGCCCGGAGGAAATCGCCCTCAGTATCGTCGCGGAGATGCAGCAGTTCAGGTATAAAAAGCCGGTATGAAGATCGCGGCCGTGATTCTTGCCGCCGGTCTCTCTTCGCGCATGGGGGCCTTCAAACCGCTGTTGCGCCTGGGGGAGGCAAGCCTGCTGGGACATTGCCGGGCCCTTTTTGCCGCGGCCGGTCTGGTGGAGATGCTCGTGGTCGTCGGTCACCGGGCTGCGGAGACTCTGGCCGCGGCCGAATCCCTGGGCATGAAGTGGATTGAGAATCCCGAATATCGCGCCGGCATGTTCTCCTCGATACGGTGCGCTGCGGCTGTCCTGCCGGAAGATATTGACGGGTTCTTTGTTCTGCCGGTGGATATCCCCCTTATCCGGGCCGCCACCCTCAGGGCGATGCTAGCCGCCTTTCCCGGCGACGCTACGGTCCTGTATCCGGTATTTGCCGGCAGGTGCGGCCACCCCCCCCTTGTCCCCGCCTCCCTGATCCCGATGATCCTTGACCATGACGGGGCTGGCGGTCTGAGGGGCCTGCTCAGGCAGTATCGGAGCGCCGAGATTGCCGTCTGGGACGAGGGGATCCACCTGGATGCCGATACCCCCGAAGATCTGCAGAGGCTGCAACTCCGCCTGGCCCGCATCTCCGTGCCGACCCGACCGGAGGCCGAGGCCCTCGCAGAAATCCTGCTGTCCGAACAGGGACTGGTCCACGGTCGCCTGGTCGGCCGCACGGCCATCGCCCTGGCCGACGCCCTCAACCGCCAGGGATACAGGCTGGACCTCGATCTCCTCTATGGCGGGGCGCTGCTTCATGATGTGGCGAAGGGCCAGGCCCGCCATGAGGTACGGGGGGCGGAGATGCTCTCTGCCTTGGGGTTGGGGGAGATCGCCGGGATTGTGGCGGCCCACAGAGATATGGAGCCTCCAATCTCCGGCCGGCTGACGGAAAGGGAGATAGTCTGCCTGGCCGACAAGTTGATCAGCGGCCGGCGTCGGGTACGGATCGACGAGGCCTTTTGCGAAAAACTGGCACGCGCTGCCTCAGATGTTGATGCCTGCCAGGAAATAAATGCCCGCAAAGCCCGTGCGCTGGCCCTGATGGCCTTGGTGGAAAAGGCGGCGGCCGGGAGTATCGAAACGATCCTCAACGAGGCCGGTCTGTGAGGACCCGATAGCGGCAGCGGCGGTGCGAGGTATTTGACCTTGCGTTCATGGATCTCTCCCCGCGGCTTTCCGCCGCCTACGCTTTTTTCACGACCAGGCCCTTGGCCCGGGAGATCTGTGCCATGCCGTCGAGGTACTCCTCATAGCGTTCGAGATAGAAGGCGAGCGCCTTGGAAAAATTCTTG
>JANMSX010000020.1:0-1761 GCA_031389785.1 Desulfobulbaceae bacterium | reverse complement strand
GAGCCGGTCGGCAACATGATGCGATCCATTGTCTTCGGTCTCCGGTTCCATGGCGCCCAGGGCCGAACAGCCGCTGCGAAGCACATCCATGGGGTGGGCCTTGGCCGGCAGCTGCTCCAGGACCTTTTTCAGATTCTCCGGAAGCTCCCGCAGCGGCGCCAGCCGTTTCCGGTAGCGGGCAAGCTCTCCCTGATTCGGCAATTTGCCATGGATCAGCAGGTAGGCCACTTCCTCGAAGGTGGCCTGTTCCGCCAGGTCGTGTATTGAATATCCGCGATACGCCAGTCCCAGACCTTTCTTGCCGACCGTGCTGATGGCGGTCTCACCGGCGACAACCCCTTCCAGGCCCGGACTGTAGCTGAGTTTGTTCATGGTTTAATCTCCTTTCCGAACAGTTGATCCAGCTTGCGTTCGTAATCGTAATAGCCGAGGAAACCGTACAGCTCCTCCCGGCTCTGCATGGTCTCTAGCACCCCCCGCTGGGTACCGTTTTCCCGGATGGTCCGGAACACCCGCAGGGCCGCGGCGCTCATGGCCCGGAAGGCTGAGAGCGGGTAGAGCACCAAACTGACCCCGGCGTCGGCCAACAGCCGGGTGGTAAAGAGCGGGGTGACGCCGAACTCGGTCATGTTGGCCAGAATCGGGATCCCGACCGATTCCGCGAAGCGCCGGTACTGGTCCAGCTCGGTCAACGCCTCGGGAAAGAGCATGTCGGCCCCGGCTTCGCGATAGCGGCAGGCCCGCTCGATGGCCGCATCGAGCCCCTCCACCCCATAGGCATCGGTGCGGGCCATGATCACGAAGGAGGGGTCACTTCTGGCATCCACGGCCGCCTTGATGCGATCAAGCATCTCGCAGGTACTGACCAGCGCCTTGCCCGGCCGGTGTCCGCAACGCTTGGCAGCCACCTGGTCCTCGATATGGATCCCGGCCGCCCCGGCCCGGATCATCTCCCTGACGGTCCGGCCGACCATGAAGGCGTGTCCCCAGCCGGTATCCGCGTCGACCAGCAGCGGCAACCGGCAGGCAGCGCTGATCCGCCGCACGTCCTCCAGGACATCGGACAGGGTGGTCAGTCCCAGGTCGGGGAGGCCCAAGGAGGCGTTGGCCACCCCGGCCCCCGAGAGATAGAGCGCCCGGAAGCCGGTCTGCTCGGCCATCAGGGCGGCATAGGCGTTGATCGTCCCCACCACCTGGAGCGGCCTTTCCTCGCCCAAGGCGCTACGTAAAAGCTGGCCAGGTGTTGCTTCGCTATTCATTGCCATCTCCCCTGATCAGTGCTCAATGCCTGATATTCAGTATAACCCCTAATCGGAGGCGCGCAAACACGACATTTAATTGACATCTGTCGCGGAGCGGTTAAACTCTGCATCAAGAATATATCAATACTGAGAAACGGAAACAGGCATGCCCACGGAACTTCTTGCCACCTTTGAGGTCCGGCGACTGAGCATTCTCGATGCGAACGGCACTGTCGACGATGCGCTGATGCCGCCACTGTCCGATACGCAGATCCGGCGCATGTATGAGGCCATGCTGCTGGCGCGGATCTTTGACGAACGGGCCCTGGCCCTGCAGCGGGAAGGGCGGCTCGGTACCTATCCGCCGATCCTGGGCCAGGAGGCGGCCCAGGTCGGGAGCGCGGCGGCCCTGCAACCCGACGATTGGATGGTTCCGACCTATCGCGACGCCGCTGCGATGTGGATGCAGGGATATCCCCTCGAATTGCTTTTTGCCGGCCGCACCGGTGATGAGCGCGGC
>JANMSX010000015.1:0-4287 GCA_031389785.1 Desulfobulbaceae bacterium | reverse complement strand
CGATCTTGCACACAAGGGAAATCTTGTAGTCGATATAGGCTGTGAAGAGCTCAGTTTTCAGCAAATGATGCAGCAGGCAGCCGAAGTCATGGGGTTGAGAAGATACCTTTTTCCCGTTCCTGTACTCTCACCTCGCTTATCATCCTACTGGTTGATTCTCTTTACCCCTATCCCCTATAAGCTTGCTTCCGCTCTCGTTGAGGGGCTTAAAAGTAAAACCGTATTGCAAAACGATAACGCAGCGCAGTTGTATCCGGCAATCCGTCCTCTTCTCTTTAGGCAAACGGTTGCTGCGGCAATGCGGCAACTTGAGGAGAATCAAGTCCTCAGCCGGTGGTGCGACAGCTCCGGCCAAGAGGCTTGCGACATCAAGGATTTTGATAATCCGGCAGGGGCGATCCTCCGGGATGTCCGAATTATTCACTTTGAAAATGGCGAACGTCAGGAGGACGTTTTCCAATCTGCCTGTGCTGTTGGTGGTCCCAACGGTTGGTTTAAGTACAACCTGCTCTGGCGGATTCGAGGGATTATCGACAAGCTTATGGGTGGATATGGACTCAATCGAGGGAGACGGCTAAACCAGGAATTGCGCGTCGGTGATGCTCTTGACTTTTGGAAGGTGGCTGATATCAGACCCGGCAAAAGGCTGCTTCTTTATGCCCAAATGAAGCTACCGGGCCAGGCGTGGCTTGAGTTTGATGTGCAATCTAATCAACTCGTGCAGACGGCCCATTTTCTCCCCCGAGGCGTCCTGGGCAGGTTGTATTGGTATTTGGTAATGCCATTGCACTATTTCGTGTTCAATGATCTTGCCCGAACTGTTGTCAGTTCCTCCAAAAAATCAAATTGATAACCCCATTAACCGGCTGGTGATTCCATGGACATTTACAGGGTGGCACTCGACTCTATCTCAGCCCATGTCGCCATACTCGATGAAACCGGGGTGATTCTCGAGACCAATAGGGCATGGAAGGATTTTGGCATGGCCAATGGTATCCGTATCGAGCCGTCATGTATCGGCCTGAATTATCTGGAGACTTGTGACCGAGCCAGCAAAGAGCCTTTTGACGAACCGGCAGTCATCGCTGCCGGCATACGGCAGGTGTTTCGCGGCGAGATTGAGGAATTCTTCGTCAATTATCCCTGTCACTCGCCGACAGAGGAACGCTGGTTCGCCCTGCGGGTCGTAAGGTTTCGTGCTCCCGAGCTCAACCGCGCGGTAATGTCCCACGAAAACATCACCCCGCTCATGCGGGTACACCGCGATCTTGCCGCCAAGGAACAGAATCTCAGGGACCAGACCGAGAAACTGGCGGAAAGTAATATCGCCCTCAAGGTTCTCCTCGATCACAGACAAAAGGATCGGGTTCAACTTGAAGAGAATATGCTGGCCAATGTCCGAACCCTGATTCTGCCTTATATCCAGCAGCTGATGGAAACCCGGCTCGGCAAGCGGGAGAGGACCATGGTCGAAATCGTTGAAGAACGCCTCAACGAGATCACCTCGCCCTTTCTTAACCGATTGGTGGGACTGAACGCCATTCTCACCCCCCAGGAGATCAAGGTTGCAACCATGGTACGGGAGGGTCGAAGCAGCGCCGAGATTGCCGACGTTCTGCAGATTTCCGTCAGTGCCATCGATTTTCATCGTAAGCAGGTCAGAAAAAAACTCGGGCTGACCGGCGCTGCCACCAATCTCCGTTCCTATTTACTTGGGTTAATTTGAAAGCTTCTGCAACTGCGCCGCCATCTGGTAACTGGAACGAACGGCATCTTCATGGAAGCCGTAGCCGAAATAACTGCCGCAGAACCAGGTGTTTCGCACTCCGTTTAAAGTTGGCAGGCTTGCCTGAGTTGCCATGGAGGCATTGGTATAGGTGGGGTGGTGATAGACCATTCGGGCGATAACCTGTTTTTCGTCATAAGCGCTGGGGCGGTTCAGTGTCACCAGATACTGCTTGCTGGTGGTCAGGCCCTGGAGCAGGTTCATCGCATAGGTGACATAGGCCGGCTGAGTTGTGGCGCCGCTTCCCTCGCGGCGGAAATTCCAGCAGGACCAGGCCCTTCGTATGGGAGGCAGGATGCTCAGGTCGGTATGAAGGGCCGTGTGATTTTTTTCGTATTGCCAGGGGCCGAGGAGTCGCGTTTCTTCCGGCGTCGGATCGCCGAGGAGACGGAGCGTCTGATCGGCGTGGGTGGCGAGAACCACCTGGTCGAAGGCTTCATGGTGCTGGTCGGCAAACTGCACCTGCACGCCGCCATCAGTACGGAAAATGCGCTGAATCTTTGTGTTCAGGTGAACTTTGCCGGTGAACGAGGCGGTAAAGGCCTTGACGTAGCTGTTGCTGCCGCCGGCGACGGTCCGCCAGGCCGGGCGATTCGACAGATCGAGCAGACCATGATTTCTGAAAAAGCGCAGAAAGGCGCGGGCCGGGAAGGCCGTCACTTCGGCGGTTGGGGCCGACCAAATCGCCGCCGCCATGGGTTTTAAATAATTGTCGACCATGAACGGTAGGAAATGATGGTGCCGGACATACTCTTCCAGGCTGCCTAGATCTTCCTGCGTTTGGGCATCGATCTTTGCCTGGCGGCAAAACCGTCCTACTTCAAAGAGAAACCGGTAAAACTTCGGCCTCAGGAGATTGACCCGCTGGGCGAACAATCCGTTCAGGTCATTGCCGGCATAGACAAAACCGGTCTCCAGGCAATGAAAACCAAAGGACATTTCGGTCAACCTGGAGGAAACCCCTAGTTCTGCTAAAAAGCCGATGAAATGGGGGTAGGTCGCCTCATTAAAAACAATGAAACCGGTATCGACCGGGGTTCCGGCATCCGGGCCATCAGGGATGGTGATGGTATGGGTATGGCCACCCAGATAGTCACCTTGCTCGAAAAGTGTCAACTGATGGGTTTTCTGCAGGAGATAGGCTGCCACTATCCCGGCCACGCCGCCGCCAATAATCGCAACTGTACCCTTAACCCTGTCGTTTTGTTGTGCCATTATTGTTTTGGCCCCTCCGCGGGTAATGAATTGATCGGGTTTTTGCGCAGAAACCAAGGGAAAAATGCATTGGTTCTTGCCTTGTAGGCTTCAAACTCCGGATTCCCCTGGTACTTCACCTCGAGCATGGGGATGCCTGAGACCTTGAGGAGAAGAAAAGCGATGGTCAGCGGGCTGATCAGTCCGTACAGGCCAGACGGTGAGGCGAAGCCTATAAGAAAAATCCCCCACCACAAGGTTGCCTCGCCAAAATAGTTGGGATGGCGGCTGTAGCGCCATAGCCCGTGCATGATGATTTTGCCTTTGTTCGCTCCGCCTTTCTTGAAAACGGTCAACTGCCAGTCGCTCACCGCCTCAAAGAAAAATCCTAGAGAAAAAAGGAGGACGCCAACAAGATCGTTCCATGCTAAGGATCCGCCTTGCGCGCCAATAGTCAACAAAACCGGGGTTGCAACCACCAGCACAATCGCACCCTGGAGCATATAGATCTGCAGAAAGCTGCGCCAGATTATGGTATCGCCCCAATCCTCACGAAATTTTCGGTAGCGGAAATCCTCCCCTTGGCCGCGATGGCGAAGGCCGATATGCAGACCAAGGCGCAGCCCCCAGAGGGTGAGCAGACCAAGCAGTAACAAGGGGCGGAAGTGGAGTGCCATTTCTTCGCTGAAAAACCAGGCACCCCAGCAGGCAACAAGAAAGGCGGGGCCGTAGGCGATATCCACCAGACTGTTGTCCCGAGCCCTCAGGCCGACGACAAACATGCAGCACATATACCCCGCTAGCAGCAAAGTGGCGCTGAAGAAGATAGAGGTCATGGTGAGGTTCTCCTTTTCTGCTACCTGAGCCAGGAGCCGATCAGATATGATCCGCCGCCGACCAAGGTGCAGAGCAGCATACCCCAGGCAATATCGACCACGACCACGGCAATCGGCCAGTCGCGCAGTGTCGCCAGATTGGTAAGATCATAGGTGGCATAGGTGAAAAAGCCGAAAAGTGCTCCGAGCAGACAGGTCCTGGCGAGAGACCCGGCCTCAAGCCCTGGGCGGACTGCAAAAAAGAGAATCCCGACTATATAGACAAAGTAGAAAAGAAAGGCCGCCGGCCAGTTCACCTCGGGGCTGAGCAGATGATGAAGTTGGTTCTTGTAGAAATTTCTCGCCGCATAACCGAGCCAGATCATGTCAATGGCGAAAAATACTGGAATAGTGAGCAGATAGAGCTTCAGCCAGAAAACTGCGTTCATAGAAAGCGCCTCCTTTACGGGAGCAGCAGGTTGTTCGGGACAA
>JANMSX010000013.1:0-2970 GCA_031389785.1 Desulfobulbaceae bacterium | reverse complement strand
GCCTTTTTTCATGGAGCAGGGCGGTTTCCAGGTCATCCATGTCAATTACCTGACGGCTGCGGTCGATCCGGTCTACTACCCGCAGCTCGGGGTGGTCGGGGATATCGCCAATTCCGTCTATCAACTGAGCGAACTCGTTGTGCCGCAGGCGCACTGGAATTTCAGCTATTTTCAGGATATCAAGGCGGCAACGGAGGAGCATCTCCTGGAAGGGATCGAGGACGATCGTTTCCCGATCTATCCCCAACGGCTGGTCCATGATATCCGCGAGGTGATGCCGGCTGACGGCATCATCGCCCTCGACAACGGCATCTATAAGATCTGGTTCGCGCGGAATTACAAGGCCTACGAGCCCAACACGGTGCTCCTCGACAACGCCCTGGCGAGCATGGGGGCCGGGCTGCCCTCGGCTATGGCCGCGAAAATGGTCCATCCCGAGAAAAAGATCCTGGCCATCTGCGGGGACGGCGGTTTCATGATGAATTCCCAGGAGCTGGAGACGGCAGTGCGTCTTCACCTGAACCTGGTGGTCCTTATCCTGCGCGACAACGCCTTCGGGATGGTCAAGTGGAAGCAGACCCATCTGGGTTTTGCCGATTTCGGCCTCGACGTGGGTAATCCCGATTTCGTCTGCTATGCCCAAAGCTATGGCGCGCACGGCCACCGGCTGGCCGCGGCGACCGAGCTCATCCCGTTGCTGCACGAGTGTTTTGCGACTCCGGGGGTGCACGTCATCGAGGTGCCCATTGATTATTCGGACAACGACCGCATCTTGAATCACGAAATCAAAGACAGAAGCAGATTTTTATAGGAGATTTGCGATGAAACACTACCCACTGATGGTGCCGGGTGCCGTTGCCTCCGGGAAAGTCCTCGAGATCACGGCACCGTTTGATTTTGCCGGGATCGCCACCGCCGACCTGACCGGAGAGGCAACGGTCGAGCTCGCCCTCGCCACCGCCTACCGGCTCTTTCATCGCAAGGACGGCTGGCTGCCGCTGCCCGAGCGATTGGCGATTCTCGCCAAGACCGCCGAACTCATGGAACAGGAATTCGAGTCTCTGGCGCTGGAGGCGGCCCGGGAGGGCGGCAAACCCCTGGTCGACTCCCGGGTGGAGGTGACCCGCGCCATCGACGGCCTGAAACTCTGCATCGAGACCATGCGCACCGCCGCTGGCCGGGTTGTGCCCATGGGCCTCAATCCGGCCTCCGCCGGCAAGCTCGCCTTTACCAGCCATGCGCCGATCGGGGTGGTGGTGGCGGTCAGCGCCTTCAATCATCCGCTCAATCTCATCGTCCATCAGGTCGCCCCGGCGGTGGCCACCGGTTGTCCGGTGATCGTCAAACCGGCCTCGAAAACCCCGATCTCCTGCCTCCGCTTCGTCGACCTGCTGCGCCGGGCCGGGCTGCCGGAGGAATGGTGTCAGGCTGTGGTCATCAGCGATGCGAACCTGGCTACCCGGCTGGCCACCGATCCCCGGGTGGCCTTCCTCACCTTTATCGGCAGCAGCCGGGTGGGTTGGATGCTCCGGGCACGACTGGCCCCTGGCACCCGCTGCGCCCTGGAGCACGGGGGGGTGGCGCCGGTGATAGTCGCCGCCGACGCCGATCTGGATGTGGCCGTGCCAAAGCTTGTCAAGGGCGGCTTCTACCACGCCGGCCAGGTCTGCGTCTCGGTGCAGCGCATCTATGCCGACCGCTCCATCGCTCAAGTTCTTGCCGAGCGGCTGGCCGCGGCAGCAGAAAAACTGGTGGTCGGCGACCCGACCCAACCGACCACCGATATCGGGCCACTGATCGATCCCGCCGAGGTGGAGCGGGTCGAAGAGTGGGTCACCGAGGCGGTGGACGGCGGGGCGAAACTGTTGTGCGGCGGCAAAAAGATCTCGGACTCCAGCTATGCCTGCACGGTCCTGCTCGATCCGCCGGAAACCGCCTTGGTCAGCGTCAAGGAGGTCTTCGGGCCGGTGGTCTGTGTCTATTCCTTCGACCGTCTCGACGAGGCCATCGCCCGCGCCAACCGCTTGCCCTTTGCCTTCCAGGCGGCGGTGTTCACCGCCAATATCGATATCGCCATGCAGGCCTACCGAGGTCTGGACGGCTCGGCGATCATGGTCAACGACCACACCGCCTTTCGCGTCGACTGGATGCCCTTTGCCGGCCTGAAGGCATCGGGATTGGGTACCGGCGGCATCCCCCACACCATCGGGGATATGCAGGTGGAGAAGATGCTGGTGCTCCACTCCGCTGCGCTATGACCGGCCGCCGGAAGGGAGAGGCAATGCATCCTGACACTGCAGGGAAAAATGACTACCGAGGCTTTGAGCAGGGGCCGATCAGGCCGCCGAGCGAGGCGGAAAGCCTATTGATTCGCATCACCCGCAACTGCCCCTGGAACCGCTGCACCTTCTGCCCGGTCTATAAGGGCCGGGAATTTTCCCTGCGGCCGGTGGAGCACGTGCTGGAGGATATCGACCGGGTCCACCGCCATGTCCTTTCGATCAGGGAGTGTGCCGGGCAAAACGGTAAGGTCTCCCCGCAGGATATCGAGCGGATGCGGGCTATGGACGGGACGGGCGACCGAGCCGCCCTGAACGCCGCCCTGCACTGGGCCCGAGCCGGGATGCGCTCGATTTTTCTCCAGGATGCCAACAGTCTCATCATCAAGCCGGAACGGCTGCTCACCATCCTGCGCCACCTGAAGAGCCGCTTTCCCTGGGTAGAGCGGATCACCTCCTATGCCAGGTCGCATACCCTCGCCCGGATCGACGATGACGAGCTGCGGCTCATGGCTGAAGCGGGCCTGTCCCGCATCCATATTGGCATGGAATCGGGCTCCGATAAGGTGCTTGCCCGAGTGAAGAAGGGTGTGGATAAACAGACCCATATCGTCGCGGGTAGGAAGGTGAAGGCGGCCGGCATGGAACTCTCCGAGTATGTCATGCCTGGTTTGGGCGGCCGGGCGCTGTC
>JANMSX010000138.1:0-36271 GCA_031389785.1 Desulfobulbaceae bacterium | reverse complement strand
TTGTCCTCTCGGCGAGGTCCGTCGCGTTGAATGTTATCCTTCATCTGAGACAAACACGATCACCGCCTTCCGATGATCAATCCATAACCCTGCTGCCGTTTTCATATCGGTCTCCTGTAAGTAATTTTCCAAGCAGTATGTCTCTCACTGCAGTTTTTTCGGCGAAGCAATGAAGCATTCCCGCCAGCCAAAATTGCGGGTGGCGGCAGCTACCGAAACGAGGTGGCTCTTTCATAACGACTCCTATATCCCCAGCTGTTTCATGGTCTCGCGCAGGAACGCTGGAAAATCGGCAGGTTGTCGGGACGTGACCAGGTTGGCATCGACAACCACTTCCCGATCCTCATAGAGCGCGCCGGCCTCTTTCAGCTCATCCGCCATTGATTTGTAACAGGTGGCTCGCCGGCCCTTTACCAGACCGGCGCTGATCAGGATCTGCGGTCCGTGGCAGATGGCGGCAACCGGCTTGCCGCGGGCAAAAAAGCTCCGGGCAATCTCCAGCGCCTTCGTTTCCTTTCTCAGCGCCGCCGGCGCCCTGCCTCCGGGTAGGACGAGGATGGCATAGTCGTCGGGGTTGACCTCGTCGAGGTTCTTGTCCACGGTCACCTCGTAGCCGTGCAGGCCTTTGATAGCCCCGCGGCTCATGGAGGCCACGGTCACATCGACACCCGCCTCCTGCAGCCGGTAGTAGGGAACCAGCAGTTCAGAATCCTCAAAATTATCAGCACTTATAATCATTGCTTTCATATTTCCTCCTGGGGAAAACGTGGATTCCCTCCCTCGCCTAACTACGGCATCAGCTGCTGCAGGCGTTGCGATTCTTCGCCCAGCCATTCCGGGTTCCGGGCCATACCGTCGAAAATGGATGAGGTCTTGAATGGCTCGTATTCGCCGCTCGCAGCCGCCGTTGCAGTCTTCGCCAGCAGGAACCGAACCGCCTCTTCGCTCAGCGGCCGAAACTTTCGCACCGCCTCGCATGCCTGATTGAGGATTTCCATGCTGTCGATTCCGGTTATGACCACCGAGGTGGGGAGATTCAGCGCGTAGTGTAGGCACTCGATCGCTGTCACGGTGTTCGACCTCAGCAGAATCCCGTTCGCCATGCTCTTCATCCCGAGGACCCCTGTTTTCTGCCGCAGCAGTTCCGGCAATACCTCTTTTTCAAAACTCCGGTAATGGGCGTCCATGACGTTGAGCGGCATCTGCACCGCATCGAAAACGAATCCGCAATCCGCCGCCACCCGCAGCATGTGCAGATGGATCATCGGGTCCTTGTGCCCGGTGAAACCGAATCTCGCGATGAGGTAGACGAATCCTGAATTCGTAATAACCAAAAAGCTGAGGCCCTATGAACTGCCCTGGAAAGGATTTTTAACCGGCGGGCTTTTTTAACCCTGCCCCCCGTTTTAAAATGCGGTTTATATATTTCAATGTCTTATCTTTGCTCAATTGATTTCCTTGGTGAATTGATTACGGGGTTCTGCCAGGGACTTGTTGTTTTGTTTATGGCGGAATTCGGATAAGGTCCGGTATATTTCAACCCTTGCCCGATTGACCCCGCCGATCGGGCGATGGGCCATCAGGGAGTGTGCCGGTGAAAATGACAAATCTTCGGCCATATCCTCACGTTCCCTGGTGCGGAAAACCTGGGCAGGAATACGAAGTGTTGCCACTTTGATGAAGGGAGATTCGTCCTCGCTCCATTCCACGCCGGCGTCCTCAACCGGCATCCGACCGGGATCTTTCTGCAGCTGCATCATGAAATCAAAACTCGCCTCACCTTCTGCCAGGTGTTTTTCCATATTTTCAGCGAGATAGTCATCGGTCAGCAGTGCCGGCAAGGAGCTTTTCAGATGCGACGTGGGGACGAGGGAGTATTTCACACAGTGATCCGGCCCGCAGAGATACGGAGTCGTGCTCCAATAGCGGATGTCCAACGGCGAGGCCTGGTTCTGACGGGCTTTATTCAGTTCATTGAGGATACTGAAGTTGCCGGACAGGACGAAACGGGCAAGAAAGACCATCGGAGACCATTTGATGCTGTAATACACCGCGGCATGAAACAGTTCGGCCGTCCCTAACGGCATCACAGGGTAGCTCATCAATATGAAGTCCTGGGTTTCTTTCTCCTCGTTCTGCCTCTCGAACCGCTCCCCTTCCACCCCCATGATTTTTATGGCGAAGCCGCGAACATCTTTGGCCTTGTCCGACTGGATCCTGCCGCTGGAACTGGAAATTCGAATCCAGGCGGGATAGGTCCGCGGAGCAGCAAATATTCCGACCTTCAGCGCCGCCGGGATGTTCGCTTCTACCTTGAAGTCCGCCTCCAGGTAGGCCAGGGTTTTTGGGTGCGCGTCACGTCTGGTCTGGCCTTTGCGATAATCCCTGGACATTTTTTCCTGTAAGATATCGGCCATGTCCCGAATCAGGCGTTCTTCATCGGCCGGAACCTTCTCAAATCTGCTTATGCTCTCCAATTTTCCCTCAGAAACCTGCACGTTGTACCTCTTGTCGGAAGTATTGGTTTGACCATAATCAGTCCTCTCTTTGCAGCCGAAAAAAAGTAACGGCAAGCCTCACTCGACGCGGGTTGCGCCGCAACCCGCGTCGAGTGAGGCGCTTAGGGGCCGTTACGAAATAACCGTTACATTTTTCACCATTTCGTTACGGCCCCTTATGCCGGAAGGTATTTCTGCGTAACGGTTATTGTTTGACGACGGCTTAGTCCAGCGGGTTTTGGCCTGAAGCGATCTCAGGCATCAGCCCAGGTTCTCCGCCGCGAAATTCCAATTGATCAGTTTATCCAGCACCGCGTTGACATAGTCCAGGCGGCGGTTCTGGTAATCCAGGTAGTAGGCGTGTTCCCACACGTCGATGGTCAATAACGGTTTCTTGCCGGCGGTCAGCGGCACATCCGCATTCCCGGTCTTGACCACCTTGAGCTTGTCGCCATCGAGCACGAGCCAGGTCCAGCCGCTGCCGAACTGGGCCATGGCGGCAGTCGCCAACTCCTTCCTGCAGGCATCGACGGTGCCGAATGAGACCTCGATCTTCTGTTTCAGGCCGGCGGGCGGTTCACCGCCGCCCTTTGGACTGAGACTCTGCCAGTAAAATGTGTGGTTCCAGGTTTGGGCGGCATTATTGAATATCGCCGTCTTGTCGGCCGCACCGGCTGTCGCGGTGATAATCTTCACCAACGGCAGGTCCGCATACTCCGTTCCTGCAATCAGCTTGTTCAGGTTATCGACATATGTCTTGTGATGCTTGCCGTAGTGGAAGCCGATGGTATTTGCCGAGATTACCGGGGACAGCGCGGCATCGGCGTAGGGCAGGGCAGGCAAGGCGTGGGGAGATACAGCTGCAGTCTGGTCATTGCTCATCATTATTCCTCCAATGTGTTGTTTATACCGCAAGGGTATACGATTCGTTTGAGCAGACAAGCTGCTCAACTCAGCTTTAAAAAAGATGCTGATATTCATCAGCGCCTCGTCCAGGGCCCTCTCACTGCAAGGGCCTGCCGGATATCCGGCCCTTCACCCGCCGGCCCCGGCGACAGCATGCCGGCAACAGGCGGAAAAAACGGTCTCAGGTCTTGAGAAACGCCAGCAGATCGGTGTTGAGCTGGTCCTTGTACGTATAGGTGAGGCCATGCGGTGCGCCAGGGTAGACCTTCAGGGTCGCGTTCCCGACCAGTTTCGCCGAGCGGTGCGCCGAGGCCTCGATCGGTACGATCTGGTCGTCATCGCCGTGGATGATCAGGGTCGGCACATCGAACTTCTCGAGATCTTCTGTGAAATCCGTCTCGGAGAAGGCCTTGATGCAGTCGAAGGTGTTCTTGTGCCCGGCCTGCATCCCCTGCAGCCAGAATGAGTCGATCATCCCCTGCGAGACCTTGGAACCGGGCCTGTTGGCCCCGAAAAACGGGCCGCCGGCGAGATCCTTGTAGAACTGCGAGCGGTCGGCGGTTGCGGCCTGGCGGATGCCGTCGAATACCTCGATCGGCAGGCCGCCGGGATTGGCCGCCGTTTTCAGCATCAGCGGCGGGACAGCGCCGATCAAGACGGCCCTGGTCAGCCGTTTCGTCCCGTGGCGGCCGATATAGCGGGCAACTTCGCCGCCGCCCATGGAGAAGCCGACCAGGGCGGCGCCCTGCAGGTCGAGCTTCTCGATAAGCTCTGCGAGGTCGTCGGCAAAGGTATCCATGTCGTTGCCGGCCCAGGGCTGGCTGGAGCGGCCATGTCCGCGTCGGTCGTGGGCGATGCAGCGATAGCCGCCGCTGGCCAGAAAGAGCATCTGGGCCTCCCAGCTATCGGCACAGAGCGGCCAGCCGTGGCTGAATACCACCGGCGGTCCCGAACCCCAGTCCTTGTAGTAGATTTCCGTGCCATCTCTGGTTTTTATTGTGCTCATGGTAGGTTTTCCTTCTTGTTTGAGAAAAGTTGGAGGATTTTATCCTTTCAGTTTCAAGGCGATACGTGCTACATGGGCGGCCTGGTAGCGGGCACCGGCCAGTTCGTTCTCGCTTGGCATCCTCTCCCCCTGGCCGCCGGTGATGGTCGAGGCGCCGTAGGGTGAACAGCCGGTCAACTCGGTGACGCCCATCTGGCCGGCAAAGGAATACGGCAGGCCGACCACCACCATGCCCTGATGCAGCAGGGTGATGTGAAAACTGAGGATGGTCGATTCCTGGCCGCCGTGCTGGGTGGCAGAACTCGCAAAGACACTGCCGACCTTGCCGACAAGCGCTCCTTTCTGCCAGAGCTGGCCGGTCGCATCCAGGTACTGGCGCATCTGGCCGCACATGTTGCCGAAACGGGTCGGGGTGCCGAAGATAATCGCATCGGCATCGACCAGATCATCCACCGTGGCAATCGGGATCCTGGCCATTCCCTTCTGGGCCTCCACGGCGCCCATCTTCTCCAGCACTCCGGGCGGCAGCGTCTCAGGGACGCGCTTGATAATCGCCTCGCAGCCGGCCACCTCGCCAACCCCTTGCTCGGCAGCCTCCGCCATCTTGTAGATATGTCCATACATACTGTAGTAAACGATCAATACCTTGCACATGGTTCCATCTCCTGTTTAGGGGCCGTTACAAAATAACCGTTACATTTTTCACCATTTCGTTCCGGCCCCTTATGCCGGAAAGGTATTTCTGCGTAACGGTTATTGTTTGACGACGGCTTAGAGTGTATCGGGATGAGGTTCTTTTTCGTCCGGGCAGAGGCAATCCGCTGCCTGCCCGGATCATGCATTCTCAGTGCAGCTGCTCAACCAGGTAGTTTTGCGGCCCCATCTGTTTGATCTGGTCGATCTGGGCCTCCAGCCAATCTATATGTTCCTCCTCTTCCTTGAGGATGGACTCCAGAAGCTCGCGGGTGCCGTTGTCGCCTTCTTTTACAGCCAGTTTGATGCTCTCGTTATACCCCTTGATGGCTGCCTCCTCGGCGTTCCAGTCGTTGGTGTGCATCTTGGGTACTTCAGCACCGATATTAATCTTGTTCAGGACGCTTACCGTCGGCCGGCCTTCCAGGAAGAGTATCCTGGCAATCAGTTTCTCGGCATGCTTCATTTCATCGATCGCCCGTTTTTCAATGTATTTGTGCAGCCGCTCGTACCCCCAGTTGTCGCACATCTCCGAATGGACCATATATTGATTGATGGCGGTCAATTCTTCTGCCAGGCGGAGATTCAAGTGCTCAATAATTTTTTCGTTTCCCTTCATACGTAACCCTCCTTGTTGTGTATGCACCTCCCCGCCGGAATACCCGGATGAGAAATTATTGTGGGTGCTATGCTGCAAATTAATGCAGATTTTATTATCTGAAAGTGTTGCGACGGAAAAAATGCCCGATAGAGACAATGATTCCCTCAGGGAGACTACCTCACCTTTTTAAAGTCGATAAATCCGCGCTCCACATTCGTGCTGACCAGCTGCACCTGGAGCTCGTCGCCGACATCCATGCCTTTAAAACCGCTCTCCAATCTTCCTTCGATGGGTGGTTTGAGAAGACGGACCCAGGTGCCTTTGCCGGATGCGCCGGTGACAATGGCATCGAACTGCTCTCCGATCCGCGATTCCAACAGCATGGCCGCGGCGGATTTTATGACCTGCCTCTCAACCTTTCTCACTGCGTCTTCCTCTTCGGTGCAGTGCCTTGCCAGCGCCGCCAATTCGTCGATCTCGTAAGGCATGGGATCTCCAGCCATCGCGGCCTTCAACAACCGCTGGGTAATCAGGTCGGGAAAGCGGCGGTTCGGGGCGGTGGAGTGGGTGTAATCCTTGACCGCCAGGCCGAAGTGCCCGGAAACCTCACCTCCCGGGACCTCGACGGCGTATTCGCCCGCACCCATCAGCTTGATGACGCTCAAAGAGAGATCGGCAAAACGAAGGGGATCAGCGGCCTTCGCCGATCTCAGGAATTCTTCCAGGGCCACCGCGTCAGGTTGCCCGGGCAAGGCTCCGCCCCGTGCCGCGGCAAGCTCGACAATCCGCTCCCAGCGGTCGGGGTTGCGGACCACCCGCCGTAGCGACGGAAACTTTTTGGCCGCGAGGTATCGTGCGGTGACGCCGTTGGCGGCGATCATGAAATCCTCAATAATCTCCTTGGCTCTGTTCTTTTTTTCGGCTTTCAGGTCCTTGAGTTTCTCCCCTTCAAATACTGGACGCGCCTCTATGGTTTCGAGGTCAAGAGCGCCGTGCAGGTGCCGTAGGGCCTTGAGTTTCTGGGCTATGCGGTCCTGGAGCCGCAGATTCTCGTCAAGACCTTTGACCGTGTCTATCCCTTGCGGCATCGGGCCGTTGCCATCGAGCCAGGAGGCCACGCTGTCGTAGGCGAGCTTGGCCCGATTGCGGACTGTCGCGCCGTAGATGTCCGAGTCCTGAAGCGATCCGTCCCCGGCGACGACCATCTCAACAACGATGGCCATGCGGTCCGATGCATAGTTGAGGGAGGTATAATCCGTGGAGAGTTTCTCGGGCAGCATCGGAAAAATCCCGGCAGCCGTGTAGACCGAGGTGGTGTTCTGCCGAGCATGGTCGTCAAGCGCCGATTGCTTTTTGACGAGCGCGTCGACGTCGGCAATTGCGACCAGGATCTTTGCGCGACCGTCGGGCATGGCTTCGGCAACCGTAAGCTGGTCCAGGTCACGCGAATCATCGTTGTCGATGGAGCACCAGGGAAGGTTCCTGAGATCGCGCGTGGATTTCGCAACCGCCATCGCCGGCCCGTGGATTCGGTCGAGCTCGGCGAGTGCCCGGGCTGTAAATTCCGGCGCAAGCCCTCGATCCAGCATCGCCTGATGGGCGATGTTCTGGAGGATCGAACGGTGCGGCCTTTCGTTTGTCTTCGTCATACTATCACCTGCCTAAATCGTCTGCGACGCGAATGACCAGTTTGCCGAAATTCCTGCCTTCGAGCAGGCCGATGAAGGCCTCGGGGGCGTTCTCGAGTCCGTCGACGATGTCTTCGCGGAACCTGACCCTGCCCTCCTTGAGCCAGGCGCTCATCTGGCTCAGGAACTCGCCGTAGCGGGGACCGTAGTAGTCAAAGATGATGAAGCCCTGCATTTTGATCCGCTTGACAAGCATGGTGCGGGCCAGCAGTCCCAAGCGATCCGGGCCTTCCGGCAGACCGGTGTCATTGTAGTGGGCGACCAGGCCGCACAGCGGCACGCGGGCCTTGACATTGAGCAGGGGCAGGACCGCGGCGAAGACCCGGCCGCCGACGCTCTCGAAATAGATGTCGATACCTTTCGGGCAGGCAGCGGCCAGCTGCTCCTGGAAATCGCTGCTGCGATGATCGACGCAGGCATCAAAACCCAGTTCATCGACCACGAAACGGCACTTCTCGGCGCCGCCGGCGATGCCGACCGCCCGGCAGCCCTTGATCCCGGCGATCTGGCCGACCACGGAACCGACCGCGCCGCTGGCGGCGGCGACCACAACCGTCTCTCCGGCCTGCGGCTGGCCGATGTCGAGCAGACCCATGCAGGCCGTAAAGCCCGGCATGCCGAGAACGCCGAGTGCCGTCGAGGGGCGGGCCATATCCGCATCGAGCCTGGTGAGCCCGCTGCCGTCGGAGAGGGCATACTCCTGCCAGCCGCTGTAGCCCAGCACCAGGTCGCCCGGCTGGTAGTCCGGGTGGCGGGAGATGGTCACGCGTGACACGGTGCCGCCGACCATCACCTCGCCGATCACCACCGGCTCGGCGTAGGACGGTGCATCGCTCATGCGGCCGCGCATGTACGGGTCAAGCGACAGGTACAGGGTGCGCAGCTGGACCTGCCCGGGCCCGGGTTCCGGGGCAGGCCCTTCCTCAAGACGGAAGTTGTCGGCAGTCGGTGCGCCGACGGGACGCGAGTTCAAGACGATCCTGCGGTTGATGGGTGTGTTTTCGGCCATGGTATTTTCCTCATCTGAATTGGTTATTCCGGGTGGTTTCGAGGTGGTCGTCTGATCATGCCGATAAGCGTCCACATCCATATCCCGCCGCCGAAGCCTCCAGCCATGCCCCTGACTGTACTGATAATTATTACACCCGCGTTGCGCCACCTTCCGGGAATGGAGATCTGTCGCGTCGGAAATCCGGGACCGGTCTTTCGCGGAATGTTTTGTAACGAGGCACGATTATCCTTTCAGTTTCAAGCCTCGTTTCAGGATATCGGTGCGGGAGACGAGGTGATGCGCAGAATCTCACGGACGCAACTGCCGCTGTGTGTTGTCCTGCTCTTGATACAATTCCTGTGCCAGGTCTTCACCTCTTCGTCTTGCTTCATACACTGCTATGATATTTATGAATAAACATTCGGAAATGGATTTTTCATCGATGCCATGAACAGGAAGAGACAGAGGGTAACATTTAACCAATGGTCAAATATAACCTCTTTTTCCTATCGTCGCGGTATATTGGCCGGCGAATTACCCGTGATACACTGAGCCGCTTGCAAAATGGCGAGATTGTTGGTGGGCAAAAATGGAGAAGGCATTGTTTCCTGTCATTTCGAGCGATAGCGAGAAATCTCGGTTTTCAAGACGATGAGATTTCTCCCTCCGGTCGAAATGACAAGGGTGGGTCGAAATGACAGAATCTGCATCTGGTCATATTACACGAGGGTCGTGGGTGTTAGCTGAAGCGGTAGCCCGCTCAGCTCAGGCAGCTTTATTGGGCGCCTCGGCGAGGACCCGGCCCAGGATATCTTTGAAGTCGTCCATCTCGTACGGTTTAGGTAAAAAGGCCTGGGGAAACTCTGTATACTCCCCTTTCAGCGCCCGGAGTTCGTCGTAGCCGCTGGATAGGATTGCCGGGAGCTGCGGTTTAATTTTACGCAGGGCGGCAAGGGTCTGCCAGCCGTCCATCCCCGGCATGGTGAGATTGGTGATCAGGCAGCGAATACTCCTATGCTCCTTCTCGAACAGGGCGATGGCCTCATTCCCGCTCGCGGCCGCAAAGACCGTAAACCCGAGGCGTTTGAGCATCTCCTCGGCTACCGACCGCACCGTATCTTCGTCTTCCACCAGCAGCACCGCATCTCCGGCCTCTATTTGCAGTGAACCTTTCGGTCCTCCCATGCCCCGGGCGACCGCGTTGGTTACCATGGGCAAAAATATCCGGAAGGTACTCCCTTTGCCCACCGCACTCCTCACATCGATCATGCCGCCCCATGCCTTCACCAGCCCGGCCGTAACCGCCAGCCCAAGCCCCCTGCCGGCAAACTTGGTCGAAAAGAACGGGTCGAAGATTTTCCCCATCTCATCTTCGCTCATGCCGCACCCTGTATCCGTCACCTCCAGCAGGCCGTAGGAGCCCGGAGGATTGCCCAGCAGACCGGCATCCGAGAAAATGGTCCAGGGAATGGCCGAGTCCTGCAAAATCCTTGTCGTTACTGTAATCCGGCCGGCTCGGTTGCCGATGGCTTCACGGCCGTTGGTGACCAGATTGGTCAGGATCTGCTGTATATGCTTGGTATTGGCGTTTACGACCGGACCGCGAGGGAGGAGCTCGGTGTCCAGAACGATATCGCCAGGTATGTCGGCCCAGTTTTTGACCAGATTTCGGCGACACTCCTCCGAAATATCGATAGCTTCCAACTTATCGCCGCCCTGGCCGAGATAGGTCAGCATCTGGCCGCTGATCTCCGCAGACCTGCGGGCCGCCCGCATGGCATTGACCAGGTTTTGCCGGTTCAAGGAATCATCCTCCATGTTTTCAAGGGTCAACTCCAGGTTACCCAACACCACGCAGAGCTGGTTGTTGAAGATATGAGCGATGGCCCCGGCCATCCGCTCCAGGCTCTCGGCTTTCTGGAGTTGTCTGCCCTGGGCTTCAAGTTTCACTTGCTGCGTTTCGGCCTCCTTGCGTTCGGAGATGTCGCTCATTACCATCCGGTAGACGAGCGTAGAGGCGGCATCCTCCATGACGTTCACCTGCATATTCGCCCAGAAGACCGCTCCGTCATTCGCCACCATCCGCAGCTCACAGTCGTGCGATACGCCGTTCCGTACCGAATCCGCCTGGCTGGGATCCTGCCGAACAGTCGAAAAGGTATCGAAATGTTCTTTGCGGAACAGGTAATAGCGGTCCTGATCCTCTCTGAAGATGAACCGGGAGACCAGCTGTCTGGCCAACTGACTCCGGTCCACCCCCAGCATTCTGGCGGCGGTGAGGTTGGCCTCCAGGATCATTCCAGATTCGTTGATGGTGCAATAGCCGACCGGGGCCAGGTCGTAGAGGTTTACATAACGCGCCTTGGCAAGCTCAAGGTCTTCCTGGATGCGCTGCAATTCCTCGTTCTGCATTTCGAGCTCGATCTGGTGCACCTGCAGCTCGTGAAAGGCATGGCGAACGGCTTCGACCGGCAGGGCCTCCAGGTTTTCAGGGGATTTGCCATGTTGTTCCAGGAAGATCTTTTCGGCCCGTTTTCGCAGGGCCTTAGCTGTAGGCGCGGCACCTCGTCGGGATGTGTCGGTCTCAGGCGAGGTGATCTTGCCGGTCAAAGCGAAAGGGACCGGTCCGGGCCACGACTGTTTTTTGTTCATTATCTGGCCTCATATCCTTTATGTTTGGTGACGTTCCTGTAAAATCCTGGGCATCTTGTTCCCCTCTCCCGTCATTACAATTTCTGTGCCAGGTTTTCACCTCTTCGTTTTATTTCATTCACTGCTTTGATATTGATGAATAACCATTCGGAAATGAAATTTTGATTGATGCCATGAACAGGCAGAGACAAAGGGTGGCATTTGACCAATGGTCAAATATAAACCCTTTCCCAACCTACCCGGCTGATTGGCCGGAGAATCCCTCGTGATACACTGAGCTACTTGCAAAATGGCGGGATTGTTGGTGGGCAAAAATGGAGGAGGTATTGTTTCCTGTCATTTCGAGCGATAGCGAGAAATCTCGTACCTTGCCGCCGGAGATTTCTCCCTGCGGTCGAAATGACACGGGGGAAAGGTCGAAATGACAGGGGAGGCAGACGTTCATATTGCAAGAGGCTCCACTATCAGGTCTTTCGCGTCTTGCAGGAATACCGGCGAGATGTCCGGGTTTCAGGCAATTTTCCAATCAGGATGGGAATGCTAAGTTTGATTGCAACGACAGAACAGGAGATGATTCTGCAGGAATTCTGAACTTCCTTCTGAACTCTTGGGTTTGATGATGCCGAATGGAGGAATACGCTTCCGGAAAACTGTTATGGAATCGGCGGACGGCCGGGACCGTCCGCCGGGGGAATATTCTGTTGGGGGTGTTAGGCGAAGCGGCAGCTCGCTCAGCTCAGGCAGCTTTCTCGGGCGCTCCGGCGAGGACCCGGCTAAGGACGTTTTTGAAGTCGTCCATCATGTACGGTTTAGGTAAAAAGGCATGGGGAACCTCTGCATACTCCCCTTTCATCACCCGGAGTTCGTCGAAGCCGCCGGAGAGGATTGCCGGGAGCTGCGGTTTAATTTTACGCAGGGCGGCAAGGGTCTGCCAGCCGTCCATGCCCGGCATGGTGAGATTGGTGATCAGGCAGCGGATATTCCTATGTTCCCTCTCGAACAGGGCTATGGCCTCATTCCCGTCACCGGCCGCAAAGACCGTAAATCCGAGGCGTTTGAGCATCTCCTCGGCTATCGACCGCACCATGTCCTCGTCTTCCACCAGCAGCACCGCATCTCCGGCCTCTACTTGCAGTGAACCTTTCCGCACCCCCATGCCCCGGGCGACCGCGTTGTTAACCATGGGCAAAAATATCCGGAACGTCCTCCCCTTGCCCGACGTACTTCTCACATCGATCATGCCGCCCCATGCCTTCACCAGCCCAGCCACGACCGCCAGCCCCAGCCCCCTGTCGGCAAACTTGGTCGAAAAGAACGGGTCGACGATTTTCCCCTTCTCATCTTCGCCCATATCGACCCCTGTATCCGTCACCTCCAGCAGGCCGTAGTAGCCCGGAGCATTGCCCAACAGACCGGTATCCGAGAATATGGTCCTGGGAATGGCGGATACCTGCAAAATCCGTGTCGTTACTGTAATCCGACCGGGTCGGTTGCCGATGGCCTCCCGGCCGTTGGCGACCAGATTGGTCAGGATCTGCTGCATCTGCCTGGCATTGGCGTTTACGACCGGACCGCGAGGGAGGAGCTCGGTCTCCAGAACGATATCGCCAGGTATGTCGGCCTGGTTTTTGGCCTGATTCTGGCGACACACCTCTGAAATATCGACAGGTTCCGACGTATCGCCGCCCTGGCCGAGATAGGTCAGTATCTGCCCGCTGATCTCTGCAGACCTGCGGGCCGCCTCCAAGGCATCGACCAGGTTTTGCCGGTTCAAGGCATCGTCCGCCATGTCCTCCAGGGTCATTTCCAGGTTACTCGTTACCACGCGGAGCTGGTTGTTGACGATATGGGTGATGGCCCCGCTCATCCGCTCCAGGCTCTCGGCTTTCCGGATATGTCTGCCCTGGTCTTCAAGTTTCACTTGCCGCGCTTCGGCCTCTTTGCGTTCAGAAATGTCGCTCAATACCAACCGGTAGACGGGCGTAGAGGCGGCATCCTCCGTGACGGTCACCTGCATATTCGCCCAGAAGACCGCTCCGTCATTCGCCACCATCCGCAGATCACAGTCATGCGATATGCCGGCCCGTACCGAACCCGCCTGTCCTGGATCCTGCCGAACAGCCGAAAAGGTATCGAAATGTTCTTTGCGGAACAGGTAATAGCGGTCCTGATCCTCTCTGAAGATGAACCGGGAGAGCAGCTGTCTGGCCAACTGACTCCGGTCCACCCCCAGCATTCTGGCGGCGGTGAGGTTGGCCTCCAGGATCATTCCTGTTTCGCTGATGGTGCAATAGCCGACCGGGGCCAAGTCATAGAGGTTCACATAGCGCGCCTTGGCAAGCTCAAGCTCTTCCTGGATGCGCTGCAATTCCTCGTTCTGCATCTCGAGTTCGATCTGGTGCACCTGCAGCTCGTGAAAGGCATGCCGGATAGCTTCGACCGGCAGGACTTCCAGGTTTACCGGGGATTTGCCATGTTGTTCCAGGAAGATCTTTTCGGCCCGTTTTCGCAGGGCCTTAGCTGTAGGCGCAGCACCCCGGAGGGATGTGTCGATCTTCGGCGAGGTGTTCATGCCGGTCAAGGCGAAAGGGGTCGGTCCGGGCCACGAATTATTTTTGCTCATTATCTGGCCTCCTATCTCATTGTTTGCTGAACATCCTGCAGAAGTCCCGAACATCTCGCGACGTCTTTCCCCCGCAGACGGGGGTGACGACTTCCGCATGAGGATTTTCCCGCCGTGAACGTCAACCGCGAATGTGCCGGTAGGACTCTTTGCAGCTTCGGTCCTGGATTTTCCGACCGGCGTGACTATGCAATCCTTTGTCCTCTGAAACGGCGGTGGGGCAATATCATTTTGACCAGGGCAGCAATGGATGAACCGTCAAACGCTTCGCCCATGGCGGCCATCTTGAATTTCCGTACTTGTTATTATACGTCTGTATGGTCGCATTTGTCACTATCGATCAACTTTTTCGTTCAAGATTTACGTTCAAGTATTGTGCCATGTTTCATAATTCCATCCTTACCGGGTATACAACTGATTTGTTAAACAATGCATGGAAAACCCGGGAGAAGGCGGTCACCGGCACCCCTTGATACTCGAGGCATTTTTAACCCAAGATCAAATTTGTGCAAATATTTGGTTGCAGGCGGCGGCCCTGAAAAGGGGGCGCGGAGAGGATGTTCGGCGCAGGAGAAATCAGCCCGCCATGACTATTTGAGATCGATTCTTGGATATGGGGACAGAGCAGCCGGCCTGGAGGGAAGGCGGTGGTCGGCCCAGGCGATAAACGGCGCGGATTGGGATGGAGTTACTATTTCCGGGTTCCAGCTGCAGTCCGGTTCCAAGGGCATGTGAAGTTATGGTTTTTCGATATTGAGTTTAGTCATGCGGGCCCGCAAGGTGCTGCGATCGAGACCAAGGATCTCCGATGCACTGCCTTTTCCGCTTACCTTCCACCCGGTCTGCTCGAGCACATGGAGGATATGTTCGCGCTCAACGGCCTCAAGGGTCTTCTGGCCCGAACCGAAACCCTTGACCGGTTTCGTCAGTGTATCAGCCAGCAGCAGTTTGGGGCCTGACGTATTGATCACCGCCCGTTCGAGGACGTTTTCCAGTTCCCTGATATTTCCCGGCCAGTGATACATTTTCAAGGCATCCATCACACTCCCGGAAATAATCTCGATGTTCTTGCCCATTCGCTTGGCGATCTTTTTGACATAGAATTCGACAAGGAGCGAAATGTCTTCCGCCCTCTCCCGCAGCGGCGGCACGGTAATCGGGAAAATATTCAGGCGGTACCAGAGATCCTCGCGGAAACGGCCCATTCGGACTTCTTCTTCCAGATTACGGTTTGTCGCGGCGATGACCCGCACATCGACTTTGATGGTGTGCGAACTGCCGAGCCGTTCAAACTCGCCGTCCTGGATAACCCTGAGCAGTTTTGCCTGCAGCTCGATCGGCAGTTCCCCGATCTCATCGAGAAACAGGGTTGCTCCGTTGGCGACTTCAAACCGGCCGAGGCGCTTGGAGAGAGAGCCGGTGAAGGAGCCTTTCTCATGACCGAACAATTCGCTTTCGATGAGATTTGTCGGCAGTACGGCGCAGTTCACCTTGATCAGGGCCCGATTTTTCCGCAGGCTCAGGTTGTGAAGGGCCCGGGCCACCAATTCCTTGCCGGTCCCCGTCTCGCCGAGGATCAGCACGGTGGTGTCGCTGCTGGCAATCTGCCCTATTTTATAGAGCACGTATTTAAGGGCGTCACTCTGGCCGATGATCTTCTCATCGTTGTTCTCCAGTTTAATCTCTTCCCGCAGGTAGGCCCTTTCCGATTCGAGCTGTTCTTTCAACTGGAGTATTTCGGCAAGGGACTCCTCGGCTATCCGTTTTCTTTTTTCCGACTCAACCTTTGCGGCGAGAAGCTCCGCCGTCCGCTCTTCAACAAGCCTTTCAAGGGCGGAACTCCGGTCATCCCGTTCAGTCACATCCTCAAGGGACAAAAGGATGAGCTGGGGCTGTCCCGGTTTCCTCGCAAGCCGCCTGGCATTCACCTGGAGAATTTTCCGGCCGATCGACCTGAATTCATGCTCGATTGTCAAGTCGTTCAATTCAGTATCTTCAGCAAGGACATCTTCGAGCAGTTCTTCCAGCTCCGGGATAGCCCAATTCCGCTCGCCGAGATCATATATCAGCCGCCCCTCGGCCTCCTCCTGCCCGATCTTGAATGTCTGGTAAAAGGAGTTGTTGGCCCTGACAATGGTCAAATCACCGTGAAGCACGATCAGAGGTTGACGAATCGCGCCCATGATGTTGAAGAACACGCCGACAAGGGGCCGGATACTGGGTTTCCCGTCGCCGCTGTCCCTGCTGTTGTTTTCCATATTTCTGGAGTGCTGCCTGCTTTTCATCGGCGATGGTATGTTTTGCTTTGGCTTCATTGCCGATCATGAAGGGATTCCGGATTCCTGCCGCTGCGGGCCTGTCTTTCCGGTGACGGCGCCAGGCCCTGCGGCTACTTCCTGCGCTCTGTCTTCTGCCCTTTCAGCCGTTCCGTTGTCGTAATCGCATACATCTGGTTGGCCTCGTTCATCAGGGCGGTGGAGACCATCGATACCTCAAAAATCGTGCCGGTCTTGGCGATCCGCTGGCTGCGATACGGTTCCAGGATCTCAGCCAGGCTCAACTGACGGATTTTAGCCAACGCCTCCTCGCGCAATCCCTCCGGGATCAGGTCGCGGACATTCATGGCCAGCGCCTCGGCCTCAGTCCAGCCGTATATCCTCACCGCCCCCGGGTTCCAGGCAAGGATATTGCCATCCAGATCCTGCACGGTGACGGCATCATGGGCATCGCGCACCGCTATCGACAGACGCAGCAGTTCATTGGCCTTGCGCAGCGCCTCCTGGGTTTTCTTAATTTCAGTAATATCGACAAAGGTGATCACCGCCCCTTCGATCACGTTATCGAGCGTGCGGTAGGGCTGAATGCGCAGGGTGTACCACCTGCCCTCTGCGGTCTGCGCCTCGATCTCTTTCTGCACCAGAGTGTCGAGCACGGCCTGGGTGTCCGCCACCAGCCTGTCGTATCCCACCAGATTGGAGACGATATGGCCCACGGGCCGGCCGATGTCGCTCAGGATCAGGTTAATGATCCCGGCGGCGGCGGGGGTGAAGCGCAGGATACGCAACTGATGGTCGACGAAGACGGTGGCGATGCCGGTGCCGGCCAGCAGGTTGTTCATGTCGTTGTTGGCCCGCGACAGATCGCCCACCTTGGTCTGCAGTTCAGCGTTGACTGTGGCCAGTTCCTCGTTGATCGACTGCAGTTCCTCCTTGGAGGTCTCGAGTTCCTCGTTGGTGGACTGCAGTTCCTCATTCACCGACTGCATCTC
This sequence comes from Desulfobulbaceae bacterium, assembly GCA_031389785.1. Classification (GTDB taxonomy): domain Bacteria; phylum Desulfobacterota; class Desulfobulbia; order Desulfobulbales; family Desulfocapsaceae; genus Desulfoprunum. The sequence continues at coordinate 19,345 of JANMSX010000138.1, read as the reverse complement.
CTCGTTCGAGGACTTGAGCTCCTCGTTAGCGGTCTCCAGTTCCTCGTTGGCGGACTGAAGATATTCATCCTTGGCCTGCAATTCCTGCCTGAGCGTGGCGATATGCACGGTGGAACTGAGCTCGTCGCCCCCGTCTGGAGGCAACGCATCGCCCACCGCCTCGACCGGTGCCGCTTCCTCGAGGATCACCAGGTAGAAAGGCGCCTCGGCGGTGGCGCTGGGACCTGTCAGCACGGGGCGGATGGTCAGGTTGACCCGGGTGAAGGCGCCATTGGTCTTGACCCGCAGACCGGCGTAGCGGACGATCTCCGTTTCCAGGGCGGCCTTGTGCAGGGCCGTGGTCAGTTCGCGCTGCAGACCCTCGCGGGCCATCTTCAGGATGTTGTTGACACCGGTCACCCCGGGGGGCGGTTCCAGGTACATGCCGGTACGGCCGTGGAGGTAGAGGATATCGCCATGGCCGTTGACGAGCGCGCCGGCCGGGGCGACCTGCTGCAGGAGCGCCTGTTCGGTCAGCTCGCGCAGCGACATTTTCCCGACGACCGGGGTCTTGCCGGCGGTCCGCTGGTGCAGTGCATCCATCAAGGTCAGGGACGGGAGAAAATGCCCCAGGGCGGCGCGCTGGACACCACGCAAGGCCTCCTTGCGCTGATACAGCTTCAACTTGCGGTCCAGCGTGGCGAACAGATCGGTAAATTCACCGACCGTCTCGGACGTGCCCAGAAAGAGGAAACCGCCCGGATTGAGCGCGTAGTGGAACAGGGGGATGAGTTTTTTCTGCAGGCCGCTGTCTATATAGATAAGGAGATTGCGGCAGCTGATCAGGTCGAGCCTGGAAAAGGGCGGATCCTTGATGACGTTCTGCTCGGAAAAAATCAGCATGTCGCGGATACCCTTGTGAATCCGGTAGGCGCTGCCGTCGGGCTCGGCCGTGAAAAAACGGGCCAGTCGTTCCGGCGGGATGTCGTCGGCGATGCTGGCCGGGTAGAGGCCGGCCCGGGCCGTGGCGATCGCCTGGCTGTCGATGTCGGTAGCGAACACCTGCACCTTGTAGTTCTTTTTGAGAGTCTCCAGGTGTTCCCGGAAAAGGATGGCGAGGGAATAGGCCTCCTCCCCGGTGGAACAGCCGGTCGACCAGACGCGGATCACAGTGCCCGGAGCTTTGTCGACGAAAATCCGGGGGATGACCTGCTCCTCGAGGGCCTTGAAGGCCTTCGGGTCCCGGAAGAAATTGGTCACGCCGATCAGCAGGTCGCGGAACAGCGACTCGACCTCCGCCGGGGTATGCTGCAGATAGTTGATATACATCTCCATCGTTTCGATCTGATGGACGGCCATGCGGCGGGCGATGCGGCGATTGATGGTATTCAGCTTGTACTGGGAGAAATCGTGGCCGGTCTTGCTGCGCAAGAGAACGAAGATCTTCCTCAAGGCGTTCTCGGCCTGGGGGATGGTGGCGGTGGCGGGCCGGGGAGGCCGGCCGAAGGCCTGGTTTACATAGGCGATGAGTTGGGCGGGCATCTCGGCCGGCGGCAATTCGTAATCGACCAGGCCGGTGGCGATGGCGCTGCGCGGCATACCGTCGTACTCGGCCGATTCGGGGATCTGGGCCATGACCATGCCGCCTTCGCCTTTGATGGAGCGCAGGCCCAGGGTGCCGTCGCTGCCGGTACCGGAAAGGACGATGCAGATGGCCCGCTCATGCTGGTCCTGGGCCAGGGAGCGGAAGAAGAAGTCGATCGGCAGGCGCTGGCCGCGGGGGGCGGAGGGTTCCAGCAGGTGCAGCGTACCGTTCAAAAAGGCCATGTCGCAGCCCGGCGGGATAATATAGGCGCAATTGGGCTGCACCGTCACGCCGTCCTCGACCTCAAAGACCTGCATGCGGGTGTAACGCTGGATGAGACCGGTGAGGATGCTCTCATGATCCGGGGCGAGATGCTGCACCAGGATAAACGCCATATCGGGATCGGCGTCGATCGGCATACCGGAAAAAAAGGCCTCGAAGGCCGCCAGCCCGCCGGCCGAGGCGCCGATGCCGACAACCGGAAAACCGGCGGCGGTTTGTTCGACCGGTTCCTGCACCTCGGCTGCCTCTCCAGAGGCCCGCGGCTTTCTGCCGCCGGTCTTGACGGCGGCGGGGGCGGCAGGCGGTACCTGGTTTTTCTTCTTCCGGGTATCTTTTTTGGTGATGGCCATGGTGTTCCTTGAGTGTATGGAGGCGTCTGCGACATCATGAGAAGGAGGCTGTGTCGACAACCCGTTCTCCTGCAGCAAAGGAAGACAAGTGCGGGGGGCATGTGTTGAGAGCTACCCCGCCATCATTCATTCCTCACAAAGAGTATCACAAATTCCGGCCAAATCAAAATCATAATCAAGGCATTCTGCCTACCTGCGGGCGCAGGAGGAGCATTTGCGGACCAGATGTCTCGAGAGGGGCGAAAGGGTCAGATATCACCATCGGTTATATACAACCCTTTTTATGGCCCGGTAAACAGCAGCACGAAAATCTAATTTTTAGATTATTTTTAATATAAATCAATTGGTTGAATGCAATTACCGCGAAAAACTGCGACCTGGCACAATAATTGGAGGCATAAGGATAGCGAACAGGACACGGTCTCGAACAGGACACGGTCTTTCAGGACAGCCAACGAAGGCGTCCCGATTATTGGAATCGCTTCTTTCAAATCAATACCCACAACCTTGTGGAAAGGATGAGCCGCCATGAACAGAAAAATTGTTTTAATCCCGTATTTAGGACTACTGATGTTGGTCTCGACGATGGTTGCCTGTGCCTCGTCGCCGGAACAGGAAACTACGACGGAAACGATTCAGAAAACCTCGACTACTACGGAAGCGCCCATGCACCACGAGAAACAGACCACTACCACCACCACGGTTGAACAGGAGTAGTTGGTCAGAACCGGGTCATAGCCCGGCGACATGCCTGAAAATGTGGCTGGAGTATGGCAAGAGGAAATAGAGTTTTACAACGAATGTTTTTAATTTTATCCAATGGAGAATCACATGAAAAAAGTAATCCCGTTTGTATTTGCCTTGTCCCTTCTGGTTACGCCGTATGTGGTATATGCCCAGCAATCGACGACCGTCAACACGGTGACTGCAACCGAAACAGTGGGAACGATCAGCGAGGTGAGTCCTGATGCCTTGGTGATTCGTTCGGAAACCAGCTCATCCCCAACGAACTACACCTACACGAAGAGCACAACCTATGTGGATGACGCCGGTGTCCCCGTCTCAGTTGAGACCGTAAAATCCGGCATGCCGGTGACGGTGCATTACACCCAGGAAGGCGATCGCATGGTCGCTACCAAGGTGGTCGTTCGCAAAACCATGACGACAACCGATGGGCCGACGATTGAAAAGAGGCGGACCACCACCACGACGACTGAAACCAAGTAATCGGTCGCACCAAGAGACAGTTCAGCGGCCCGCAGGCATCACGCCTGCGGGCTTGTCGTTTTTCGTCGGGCAGAACGACGCTCGGCTGATCACGGCCTGCCAGGTGCAGTCCCGGTAAGGATGTGCATTTCCCCCAATTCAAACCAGACAGGAGAACACCATGTTGAAAAAATGCGTTCAAGTACTCGCCGTAACAGGTCTGATCGTGGCGGGCAGCGGTCTTTGCGCCAGCGCGGCGGAAGAAGACATGCAGAAGCAGATAGACGGCATCATGAGTGCACTGCCTAAATTCGCGGTACCGATGCGCGAGGTGGGCGACAGGTTTCAGGATATGTATTTTGCCGCCGAGGGCGGTAACTGGGCGCTGGCTTCCTATATGTCCAAATACATGGACAAGGCCATGAATCCCGCCATGGTCACCAAGCCGAAAGAGTACCCGGACTGGGCCGCATTCTACAAGGAACAGTTCGCCCCGGTCAATAATGCCATCGCCGCTGAGGATATGGCGACCTTCAGCAAGGAATACACTGCCGTCATCGCGTCATGCAATGAATGCCATGCCGGTATGGGCTATGGTTTTATCAAGGTGGTTAAGCTTCCGGCGCCTGCTGATCAGGGCATCGAATACAAAATGGCTTCCAGGGCGAAGGACGTACCTCAATAACCCGACGCCGCACTGGAAAAACGAGGCCGCCTGTTCCATCATGAACAGCGCAGCCTCTTTGCCGATCATGGCTCCAGGATCGCATCGCGAACCTTGACGGCCAGGTCCTTCATGGAAAATGGTTTCTGTATGAAATTCACCCCTTCGTCGAGCACACCCCGATGCGCAATGACGGTAGCCGTATAGCCCGACATGAACAGGATTTTCACGCCGGGACACAGGGATTGCAGCCGCCTTGACAGATCTCGACCGTTCATTTCCGGCATGACCACATCGGTGATGAACAGGTGTATCCCGCTGGCAAATTCTTCGGCCAGCCTGATCGCCTCGGCCACCGTACCTGCAGCCAGAACCCTATACCCTAATTTTTCCAGCATGATGCCGGTCATCTTCAGGAGCGCCTGCTCGTCCTCCACCACCAGCACCGTCTCGCCCCGGCTGAGAGGGATCTGAGCTACCTCCTTCGGCTGGATTTCGATGGTCCGGCCCGAATGCCACGGCAGGTAGACCTTGAAGGTCGTGCCGTTTCCCGGCTCGCTGTAGACATTGATGAACCCGTTGTTCTGCCTGACGATGCCATAGACCGTCGACAGCCCCAGGCCGGTTCCCTGGCCCAATCTCTTGGTCGTGAAAAATGGATCGAAAATATGATCGAGGGTCTCGTTGTCCATCCCGCCGCCATCGTCACTGACGGTCAGCAGGATAAACTCTCCCGGTTCAAAGCCGACATTCCGGCCGCAGTAATCTTCATCGATAACGACGTTTTTCGTCTCGATGATGATATTGCCGACGTCGGTGATGGCGTCCCTGGCGTTGACACAAAGATTGGCCAGAATCTGATCGATCTGGGCGGGGTCCATCCTGATCGGATGCAGGCCGGGCCCGGGATGCCAGGCCAGCTTGATATCCTCGCCGATCAGCCGCCCGAGCATCTTGAGCGTGCTCTGCACCGCCTGATTCAGGTCAAGCACCACCGGACTGATGGTCTGTTTGCGGGCGAAGGTGAGCAACTGTCTGGTTATGTCCGCGGAACGGATCGCGGCCTTGTAAATTTCCTCGAGGTCTTCGTGCAGCAACCCGGCCGGATCCACTTTGGCCAGGGCCAGGTCCGTGTAGCCGAGGATCACGCTGAGCATATTGTTGTAATCGTGGGCCACGCCGCCGGCCAGCAGCCCTACCGCCTCCATCTTCTGGGCCTGCTGGTACTGTTCCGCCAATCGGAGCTGCTCGGTGATATTGCGTTGGACGGCCACATAGTTGATAACCCGGCCCGAATCGTCGCGAACCGGCGAGATGGTCGACTCCTCGGTGTAGAGGGTCCCGTCCTTGCGCCTGTTGACCATGCGGCCCGTCCATATTTTACCTCCGGAAATGGTAGCCCAAAGATCTCGGTAAAAGAGCTCGTCCTGCTCGCCGCTTTTGAGGATACGCGGGTTCTTGCCGACAGCCTCCTCCCGGCTGTAGCCGGTCGTCTGCTCGAAGGCCGGGTTGACGAACTGGATGACCCCGGATGCATCGGTCATGACAATGGCCTCTCCGGCCTGCTCGATGGCCGCCAGCAACTGCTTGCGTTCGGCCTCCTCCCGCTTGCGGGCCGTGTTGTGGGCCGTGATATCACGGATATTGCACTGGATCACCTTGCAATAGTCGACGAGGTAGACATTGCTGACAAACTCCACGGCGATGACTCGCCCGTCCAGGGTTTCCAGGGGCAGATCGTCGTAACGGATGTATTCGTTTTCCTGCAGAGCCTTGAAGGCCTCCTTGGAGGCGGCGATATCCCTGAATACGCCCAGTTCCCAGATATATTGCCCGTACATCTGATCGTACGGATACCCCAGCAGCTGCAGCAGGAAAGGATTGACGTCAACCACCCTGCCCGTCTCGGCATCGAGGATCAGGATTCCGTCCCTGGCCGATTCAAAGAGCCGTCGGTAACGCTTCTCGGAATCCTGCAGGGCGGCATAGTCCCTCTCTTTTTCCAGGAGCTGTTCTTCAAGCAGGGCAATTCGCCTCTGCAATTCGCTGTCGCCAGGCTGAAGCTGGTTTGCAGCATTTGGTTCAGACATGGGCACCACCTCGCTCAAGGTATCTCCCCGCTCACGGCAATCAGGCTGAGCCGCAGGCAAAATGGGGTTATGGCGTCGTGCCTGCGGAGCGGGCCGGAGATCAAGAAATGTTTGTGTTTGAAGAAATAATGCATGCAATACCCAGGCCAGGATGAAAAAGCGGGTTCGATTTCTCATTTGCGAGGCGGCCACCATTTCAGAAGTCCCATGCCGATACCGTTTACCAATCTATTTCTGCCGGTTAACCAAGGTATTTCAAAATTCCAGGATGAATTTTCCTCCTCCTGGGCAGCCCGTCGGATCACCTGCACCGTGCATCCCACCGGCCGCGGACAGGGTCATATACGGCCAATGATCAAATATGACCCTTCAGCCATGGCTCCCATGACCGCCACATCTCCTTTCTTTCCACCCATTATCGATCAATACCAGAAGGATGAGCGATACAGCGCCGATAACCTGATTCCTGGCACGGGACTTGGAATACTGAGAGGAGGGCAACCCATCACATCGCATTTCAGCACGACCAGTGCCATCAAAATCCGCAAAAAGGTATATATGAACGATAATCCGCTGGAACTCTCAGCACCGGAAGAGTGCACGAACAGAATCCTTGAACTGAGCGGGGTGGCGGTTGAACCTGACATCGCCGTTGACCTCTGGTCCAGGATATTGCAGCACAAGTGGCTTCTCTCGGAAAAACTCGGCAGGGACGTCGGGGTACGGACGTCCTGCATCGATTTCCTGGAGAACATGGAGCAGGCCCCCGATGAATACCTGAAACATCAACGGGGGAAAATCCTGAAGGAACTGGGCGCCCAGGTTTTCAGCAGGGAGCTCTGGGATACCATTTCCGATTCCCAACCGCCGAAACAACTGGTCCAACGCAGGATCATCCTGCCCCTGATGGAGGAGGGCCTTTCGCTGAAACACGGCGTGGTCCCTCCCAAGGCCATCGTATTCTTCGGCCCTCCCGGAACCGGCAAGACGCATTTCGCCAGGGCCATAGCCGGCATCCTGGCCTGGCGGTTCATTGAGATCGTCCCCAGCATGCTTATGGCGGATGGGGTCGAGAAGATAGGCGCCAAACTGCGGGAGGTAATGGAAGAGGCAAGAAATCTCGACAAAGTGGTCCTCTTCATCGACGAGTTCGAGGAGATTGCCGGCAGCCGCGACCAGGCCGACCGCATCGACAAGTCGATAACGAACGAGTTTCTTAAACAGATTCCCCTGTTCAAGAGCCAGAACAACAAGATCCTGCTGATCTGCGCCACTAATTACATCCGCGACCTGGACGCCGCAATGCTCCGTCCGGGCAGGTTCGACTGCATCATCCCGGTTGGCGGCCTGGACAGCAAGGGGAGGACAACCATCCTCGAGCATTACCTTGCCAGACTCAACACCGGCGAGGTCGATCTGGACCGCCTGGTCGAAATGACAGCGGGCTTCACCCCTGCCGACATCCAGTATCTTTTCCAGCAGGTTGCCCATTTTGCCTTTGAGCAGGAACTCGCCGGCTGTGAGGACTATCTGGTGACCGTGGAGACCTTCCTGCGCCTTGAACCGAAGATAGAGCCGTCTTTGAGCGATGAAATCATAGCAGAATTCGAAAAGGACAGCGTCAGTTATTCGCGAGTCTGATGCCATTTTCACCTCAGGATGAGAACGCAGGAGGCAGCCGGCCGGCGATGAGGTGCTTGATCCGGTATCGCCATACCACCTCGACAGCCACCGGCAATCGAGGAAACCCAGAAGGGGGAAAAGATAATGCGGCGGAAGATAGCATGGCGGCGACACCGCCCCGCCGGCAAAGGAACTGATGCCCCCGACCGCACCATCAAGGCTTCAGGATGGGTTATATGTGACCACCGGTCACATATAACCCATTTTTTTTGCTCCGGCTCCCAGTCCCGCATCCGCTGCTGTAAACATATCATTCACTATATCAAACTGATACGACGATAAATGCCGGTATTGAAAAGCTGGCACAACGATTGCTTTACTATAGGGAGGGCGACTGCATGTCAACATGCACGATGCAGTGCTGCCGAATTGGACGCCGAGGACGAACATGGACGGATATCGCTGACAAGTTTTCACAGGGCCCCCTGGGACGACCAGTTTCGAGGGGAAAAGGTTTTCATTACGAATTGGAGGATTAATCATGAAACTATCAAAAATGTTTTCCGCTTTTTTACTGATCGCCGTGTTTGCTTTATTTGCGGGCTGCGCATCGACCCCGAAGCAGGCGGGAACCGGGGAATTTATCGATGACACGGTGATTACCGCTAAGGTCAAGGCCGCGATTATGGGAGACGAGAACCTGAAGGTGATGGAGATCAATGTTGAGACCTTCAAGGGTGTCGTACAGCTGAGCGGTTTTGTCAAATCACCCGCCGACATTGACAGGGCGGTCAATGTTGCCCGTAGTGTAAAAGGAGTGGCGTCAGTCAAGAATGACATCCGGCTTAAATGAAAGGGAAAACGCCCATGGAACTCCAGAACCAGGGGCGTTCACAGGCCGCTGGCCAGACGATGCGACAGATAATCAAAAAGGAGAAATACCATGCTCGAATCACTTGCAATCATACTCATTATTCTCTGGGCCCTGGGCCTTGTCTCCTCCTATACCATGGGCGGACTGATTCATATTCTCCTGGTCATCGCGGTGGTGGTGATTCTAGTTCGGGTTTTTCAAGGCAGACGCATATAACGAACGGTCTCGTTAGTGGCGCCCTGCAGGCTGGGCGCCCTTCTGCCCAGATAAAGAGCGGGCAAGAAAACAACGATGCACGACTGCCGCCTGCTGCAGTCAGAAGCCGGAAAAACAACCGGAGTACGAATCGATGCAGAAAGGAGAGAGGTTATGAATGAGAAAAATGCCTTCGAGAGAAAGATGCGTGCCGATTTGGTATCAGTGCAAAACGGGTTCGTCCAGTTCAAGGCCCAGGCAAAGCATTATAAAATCGATAACCACATCAAACAACATGTCAAAAACGTAGAAGATCTCGAACAAAAGCTCAACGCAGCCAAGGCCAGGTTGCAGGAACTGGAAGAGGTCGACGATGCCTCATGGGAACCGCTCAAGGAGGGGATGGAGAAAACCTGGACTGATTTACAGTCAACGCTTGAAAATTATGCCTTTCAGGCGAAGATAAATAACGAACTGGAGCTGGTGCAGGCCAGATTCGTCGAGTTCAAGGCCCAGGCACATCATTTGAAAGATGAGGCCCAAAGACAGGAACATGCCAAGCACGTTGAAGATCTCGAGCGCAAGGTCAACGCCGCGAAGGCCAAAATGAAGGAACTGGCCGAGGCTGACGATGACGCACTGGATATGGTCAAGGACGGGATGGAGAACGTCTGGACCGAATTACAGTCCACGCTGGAGAATACCGTTACAACCTTTAAAGAAAAATAATCTCGAGCTTTTTTGCAAAGAAACGAGAGTTGTCTGACGGCAAGAAATCCGCCGACCGCAAAAAATCGGTTAAACGCATTTAGGCAATTGAACTTAATGGCTTTTTCTTCCGTATTGTTTTGTATCCGGCAAAACAGAACCAGGGAATATGCCATAAAGCTCACGGAAAGAAAATCATGGTTGCTGGGGCGTGCCCAAGAAGCCCGCTACCCCATCTCAATCAATGCCTGCCGGCACCGCTTACCGAACAGAAAGAGCGGCTGCTGACCAACCTGGAAATTCTCATGGTTGAACGGTATAAGCCAAAGATCATCAGCAGTTAGGTCATCCATAGCGCAAGCCTCCTGACCGGCAGGCCCTGGCCCGTGCGTTCGGGCGGGTCTATCGACTTCTTACGACCAGCAACATGCACCTTACCCTGCAACCTGCATTCAACCTGCGAAGGATATGCGGATAAAAGACTGCAGATAATATTTCGTCGGAGGCCGCAGCGATTATCGGGCATGCAATCCCTGCGAAGAAGGTTGCTTCCAACAACCAGAAAAAGTATTTTAAGAAATATTTTCAGGTAAGCCGTCGTCAAACAATAACCGTTACGCAGAAATACCTTTCCGGCATAAGGGGCCGTAACGAAATGGTGAAAAATGTAACGGTTATTTCGTAACAGCCATTATGTCTAAATCCCCGGGAGCCTCCAGACGTTTGTCTGCGGCCATGGGAATATACTGCCGGTCCGAGGAATGTCAGGCATGGACAAGAGACGCTATATATATTCATTATCACTCATTCTTCTGCTGATTGTCGTGGCAGCCGGCTGGTTCGCCACGGACTATCTCGGCGATAAAGCCCGGCAGGAAATCATCGGGGAAAGCCAGGCCTCCATTCTCACCCTGTCCACCCATATATCCTCGACATTAGATAACCTGGGAGGAGCCGCTGAATCCCTGGCCGGTTCTCCCTTGATTGCCTCCGCTCTGCCGTCGAAAGGGGCCCAGGAGCTTGAACATGCCAACAGCGCATTGGACAGGTATAACTCATCTTTAAAAATTTCCGTGTCCTACCTTATGGATGCCGATGGCCTGACCGTGGCAGCCTCCAACCGGCACGACCCGGACAGCTTCCTAGGGGAATCCTATCGCTTCCGTCCTTATTTTCAGGAAGCGGCCAAAGGCCGGGCTGGTCATTATTTTGCCATGGGCATTACCTCCGGAAAGAGGGGGTACTATGCAAGCCATCCGGTTCAGGACCGTTCAGGTGCTGTGGTGGGCGTGGTCACGATGAAAAGGAATCTTGACGAGATGGAGACTTTTATCAGCAAGTACCCATTTTGCTTTCTCATCAGCCCGGAGGGCATTATTTTCCTGTCCAGCACACCGTCAATGGTCCTCAAGAGTCTCTGGCCGCTGGACGAAGCCACGCGGGGGAAATTGATCGCTTCCAGGCAATTCGGCGATAAACCCTTTGAAGCCGTTATGGAAAAGGAAATTGCCGATGGTACGGAAGTAGCCTTGAATGAAAACGGTTATTTCGTCTCCAGGGCGAAGATCGGCCGCGACGGATGGTCGATTGTGCTTCTGACCCCGACGGACCGCATCAGGGTATACAAACTGGCCGGCATCCTGGCGACGATTTCCATAGGTTTCTTAATAATCGTCTTCCTGGGCACCGTCTATGCCATTGACCAATCCCATGAGACCATGCGGCAAAATGAGGAGCACAGGCGTCTGCTGCTTAATGCAGCCGGAGAAGGCATATTCGGAATCGATACCGCGGGACAGTTGACCTTTGTAAATCCTGCAGCCCTGAGCATGCTTGGCTTTTCGGAGGAGGAGATGATAGGCCGGGACGTACACAACCTCATCCATCATTCCCATAAAGACGGCTCCAGATATTCAGTGGAAGACTGCCCGATGTACAACTCCTGTGCCCAGGCCACCAATACACATGTCGCGGACGAGATACTCTGGCGCAAGGACGGCAGCAGTTTCCCGGTGGAGTATGCCAGCATGCCGATCACCAAGGACGGCAGGCTCATGGGCGCGGTAGTGACCTTCAGCGACATCACCGCGCGGAAACGGGCGGAGAAGGCCTTGCGGGAGAGCGAGGAAAAATACCGTTCGATATTCGATAACGCCCCTCTGGGCCTGCTGCACATTAACAAAGAAGGAGTCATGACCTCATGCAACGACAAGTTAGTCGAAATCATCGGATCATCACGGGAGGCGCTCATCGGCTTGAAAATGCTTGATTTGCCGGACAAGAAGATCGTTGGGGCCGTCAAGCAGGCCCTCGATGGCAAGTCGGGCTATTACGATGATGATTACCGTTCCTTTACATCGCACAAAGTGACGCCCATTCATGCCTTGTTTGCGCCGATTATCTTTGAAAAAGGAGAAATTATTGGTGGAATCGGGATTATCGACGACATCACGGAGCGCAAGCGGGCGGAGGAGGTGCTGCGGGAGAGCGAAGAAAGATTTCGCCAGGTTGTTGATAATATGAGTGAAGTCTTCTGGCTGCGTTCCGCGGACAACCTGAATGTCCTGTACGTCAGCCCCGCGTATGAACGCATCTGGGGCAGAACACGGCAGAGCCTGTATGATAACCCTGACTCTTTCATAGATTCTGTGGCCGATGAAGACAAACCGATGGTGATTGAAAGATTTAACGCCTACCTGGAGGGAGGATCATTTGATCTTGAATACCGTATTGTCAGGCCAGATGGCGGTATACGCTGGGTCTGGTCCAAGTCGTTTCCGGTAAGGGACGATCAGGGCAATATCGTTCGCCATACTGGTATGGGCATGGATATTACCGAGCACAAGCAGGCCCAGGAAAAGATCCACCAGATGGCATACCATGATTACCTGACCAGCCTTCCCAACCGGAAGCTCTTTTCAGATCGCTTGCATATTGCCTTGGCCCAGGCTCAGAGAAATCAAAGGGGGGTTACAGTTATCCTGCTTGACATCGATCATTTCAAAGACGTGAACGATACCCTTGGCCATGATGTGGGGGATCTCCTCCTCAAGGCTGCGGCAGAGCGGCTCAGCGCAACGCTGAGGAAGAGTGATACCGTTGCCCGTTACGGTGGAGACGAGTTTGCGCTGATCCTGCCTGACCTGAAGGAAGTGGAAAGCGTTATCCGGGTTGGCCGGAAGATCGTAGACAGTTTTCGCGAGCCCTTTCTCCTCGGCACCCATCAGCTTATTGCCACAACAAGTATCGGCATCGCCCTTTATCCCGATGATGGGACAGATGAGGCTACCCTGCTGAAAAATGCCGATATAGCCATGTATCAAGCCAAACAAACAGGACGGAATCGATACAAAATCTTTGAGAAGAGCTGAGAGCGGGCAATCTGGAGAAATCGAGAGTCGGTCGTTTCCACCACCAACGCCCCCCTGCCGGCACCGCCGGAGGAGAGGGTAGCGAGATCTCGGCCTGCCTTCTAACCGAGAATGGCCGGCACTACCAACACCGGAACCTTCGACTTCTTCAGTACTGATTTTATATTGCCACCGACCGAGGAACTGGACAACAACCCCTCGCTTGCACCCAGGATGATCAGATCACATTTATTTTCCGCCGCCTGCTCGAGAATGACCTCGACGACGTCACCTTCCTTAACGATTACTTTACTCGGAGGAGTGACGTATTTTTCTCCCTCTTGTTCGTTTTCCTTGCAGAATTCATTCAAGGCGGTCCTCGCCATCTGCTTGGGTGACACCTTGCCAACAAGGGCATGCTTGGCTTCTTCCTTGTTGTCTTTCAATATCTGCTGCAATTTGTCTTGACCAAAGAGACCGATCATATAGCTTTCATAATTGCTGGGAGTTCTCTCCATGACATGGAGCAAAATGAGTTTTGCCCCAAACTGATTCGCCAGCATAAGCGCATGCTTGAAAGCGACACGACTGGCCGTGGAAAGATTTGACGTAAACAAAATCGTCTTGTATTCATTCGACATAATGTACTACTCCTCCTTGAAACGTTGAGCATCAGAGATGCGTTGGGGGGTGCTCCTGACTCCATCTTTCAGACAAAGATCCGGACACCACCATATCCATTTTTCCCGGCAAGGTCTGCAGTCTTCCCCACTCTGGTTGAAAAGCAACCTTTTGACGTAACTATTAGAAAAATAGATCTGAAATTTCGAAAAACAACAGGAATTCGCTACCGCGCGATTGCCTGTTTCCGGTCGTGACAGGAATGCCGCCCACTCGCCCAGGGAGATTTAAACCAGCCGCTCCCAACCTGTGCGAGGCTCCGAATTCTCCTGAAAAAAGAGAGATATGCAGCAAGACGGCAGAATCAGTACTCCACAATACCGTATGCATCTTCGTCGTTAAATCATTCAGACGGACATAATTTGCCACTCATTTCAGAAAAATCCAGAGAAACCGTTTATTATAGGCTCCGGAATGCCACCTGACTAATGAATAAATCGTATATTATCTTTCAAGTGCCGTTATGGACATTGCAGCAATATGTACATCATCAGCAATTGTCCATGATTCCGAGTGTCCGGTTCATCGAGGTGGCGCGCCGGTGGAAATCGCGTGATCCTTTCATTGGTTGCTGATACGATGTTTGATATGAAGTACGGAAATCGTTCGGCTCGAGGTTAAAAAAAGGAGGCGCATCGGATATGAAAATAATCGGCATCGTTGGCAGTCCTCGAAAGATAAAAGGAACCAATTGAACAAGGGTTTCCTTTATCATCAATTTCCCTTAATGGAATTCCTGAAGATTGAATATACTCAAGCCAATTTTTTATCTGATTCTTAATCATTTATTTATCACACAACGTAGAAGTGTAACCTGCGCTGCGCGGCTCTATCGCGCAGCGTCCGGTTGCCTGCCGGGTTGGGGACCATGTGCTTTCTTCGCTTCTTCGCACTGCTGTAGTAGTTTGATCTGTTCAGCCATTGGTAGATCGCGAAAGTCAGGGACGTTGGCTCCAATAATCTTGACGGGACCGTTGCTCGTGATTTTGTATCCGCCATCGCCACCAACTTCAAGTAGTTGAAAAGAACTGCCGCAAGAATCGCAATAAAGCTCTGTTGTTGCGTGTGGCGGAGCCCATGTTTTCGTCTCTCCACACATGCACGTAAGAGGAACTGAAGTCAGTGAGCCAATCAACCCAGCTATGTACTGCCGAGTCGCAGTAACGAGACCGTTGTAGTCATCGAAGCCCCTTGAAAGCGCCGACACGTTTTCTATTGTGATGTGCGCTCGGTCATCTGGTGTCGTAAGCGCTGCAAGCTTCTCAAAGACTGAAAAACTGTTCAGTTGAAGTCGGCTGACTATTGGGATAAACGCGTTCAAATCCGTGCCGGATTTGAACTGTGGTGTCAGAATGGAATCGTTCTTGAGGGAGGACTCGATCTCTCCATGAATGAGTCGCAACGTGCTGATTGCATCTAAGAACGCGTCGTTCAAGAACGCTATGTTGCTGCAAAGAACCCGATAGTTACTGAGAGCTGCGGAGTTCTTTCGCTCAGTCAGGTTCGACGAAATCTTCTTCAGAACATCAATCTCGTTCATGGCGGTTCCTATTGCCCCCAACGGTAAGCTCACTGGACCGGCGCAGTTTGCCGGTTCCAGTGAAGCAATTTGTTAACGTTTTAATATGTATTTAATCATTTGATTTTCTACTACAATTAAACCGTTTTTTACCAACTCAGTAACTATAATTTTCGGTGTAATTTCATTGCTCAATGATCTACAATGAGATTCAATCCAATTTGATAGCTGTTTTTCTTTTCTTGGGCGTTTTCTTCCATCTAACAACGATAATTTTTGGACTGTAAGTTCAGCGCATGGAGTTAGATTGATAATTTGTGGTTTTTCAATTGTTGGATTTATAATAACTTTCTTACAATCTCTACCACTTTTTTTAATATGGTTGATAAGGCTGTCAAATCCGTTGTCTCTAGAAATTATATGAAAACAAACTTATTTTTGTGCAGTAATCTCAAACTTCCCTAAATAATATGCAATATGAAAGTCTAAATTATTTGAACCGCTAGTTTTTAATTTGATAATTTCTAATTTTAAGAAATCTTCAATTATCGTATCGCCAAGTTTGATATTAGAATTTTTCGGCCCGCAAAAAATAAATATTCGTTGGTAATCAGAAAATTTTATCCCTTGAAGATTTCCAATGTTTTCATAGTCAATGAAGCCCCAATTCATTTTTTAAAATTCCCTTTTGTGGTAAATAATTTCATTTAATCGTAAATTTTTATTTTGTCGAGTTGGCTTTTCGGGGAGAAAGGAACGATTGCAGACCCTCTCCACCTCCCCTGCTGTCAAACTGTCACGAGTTTTGATTACTGCATTTTCCCGCTAAATCCCGACTGGCTTACTCCCATGTACCAGAAATATCAGATCATTCAATAACCATGGTCGAGAATCCGGCAAATGACAAGTGACAATGGTTAGGATTTGCCACGCGGCTTTTTGGGATTATACCACTGTTATACTGCGTTGGCCTAACAGGATTTTTTTGTTGGCAACTGAGGACTGTGGTGGGAGAAAGTATCGCCATTCACTCGCAATATTTGAGTTTTTTGTAAAATATCATCTGTTATTCGTAAGCGGCAATACATGAAAGACGACCCAATCAATATGGATACATAATGTAATTTCAGAAACATACGCAGTGCGGGATTCGGCAAGTTTCTCCCTCAATACAACCTGGGGGGCTCCGGGAAGGAAAAATTTATGGGTCTCTCGGGCGCAACAGCCTTTCCATTTCAACTACGGGCGGCCAAAATGTCCTGGCCCGAACAGCTGCCTCTTTTTCTTCAAGCCCCCAACATCGCCGTGGCATATAAGGAGTGGCAGATCGGGCAGGCTGACTTGGCAATCCGCCTCTATGAAAAAGAGCCCCTGTCTTCCTTTGGTTTTTGAATTTCCCGACGCAGACCGACCGATATTTATCAAAGTTCTATTTCATTTGATCAATGATCGTTCCATAGTGCGATTCAAACGGGAGGGAGAGGCGAGAAATTTTTTTTATGCTGCGATTATCGGAGGCAGGCGAATCGCGTTTATTCTGGATTAATCCCCTGTCACATGGTCAAATACAGCTGACCGAAGGCAGGAGACCGTGCAGGTAACTGCAACTATTTTCAATCAATACGCAGTGGGAGACTTGGGATGAAATTGATGATTTGCGGTAAAGGCGGGTGCGGCAAGAGCACCCTTACCATCCTTCTCGCCAGGGCGTTGGCAGGAGCCGGCAAAAAGGTGCTGGTGGTAGACGCGGATGAATCGAACCTCTGTCTTCATCGGCTCCTAGGCGCGCATCAACCCGAGATCATGATGGACGCCATGGGCGGGCGAACAGGTACGCGGGAGAAGCTTAAGCAGGCCTCGGACCATCGGCATGAGGATGATTTTTTCAAACAGGTCATAACCTTTGACAACCTGCCGGCAAGATGTCTGGCCGAGGCGGACGGCATCAAGTTGCTGGTCGTCGGCAAGATAAAGGAATTCGGCGAAGGCTGCGCCTGCATGATCGGCGGCATCTCCAAGGCCGTGCTCTCACGCCTGCAGGAGAAGGACAACGAAATCGTTCTTGTCGACGCCGAAGCAGGATTGGAACATTTTGGCCGACAGGTCGACAAGAACTGCGACCTGGTGATCTGCATCGTCGATCCGAATTACGAATCGATCCAGATGGCCGGCCGCGCCCGGCAGATCGCCGATGGCGCCGGAGTCCAGACCTATTTCATCCTCAACAAGGTCGACGACGATGTGCGCGAGGCAATGAGCGAAGGCCTTGACCCGCAACGGATTATTGCCGTAATCCCCCGTAACAACGAGATCTTTCTCCAGAACCTGAAAGGCCGGCCACTTACTGCCAGCCTGCCCCAGATCGAAGCCGCCTGCACATTCATTAACAACTACCGCAAACCGCCATCGCTGAATATGAAGCTGTAATAGAGATGGATACATTTTCTAAACAAAATGCCTTGACAATCTGGGATGAATTCACAGATAATGATTATCAATAAATAATGTCTATTGTCTTCCCGGATATGAAAAAAACTGAATTTTCGCCTGAAATACGATTGGAACAAATGATCGAGAAGCTCAAAAAAAATGAGTTTCGTATAACACCGCAGCGGTATGCGGTTTTGAAAGTGCTTGCTCGTAGCGAGAATCATCCTTCGGCAGAGCGTATTTACGAACAATTGGTTGCAGACTATCCGACAATGAGTCCATCCACTGTCTATAAAACGATCAATCTTCTTAAAAAAATTGGTGAAATTCTTGAATTAGAATTCAGTGAAATGAGTAACAGGTATGATGGAAACAGGCCTTACCCCCACCCTCATATGATCTGTACGAAGTGCGGGACGATATTGGATCCGCCATTGCTTGATTTTGAAAAACTGAAAATTAAAATGATAGAAGAAACAGGATTTACGATTACCAGCCACAGGCTGGATTTTTTCGGCCTTTGTCCCGACTGCCAGGGAAAATGATTTTTTGCCTTTTTACGGATAATTATTATCCATAAACATCAAGTATTTCTACGCAGCAGAAAACGGCGGGTAGTGACACGAGCTAATGAAGGATTTAATTGCCAGGTAATCACAACCATTCTGGCACCGATGCACTGTATTCATAGCAGCGCAGTGGACACGTTAATACGACACTCAAAGGAGGCACTATGAATGACGAAAGCAAGTGCCCGGTAACGGGCAAAACGAATAAACCTACCGCCAGCAGTGGCCCGTCGAACCGGGACTGGTGGCCGAACCAGGTAAACCTCAGGATGCTTCATCAAAACTCTCCCCTGAGCAATCCCATGGGCCAGGCGTTCAACTACGCCGAGGAATTCAAGAAACTCGACCTCAATGCACTGAAGCAGGACCTCTATGCACTGATGACCGACTCACAGGACTGGTGGCCGGCTGATTACGGTCATTATGGGCCGCTTTTCATCCGCATGGCGTGGCACAGCGCAGGCACCTACCGTACCGGCGACGGCCGCGGAGGCGGGGGGTCCGGCAACCAACGCCTGGCGCCTCTCAACAGCTGGCCGGACAACGTGAACCTCGACAAGGCGCGTCGGCTGCTCTGGCCGATCAAGCAGAAATACGGCAGGAAGATCTCCTGGGCCGACCTGATGATCCTCGCCGGCAACTGCGCCCTCGAGTCGATGGGAGTCAAGACCTTCGGTTTCGGCGGCGGCCGCGAAGACGTCTGGGAGCCGGAGGAAGACATCTACTGGGGCGCCGAAAACAAGTGGCTGGACGACAAGCGTTACTCCGGTGAACGCGATCTCGAAAACCCGCTCGCCGCCGTGCAGATGGGTCTGATCTACGTGAACCCGGAAGGCCCGAACGGCAACCCGGATCCGGTCGCCTCCGGCCGTGACGTTCGCGAGACCTTCGCACGTATGGCGATGAATGACGAAGAGACCGTCGCCCTCGTAGCAGGCGGGCACACCTTCGGCAAATGCCACGGCGCCGGCCCTGCGACCCATGTGGGGCCTGAGCCCGAGGCCGCCGGCATCGAGGAGCAGGGACTCGGCTGGAAGAGCAGTTTCGGCAGCGGCAAAGGCGGCGATACGATCGGCAGCGGCATCGAGGGCGCCTGGAAACCGAACCCGACCAAATGGGACATGGGCTATCTGAACGTGCTGTTCAAATACGAGTGGGAGCTGGTTAAGAGCCCGGCCGGCGCGCATCAGTGGCTGGCCAGGGACGTGGCCGAAGAGGACATGGTGGTTGACGCGCACGA
>JANMSX010000136.1:0-13452 GCA_031389785.1 Desulfobulbaceae bacterium | reverse complement strand
AAGTGGTCGCCGGCCGTCTCATTCGCCGCCTCGTTGAAACGCCGGATCAGGTCTTCGAACACCAGCCCCATGGTAATGTTGTCCACCCGCTTGGGATGCAGATCCATTTCACTGAACTGGGCAACCACCTGATAAAGGCGGTTGGCCTCTTCGAGTTTTTCGATCTCTTTGTCGAACTCGAAGCGTTCGAAGATCTTGCGGATGTTCTCGGAGAAACCGTTGATATAATCGGCAAGGTGACGGCCGATGTTGTCCGGGTCGCCCTTGAGCTTGCGGAAGTCGAGTTGGCTGTGATTGTGGAAGCCGAGCGGTTTGCCGTCCTCATCCTTGGCCAGGTTGTTGAGGATGGCATCGATGTTGGGCTGGCCTTTGGTCGAAAGTTCCGCGTGTTTTTTGAGCACGGCGGCCTTGGTGGGTTCAAGCACCGAATCGAAGCGGCGAAGAACCGTGAGAGGCAACATCACCCGCTCGTACTGCGGCGGACGATACGGGCCGCGCAGCAGATCGGCGACAGACCAGATAAAATTCGCGAGTTGCTGAAAGTTGGTGGGGGGCATGTGGCTATTTGTCCTTTATCTTGGCTCACAACTGCGAGTCCGGTCCGCACAACAGGTCATGTATTGTTTGCATGCCAGCTTGGCCGGCATGGATTTGCTGTTCTCCCGGCGGTTGACCGTTGCAGCATCATATTCGCTCTGGGCGATCGTCCATTGAGCGCAGTTGATGTATTTGAAATACAATCACTTGAACATAACATCCAATGTGATGTCTGCAAGCGAAAAGGCTGAGATTCGGGGAACTACCAGGGGGTGTGACGGTATTTCGGAGAGGAAAGAAATGAGGATGGATGATTCGGGTGCATCACCCCGCCACAGCGGGGTGATCAACTCCATCAGGTTGTCTGAATTCCGGGTGGAGATATTTCTGAACAACCACCGGCGTAATGATGGGGCCGCCCCGGCCGAACTCGCAGCGTCAGCGGATCAAAGAAACGACTCCGGGATTGCCGCGATGACGAAGGGGCGCCGCATCTTGTCTCACCCTCTTACCGGAGAATCACCGTCTCCGCCTCAGGCGGCCTGCCTGCCGCCGAAGCGGTTGCGCAGGTACTCGACGACGGCCGGCATGAAGGAGAGGGCAACGATACCGATCAGCACCATCGACAGGTTTTTCTTGATGAACTCGACATTGCCGAAGAGATAGCCGAGGGTGGTCAAGCCGCCGACCCAGAGTATAGTCCCGAATACACTAAAGAGAAGGAAGCGCAGGTAGGGCATCTCGCCGACCCCGGCGACGAAGGGGGCGAAGGTCCGGATGATCGGCACAAAGCGGGCCAACGTCACCGTCTTGCCGCCATGCCGGTCGTAGAAGGCGTGGGTCTTCTCCAGGTAATCGCGACGGAAGATCCTGGAATCCGGGTTGGCGAAGAGCTTTTCGCCGATAAAGCGGCCGATGAAATAGTTGCAGGAATCGCCGAGGATGGCGGCCGTCATCAGGCTGCCGGCGAGGATCCAGGGGTCCATGCCGCCGGTCGCGGCGATCGTGCCCGCCACGAAGAGCAGGGAATCCCCTGGCAGAAAGGGCGTCACCACCAGGCCGGTCTCGCAGAAGATCACCGCAAAAAGGATCGCATAGACCCAGGTGCCGTAACTGTCGACAAGCTGGGCCAGGTAGATATCGAGGTGGAGGAAGATATCGATGGGGTTGAATTCCATTGTTGTCTCAGGCGAGAGTGCCGGTTAACATCCTTGCAGTGTCAGGATGATTGATTCATAGTGGGCAGGCGACCGGCTCCCCTTGGGAAACCGGTCCTGTTCCTGCTCGGGCTGCCACAAAGTAGTCGACAGCTTGTCTGAGTGCAATGGATTTTTGGCAGGGCCTTTGCCGGGAGAACCGCCGGTCAGCAGGAGGGGTTTCCCCGGGTGTTTCAGGCGTGGATCACAGCCAGGTCATCACAGGCTCTGGTAAGGGACGAAGCGGCCGTCCTTGACGGTGATCATCGTAAAGGCGTTCTGCTGCAGGCCGCTGTGGTCGTCCGCGGAAAAATTGAATTCCCCGGCCGTACCGAAGTAGCCCGTCAGTTTCTCGATGGCATCGCGGACCTTTTCCTTATCGAATCCGGCCTGCTCAATGGCTTTCGCGAGAATCATCATGGCATCATAGGCATGTCCGCCGAATGTGCTGATTTCCTCATTGTAAAGGTCTTCATACCCTTTCTTATAGGTGAGCAGAAAATCCTTTTCGGGACCGTCGGCAAGGCTCTCCGCAACAATCAGCCGACTGGCGGGGAAGATAATGCCTTCGGCTGCGGCACCGGCCACCTCGACATATTTGATGTTGGCGAAACCGTGGCTCTGGTAAAGCGGGATATCCCAGCCGGACTGCCTGATATTCTTGGCGATGATCGATTGGGCCGGGACGATGGACCAGTTGACGACGGCCTGCAGACCGTCGATGGCCTTGATTTTCGCCACCACGGCGCTGAGATCCTTGGCGTCCTTGTCATAGACCTCGGTGGCGAGGATCTCGATGCCGTATTCCGGCGCCAGTTTGGTCAACTGGGCCTTGCCGGCGTTGCCGAAGCCGTCGTTACCGGCCAGCACTGCAATCTTGCGTATGCCTTTGGCCTGCATCGTGGTGAATATCTGCCTGGCGGCCAGGCTGTCGTTCGGGGCTGTCTTGAAGACATAGCGGGCCACCGGGTTGACGATCAGTTCCGCCGAGGCGCAGGAGATGAGAATCGTCCGGGCGGTTTCACACAATTCCTTGATCTTCAGGGTTTCTCCGCTGGTGGAAGGACCGATGATGGCGAAGACCTTCTCTTCTTCGATAAGCTGTTTGGCAAAAGAGATCGCCTTCTCGGGACTGCCGCCGCTGTCACGGAAAACCAGTTCGACCCGGCTGCCCTTGATGCCACCGGCGGCATTCAAGTTCTCCACCAGCATCTTGAGCGACCTGATACCCGGTCCGCCGAGCAGCGCCGCCGGTCCGGTCTCAGCTAGAATGACGCCGATTTTCAACTCCGCGGCCTGCGCCGGACCTGCCGCAAAGAGGAGGATAAGGGCAAACAGCAAATGCGAGGGGGCCAGCTTCTGTAACCATTTTTTCATCACATACCTCCCTTCAGAGAACAGAATAACGTATAACTACCTGTTTTAACGTAATTAGTTGTTTTCTTCACCTTCGTGCAGTGATGCACTGTTATAGTGTACGCAACCGGGATCGGCAATTGATTTTCCAGGACAAGGTCAGATTTTGTCAGGGTATGGTCCTTAAAATGTTCCGTGCAGCCGCGACGCACAAAGCCGCCCCACCTTTTCGGCAGGGCGGCTTTGTTGACGAATAAGGCAGGAGGAAAAACTGCTCAGCAGCCTGGAGCGCCGGCGGTCAGGGCATCGACCCAGCGCCGTTCCGTGACCTCTTCCGTGGCATAGTCGGGCAGCAGGATCGGCGCTACCGCCGGATCTGCAATACCGGCCTCGGCCAGTTCCTTTTCAAATTTCACCACATGGTCGAGTCTCAGCCCCTTGAGGGTGACGCCGCCCTGGATGTACTTGGCGGCATTGCTGCCGGCCCGGCGGCCGAAGGTGATGATATCCTGCAGGCTGTTGCCCATCAGGCGGTTCTCGCCATGGACACCGCCGATCGCCTCGCCGGCCGCGTAGAGGCCGGGGATGATGGTCTCGGAATTGCCGTTGACGTTAATCCCGCCGTTCTGGTAGTGCAGGGTCGGGTAGACGAGCATCGGTTGCTTGCTGATGTCGATGCCGTGCCGCTCGAACTGGATGAACTTGGCCGGCAGTTCTTTCTGGACCGTGCCCGGCCCGTGCAGTTCCTCGATCATCGGTGAGTCGAGCCAGAGGCCGACCCGGCCGGTCGGGGTGATAATGCCCTTGCCGATTTCCATGGCCTCGCGGATCAATTCAGCCGACTCGACATCGCGCGGTTCGAGCGGGAAACAGAACTGCTCGCCTTCGATATTGAGGACGTGGGCGCCGAGCCCGCGGACTTTCTCGGTGATCAGCAAGCCGACATTCTGCTCGGGATAGGCGACACCGGTGGGATGGTACTGGGTAGAGTGCAGGCACTTGTTGCCGACCCCGGCCCGGTAGGCCATGACCACACCGTCCATGGTCGCGCCGTAATGGTTGGTGGTGGCGAAACCTTTGATATGCAGGCGGCCGAAACCGCCGGTGGCAATCACTACTGCCTTCGCCCGGACGATGGAGAATTCACGGGTCTCCATATTCATCAGGATGGCCCCGGCGCACTTGCCGTCCTCGTCGAGAAGCAGTTCGACCGCCGGACTGAATTCGAGGGTGGTAATCATATCGGCACGGTTTCGCACCTCGTCACGCACCACCCGCATAATCTCGGCCCCGGTCATATCGCCGGCGGACTGCATCCGCTTGCGGCTGGAGCCGCCGAAATGACGGGAGTTCATGCGCCCGTCAGGATTCTTGTTGAACATCATGCCCAGGCTCTCCAGCCAGGCAATCGACAGCGGCGCATCATTGGCCAGGGCCTCCACCAGATCGCGCTGATTGGTGAAGTGACCGCCGCCGATGGTATCGAGATAGTGGTAGTAGGGTGAATCGCCCTCCTGGGTCGCCCCCTGGATGCCGCCCTCGGCCATGACGGTATTGGAATCGCCGTGCCGCAACTTGGTGGCGATGATGACCTTGCAGCCGCCTTGGGCCGCCATGATGGCGGCCGAGGTACCCGCCCCGCCGCCGCCGAGGACCAGGACATCGGTATCGAAATCGACCTTGCCGAGATTCACCTTGTCGGGACGGATCACCGAGCGGGATTCCAGCAGACGGGCAACTCCTTCCTGAAAGGTATCGCCCTTGTTGGGACCGACCTTGACCGTCCGCTTGGCGTCGGCCTGGTAATCCGGGTGGAACTTGCTGAGGACCTGCTCGCGCTCGGCCATGCTCAGGGCAGGATAATTCTCACCGCGGCGGGCCATGGCGAGTCGTGCGGGACGGGTCGCCTCGACTCTTTTGATCAGCTCTTGTAATTCAGGGGTATATGCCATTATCGTTCTCCTTGATCCCAAACGATTATAATTGATGATTAGAGATACTGGGTCTCTTTGGGCCGCCAGGCGCCGGGAGTGGACAGATCCGGTTCGCGTTCCCGCTCGACATAGCATTTCTCAAGTTCTTCCCTGCCCATGGCAGACAGCTCCTGGAGCATGGCATCGTACTTACCGGACTCGATCTCTTTGACCCGGGTCTGCAGGTGTTCTGCCCGGGGCTGGATATAACGGCCATAGACCCGACGGGCCAGCTGGGCGATATGGTACTGGGGAATCTCACCCATGCAGCGGCTGGCGCAGAGCCCGCACTGGATGCAGTCGAAGGAAAGTTCCGCGGCCTTCTTGATGTTGCCCTGCTTGAGGGCGGAGATATAGCCGAGGACATCGACATCCATCGGGCAGGCCTTGGTGCAGAGGTTGCAGGCCACGCAGCGGAACAGTTCGGGGTATAGGGCGTGGATGGCCTCGGCGGCGCCGCCGATCTCCTCGATCTTGTACCCGGCGCGATTCGCCGGGAAGAAGGGGATCTGGGCCAGGTACATATCGGCCTCGACCACCGTCTGGCAGGCCAGACCGAAGTGCAGTTTGTAGTCACCGGCCATCCGGTAGACGGTCGGGCAGGCCCCGCAGATACCGCCGCGGCAGCCGGCGCCGCGCAGGAACTTGAAGCCGGCGAATTCCATGGCCTTCATGATGGTCAGGGTCTCCGGCACCTCGTAGCGTTTGCCCATGATATAGACCGGGATGGTCTTCGCGCCTTCCGGCAGGATGGCCCGATCGCCTGTCGCCACCCTGGGGCTCTTCTGCGTAGTCTTGTTTTCTGCGTCACACATGGCTTGTTCTCCAGTTACTCTCATTTATCTGCCGTTCTGATCCGCTCAGGCGGCGACCAGGCAGTTCCTATTCTTCAATAATTCCAGGGATGCTTCGTCATTCAGGGAAAAAAGGCAGGATTCGGGCGCCACGCCCAGGGCCACCGCCAGCAGCTGGGTGAAATAGTAGGTCGGCACCGCCGTATCGATCTGTCCCCCGGCCAGCAGTTTCCCCTGCTGTTTGCCGAGGTTGTATTCACAAAGCGGGCAGCTGGTGGCCAGGGCCTCGGCCCCGGCCGCCGCGGCGCTTTTCAGGATGGTGGCGGCAGTGCCCTGGGCCCCGTCCTGGCCGTTGAGGACCTGATAGGATCCGCAGCACTTGTCGGCAGCATTGAAGGGCGCTACGGTGGCCCCAAGGGCCTCCAACAAGCTGGTCATCAAGGTGAAGCTGCCGAAGGGCTCGATGCCGACCTCGGCGGGTCGCTGCAGGGTACAGCCGTAATACGGGGCGACCCGCAGACCGGCAAGCGGGACCTTGACCTTTTCCCTGATCCGATCCCAGCCGATCTCCCGGTCAAGAAAGGTCAGCAGGTGGACGACCTCGACCTCGCCGGCATAATCGGTCTCGTCATCCATGAAGCGATTGATCGTATCACACTTCACCGGGTCGTTCCGCATGATCCGGTTGGCCCGCGCCAGAGTGTTGTAGCACATGGAGCAGAGGGTCACCAGCTTGTCCGCACCCTGGTCCCTGGCCCGGATCAGATTACGCACCGGTCCGACCTGATGAATGAGATCATCGGCCGTCAGCGAAAAGACCGCGCCGCAACAATTCCATCTGTCGATTTCTTCGACGTCGATACCAAGGGCTGCCAGCGAGGCCACCGCAGCCGCTTCAAGATTTGCGGCCTTGGTTTTCAGGGTACAGCCGGGATAGTAGCTGATTTTCATTGTTCTCCTTAACTCGTCAGTTTTCTGAATGCAGCAACCAGGGCGATCTGAGGAAGTTCACCGATCCTCTCCGCCGGAAGCGCCGAAGGTTCGATATAGTTCTTGTTCCTGCGCAGCACTTGTTGTCTGAGGGCCTCCATCACCTTGGCGATGTCGATGCCTCGCGGGCATTTCACCGTACAGGCGTGGCAGGAAGCACACTTCCAGTAGGTATTGCTCTCACTGAGCCTGTCGAGCAGGCCGAATTGCGCCAGGTGCATGACCTTACGGGGCGAATGGTCCATCTCCGCCGACATCGGGCACATACCGGTGCAGGTCGCGCACTGCATGCAGAGTTTCACGTTCTCACCGCTGAGTTCTTTCAACTTCTCAAAAGATTTCAAAGCGATAGTCTGATCGGTAATTGTCAGTGTCATGTTTATTCTCACAGATTAGTGGCCCATCCGGCCTCACTGGCAGCCGTCTGAGACCGTCCGACTCGTATGTTGATGAAGGATAACAAGATTGCGCTGACAGCCCGCTTGCCGGACAAACGCAGGCATGCCCTCTGCACCGAAGCAAAGAAAAGCGTCGAGAAAGCATCCTGCTTCCGCAGCATTTTCCTGACGCTTCCTTATTGTCTTTAACAAATAGTCCCTAAGAATACAAGCAGGAATTTTTCAGCTGTTTCCCGGATAAGTCAGCCAGCCGGGATAGTACAGTCCCCAGCGGATAGCGGCTGCTCTGAAAATGAAAATTATAGTTATAGCGGTTATTTGCAACAATTCATTGGAACCTGACCAGCCGTTGAACAGGGCGAAAAACGTACATCCGAGGATCACCGGCGTGGCATAGAGTTCCCGGCCAAAAAGCAGCGGCATCCGAGCTGTCATGATATCCCGGAGCATGCCGCCGGAGATCCCGGTGATCATTCCCATCAGGACTGCCACCGGCCCGGAGAAACCCAGTAACAATGTTTTTTCCGTCGCCAGCACCGAGAACATCGCCACCCCGAGGCCATCGGAATATTCCAGCAGTCTAAAGGCCCTGTTGACCTGAGGTGCCAGGAAAAAGGCGGCGATGGAGGCGCCGGTCGCGACCCAGAGATAGGTCAAATCGGCGATCCAATAGATCGGATTGACATCAAGGATGATGTCTCGCAGGGTACCGCCGCCGATGGCCGTGACAACACCGAGGATGACAATGGTGAAGATATCCATGTCCCTTTTGCCGCCGGCGACCACCCCGGTGACGGCGAAGACCGCCATGGCCGGCATGCCGAGATAATATGTCATTGAATGGGAAGCGTGCTGCTGAACGCAGGAAGTTATTTTATAATGGCTTTATCGGTTGAGAAGGCAATGAGGTTCACTTGCCGTCTTTTGGCGAAGAGGGTTCTTCGCAAATCTCGAAGGCGGAACAGGAACCGTCTTCCTCTCCAGTCGGCAAAAAACCACCCCCGACCGGTGATGAACCGGAATCGGCACTGTCCGCTGCCCGGTCTACCGGGCAGTTCCGGTCAAGGTAGGCACGAATCGGTCCTTCTCCCTTGAGGATCTGGATACCGCCCGCATCTTTGGCCAGCAGGACCGGGACCTCCTCAAGGCCAAGACTCTTGAGGAAATTACGGTTCACCGCAAAGGAGGAGACCGGGGCCAGCTGCACGCCCGGAAAATCCAGGCCCCTGATCTCGCCGACCGGCTGGAAACTGATGGTGCAGGTGTTTCGTCCCTTCAGAGTCTCGATGATATTTTCACAGTGCAGACAGGACGAGGAAAAAAAGAGATAGAGCTGCGGCCCCGTCCCTGAGGCAGGCCGCAGCCCGTAGGTTCCCTTCTCAAGCGCAGCCTCCTCGCCTTGACCGGGAGGGTTGGAGAACTGCAGGCTGGAGAAGGCCATAAGGACCGCAGCGAAGATCAAAAGGCCTGAGGCGATCTGCCTGTAACCGAGCGTGACATTCAACAGGATGATACAGGCAAAGACCACCAGGCAATAGGAGCAGAAGGTCTCGGTGATATAATACTGGAAGGCGATCAGCACCCCCTCGCTGGCCATGCCGGCAAGCAGCAGGAGCTTGACCGCCGGCATGAATCGCCCCGTTCCCTTGCGGCGGTCAAGCCAAACTCCCCAGAAAACCGTCTGAAAAAAAAGCAGGCCCATGAGGTTGAAGACAAGCGGCGGGACAGTCGTCAGGCTGTCGACGATCCTGCAGCCTTCGGAGAAACACAGGCCGTCTCCGCTGAAGAGGATGAACAGGACCTGAGCGGCCGTCAAGAGACTACTGAGCAGAGAGAGGAGAAGAGTCGATGTCATGGGTGGGTGAGAAAATGAAAGTGCTCCGTAATATGTGAAACTATGCAACGCTTTTTGCGTGCCACTCTACTGTATAATTGATTTCCAGTCATAGAGAAATAATTATCCGACACATCCCAGGTCCATCGCCCGCAGTCGTTGCCGGATGCTTTTCCATTGACATGGCCTCGTTCCGGGTCTATCTGTCCTGCATATCCTCGCAAGCTGCCATGCCCATGCCCCTTGCATCACCTGCCCGCAGGCAGCAGCACTGCCGTATTCCCTCGATATGAAAGAAAAACAGAACTCCGCCTCCGCCACTCTCTGGGTCATCGCCGCCGTGCAGTTTCTGACTCCCTTCATGTTTTCGGCGATCGGCGTCGCCCTGCCGGCGATCGGCCGTGAATTCGCAGCCGGGGCGGTGCAGCTGGGGCTGGTCGAAATGGTCTATATCCTCGGTGTCGCCCTCTTTCTCCTGCCGGTCGGCCGTTTTGCCGACATCCATGGCCGGAAGAAGATCTATCTTGCCGGCATCATCCTGATGACCCTGGCAACCCTGGCCCTGGCCCTCGCCCCGACCATTGAGACCCTGATTCTTTTCCGTTTTTTCCAGGGGATCGGCGCCTCGATGATCACCTCCACGAGCTTTGCCATCATAACCTCGATATTCCCGCAGGAACAGCGGGGACGGGCCATGGGGATAGTGGTAAGCGCTGTCTATCTCGGCATCTCGGCCGGTCCGACCCTGGCCGGCCTGATGATCAGCTATCTGGGCTGGCGCTGGATCTTCTACTCTGCCATCCCCGTGGAACTGGCGGCCCTGGTCTTTGCCCTGCTGCGGCTGAAAGGCGAGTGGGCCGGGGCACGGGGCGAACGGTTTGACTGGATCGGCAGCCTTCTCTATATGACCGCCCTTTCCGCCCTGATTGTCGGCACCGTCAAAATCCGGGAGTACCAGGCAGCCGGCTGGCTGGCCGGTGGCGGCCTGGCCGGCATGGCGGTTTTTCTGCTGTTCGAGGCCAAGACCGCCTCTCCGCTTCTGCCCCTGCAGAGAATCCTGGCAAACAGGGTATTTTTCTACAGCAATCTCGCGACCTGGCTCAACTATGCCGCTTCCTTCGGCATCATGTTCTTTTTCAGCCTCTATCTCCAGATCATCAAGGGCATGCCACCGAAGACCACCGGTTTCATCCTCATCATCCAACCCCTCATCCAGGCCTTCTGCGCTCCCTATGCCGGCAGGCTGGCCGACCGGCACCGTCCCGCCCCCATCGCCACCGCCGGCATGGCCCTCTGCACCCTCGGCCTCCTGGTCTCGGCCCTGCTCACGGCCACTTCATCCCTTGCGATGATCTATTCGGTGCTGATCCTCATGGGCCTGGGCTTCGGCTTCTTCTCCACCCCAAACACCACGGCCATCATGGCCAGCATCAGCCCCCGCGATTACGGCATGGCCTCAAGCCTCATCGCCACGATGCGCACCACCGGCATGCTCACCTGCATGACCGTCATCACCCTGCTGCTCGGCCACTTCCTCGGCGATCGACCCGTTGCCCCGGAGACCGGCGCCGCCTTTATGGCAGCGATGCAGACCGCCATGCTGCTCTTCAGTCTCATGGGGCTTCTGGGGGTCGCCTTCTCTCTCGGCAGGACTTCGCCGTTCTCCCGGAAGGAAATTACTGGCCTGGGGACCGATGCTGACATTGACCTTCTTGAATGAATCTCGCGGATATTTTTCTTCTCGATGTAGGTCAGGTCCTGGTGCACCTGAACCAGCCCGTTCATGTCGGTCAAAAAGACCGAACGCTCGTATTTTTCCCGGTAGGTGCGGACCAGTTGGGTGGCGTTGTCAATCTTCAGGCCGACACCGATGGCTTTGCTACAGTTTGAATTTTTATGCGAACTCAGATATCTACGATGAAGACGGCATCCCTCACCGCCATATGCTGCACTCGCCCCTGCCGGCGTATCGCTGACGGCCAGAGGACCCTCCTGTGGCGGATATTCGGCACAGCCGCGACGATCAGAGACTGCTCCCTTCGCAGCATGCCGCCTGGATGGTAAGAACCGGGCAGGCCGCGGTGCGGACCACCCGTTCACTGACACTGCGGGTGGAGGGATCTTTGTGGCCATAGCTCGGGATGACGATCAGGTCCGCTTGCTTTTCCAAGGCGGCCGTCACGATCTTGTCGGCCGGATCGCCTATCGCTACAAGTGTTCCGCGAAGGAGGGAAGCCCCCTCCTCCTCCGTCACCCAAAGCCGGTATAACTCCCGCAAGGCCCTTTCTTCGCGTGCCTCGAGCAGATCCCATGACATGCCGGGTATCGACAGCTGTTCTTCAGCGACGTCGCGGCTGACAACATGCAGCAGCAAGAGACCCGCACTCAAAGGTTTGGCCAGAGATACCGCCCAGCGGATCGCCTCGCCGGAGCAGTTCGAGTAATCGGTCGGGACCAGAATCATGGATATCGTCATTGCACCATCCTCCTCTGCGAATCTCATTCCTGTCAATCCGGGACGGAAAACAGACAGATTCCGGAAACTGCTCTTCCTCTCGCCCACAGGCACCCGCCAGTTGAACTTTTTCTCAGTATAGCACAGTTGAGCAGATCGCCAAAAGCCCTGGGGGATTTTTGTGAACCCGATTTTTTCTGCGAAGTGCACCTTCGGTGTGAGCGGTTCCTTGAACGAAGACGGAAGAAGATGGTTTCCCGGCAGGAGGGGGTGGGGAAAACTGCAGCGGTAGTGGAAATAGGGTCGCAATCGATCCATTGCCCGCCTGCATCGGCCCGAATCAGAGGCAGAATCGAGCAAGAGGCGAGCGGCCCGGCGCGACTGCGACCGGCTCAGCGCCGCGCACCCGCGCCCAGGCCAGGCGTCTCTGCAGCTTTCCCGGAATCATCAGGGGAATGCCCGGAGTGTATTCAGCCCGAGCCCGGTTTCAGGAAAAAATCCCGACGGCCGGAAGAGACCCCGGCCGTCGGGAAAAGAACATGTTAGATGTTCGCCAGGAACGGTCGAATCGTCTCCAGCTTCTTGGGTCCGATCCCCTTCACTTCGATCAGATCTTCCACCTTCTTGAACTGGCCGACATCCTTCCGATAGGCGACGATGGCCTCAGCCGTCTTCGGGCCGATGCCCGGAATCCGGGTAAGCTCTTCCACATCTGCCGTGTTGATGTCCACCTTGACCGAGGCCGTGGCCACTGTTTCTTCAGTCGCCGCCTTGCCTTTATCCGCCGGGGCGGCGGCCATCGCCGAAGAAAAGGTAAAGGTAACCAGCAGGGAAAGCAGAATCGCCAATAGTCCATTCATCCTGTTCATGCAACTATCCTCCTTGTTGATGCAAATAATTTAGTATCCATCCGGAAACAGCTCTTTTTCCCTGGCTCTTCGTTGCTCTCAAAATTTAATCCTCGGCATATTACACATATGCCTTCGGTTAAATTCATCGAGCGCCTCGATTCATGAAAAAATATCTCGTTTCCGGACGGACACCAGTTAAGAAAACCGCAACTAATGATCGCCATCCTGGCCAGGAAGGGTATCCAGGACGAGGAGGTACTGCGGCAGGGGCTCTTCACCTGCCGCAGTACCCCGCTCTTTCCTGGATATCCCGGCAAGGTAGAAGTGGTTTCTTACATTTTTATAACAATCAACAGGAGACAGGGCGCGAAGCCCGGACGAAAAAAGCCCGGCAGGAGATATTTCTCCTGCCGGGCGGCGGACGGAACAATAGGACCGGAGGGTGTCGGTCTTAGAAAATCGACTTCATGGCCCGCATATGGGAACGCAGTTCCTCGCCGACGGCCTCGATCGTCGTATAGCGGATCGCCTCGTTTACCTCGATCAGCTCGATATTGTCGACCCCGTTATCCTTGACGGAGAGGCCCCGACCGATGACATCGCTGTCGATGGCCTGCATGAAATCGCGGAGCAACGGCACGGCGGCATGGGCGAACAGGTAGTTGCCGTACTCGGCGGTATCCGAAATCACCACATTCATTTCATACAGTTTCTTGCGGGCGATGGTATTGGCGATCAACGGCACCTCATGCAGTGACTCGTAGTATGCCGACTCCTCCTTGATCCCGGCTGAGACCATGACATCGAAGGCCAGCTCGACGCCGGCCTTGACCATGGCGATCATCAGGATGCCGTGGTCGAAGTACTCCTGCTCGGGAATCTCTGCTGTGGCGGATTCGGCCTTTTCAAAGGCGGTTTCCCGCGATTCCTTGCGCCACTGCAGCAGTTTGGCGTCATCGTTTGCCCAGTCCTCCATCATCGTCTGCGAAAATTCTCCCGACATGATGTCATCCATGTGCTTTTCAAAGAGCGGTCTGAGGATCTCCTTCAACTCCTCGGCCAGGACAA
>JANMSX010000012.1:0-49556 GCA_031389785.1 Desulfobulbaceae bacterium | reverse complement strand
TTCGACAAGACCGGCACCCTGACCATCGGCAAACCGACCGTGACCGATATGATCCTCTTTCACAATGACCTTTCCGAAAACGGCTTGCTGGAACTGATCGCCTCCGCCGAACAGTCCTCCGAGCACTCCCTGGCCGAGGCCGTGGTGTCGTATGCCGGGGAGAAGGGGCTCACTCTTGTCCAGCCCGACTCATTTTCGGCCATGGCAGGCCTGGGCCTGGAGGCGACGGTGCGCGGCAGAAGTCTGCTTTTCGGCAACCGGGAGCTCATGGAGGCAAAGGGGATCGCCGTTGATCGAGCGACGGCTGAGGCGGCGGATCTGGCGGGCGAGGGGAAGACGGTTCTGTATCTTGCGGTCGACGGGCAGTTCGCCGCACTGCTGGCGATCGCCGACGCCCTGAAGGATGATGCCTCTGCGGTGGTCAGGGCCTTGCAGGGGCTGGGGATCCGGGTCGCGATGCTGACCGGCGATCATCCCGTCACCGCCAGGAGTATCGCGGTGCGCGCCGGCATAGAGGAGGTCTATGCCCGCATCCTTCCCGAAAACAAGGCGGAGAAGATCAGGTCCCTGCGGGAGCAGGGCCTGAAAACAGCGATGGTCGGGGACGGCATTAACGATGCCCCGGCCCTGGCCCTGGCCGACCTCGGGATCGTCATGGGCACCGGGGTCGATATTGCCCTGGAGTCGGGAGACGTGGTCCTCATGCACGGCAGGCTGCAGGGCGTCATCACCGCCCTCGCCCTGTCCCGGGCAGTCATGCGCAATATCCGGCAGAACCTGTTCTGGGCCTTTGCCTTCAATATTATCGGTATTCCGGTGGCGGCAGGAGTGCTGGTGCCCTTCGGCGGCCCGGCGCTCAATCCGATGCTGGCGGGAGCCGCCATGGCCCTCAGTTCGGTGACCGTTGTCAGCAATGCCTTGCGGCTGAGGTTTTTTCAGGGTTGATCGGAGATTGCCAAGCAGGCAGGCGTTACCAGGGCCAGCCTCTATAAGTCGCTCGCTGACGGTGGTAATCCACGATTTGATACTATCAGTAAAGTGACCAAGGCCCTTGGATGTAAGCTGGCTGTAATTTGATAGTGAGTGAGCCTCTTCAGAATGACCAGTTGCAGATTCTGTCATTTCGACCCACTCTTGTCATTTCGACCGAAGGGAGAAATCTCCGTCATATCATTGCAGGCAGGGATCCGAATGAGTGAGATTGCATCATAAACACTGGGTTCCAGTCTGCACGGCAGAGACGAAAGCAAGGTGTCCAGGAGTTTTGCAGGATCAGCTGCAGCTCGACTCTTTTCCCTTGACTTTTAGCCGATTAAATTTAATATACGTCCTCGTGACTGAATGCTGATTCATTAAGTTGCCGCCCGCAGGCGTTTGTGAGCGGCGTATGATATAAACATCAAAAGAAAGAGGAAATCTATGTCAAAATTAGTTGCACCTCACGGTGGAAAAGGGTTGGTCTGCGCTTTACTCGAAGGCAGTGCACGTGACGCAGAGCTCAAGAAGGCCGCAGGACTCAAACAGGTTGAGATCTCCGCCCGCGCCAAAGGCGATCTGATCATGATGGGTATCGGTGGTTTCAGCCCTCTTTCCGGTTTCATGACCAAGGCTGACTGGAAGGGCGTATGCGATAAATTCCAGATGGCCGATGGAACCTTCTGGCCCGTACCGATCACCCTCGACATCTCTGCTGCCGACGCAGCCGCGATCAAAGATGGTGAAGAGATCGCCCTGGTTCGCAAAGGCGAGGTCTTTGCCACCATGAAGGTCACCGAGAAATTCGCGATGACTGACGCTGACAAGAAATTTGAGTGTGAGAAGGTCTTCAGAGGTGAAGGCGATGATTCCGTAGGCGACAAATTCTGGCAGGTAGCCCTTGACGATCATCCAGGCGTTCAGATGGTTATGGCTCAGAAAGAGTTCAACGTTGCCGGTCCTGTCAAAGTTCTTTCCCAGGGCGAGTATCCTAAAGAGTATCCCGGCGTCTACCTGACCCCGGCCCAGACCCGCGCCATGTTCGACGAGCGCGGTTGGGCAAACGTCGCTGCCCTGCAGCTGCGTAACCCGATGCATCGTTCCCATGAGTATCTGGCCAAAATCGCTGTCGAAGTATGTGACGGCGTACTGATTCACTCCCTGATCGGTAACCTCAAGGCCGGCGATATTCCTGCTCCTGTCCGGATCAAGGCTATCGACATTCTGATCGACAAATACTTCGTCAAAGAGAACGTCATCAGCGCCGGTTATCCTCTGGATATGCGTTATGCCGGTCCTCGCGAAGGACTCCTCCATGCCACCTTCCGTCAGAACTACGGCGTCAACGCCATGCTGATTGGTCGTGACCATGCCGGTGTCGGCGATTTCTACGGTCTGTTCGAGGCTCAGGATATCTTTGACCGCATCCCCGTAACCGGTAATGCCGCAAAAGACCTGCTCTGCAAGCCGATGAAGATCGACTGGACCTTCTATTGCCAAAAGTGTGACGGTATGGCCTCTCTGCGTACCTGTAACCATGGCAAAGAAGATCGCGTTATCCTCTCCGGTACCAAGCTGCGCAAGGCCCTTTCCGATGGCGCCGAGGTTGTTGATCACTTCGGACGTGAAGAGGTCCTGGTTCACCTGCGTGCGTACTACGAGGGTCTGACCGAGAAGGTTGAAGTGAAGATGCAGGGTGCTGCTTCCGGCGCCAAGATGTAATCCAAGCTTTTCGTAGGTCTCAAAAGGAGATGCTTCCCTGGTGGAAGTATCTCCTTTTTTTTTCATGATATTATAGTGCTGACGACAGGAAGGTACGATATGGCTGAATTACAGGTTGGGCTGGGTGAGCGGAGCTATCCGATCCTTATTCAAGCAGGTAGTCTGGACGGGATCGGCCGTGATCTCGCCGGTCGCCGGGTTGCCAAACGCTACGGCGTCATAAGCGATGACAGGGTGGCGGCACTGTACGCTCAACGACTGCTGGCAGCCCTGCAGGGAAGCGGGATTGCTGCTGATCTCCTGGTCTTTCCGCATGGCGAGGCGAGCAAGACCCTCGCTACCGTCGGAGAGCTGGCAAGCCGACTGGCCCGGGCGGGTTTTGACCGCAAGGACGGCCTGATTGCCCTCGGAGGCGGGGTGACCGGCGATATTACAGGTTTTCTCGCCGCTTCATATATGCGGGGGATCCCCTTTGTCCAGGTGCCGACCAGTCTCCTGGCCCAGGTGGACAGTTCCGTGGGTGGGAAGACCGGGGTCGATATCCCGGAGGGGAAAAACCTCGTTGGGGCCTTTTATCAACCGAAGGCGGTGTATATCGATCCCGAGGTACTCGCGACCCTAGACCGCCGGGAGTTTCTCAGCGGTCTTGCCGAGGTGATCAAATACTGTGTCATCCGCGACGCCTCTTTTTTTCATTTTCTCGAGAAAAATCGTGAGCGGATCATCTCCCTTGAGCCCTCTTGCCTTGCACAGATGATCTCTACCTGCTGCCGGATCAAGGCCGAGGTGGTCGAGCAGGATGAACGGGAAGGCGGCCTGCGGAGAATCCTCAACTACGGGCATACCATCGGCCATGCTGTTGAGGCTGCCTCCGCCTTTTCGATAAGCCACGGATTCGCCGTGGCCATCGGCATGGTCGCGGCTGCCGGACTGGCGGTCCTGAAAGGGGTGCTGACGGCGGAAGACGGACGCCGCATCTCCTCGCTGATCGCACACTATGGCCTGCCGGTTGCGGTGCCGTCCGATCTTGACAGGGACGCCATCAAGACCTATCTCAAAACGGATAAAAAGGTCATGGCGGGCAAGGTTTTCTATATCCTGCCCACGGCCATTGGCGACACCGTCATCACTGATGATATATCCATGGCCGAGCTTGATGAAGTGCTGTTGTCGCGCTGAAACGGCCGGGATGAGGGGTCGCCTGGCTGCCTGCAGTTTTCACATGATGGAGAGATTATGCCGATTTATGAATTCTTTTGTGACAGGTGCAATGTCATCTTCAATTTTTTCTCGCGGAGAATAGACACCGCCACGATTCCCGCCTGTCCGCGTTGCGGCAAGGAGAAGCTGTCGCGACAGTTGTCCACTTTCGCCACCCCGGGAAAGGCCGGGCCTGAAGGTGATGATCCGTTCAATGGCCTTGATGAGGCGAAGATGGAGAAGGCCTTTACCAAACTGATGCGGGAAGCGGAAGGGATGAACGAGGATAATCCGCGGCAGATGGCGACGCTGATGCGCAGGTTCAGCCAGGAGACCGGGGTCGATCTCGGTGAAAATATGGAAGTGGCCCTGTCCCGCATGGAGGCGGGGGAGGATCCGGAACAGATCGAAAAGGAAATGGGCGATACCTTGGGGGAAGATATTAGCCTGGAGGGGTTGAAAAAGAGCCGCGCCGCCGGGCGCACCCTGCCTTTCCATGATGAAAAGCTCTACGATCTCTGATGACCACGTTGAAAAATTGCCTCTTTCTTCTCACCGCCGTTTTGCCTCGAACCGCAGGGTTGTTTCGGACCGTCGGTTTGTTTCGGATCGTCGGTTTGTCTCTCACTGTCGTTCGTCTCTCACCGTCAGTTTGGCCACCATTCCTGTCATTTCGACCGCCTTCCTTGTCATTTCGACCGCAGGGAGAAATCTCAGAGACCTCAGGAAATGGCAGCAGGAGAAGAACAAAAACATGGTCGTCACCGTCACCCTTTAATGAAAGACCTGGGTGATGGGTGCGGATGTTGTTATTGCAATGATTGAGGCAATCATGGGCTCGGCAATTGAGTTCATTCAATCAAGCAGGCGATTAATGAAAAATACTTGTTTATTTTCGATAGGTTAACTCAACTCGGAAAGTTGAGTTTGAAATCTTACGGAAAAATCACTACTGACATCGCAGTTATAAATAATCAATAATCCGCGATATTCAGGAATTATTTTTATGGTTAATCAGTCGAAATCGATAGGAGATGTGTGGATCACAGCCGTGATTGCGGTCACTCCTAAGGAATTACAACTATTTACTATGAATTAAAAATGTGATAGAAAATATTTGCAAGGGTAAAAATCAAATTTCTGCAAGGCAATCAAGATTGATATATGCCTTTTTTTGATCAAAGGAATATCGAACATGAAAAAACAAAAAGAAAGTTGTGACGACGCCCTATCTCTGGAAGGATTGAGTATCGACTGGAGTTATCATCCTGACAATCCTTTAGGTAAGAGGGCTTATGTTAGATTAGGAGAAGGGGATTTAACAGCTCTCTTTGAAGTTAGATCGATAAAAGTTCGTCTCACCAGTGCCAAGTTCAAGATAAATGCTTCTTTGCTCGATGTTAGTCCAGGCGGGTTGGCTGTATTGGTCAATAAAAAATTAATTATGGATTCGTCAGTAGAGGTTTCTTTTTATCTCTCAAGGAGAAAAATCATTTCAAGTTGTGTAGTTCGCCAGGTATATCCCTTATATATGAATTTCAAGATTGGCCTCGAATTTATAAATCTTCCCAAAGAAGATTCCGAATATATTGCTAATCTTTACTCTTCCAAAGTCCTGTACAAGGTCGGTAATCGAAGGGGCTAAGATGTGACAGATGTGATAATTAAGCTGCTGCAAATATCGCTGCACATTAGAATAGCAACCTCCCCTTCCTGGACAACGAGAATTCGTCGGTTAAGATGCCCTTCTTGGCAAGTTGAGCCGGTGCGCGGCATCGTGCCTCACGAGCTTTATCCGGATCACCCTTGGCAAAAAACTGGGAATTCCCGGTATCGCCCTGGCAATCCAAACCTTCGGCGACTACGCCATGTGTCATTCGCATTTGTAACCGATTCCATCCGCTGACTTGTGTCGACATCTCCGCGATCTGCTCCTTGGCACAGATGTGTGCCGCACAGATGTGTGCCACCTGCTCACGCCGCTGTTTCCCCCAGATCATTCACGTATGGTTGGCGGCAAGGCTATGCCAACCGCTTGAAAAACCTTGCCACAGGATTCGGTACATGCTGTCGTTTGTTTTTCACCGTCGACTTGGCCGTCATACCTGTCATTTCGACCGCAGGGAGTAATCTCATGCTCTGCAGTGGGTATAAGCCGGCCTCCTCCAACCGTGCTTTACGGAATCGGCTGGACGGTCCACAGATATCAGTGAACCGTTTCCGATCCGCCCGTGAAAAAATGCTGCATCTGGTGGGCGATTTCCTTTTTCCGGATAATCTCGTGTGCCTCTTCTTCACTGATGCCGAGGGCCTTGGCGATTGCCGCGACATCATAGTACGGTTCACCTTCGGCGTTGTAGGATGTCGGTTTCAGTTCCGGGAAAAAGGTTTCCGTCGCAATGCCTGAAGCCTTGAGCAGAAGTTCCTTGATTTCCGGTGGCCCGTAGAGCATCAGCCATTCCACCGCTTCAGCCCAGAGCTCTGATTCAACAGTCTGATGCTGAAGGATTTTCAGGGCTGTTTCAAGGGTCCATTGATCTTTAAAGTTCATGCTTCACTCTCCAGAGTGTTCTTGTTTTTCCTTGTCTGTTGGCTATACTGTAATTTCTTTAACCCTATCTGCAACATGACGATTGTCTGAATTCTTTGCCGGTCCCCTGATCCTGCTATTTTTTTCTTGGAGAAGCTGAAATGAACAGATTTACCGGTGGGGTGTTTCTGGAAAACATCGAGTGGTTCGACGAAACCGGCAAGGAACTGGCCCACAGATTGCCGGAGCAGGGCTCAGGGGAGATCAAATACGGAGCCCAGTTGACCGTCCGCGACAGTCAGGCTGCGGTGCTGTTTTACAAGGGCAAGGCCTGCGATGCCTTCGGTCCCGGCAGACACACCCTGAAGACCGCCAACCTGCCCATCCTGACCAAGATCCTCTCCCTGCCGTGGCGCGGCGACAGTCCGCTGCGGGCCGAGGTCTATATGGTCAACCTCAAGTATTTCACCGACCTGAAATGGGGGACGATGGATCCGGTGGCCTTCCGGGACTCGGAACTCGGGCTGATCCGCCTCCGCGCCCACGGCATATTCAATCTGCAGATCGTCCAGCCCGTCCTGTTCATCAACGCCCTGGTCGGCACCATGGGCAGCTTTGAGACCGATGACATCGCCACCTATCTGAAAAAGGTTATCGTCTCCCGCTTCAACGACTACCTCGGTGAAAAACTCGATACCATACTCAATCTTCCCGGCCGGTTCGAGGCATTTTCCAGCGATCTGCAGAAGCGGCTGGTCGAGGACTTCGGCCATTTCGGCCTGCGCCTGAGCCATCTCTACATCACCTCGATCACTCCGCCGGAAGTGGTGCAGAAGGCGATCGACGATCAGGGCCGGATGAATGTCATCAAGGACATGGAGAAATTTGTCCAGATGAAGGCGGCCATGGCCATGGAACGGGCCGCCGAAAACCAGGGCGAGGCCGGCGCCGGGCTCGGTCTGGGCATGGGTATGATGCTGCCGGCCATGTTTTCGCGGAGTTTTGCGACTGCTCCGCAGCCCCAGGCCGAATCAGGCCTGAAGGCGGTCTGTCCGGATTGCCGCCACGCCATCCCGGAGGATGCGCGATTCTGCCCGGTCTGCGGCCATCAGCAGGTGATCCTAAGCCAGTGCCTGCACTGCGGCAAGAACCTCTCGCCCAAAGCGAAATTCTGTTCGCAGTGCGGGCGGGCGACGGAAGAAAAGGTCACAACCGTGCACTGCCCCGAGTGCCGGGCTGAAAACATTGCTGGTTCGCTGTTCTGCAATTCGTGCGGCAAACGTCTGTAATGGATCTCGTTATTGAACAGGGCTGTCCTTCCTGCGGGGCGGCCATTGTCCTGCATGAAACCGACCGGCTTATCGTCTGCCCCTACTGCGAGGTCAGGAATTACCGGATATCTGAAAGGGCGGCGCGGTATTCGCTGCCGGACAGACGGCCGGCCCATGTCGCCGGGGAAGACCTTATCTATCTGCCGTATCTGCGTTTCAAGGGCAGCATTTACCAGTGCCGGGGGCTGGAAGTCCGGCATGCGATTATCGATACCACCAGACTGGCGATAGACAGTGACCGCCTGCCCGTCTCCCTCGGACTCAGGCCGCAGGCGATGAAGATGATACCGTTGACGGCCGACCACGTCGGCCGCTTTATCCCGCAGACGGTGGAGCCGGGGAAGATCTTTTCGCAGGCCTTCAGGCTGACGACCCTGTTTTCCCCGGAAAAAAAGCAACAGCTCCATCACCGGGCCTTTATCGGTGAAACCCTGAGTCGGATTTACCTTCCTCTCTATCGCCGGGAGGACACGCTCGTTGATGCCGTGACCAATCTCGAGATCGGCCCGGTCGACCAGGCCTGGCAGGAACTCACCGGTCGCAGCCAGCCTTTCAGGCAGAACTGGCAGCCGAGATTCCTGTCGACGCTCTGCCCGCACTGCGCCGCGCCGATGACCGGCGAGGGCGACGCCCTCGTCCTCCATTGCCGGAACTGCGAGACGATGTGGGAGGAGGGCGATGGGCGATTCGCGGCGATTGACTGGGGGCGTGTGCCGGCGCAGGAGAAGACGGATCTGGCCATACCTTTCTGGAAAATAACGCTGAAAGAACAGGATGGCGGGATATTGCGGTCATTTGCCGACTTCCTGCGCCTGACCAATCAGCCGGTAGTGGTACGCCCTGAGGATGAGGACCTGTCCCTGTCGTTCTGGCTGCCTGCCTGCAAACTGCCGCCGGCCGGTTTTCTGCAGACCGCCCACTTCCTGACCGTATCGCAGCGGCGTATCGCCGGGAGCAGTCCCGGTCCGCTGTCCCAGGCCTACCCGGTCAACCTGTCCAGGCAGGAGGCCGGGCAGGCCCTGAAGTCGGTGCTGGCGGCCGCCGCCCTGGCCAAGAAGGCGGTGCTGCCGCTGCTGCCTTCCCTGGATCTGCAGCCCGGGGAAAGCTCGCTTGTCTATCTGCCTTTTCGAAATGCCGGACATGATATGATCGAGAGGCAGACCTCGGTTACGATAACTGCGGCTGCCTTGAAATTCGGCAGAAAATTGTAATTATATAGCTGTATCTGACACAATTCCGGGGAAATCAGGATGAAACATGAGAGAGAGGGGCATGAGCGGTTCATGCGTCTGGCCATCGAGGAGGCCAGGGAAGCCCTTGGCAGGGATGAGTTTCCGGTGGGCTGCGTCATTGTCCTGGACGGCTCGGTTGTCGCCTCCGGCGCCAGGGAGCACAGCGGCGGCCGGGTGAATGAACTCGATCATGCGGAAATTCTCGCCCTCCGGTCGCTGTTTGACAGAGCCCCGGCGACGGATCTGAGACGGGTCACCGTCTATTCGACGATGGAACCCTGCCTGATGTGCTTTTCGACCATGCTGGTGAATGCCGTCGGCAGGGTTGTCTACGGCTATGAGGATGTCATGGGCGGGGGGACGGGCCTGCCCTTGCAAACCCTTGCCCCGCTCTATGCCGCGAGTGAAATTGAGATTATCGGCCCGGTCCTGAGGGGAGAGTGCCTGGCCCTGTTTCAGGAATTCTTCAGGAATGCCGAAAACGACTACCTGCATGATACCTTGCTGGCCCGTTATACCCTCGAGCAAAAATAACCATATTCGTTCCATCATCTTCTTTGCGGGACCAGCCATGAGTCATATCGCCAGAACCGTCGCCTTCAAACCCGGAGAACGCAATATCTTCTTTCACATCCTCACCGCCTGCAATCTCTCCTGCGGACACTGCTATATAAATCCCGCCCAGCACGGCAGCCAGACCCTTCCTCTGGAACGGATCGAGCGCTGGCTCGAGATCTTCGCCAGCCCCGGGAAAAAGGGCAATGTCATTTTTCTCGGCGGTGAACCGACCCTTCACCCGGACCTTGCCGCCGCCGTTGCCCGGGCCAAGGCCCTGGGTTTTTTTGTGACGGTAGATTCAAACGGTTATCTCTTTCACGATTTTCTGCACAAGACCAGTCCGGCGGTGCTCGATTACCTCAGCTTCAGTCTCGACGGCCCCGACGCCCTGGTGAATGACCCCCTCCGGGGGGCAGGCGTGTTCGCGACCTGTGTCGCCAATATAGAGCGGGCGCGGGACCTGGGTTTTCGGATCAGTGTCATTTATACGGTGAGCAGCCGCAACATCCTGCATCTCGAGAGGATGGTTCCCCTGCTCGTTTCGCTGGGTGTTAAAAAATTCTTCATCCAGGTGATAGGTCTGCGCGGCCGCTCGGCCGTAGCTGGTAGCCACGGCGAGGCCCTGCAGGTGAGCCGTGAGCAGTGGCTGGAGGTGGTCCCGGCCGTGGCCGCGAAGGCTGCGGCAGCGGGCATCCACGTCACCTACCCGAAGGTCTTTCTCAACGCCGATGAGCCCTTCGAATGCGCCGGCCGGGTGGCGGAAAACTTTTTCATCTTCCCGAACGGTCGCGTCTACCAGTGCCCCCTGTGCGAGGATTATCCGGTCAATTCCTACCGGATCGAAAATGACCGGTTGATCCGCAACGAGGGCCTGGGAGAAGACCGCTTTTTTACGCTTGATATTGCCGAGGGCTGTGTGATGAATAAGCTGCTGCAGCCTGATACCATCGACTACGATGCTGAAGGTCGTCCGACCCACAGGATATCATGCTGTCTGTTGAAACAGGAGATCGGCTGAACGGCTATTTCTTGACCAGCGCTTTATTTTTCCCGGCAAACAGGGCCGTCAGGAAGATGCCGGCCTCATAGAGGGCGAAGAGCGGCACCGCCAGGAGGGCCGTGGCCATGAAATCTCCGGCCGTCAGCAGGAAGGCGAGAAAGACGATGGCGATATAGAAATACCACCTTTTTTTTCTGAAGTAGTCTGCCCGGACGAAATTGGCCTTGCCGGCCATGACCATCAGGAAGGGGATCTGAAAGGAGAGGCCGAAGGTCATCATGGTCCGGACGATGAACGTCAGGTAGAGACCGAGCTTGGGCAGGGGTTCCAGCCTGGGGTCGGCATAACTCATGAAATAGACGAGCATCCTGGGAAGGACCGCAAAGAAGGCAAACGAGGCGCCGCCGACAAACAGCAGCGTTGCCCAGAAGACTATGGTGACCGCCAGTTTTTTTTCGTCCTTGCGCAGGCCGGGCGAGATAAACATCCAGACCTGGTAGAGGATGACCGGGAAACTTGCCGCCAGGCCGACCATGAACGACAGTTTGATATAGGAGAGGAAGGCCTCCGGCAGATTGGTGTAGACCAGTTTATGGATAAGGGGGCTGGCGTTTTTCAGCGGCGCGATGAAAAAGAGGGCGATCTGTTCGGAGAAGAAGTAGGCCGCCATCGTCAGGCTGAGGATGGTGAGAAAGATCCGGATCAGGCGTCGGCGCAGTTCGAGATGGTGCGGTTTGAAAAAGGCCAGGCTCCGTTCAACGACCGGTAGTGTTGTCTGAAGTTTATTGCCGGCCATGATCGCTTTCAGGTGCGGCATCC
This sequence comes from Desulfobulbaceae bacterium, assembly GCA_031389785.1. Lineage (GTDB taxonomy): Bacteria > Desulfobacterota > Desulfobulbia > Desulfobulbales > Desulfocapsaceae > Desulfoprunum. The sequence goes on along the minus strand of JANMSX010000012.1, from coordinate 38,189 downwards.
GGTCCGGCCGGTTCGTCGACGTCCTTGCCTGCCAGCGCTTCCTCTGAATCCGGGAGATGCCCCTCTGCGCCTGGGAGATCTTCCGCTGCCGGTTCGGAGACCGGCTCAGCCGGGACAACGGCGCAGTATTCGGCATCAATGTCTGTTGGCGGGGATGCCGAAGGGGGAGGGTTGATGCCCTGGTAGGGGGTGTCGGTATGCTTATCAGCGTCCGGCCCTTCGAGGAGGTTGCCCTTCAGCGACCGGGCGGCGTCTTCAAGTTCGGGGCGGATTTCGTCGAGCGGGTTGCCTTCCTCGGTGAAGCTGGCCTTCAGACCTTCGGCCGTCTTCTTCAGCTCAAGGATACCCTTGGCCAGAGAACGGGCGAGGTCGGGCAGCTTGTCCGGACCGACGACGATCAGGGCAAGAGCCAGGATGAGGATCATTTCGGGCAGGCCTATGCCAAACATAAAAAAACCTCTTTGTGCCGATGTCTGCCTGAGGCATTCAAGTAGACGAGAGAGCGTGAAACAGCAGGCGGTTGAAGGGGGCAGGGGCGCTAGAGGGCCTGCCGTCAAGACCGGTGCCTGAGGAAGGCCTCCGCCGCCATCCAGCGCATCACCCCTGCTCGGGCAAATGTACGGCATTTGCCGATACGTGTCAATGGCCGAGGCCAACCGGGAATCATCGAGATGATCTCGGTATTTCTGGAAAATATCATTAATAACAGTTGCTTGTCTGAGAAAATGCGGTTCGTTTTCAACGATTGACTTTAGTCGATGCTTTGATTATATTAGCGGGTTTGTCTCGTGTGGATTTGATCCTGTCCGAAAAGGGTACGCGCTATCCTGTTCAGTGAAAATATGGAAGGTCTGAGGAGCATATAGATGGCCAGTGTAGTTGTGGTTGGAACGCAATGGGGTGATGAGGGGAAGGGGAAGATCGTCGACCTGCTTACCCGCTATACCGACTATATCGTCCGTTTTCAGGGAGGGAACAACGCCGGACACACCCTGGTGGTGGAGGGAAGGCAGTTTATCTTTCATCTCATTCCTTCGGGTATCCTCTATGAGGACAAGATCTGCATGATCGGCAACGGTGTCATCGTCGATCCCGCCGTATTGCTGCGGGAAATCGACGGACTGCAGGAGAAGGGCCTGAACATCTCGCCGGAGCGCCTGATGATCAGCGAAAATGCCCATTTGATCATGCCCTACCACACCCGCCTCGATCAGGCCAAAGAGGCCGCGCTGGCCAAAAAGCTCGGCACCACCGGCCGCGGCATCGGCCCCTGCTACATGGACAAGGTGGGTCGGGTCGGGATCAAGGCCGGCGATCTCCTCGATGACGATCTGTTCCGTGAGAAACTGCAGGTCGCCGTTGAAGAGAAAAATTTTCTGATCACCAAGAGGTACAACGGCGAGCCGGTACGGTTCGAGGAGATCTATGCGGCCTTCAGGCAGTATGGCGAACGGCTCATCCCCTTTATCGGCAATATCTCCGTCGAACTGGACCAGGCCAGAAGGGCCGGCAAAAACATCCTCTTCGAGGGGGCGCAGGGGACGCAGCTGGATATCGACCACGGCACCTATCCCTTTGTCACCTCGTCGAACACCATCGCCGGCAACGCCTGCAACGGCACGGGCTTCGGTCCTGCCTATATCGATTCGGTGATCGGCATCATGAAGGCCTACACGACGAGGGTCGGTGAGGGACCTTTCCCCACCGAACTGACGGATGAGGTCGGGGAGCAGCTGCAAAGCAAGGGCCATGAATTCGGTGCGACGACCGGTCGCAAGCGCCGCTGCGGCTGGCTGGACGGGGTTGTCGCCAACGATGCGGTGCGCCTCAACGGCTTGACCGGCCTGGCCCTGACCAAACTCGATGTCCTGAGCGGGCAACCGGTATTGAAGATGGCCAACACCTACGATCTGCAGGGTAAAAAAATTTCGACAATGCCGTCGAACATCAGGCAGGCCGCAGCGGTGACCCCGATCTATGAGGAAATGCCGGGCTGGCAGAAGGAAATTTCCGCTGTCCGCCAGTTTGACGACCTGCCCCGCGAGGCAAAGGACTATATCAGGCGCATCGAGGATTTTACCGGCGTTCCGGCGGTGATCATCTCCGTGGGCCCGGACCGCAGCGAGACGCTTCTCCTGCAGAATCCTTTTTTACATACGTAACCAATTCGTTGAGGGACCATCGGAATGCCCAGTTCCTTCCGTTCACTCATCAACAATAGAGGGTAGAGACAATATGGCGAGAATTACAGTAGAGGACTGTCTGGAGAAAGTTGGGGATGACAACCGCTTCAACCTGATTCACCTGGCTGTCAAACGCATCAAGCAGCACCGCCAGGGAGAACCCTTCCTGACCGAAGGCAAGAACAAGGAAATTGTCATGACCCTGCGGGAGATTGCCGCCGGCAAGGTGACCATGGCCAACATCGACGGGTTGCAGGATACCTCGAAAAAGGAAAAACGTCAGCAGGCTGAAGAACAGGAAGCGGAACTGAATCCTGTAGTCGATTAGACACCGGGACATTGTTGCGAAAACGATATGAGCACCGATTATTACGAAATCCTTTCAGTAAGCCGCTCCGCCAGTGTAGCCGAGATCAAGAAGGCTTACCGGAAACTGGCGATGAAATATCATCCGGACAGAAATCCGGACGATAAGGAAGCGGAAGCGAAATTCAAGGAATGCACCGAGGCCTACGAAGTTCTCAGCGATGAGAAAAAACGGCAGATCTACGACACCTACGGCCATGACGGGCTGAAAAACAGCGGTTATCGGGGCCCGGGCAACTTTGAGGATGTGTTCTCCAGTTTCGGCGATATCTTCGGCGATCTCTTCGGGTTCGCCGGCAGCCGGGGCCAGAGCCGCCGCAATGGTCCTGTCCAGGGCAACGATCTGCGCTACGACCTGCCGGTGTCGTTCATGGAGGCGGTGCACGGCGCCTCCAAAGAGGTGGAACTGACCCGGCGTGACACCTGCTGGACCTGCGAAGGGACGGGTTCGAGGCCCGGACAGCCGAAAACGACCTGCCCGACCTGCAATGGCAGGGGCCAGGTCATTCGCTCTCAGGGCTTTTTCCAGGTCAGTACCACCTGCCCGAAATGCCGGGGCGAAGGTCAGCTGATCACCGACCCCTGCACCGACTGCAACGGGGCGGGCCTGGTCGAGCAGACCAAGAAGGTAATCATCAAGATCCCGGCCGGAGTCGATACCGGGGCCAGGATGCGTTTGCGGGGAGAGGGTGAAGGCGGGCGGCTGGGAGGCCAGTCCGGCGACCTCTACGTGATTATCCACGTGCAGGAACATGAGTTTTTCAAGCGGGACGGCGATACCATCTACTGCCGTCTGCCGGTTTCGATGGTCAAGGCCACCCTCGGCACAACCGTCGAGGTGCCGACTATTCACGGCAAAAAGAAACTCGACATCCCGGCCGGCAGCCAGTCCGGCGAGACCTTCACCCTGCGCAAGGAGGGGGTGCCGAGTCTCCGCGGTCATGGCCGGGGTGATATGGTTGTCGAACTGCAGGTCCAGACCCCGACCAATCTCTGCGAGGAACAGAAAGAGGTCCTGCGCAATTTTGATGCCCTCTGCAAGGAACATGGGCAGCATGTCGAACAGGAAGGGTTCTTTACCAGGCTCTTCAATGAAGTCTTAGGCAAATAATCAAAGAACACGAGGGTAAGAGGCTATGGCCGAACAAAAAGCCCCTGAATTCACCCATTTCGATGCGCAGGGCAGGGCGAGAATGGTCGACGTCAGCGCCAAGGCCGAAACGCTGCGCATCGCCGAGGCCGCCGGCACGGTCAGCATGGGCCCTGAGGCCTATGCCCTGGTGAAATCTGGTTCAATCGCCAAGGGCGATGTCCTCGGGGTGGCCCGAATTGCCGGCATCCTTGCGGCCAAGAAAGTGCATGAACTGATTCCGCTCGCCCACCCCCTGCTCATCACCAGCAGCAAAGTTGACTTTGCTTTCCAAGATGATCACAATCTGATACATATCAGAGCTGCAATAGGGATCTGCGGGAAGACGGGCGTGGAAATGGAGGCCCTGACGGCAGTATCCGTTGCGGCTTTGACTATCTATGACATGTGCAAGGCCGTCGATAAATCGATGGTCATCAGTGACATCCGTCTGTTGAAGAAGTCCGGAGGTAAAAGCGGAACATATATTCGGCAGGATCACACCGAATAGGAACCGTATTATTATGTGCAATGAAGGAGAAGTTGATGGATAATGAGCAACTCGAGAGATTCAGACTCCAGCTCCTGCAGAAGCGGGATGAAATCCTCAATGAGGCTGGAAAGACACTGTCGGAGATGACCGACCAGACGACCAATATACCTGACCCGAACGATCGTGCTACCGTTGAATCCGGAAGAAGCTTCGAATTGCGTATCCGCGACCGGGAGAGGCGGCTGTTGACCAAGATTGAAGAGGCACTTACCAGGATAGAAGACGAAAAGTACGGCATATGCGAGGGCTGCAGCGAGGAAATCGGGATCAAGCGTCTCGAGGCGCGTCCTGTGACCACTTTGTGTATCGACTGCAAGACCCTTCAGGAAACCAAGGAAAAAGCCCAGGGACAGGGATGAGGCATGCCTGAGCTACGAAGAGATCCTGTTCTCGGGAGGTGGATCATCATCTCCAAAGAGCGGCGGAAAAGGCCGACCGATTTTGCCGTCGAGGCCAATACCTCCCTTGGCGGCTTCTGCCCGCTCTGTCCCGGCAATGAAAACACCACACCGCCGGAGGTCCTGGCCTTCCGGTTAGGCGACAGGCAGGGAGCGAATGCCCCCGGTTGGCAGGTCCGGGTCGTGCCCAATAAATATCCGGCCCTGGTCATCGAAGGCGACCTCGGCAAGGAAGGAGAAGGGCTGTACGACAGGATGAACGGGATCGGCGCGCACGAGGTCGTCATCGAGAGTCCGAATCACGATGAAAGCCTGACCCGCATGTCCCCCGAAAACATGTATTTCGTGTTCAAGGCCTTCAGGGAGCGGATCGCGGATCTGGAGAGGGACCCGCGGTTCCGCTATGTCATGGTCTTCAAGAATTACGGCCGGGCGGCCGGCGCCTCTCTTGAACATTCCCATTCGCAACTGATCGCCCTGCCTATCCTGCCGCGGATGATCGTCTCCGAGCTTGCCGGGGCGCTCTCCTATTACCAGTACAAGGAACGCTGCGTGTTCTGCGACATCATCCGCCAGGAGCTGCAGCAGAATATCAGGGTGGTCTGCCAGAACGATCACTTCGTCACCATTACCCCCTTTGCCCCCCGTACGCCGTTTGAGATGTGGGTTCTGCCGAAACAACATTCCTCGGCCTACTGCAAACTGGATGATTTTCATCTGCATGCCCTGTCGAGGCTCTTTTCCGAGACATTGCAGAGATTGGACGCCTGCATTCCCGATGTCCCGTACAACTTTGTCCTCCATACCGAACCCCTGCGGGCAGGCGGTGTGGAGCACTATCACTGGCATTTTGAAATTGTACCGAAATTGACATCCATCGCCGGTTTCGAGTGGGGATCGGGTTTTTATATCAACCCGATGCCGCCTGAGGAGGCCGCTTCGTATTTGCGGGAATCCCTTGAAAACAAGCGGAAAGGAGAATCGTGTGAAAAAGATACTGCTGGTCGATGACGACGAGAGCATCCAGCTCCTCTATCATGAAGAGTTGGAGGACGCCGGTTATGAGGTGGTGTCGGCCCGGAATGGCGAAGAGGCCCTGGAGAAATTCAGCAGTGATCAGCCGGATCTGGTCATTCTCGATATCCAGATGCCGGGGATGAACGGCATCGAGGTGCTGCGCCAGATGAAGATGCAGAACGCCGGCATCCCGATAATCCTCAGCAGTGCCTATCACGAGTATAAACAGGACCTGGGGGCCTGGGCGTCCGACGAGTATGTGGTGAAATCGGCCGATATTAACGACCTGCTCACAGCAGTGCGAAAATTCATCGGCAACTGAGGATCGGCATCGGTCGGAATGGTCGGAAATCTGGCTGCGACAAGCCTTTCCCGTCATCCTGGTCATGGAAGCAAGCACTCTGCAGGCGGGATCCCCTGATGAAGGATATTCAAAACCAGACTGACCATCGCCGGATCAATATCAAGAAGGTCGGGGTAAAGACCATCTCCTATCCGGTAACTCTTCTCGACAAGTCCAAGAAACGCCAGAATACCATCGCCACGGTCAATATGTATGTGAACCTGCCTCACAGGTTCAAGGGGACGCATATGAGCCGGTTCATCGAGATTCTCAATCAGTTTCATGGGGAGATAGGCCTGAAGAGCTTCCATCGGATTCTCATCAGGATGAAAGAGCGGCTGGATGCCGAGGCCGCCCACCTCGAGATGAGTTTTCTCTATTTCCTGGCCAAGGAACGGGTGGTTGAATCACTGAATGTCGGTCACTACCGCTGTTCTTTTCACGGCTCGCTGGAGCAGGAACCGGATCTCCTGATAAAGGTCGAGATCCCCGTCTTCCTTCCCCTGGTGAAGCAGCATTCCAGAGGACTGCCGCGTTCCATGGGACACTGGGGCAGGGCCGAGGTCAGCGTCCGTTTCAGCAGCTTTATCTGGATCGAAGATCTCATCCTTCACATTGAACGGGCGATTGAGGCGGAACAGCGGGAACTTGCCGGTTCCGACCAGATGGTCCTGTCGGTTGAGACCCTGACCCGCAGAATCGCCGGGTGTCTGTCCCAACTTTCCGGTGTCGAATGGTTTTTTTTACGGATCGAGAACCTTGGCAACGAGTATTCCACCTTTGCCACCCTCGAATCCCCTGTTCAGTCCGGTGGTGTTCGTATGCAGGATAACTTTTAGCCTTTTCCCAGTGATAATTGTCTATGCGTGATCTACTTTTTGAAATAGGGACCGAGGAACTGCCCGCCGGATTTCTCCAGCCGGCCCTGGCTCAGCTGCAGGAAAATTTTCTGAAAAAGGCCGAGGCGCTCAACCTGGCGCACGGAGAAACGGTTGCCATGGGCACCCCGAGACGTCTCGCCCTGATCGTCCAGGGCCTGGCGGAAACCCAGGAGGACAGCCGGGAAGAGTTGCTGGGGCCATCCAAGGCCGCGGCCTTCGGGCCCGACGGCAGGCCGACCAGGGCCGTCGAAGGATTTGCCCGGGCAAAGGGGGTCGAGATCGCCGACCTCCAGGTGGTGGATACGCCCAAGGGCGAGTATCTCATGCTGGTGCGTGAGGTTGCCGGCAGACCGACGGTTGAGCTGCTGCCTGAACTGCTGCATCAACTCCTCCTCGAGATGACCTTCGCCAAATCGATGCGCTGGGGCAGCAACCTCCATCCCTTTGCCCGACCGATCCAGTGGCTCACCGCCCTCTTCGGCCAGGAGGTCATTTCCCTGGAACATGAAGGGATAGTCTCCTCGGCATCGAGCCGGGGCCACCGTTTCATGGCCAACCACGACCTTGCCATCACCAGCCCGTTATCCTATGTGCAGCAGTTGCGGGATCATTACGTCCTGGTCGATCCGGCAGAACGGCGGCGGGCGGTGCTGGCCGAGATCGAACAGGCGGTAAGTGACTTTCCTGTCGGATCGGGTTCCCGTGTTGCCATTGATGAGGAACTTGTCGACACGGTCACCAATCTCGTGGAATTCCCCTATGGCATCTGCGGCAGTTTCGAAGAAAAATTCCTGCAGGTGCCGGCCGAGGTCCTGGTCACCTCGATGCGCGAACACCAGAAATACTTTCCGGTCGTCGACCCTCAGGGGAGGCTGCTGCCCGGCTTTGTGGCGGTCAACAACACCCGGGTGGACAATACCGATATCAGCAGAAAGGGTCATCAACGGGTTTTGCGGGCCCGGTTGGAGGACGCCCTGTTCTTCTTCAATACCGACAGGCAGACCTCGCTGGCCGAGCGCAGGGACCTGCTTGCCGGCATCGTTTTCCAGGCAAAACTCGGCACGATGCTGGAAAAAACCGAGAGGGTGGTCAAGCTGACGAGGATGCTCAGTGAAATTCTCAAGCCCGAGGTGAGCGAGACCGCCTGCCGGGCCGCCATGCTCTGCAAGACCGATCTGCTGACCAATATGGTCGGGGAATTCCCTTCGCTGCAGGGGAACATGGGCAGGGCCTATGCCCTGCATGACGGCGAGACCCCTGAAGTGGCCCTGGCGATCGAGGAACATTACATGCCGAAACGGGCCGGGGCCGAGCTTCCCGCCTCCGAGGCCGGCGCCATCCTCGCCCTGGCCGATCGGCTCGATACCATCGCCGGCTGTTTCGGTATCGGCCAGGTACCGACCGGAACGGCAGACCCCTTCGGTCTTCGCCGGCTTTCCCTGGCTGTTCTCAATATCATTGCAGGGAAAGGCTATCGCCTGTCGCTCCAGGAGATCATCCACAAGGCCCTGCTGCTCTACGGCGAGAAGGTCAATGCCGGCGCCGCCACGGTGCAGACCGTGATGAATTTCATCCAGGGACGGTTCGTCAATGATTGCGCCGCCAAAAAAATGGATGTCCAGGCCGTCGAGGCCGTGGTTTCCGTCACCTTCGATGATGTCAACGACTGCCTTGACCGCATTGCCGCCTTCAGTACGATACGTTCGGAGGAGGCCTTCAGTGTCCTGGCTGCGTCCTATAAACGCATTCGCAATATCCTGAAGGACAACAGGCAGACGACCGTCGAACCCGAGGCCTTGCGCGAAGAGGCCGAAAAAGACCTCTATGCCGTATTTCTTGAGGTGCGGGAAAGGGTGCAGATCATTCTCGCCGGAGGTGACTATTTCGCCGCTTTGAAGGCCTTGCTTGACCTGAAACAACCGGTTGACCGGTTCTTTGACGATGTCATGGTCATGGCCGATGATCCGGATCTCCGCAGGAATCGCCTGAATTTGCTGACCGCCTTAGGCGACCTCATCCTGCAGATCGGCGATATCTCAAAGATGCAGGAGGGCTGATCGTCCTCAATCCGTCACCAGCCAGGCTGCAAACAAAAAAAGGCTTCTCCCGAAAAGGAGAAGCCTTTTTTCATTAATGCGCCTCAACAAGCAGCCGTTTCAGTCTATTTAGTGTGGCAGGTGGTGCACTTGTCGAGATTCTTTGCTTTCAGGGCCGGGTCTTTGGCGACCATCGCCTTGTGACACTCGAGACAGTTGCCATGGCCGGCGCCTTTCAGGGTATCAAGTTTGAGCGCGCCTTTGGTCTTGCCGGCGAGTTTCTCCGAATTATGGCAGGATTCGCATTTTTCGATTTTCATGCCTTCGGTGTAGGGAACCTGTTTGCCGTCCTGCATGCCATGATGGCATTCCGCGCATTTCAGGGTTTCCTGGTGCTTCTTATGGGGAAAGGTGGCCGGTTTTGGTTTGGCGCTTCCGGTTGTCGTCAGAATGATGGTTTCCGGGCCATTCTTTTCGGCGGCAAAACTGGCGCCTGCAAGACCACACAAGAGAAAAACTGCAGCTGTTCCACAAACCAATGCCTTTCTGATCATAAGATTCACCTCTTGTTTGATATGGAAAAAGTTCCGGCAACACAATATTGCCGCACGCTTATTTGTACTTTCTTTTCCGTTTATTGTCAAACACCCTGTGCGGGTTTATGAGCATCTCGATGGTCCCGGCAAACGAGGTCAGTTGGAACCGTAGCTGTGCAGACCGGAGAGCAGAAAGTTTACCCCGTAATAAGTGAAAATGACCGCGAGAAAGCCGAGAATCGCCATCCAGGCCAGACGTTTTCCGGCCCAGCCCCTGGTATAGCGGGCATGGAGGGTGATGGCGTAGACGAACCAGGTGATGAGCGACCAGGTCTCCTTGGGGTCCCAGCTCCAGTAGGTGCCCCAGGCCGAGTTGGCCCAGACCGCACCGGTGATGATGCCGGCCGAAAGCCAGATGAAGCCGAAGAGCATGGACTTGTGGATCAGGTCTTCGATGTCGGCGGCCGGCAGGAGATTGCCGGGCTGGCTGTTTCCGGCCTCTCGAGCGGAGTTTCCGCCGCCCTTCTTCAACAGGTACATCACGCCGAGGCCGGCTGCCACGGCAAAGGCGGCATAACCGACAAAACAGGTGATGACATGGGCGATCAGCCAATTCGACTGCAGGGCAGGAACGAGCGGCGCGATTTCCTTGGAAATATTAGTCGAAAACGAGGCGTAGGCCATCGCCAGAAGGGCAAAGGGCAGGGCGAAGAGACCGAGAATCCTGGTCCTGAATTTCCATTCCATCCCCAGATAGAGCAGGGTGATGGTCCAGGAAAAAAAGACCACCGATTCGTACATGTTGGTCAAGGGCGCATGGCCGAAGCCCATCTCGTAGGATTCGGTCCAGCGCAGGCCGATGCCTGCGGTCTGGATGACAAAGGCCAGGACGGTGCCGGCAACGGCAAAGAGGTAGAGGCGGTTTGCCTTGAAGACAAAAACAAAGACAAACAGGAGCGTGGCGAAGAGGTATGCCAGGGTCGTGATACCGAGAAGTTGCGAGCTCGTCATGGATAACTCCGTATGGTCTTGAGACAAAAAAATAGTTTCTGTGGCAACAAAAATGCTTTTCGCCGACGACCTGCTGCCGGAGGCGGGGCAGATTGCCGGAACACGGTTTATTTTCGGTTGGGGTGCAGCTGTTCGACGAGCCGGGAAAAAGATCTGGCAAAACCGATCTTGTTCTTGTTGGCTGCGCCGGCGAGGACAATGCTTGTCTCATTATTTTTCTTTGCCGGCCTGAGGAGAAGCCAGATGCGCCTGTGCGAGAGAAAAAACGAGACATAAAGTCCGACGAGCATCAGCAGGCAGCCAAGGTAGACCAGCCAGACTCCCGGATCCTTGGCCACCTGTAGTCCGGTGGCGTACATCTGTTTAGCGACGAGCTGGTACGTCTTGCCGGAGGAGGAAAAGCTGGCCTCCTTGCCGTTTTCCACCCACATGGTCGACGGCTCCTGGCCTTCAGCCTTCAGCCAGATCTTGATCCGGTCGAGACGGTTTCCCTGGGCCTCGACGTTTATGATGCCGAAGCGGAGCTTTCCCTCCGGCCATGCCATCTCCTGCTGATAGGGGGCCTTGAAGAACTGCGGGGTCTGGTCCGGACCGGCGGCGATTTTTATGATGAAATTCTGATAGGCCTGGTAATTCGACTGATAAAAGGTGATACCCCTGTAGGTAAGCGGTCTGTTGACCTCAATCTCTTCCTGCAGGACTTCCTTGCCGTTTTCACTTACCGTCAGAATCGAACGGTATTCCTTCGGCATGCCGTTTTCATAGTAGTCAATGGCGAAGGAATCGCAGCGGACCTCGAAGCCGAGCTCAATAGGTTCCGAGGAACCGGCGGCAAAAATTTTACCGGTGCTCTCGGTCTCGGGTATCATGACGTTGCCCTTGAAACCGAGAAAATTGCCGAGGATCGCTCCGGCGAAGATGACCAGAATGGAGGTATGCACCATGTAGACCCCCAGTCTTGACCACGCACCTTTGCCGGCAAAAAGGAGGACAGCCTCATCAACCTTGCGGGAAGTAGGCCGCCAGCCTGCCTTGGCAAGCGAGGACTGCAGTGTCTCCACGGTCTCCGCAAGGGGCGAGGGATGGGTCCAGTCCTCCCTGTTGGGCATGCTCTGCAGCCTGTCGGGAGAAACGGCGAGCTGGTCGGCCTTGACCAGACGCCATGCCGTGGGGAAGCGGTCGATGCTGCAGATTATCAGGTTGGCGCACAACAGGCCCAGGAGGCCGAGGAACCACCACGAATTGTACATGTTCGGGATGTCGAGAACCTGAAAAAACTGGGCGATGGCGGGGCCGTATTTGTCGACATACCAGGGAAGTTCCTCCTTCTGGGGAATAACCGTACCGATGATGGAGGTCAGGGACAGGGTGCAGAGGGTAAAGACGGCCAGCCTGACGGAGGCGAAAAGTTCCCAGAGCTGATTGCTGTTTTTCATGAGGTACCGGAGAAAAAATAATAGGAATAGTTCTTAGAGGAAAGTCCTTCTTGCTACCATGGAGCAGCAAAGAATGCAACGAAAAAGAGGAAATTGCAATCCCTGATTTGCATCATGACAGGACAGAAGCGAGTTCGATGGTATTGCCCCATCAGTGTGTCGCGCCAAACCGGAACCGAAAGGATGGCGGCCGGCTTTGATCAACCCGTGAGTGTTTAGCGGCTGCCAGATAATCTGTCCTCTCATCGCCGAGAGACCGTGTCATAGGGCAGCCAGTCGGAAGAAAAGGTCAAAAATATCTTGCCATTCTGTAAAAAAGAAAGTAAAAGACTTGATTTTGAAATGATGTCCCCTCGGTAGCTAATAACGCAATCGTCTCTCTGTCACGTATACGGATTACGGCAAGGCGGGATGAGATAGAAGGAGATTTGAACATGGCTAAGGTATGTCAGATTTGTGGAAAAGGACCGGAAACCGGCAATAATGTCTCGCACGCCCACAACAAAACCAGGCGTCGCTGGCTGCCGAATTTGAAAAGGGTCAGGATGGTGACCAGTAACGGCAGCAACCAGCGGGCAAGGGTCTGCACCCGTTGCATTCGCTCAGGGGCTGTCATCAAGCCGGCGTGATTTCCTTGCAAATGAGTTTGCACGAGGCGAGTGGGTTTCCCAACTCGCCTCTTTTCTTTTGGAGTTGGCACCATGAGTGAAGAACAGGTCAAATTTCTCAGTCCGCAGGAGGCCATGAGGATTGTTGCGGCCATCCAGGAGGAGGAGGACATCCATAACCGGGATAAGCGCATACTCACCGTCTACAATCATGAAGACCGAGAATTGTGCTGGTTCGATTTCGACGAACTGCTCGAGGCCGTCGGTCCTGTCGCCAAGGGTGAACAAAAGGCGGCGGTAGAGAAGTACGTCCTCGGTCACATCCCCGACTGGGCCCTCGATATCTGATTGCCTTTGCCTGATCAGGCCGGCAGATATCTCATGCCGGTCATTGTTCAGGTATTTCCGCCGCATTTTCGTTTTTTCTAACTACCCCGGGGGTGAGGATACAGATCCCTGTCCGGTAAGATCCTCCGCCTTTGTCCCTCCGCCTTTGTCCGTCATATCATAGATAGCCCGGACTTCTCTATCACGCCGCACATTTTCCCGGACAAACAGCAATTTTCCGCCCGGTCATCTGCGTAATTCTTTTTTTCCTTTTCCCATCTGGAGCCATGGCTTTGTAAACTGCCAGGCTGCCCGGTGATATTCTCTTCAGCATGTGGGAGAGTAAGAGTTGCTCGCAGCCCGGGAAAGAAATCCGGGACCTGCTGTCAGCCGGCTGCCAACCAGTCCTCAAGGGGTTCGGGCTCCAGGGTACAACGGGAGGGGGAGATGCTGCCGCGATGTTGGAGGTCCTTGCCGTGCTGGATTACCGATACCGGGCGATCGGCGGAGACGACGATGATGATGGTCTGAGGATGTTCGGCGGTGAACCGGAGGGCTGAATTGTATCGTGCCCCCCTGGCCCGGTCCTCGCCGGCGATGCTGTGGCCGTCGAGCAGGCAGGCGAAGGCGTGGAGATGGAGATCGGTCCTGAGGTGCAGGGCTCCGTCCACCTTCGCCAGGGCGCAGGCCAGATCCAACTGGTTCGGCCAGCGCAGGTCGATGGGGGGATTGAGGCTCTGACCGGCGATCACGGTCGGTTCAGGGGCAAGGTCAATGATCAGGGCGCAGCCGAACATCTGGTTCTGGGCGTTGTGTACCAGCGAGACGATGGCGTGGAAGAGCGAGTTCCTGGTGGCCAGATCGAGATCATAATCGAGGAGCATTTCCTCCACCTCGAAAAGTTTGGCGCGATGAATGTTCGAGGTGTAGCTGCCATCAAGGAAACTGCAGATTTTTTCATGATTGAGGGAAAGGAAACCTATTTTGCCCTGAAAATCGGCGGTGAAGTGGAATTCGGGAAGGAGGCCCTCGGCGATCCCGAGGATATTGACGCCATCGGAAATGAGCTTCCTGTCCGAGTGTTCAACCGCCTGCAGCAGTTTTCTGACATGCTTGAAGTGATTCACCTTCGGCTGCTGGTCATTCCTGAAGCGGGCGAGAAAATCAATGCCGCCGAGAAATCTCGGTTCGATAAAGAGGATCTTGCCGTACGGCCTGACGCTTTCCTCCCGGCTCTTGGAAATGCCCAGGATCGCGTCGAGAACGTGGTAGATCTCAATCTGGGTGTCGAGTCCAAGACTCAGGTTGATCATATCGACGATATAGTCATGCACAGCATGGGTGGCATATTCACGCAGAAAACTGCCGGATATGCCGGTGTAGAGAATCTGTTCGTCAGCGATATCATGAGAAAAACGGAGCACGGCGTGCTCGAGCCAGCACTCGGTCGGCCCTGTTGAACAGATATCCGGGTGTTGTTCGGTGAACCACATCTGATAAAAAGCGGATCCCGATTTCCCGCCGCAGGATATGCGCCCGTCAAGTTGCAGGCTGGGGACCGGTTCGATCAGGTTGAAGGTGTTGCGGTTGAAGACGAAGTGTCCCTTGCTGTGCCAATCCCTGTTGTCCAGATATATTTCCTTGATTTTCGGCTGATATCCGTGCAGGAGATTCTGGGGATCGAGAATAAAGAGACCGTCTCCGGGGTCGAGGCAGAAGATGACGGCAACTCTGCTTTCCCCGGAAAAGCGGGAGAGTCCTTCGCGGAGACCGGACAGGGTGTCGGTGATGCAACGGCGTATAAAAGCCAGTTCCTGCGGCGTCTTCATTCTGTCAGCGGCTGAAGATTGAAATTCGGGGGGTGTCGGTATCCATGGCGATGTATGATAGCACAAACCACCGACCTTGATATATGAAAAAGTGGCGGTTAGGTCGGCGGATTGCCACACTCTGCCGCCAGGTAAAAAAGAGACGTGCTTGGGGCCTTCAGGGCAGCCCCCCAGCACGTCATAGGTCTTCGAATCGGCTCACTCGGCGATCTACCGGCCTAAAACCGGCACCTGCGATCGCTGCCGTTGCCTTTCCTCTGTTTGTACGTCTGAAGGAGTTGAAAAAATAGAGGACATCAGGAGGTATCGGGCTGCAGGTGACCTGATATGAAGGCGATATCTGGTCGATTTATTGTTTAATTATCATGTAATAACAGAGAAGTAAAACATTTGGCTAAAAGCAGGGGAGGAGGGGGGAAGATCTGGAGAGCTGCTGTCGTGCATTGTGTTTTCAGGGGACGAGAGTTGAGGCGCGGGCGATCGGCTGCGTAATTTTCTTGCCATGCATGCTGCCCTGGTCTACCCTGTACTGCCTCTTTAATCAGGAACAGGTGCCGGAGGTTCTGGCCTTTCTTGCCGAAGGGTGCCGGATCTGACGCCGTTTATCTTACCCAGGGACCTTCATCCCCATTGCCTCGCCGGCGCCGCGCATCTCGGCCGACCTGGGCATTGACCTTCCAATATCGACAATGAAAGCCCCGCGGTTTTTTGCAATTACAGAATCACCCTACCTCCTTTTAACCCTGGCGGTCTTTTTCTGGGCCGGCAATTTTATCGTCGGCAGGGCGGTGCGGGCTGATGTTCCGCCGGTGGCGCTGGCCTTCTGGCGCTGGTTTTTCGCGGCCATCCTGGTGACGCTGATGGCCAGGCGGCATCTCCCCGCCGATCTTGCAAGGCTGCGTAAAAGCTGGGGCATCGTCCTGCTGCTGGCCTTTGCCGGTATTACCTGCTTCAATACCCTGGTCTATATCGGTCTCCAGTACACCATCGCGGTGAATGCCCTGCTCATGCAGTCGCTGATGCCGGTGATGATCGTCGGACTGTCGTTTATCCTCTTCAAGGAAAAAATCAAGCCCATCCAGGCCGCAGGCGTGACAATCTCCCTGCTCGGCGCCCTGACCATCATCGGTCAGGGCAGCCTCGGAATCCTGCTCTCGCTGTCGTTGAATCGGGGGGATGTCCTGGTCTTTATCGCCGTGGCGGGATACGCCGGGTATTCGATCGGTCTCAGAAAGAGACCGATCGTGCACCCTTTAAGTTTTGTCGCGGCCACCTTCATCCTCGGCGACCTGCTGCTGCTGCCGCTCTATGTCTGGGAGATGATGGCCGGCCGCAGTCTGCACCTCGATGCTCCGACCGTGATGGCCATCAGCTACGTTGCGGTGTTCCCGTCGATCGTCTCCTATCTCTGTTTCAATCGAGGGGTGGAACTGGTGGGAGCCAACAGGGCCGGGATGTTCATTCACCTCATCCCGGTCTTTGGCAGCGTCATGGCCATCGTTTTTCTCGGGGAATCGCTGCAGTTGTACCACATCGTCGGGATCCTGCTGATCGCAGCAGGCATCTCCATGGCGACCAGGCTGGGAAGATAGGTTCCCCGCCGAAGGGTATCGTCCTCGAACCTTTGCGGGAACCTCTTGAAATTACCCTCAGGGGACGATCAGGGTCTCGATGAATTGTCCTCTGCCGGGATAACGGTAGCGGAGTACGGCCTGGATGTCAGCCGACATCACCGGTTGGTCGAACTCAAGGGAGATCGTGTGGGAACCCGGCTGTATCCCTTTGAAAAACCATTTGGTTTTCCCCAGTTTGCTGCTGTATTTCTGGGGGATCGGACGGGCGCTGACGATTTCCAGGCCCGGCGGGAAGTGCTGCTCGACGATCAGGCTCGCAGGCGGCGGGTAGAGGACCTGAATCTCGAGAGTGACGGTGGTGCCGTAAAAAGAGAGGTAGCGTCCCGAAACCGGTTCCATGGCCAGCGAACCGGAAGGTGAAACGACCGGCAGAAGCAGAGTGAGAAAGAGGGTAATGGCCGTCCCGAAGCGGCGGGCCGGCACAGAATGGATGGCTTTTCCCCGATCGCTCTCAGCCGATGTCATGGTGGCCTCCCGATGATGTTGAGAAGTCTGATTCATGGCAGAATCTCATAGATCAGTTTTTTTGTATTCCAGCGATAACCGGACCCAAGCCAGATTTTTTCGATCTGGTTGACATCGATGCCAAGCTTTTCCGCGCCGCTGTACTGGTCATGGACCACGAGCATCTCCTTGTCGCTGAGGGTACCGTCAGCGTCGCTGTCGGCCCAGTGGAATGTGCGGATTTTGATGCTGTTGTTGCCGACCACATCCCGGGCCTTCTCAGAATCCTGGCTGACGGCGATGTTGCCGGAAAATTTAAAAACATCTTCCGGCTTTCCCTTCAGGGTCACGGTATAGATGAAACGAGTCGGCCCGGAAATTTTTTCAAGCCACTTCAACTCCCGACCCTTCTCCATCGGGGCCGAGAGCGCCGGTGAGGTTTTTTTCAGCACGGCACCCTCCGGCAGCATCTCCCTGATGATGAGGGTGACGGATTTTTCCGGGGTGTCGGTGACCTCGATGACCACCGGAAAGGGTTGACCTGGCAGACAATGGCGGGGGAGAATTCGTCGTGCCGTGATCGGGGTGTTGTCGGCCCGCAGAAAAAAGTACCAGATTGAGGCGGTGGCCGCCACGGCCGCAAGGAGAAGACAACCGGCCAGGATAAGCATTTTCCGCCTTGGCCACCTGGCGGCGGCAGTTGCCGGGTCCGCCGGCAACTCGGCGGCCTGCTCGATTGCCTGCGCCTCCTCGGTATCTTCCTTTTGCTCGAGAATTTCCTCAAAGGAGACGCCGAGGGCCTCTGCCAACCTGAGGCAGTTTTCCTTCTTGACGGACGGATAGCGCTTGTTTTCCCAGCGCGAGATAGTGTCGGTGGTGACCTGCACGGCAGTGGCGACATAGAGCTGGGTAAGGCCCTGCTGTTCGCGAAGGCGCTTTACCTTGGCTCCGTCAATCTTCACCATTATCATGCCGCCCGGCAGTATCTCTTCCGTCATGTCGTCTTCTTCCGTTCAGTGGTGGATCTGCTGTACCCGTTGCGAATATACCAAGTTCATGGTCGCCATCAAAGAGATTATTGCCTCTCGAATACAGGTGAATTTCTTAACAAACGGAAAAAGAGAGGCAAGGCGAGAAGGGGCTTAGGGGCCGTTACGAAATAACCGTTACATTTTTCACCATTTCGTTACGGCCCCTTATGCCGGAAAGGTATTTCTGCGTAACGGTTATCGTTTGACGACGGCTTACCAGTCAAAACGGACGAAATTATCAAGGGCGTCGACCTTGACCACCCGGATCTTGACAAATTCGCCGGGCGCAGGTTTATGGCCGACCGGGCAGGGCAGCTCGACATCCATAAGAATATCGGTGAGCAGCAGATTGATGCGTTTGGGCCCTGCTTCGATCACCAGGGCCTCGAGCTGCTGCCCCTTCCGATCTTCCAGGTATTTCAGGAGCCAGTAGCGGTGCCGCTGTTGCCGGACATTGTTGGCGGTGGTCACGGTGCGGGTGATGACCGAGGTGAAATCCTTGCACATCTCTTCGGAAAAACAGGGTTGCCGGCGCCGGACGATGGAGTTGAGCTGGTGCTGCATCACCAGGTCGAGCAGGCGGCGGATGGGCGAGGTGACCGTGGTGTAATGGAAGACCCCGAGGCCGCTGTGCAGGCCGGCCGTGGTCAGCAATTCGCCGCGGGGGAGCTGTTTGCGTTGCCGGGTATTCTGGAAGAGATCGTCGTCTTCGCCATGCACCAGGCGGGTTTTCAAAGGGCCCTGGGTCCTGAAGAGGCCGGGTACCATCCGATCGGCGACATAGCGGGCAGCCTCGGTATTGGCCAGGATCATCAATTCGGAGATCAGGGTGCGGGCCGGCGTGTCGGTCCTGGCGAGGCTGACGTGGACCTTGCCGCTGTTGTCGATAAAGACGTTGACGTCCGGGAAGGGAAGCAGCAGGGCGCCGTTGTCGAGCCGCTTCCGGCGCAGTTTTTTGCGGATCATGTCGAGCAGCCGGAGTTCGGGGTCACTGGCCATGATCCGGTCCGCCTCCTCATAGGTGAGCCTGCGGGCGACCCTGACGATTGACGGCATGATGCGGACCCGCAGCACCTCCGCCTCCGGGGACAGCAGGATCATGAAACTGAAGGTGGCCCTGATCTCGTTTTGGATCAGGCTGCAGATGCCCTGCGACAGATGCCTCGGCAGCATGGGAATCTGGCCTTCCGGAAAATACAGGGAAGTCCCTCTGCGCATCGCCTCCTGAAAGAGCGGGTCGCCTGGCCGGACATAATGGGCGACATCGGAGATATGGATGCCGACGAGGTAATTGCCGTCCTGTTCCTCAATGCTCAGGGCATCGTCGAAGTCGAGGGTGGTGGCGCCGTCGATGGTGAGCAGATAGAGATGCGTGAGGTCCATGCGGCCAGGGTCCTGAAAGAGCTCCTGCTGGCTGCTCTGCAGGATTGCCTCGGCCTGCTGGCGGGCCGTCAGCGAAAAACCCACCGGGATATCCTGACGGAGCAGCGGCAGATTTTCGTTTTTTCCCCAGATCCCGGCCTTGACCAAGGCATGGAAGGGGTCATGGGGATTGACGAGCTGGGCCTCCCTGAGAATGCTGCGGGCAATTTCCGCCTGCTTTGCCTCATTGCCGAAAAGATAATAATCGCGGATGATGCCGAGGCATTCTTCCAGCCAGGGATCCATCTGTATTTCCGGGGCCTGCTGGTCCATCAGGGCGGCTATCGCCCGGGCGCCGTTCAGGATCAGGTCCTCCTCCTGCCGCTCTTTATCCATCTGCAGACGGATCTGCTGAACCTGTTCCGGTGAATGGACCTTGATCATCCCTTCACGGTATTTGAAGAAGATCCTGTCGGCAAAGACACAGCGCAGAAAAGCTGCGACCGTATCGTCATTTGCCGCTTCGCCGATGGAGAGTTCGGCGAGAAAGGCCGGCTCGAAGGAGGTGGCATCCTCTTCGGAGACCAGCTCCCAGAGTTCTTCAAGGTTGATTCCCAGCATCAGGGCTTTTCGTCTCTCGTGTGTTTCCCTGAGATCCCGGATCAGGGCGTCCCGATTGAGATCGGTCGGATAGGTGCGTGTCGAGCAATGGACGATCCGGGATACGGGAAGATTGACTTCACGGCCGTTCTGGTTGATCAGGTGAACCCGTTTCGACTGGTTCTCGATGACCAAGGCACAGATGAACCTGCCTCCATCAAGATATTCGATGAGTTTTCCTGAGTACGTCATGGGGCAATTGGCCTAATGCTTATTTATCGGGATGTTGTGAACAGGAGATTGCCCACCTGCTGAAAAAGGATGAGCAATACACGCAGGAGTAGTATAGTTTCTCCGTCCCGGCAACGGCCGGAATATGCGGATCGTCTTCAGTATAGTGTGAAATTCGGTTTTAGCCACACTATATTCAAATATTTTGAATAATACGGGATAGTCTCCAATGGAACAGAATGATACGCAGGTCAGATCAGGCATGGTTGCCATTGTCGGTCCGCCCAACGCCGGGAAGTCCACGCTGCTGAACACCCTTCTCGGTCAGAAGATTTCGATTGTCACCCCCAAACCCCAGACCACCCGTAACCGGATCCTCGGCGTGGTCAGTGAAAAGGACTACCAGATCGTCCTTATCGATACACCCGGACTGCATGCCGCACGGGAACCGCTGAACCGGGAGATGGTACGGATTGCCATGGACAGTCTGGCCGAGGTCGATGTGGTGCTCTTTCTTCTGGATGTATCACTGCCCGCCCCGGAGAAGACCAAAGAGGAAAGGGACAAGGAATTCGCGAGTTGGTTGGGCCGTGTCGTTTCGCCGGCGATCCTCGTTCTCAACAAAATAGACCTGATCGACTTTAAACAGCTGCTGCCGCTCATCGAGGCCTATGCCGCCTTCTTTCCTTTCCGGGCCATCGTGCCGGTATCTGCCCTCAAAGGGGAGGGATGCCAGGATCTGGTCAACGAGATCCTGAAACTGCTGCCGGTCGGTCCACGCTATTACCCGGACGATATGCCGACCGACGCCAGTGCCCGGTTTCTTGCCGCCGAGATCATCAGGGAGAAGGTCTTTTTGAAAACCGGGCAGGAGATTCCCTACTCAACCGCCGTGCTGATCGATTCATTTAAGGAGGACCAGGAAAAGGGCATGGTGACGATTCATGCCACCATCGTGGTCGAGAAAGATTCGCAGAAGGGGATTATCATCGGCAAGGGCGGCTTGAAGCTGCAGAGCATAGGAACCGCCGCCCGCCGGGATATAGAAGAGATGCTCGATCAGAAGGTGCTGCTCAAACTCTGGGTTAAGGTCAAAAAGAACTGGTCGCAGGACGAGCGGTTCCTCAGGGAACTGGGCTTCTGACCCGCAGGCTGTCGGCCTGGCGAAGACCTGCCTTCCCCCTTCAGTTCCTGCTGGTTTGCTCCTTGCGGTAGTCGGAGAAAAGATCGAGGCTCTTGAGGATGTTCAGCGCCGTGTTGAGCTGGATGTCGTTCTTGAGCCTGTCCCTGATCTCCTTATCTATCGGCCCGGCAGGTGACGGCCTGGCCTCCTGTTTTTCCCTCAAATGGTTCTGGAGATCGGTCTCCCGCAGGATCTCGCTGCTGCTCTTACTGTCACCTGCGCTGACAGGTTCCTGGGCAGGCACCTCGACATCCGGGGAGATGCCGAGGGCCTGGATCGAGCGGTCGGCAGGAGTATAGTATCTGGCGGTGGTCATCCTCAACCCCGCCCCGTCGGGCAGGGGGATGATGGTCTGCACCGAGCCCTTGCCGAAGGTCCTGGTTCCGACAATGACCCCGCGTTTATGGTCCTGGATGGCCCCGGCGACAATCTCCGAGGCGCTGGCGGAACCTTCGTTGACCAGGACGACTATCGGGAATCCGGCGTCGTCTGTGGTTTCATGGGCCTGGAAAACCATGTTCTGATCTTCGGTCCGTCCCCGGGTGGAGACGATCGTCCCTTGCTTGAGAAAGATATCGCTGACGCTGATAGCCTGGTTGAGAAGCCCACCCGGGTTGTTACGCAGGTCGAGGATGAGGCCGCGGATGGCCTGCTCTTTCTGGAGCTCTGTTAACTTCTGTTTGAAATCCCTGGTCGTGTGGCTCTGAAAATTGGTTATGCGGAGGTAAGCGAAACCCGGGGCCAGAAAAGAGGCCTTGACGGAGTGCAGGGGAATGATATCCCTGGTCAGGGAAAATGGCCGCAGCTCATTCCAGCCCTGCCGCTGGATGGTGATGGTAACCTTCGATCCCTTCGGTCCCCGCAGTTGCCGGATGGCCTCATCAGGGTTCATATCCTTGGTCTTTTTTCCTTCTATTTCGACAATCAGGTCATTGGCTTTGATACCGGCCTTGTCGGCCGGTGTGCCCTCGATCGGGCTGACCACAGTGAGGATACCGTCTTTGATGGTGATCTCGATGCCGACACCGCTGAACGAGCCGCTGGTTTCTTCCTGCAGGTCCTGAAACTCCTCGGGCTTAAGGTAGGAGCTGTGAGGGTCGAGACTCAGGAGCAGGCCCTGAATGGCGCCGTCCACCGCCTTTTGCGTATCGATCTCTTCAACGTAATTCTCCTGCAGGATACTCAGGATATTGGCGAAAATTTCCAGCTGCTTGTAGGTCTTCTCCTTTTCCTCCTGGGTGATGTCGGCAAAGACAGGAGCGGAGAATGCGCCCATGAGAAAAAGAATGAGCAAGACGGCTGTCCGGAACGGACGGGATGGAGATGACATGTACTTCCTTTGCGCACTGCCGTGCGATGCGAAGAAACAGTATTTGGTGCCTTACAGATTATTTTCGTTGATAAAAAACAAGAAAATAATCTGCGAAAGGCACTTATACCCCCTTGTGGGGTGTTGGGGAATCTATTCGTTCAGGGGGCCTTGTCGACGCACAAGTCCCCGCGTATTGAGCCAGAGCATCGGGTCCAGAGATTCGGAACCATGACGGATTTCGAAGTACATGCCCTTATCCATGAGAGTGGCGGTCTCGCCCATTTCGGCGATAATACTTCCAGCCTCGACTGTGTTGCCTTTGTTCGTGAGGATCTTTTCCACCCTCGACGTTATAGAGTAATACTGAAATCCGTGATGCACAATGATTGTGTTACCGTAGCCGCGTAAATATCCGGCATACACCACCGAACCGGCAAAGACGGCCTTGACCTTGGTGCCGTTCGGCGCCTCGATGGCAATCCCCGCCGATTTTTTCGAGACCCCGAGCCCGTTGGTTATCTCCTGTTGAAAGGAGGCGACGACGACCCCTGGGACCGGCGGCGGGAGGCGGCCTTTTTTCTGCAGAAATCCCTGGTCGTTGGTCTGTTCCCTGCTCTTTAAGGCGAGCAGCGACACGGAGAGTTCGGCCGCCGCCTTTTCCATTTCGGTAATGGCCTGCCTGTGCAGTTTGGATTGGGTGCGGATGCGGTGCAGGAGGGTTTCTTTTTCTTCCTTGGTGGCGTCGATGCTTTTTTGTTCGGTCAGGGTCTGGCCGATGAAATCATTGAGGACGCTTTTTTCGAGGTTGAGACTCTTGGCGACCCGTTCCAGTTTGCCGATGCTTTTCCGGTATATCGAGATGACGTTCTGGTCGTAGGCGATCAGGGCCTGGAAAGAGTCGTCGAAGCGCAGCAGTTCCGGGAGGGTCCGAGCGGAGAAGGTAACGTTGAGGAGGCCGATATTGCCCATCTTGTAGTAGGCGCTGATCCGCTTCTGCAGGTGACGCTGCACCTTTTCCTTTTCCGCTCTGACCCCTGCCAGTTCCTGTTCCTTCTGATCGATAAGGATCTGCTGGGCAGTCCTTTTGTCCTCCAGGGCCGTCAGCTTCGCCACCTGGGCGGCCAGGCGCCCGTCCAGCTCTTCAAGCTCTGCCAGCAGGCTCCTCTCCTGGTCCTGGGCCTCGCTGAACAGTTCTCTCTGGACCTCGATACCCTGCTGCAGGCGCTGGATGTAGACGCGGAAGGTGCGGATCCCGTCCCTGGTCTTCTCCCCCGACTCCGCCCGGCCTTTGCCGTCCGCGGCTGAGAGTGGGGCAGAGGGGAGGAGGAGCAGCATGCAGCATACCAGCAGGCAGATAACGACGGGCGTGCCATGCGTCCCCGGCCTGCCGACGCTCCGGTTGCAGTCGGATATCTGCCGCAGCTCTCTGCTCATTGTCCGATGCCAGCCATATTGCTCAGATTCGCAGGAATTTCTGCATCGAGGTAAAGCTGCCGACGGTGCAGAGGAGGATGGATACGCCAATGATGGTCAGGGAGGCGGTATAAGGGAAAAAGGTGAATTCGAAAAGGTTGAGCAGGCCCGGCCCGGAAAAGCGGAGCTTGATCCAGTCGAAGAGCAGGTAGAGCGAGGCCAGGCCGAGGGTCGAGCCGATGAACCCCTGCAGCAGTCCCTCCAGCAGGAAGGGGGTGCGGATATAATTGTTCGTGGCCCCGACGAGTTTCAGCAGTTCGAGCTCCGCCTGCCTGCCCATGATGGTCAACCGGATGGTATATGCCACCATGAACACGGTGGTGAGGATCAGCAGGCCGCCGGAGAGCAGCACGACGATCGAGAGCAGCCGGGTAAAAGAGTAGAAACGTTCGACCCAGTCCTGGCCGTACTGGACCTTGATGGTCCCCGGCAGCTTGGCCAGATATTCCGAGAAGAGCTTGATCTGATTGAGTCCCCGCAGGGTCTTGAGCGGCACCACCTCGATTGAGGCGGGCAGGAAATCGTGGGGCATGTCCTCGAGCACGTCCTTGTTCTGGGCCATCTGCCTGGTGAATCGCTCGTAGGCCTCGACCTTGGAAATGAAATGGATCTCCTCGACCTCGTCGAAGTTGGTGATCTTTCGTCGCAGCTGTTCCTTCATTTCCGGGCCCGGCTCTTCCTCGAGATAGACGATAAGCCGGAGGTCGTCGCCGAGCTTGGCGCCGATGGTCAGCATATTGGTATAGACGAGATAGAAAAAGGCGAAGATGAGGACCGACAAGGTCACGGTCAGCAGGGTCATCAGCTGCGAGGGCCAGGTCTGGCGGAGATTTCTGCCGACCTGCCGGAATACGGTTAACCAGAAATTCATGCGGCAGGGCCTCCACTCATAGCGTGGATCCTGCCCTTGCTCAGCTCCATGATGCGGTGGCTGGTGTCCCGGTAGATCGAATCGTCATGGGTGGCGATGACCACGGTGGCCCCCGAGCTGTTGCACTTGTTGAGCAGTTTCATTACCCGTTCGGTGGTGGTGGCGTCAAGATTGCCGGTCGGTTCGTCGACCAGGATCAGGGCGGGGGAGTTGGCGATCGCCCGGGCCAGGGTGACCCGCTGCTGTTCTCCGCGGGACAGCTCGCCGGTGATGGTGTTGTGCTTGTCGGCGAGATCGAGTTGCTCCAGCAGGTCGACGACCCGTTTGCGAATGATATCCGGCTTCTTGTACGAGACCTCCATCGAGATGGCGATGTTTTCGGCGGCGGTGCGGTCGGTCAGGAGTTTGAAGTCCTGATAGGCTACGCCGATTTTCTGGCGCAGGCGGGCCAGGTTGCTGCCGTTGAGCTTGTGGATGGCTTTTCCATCGACCTCGATCAGACCTTTGGTGGGGGTCTCCATGCTGCAGATCAGTTTCAGCAGGGTCGTTTTGCCTGCCCCGCTCATGCCGATGAGAAAGAACATCTCGCCTCTGCCGATGGTGAGTGAGATGTCGATAAGCGCGGCGACGTCAGGAAGATAGGTTTTTGAGACCTTGATCATTTCAATCATCGTCGAATCCGGTCCTGGATGTTGCATTGTCATAAGCCGTCGTTCATAAATAACCGTACCATTGATAACCGTAACATGGAAATGCCGTGACCGGTATCAGTGGGCCGTAACGAAACGTTCGGAAATGTTATGGTTATTTCATTACCGCCCAGAATATCCTGTACCTGCTGCAGAGAGCTGACGAGCAAAACCCGGAACCAGGATTTTTTTGTACTTTAATAAACTCAGGAAATTATGTCAAATTTAAAGGATTTTCAATAAACGGTATGCACTGGGGGATAATCACTCGGGAAAAAACACCTTTTAGGTATCGGACCGGGATATTTTCTTGAAGATTTTACCTTGCATCTTGATGTTCAATTGGTATGCTTATGCGTTTCAGGCGGGTGCAGGCTCTTGTTAGCCGGAAGGGACCGCCTGTGTTTGTAACCAGATACCGTGATCCGGCGGGCAAAGCCGATTTGATGTGATAAAGGAGAAAACCATGGACTACCGGGCGACACTCAATCTGCCCCAGACCTCGTTCAATATGAAGGCTAATCTGGCCCAGCGCGAGCCGATGTGCCTCAAGCGTTGGGAAAAGGAGGATCTCTATGGCCAGCTGCAGGAGAAATCCGCCGGCAGGCCGCTCTATGTCCTGCATGACGGCCCCCCGTATGCCAACGGGCATATCCACCTGGGTACCGCCTTCAACAAGATCCTCAAGGATATCATTGTCAAATCGAAAAGGATGGCGGGGTACAACGCCCCCTACATCCCGGGCTGGGACTGCCATGGCCTGCCGATCGAGCACAATGTCGATTTGGAGCTGGGTGAAAAGAAAAAGACCATCCCGAAGCTGTCGAAGCGCGGCGCCTGCCGTAAGTATGCCGAGAAATGGATCAAGACTCAGAAGGCCGAGTTCAAGCGACTGGGGGTCCTGGGCGACTGGGAAAAACCCTACCTGACCATGGACTTCGCTTATGAGGCCGCGATCGCCCGGGAATTCAACCGCTTCCTGCTTTCCGGTTCGGTAATCAGGAACAAGAAACCGGTCTACTGGTGTTCCACCTGTACGACCGCCCTGGCCGAAGCCGAGGTAGAGTACCACGATCACCGCTCGCCATCGGTCTATGTCAAGTTCCCGGTAGTCGACGACCTCTCCGATGTCAGCCCGGCCCTGGCCGGCAACAAGGTCTCAATCGTCATCTGGACGACGACCCCGTGGACCCTGCCGGCAAATCTCGCCGTCGCCTTTCACCCGGATTTCGTCTATGCGGCGGTCGGGGTGGGGGAGGAAACCTGGGTGCTGGCCGAGGATCGCGTAGCGCCTTTCATGGCCGAGGCCGGTATCGGCGAGTACACCGTTAAGGGGACCTTTTCGGCGAAAAAACTCGAGAACCGGCGCTGCCGGCATCCATTCCTCGACCGGGATTCGCTCCTGGTCCTGGCCGATTACGTGACCACCGAGGCCGGCACCGGCTGCGTGCATACCGCCCCCGGGCATGGCGCCGACGATTACCAGACCGGCCTGCGCTACGGACTGGATATCCTCTCTCCCGTCGATGACGAAGGGGTCTTCACCGCTGAGGCCGGGCCCTATGCCGGCCAGCAGATCCCCCAGGTCAACAAGAAGATAAACGAGGATATGAAATCGGCCGGGGTCCTGATCCATCAGTGCGATATCAACCACAGCTACCCGCATTGCTGGCGCTGCAAAAAACCGGTGATGTACCGGGCGACCCCGCAGTGGTTCCTCTCCATGGAAAACAACGACCTGCGCCGCAAGTCCCTGGAAAACATCAAGATGGTGGAATGGACGCCGTCCTGGGGCATGAAGCGGATCTACTCGATGATCGAAGGCCGGCCGGACTGGTGTCTTTCCCGCCAGCGCAGCTGGGGGGTGCCGATCACCATCATCAGCTGCAAATCCTGCGGCGAGATCGTCAAAGACGAGAACTTGTTCAAGAGGATTGACGATCTCTTTCGCAGGGAAGGGGCCGATGCCTGGTTCCGCCATGATATCGATGCATTCCTTGAGCCGGGAACGACCTGCGGCGCCTGCGGCTCAAGCGAATTCGTTAAAGAGGAGGATATCCTCGACGTCTGGTTCGACTCGGGGGTCAGCCATGCCGCGGTCTGCGAGGAGCGGGCGGAACTGCGCTCTCCGGCCGATCTCTATCTCGAGGGTAGCGACCAGCACCGCGGCTGGTTCCACAGCGCCCTGCTGACCTCGGTCGGGACCCGCGGTCGGGCGCCATTTCTCGGCGTTCTGACCCATGGCTATGTGGTCGACGGCCAGGGCAAAAAGATGTCGAAATCCGTCGGCAACGTGGTCGCCCCCGGCGAGGTCATCGAAAAATACGGCGCCGAGATCCTGCGGCTCTGGGTATCGAGCGAGGACTACCGTGACGATGTCAAGGTCTCCGATGAGATCCTCCGCCAGGTCTCCGACGCCTACCGCAAGATCCGCAACACGATCCGCTACATGCTCGGCAATCTCAGCGACTTCCAACCGGAGACCCAGCGGCTGCCGCGGGCAGAACTGCCGGAGCTCGACCGTTGGGCCCTGGCACGCTATGACGAGCTCAAGGCCAAGATCATCAAGTCCTACGAGCGCTATGAGTTCCACGCCGTCTACCAGGCCCTGAACCTATTCTGCGGCACCACCATGAGCGCCTTCTATCTCGATATCATCAAGGACCGGCTCTATACGGCCGGCACCGATTCGCTGCCCCGGCGGGCCGCCCAGACAACGCTCTTCGAGATCCTCGACGGCATGCTCCGGTTGATGTCGCCGATATTGAGCTTTACCGCCGCCGAGGCCTGGGAATCCCTGTATCGGCTTCCGGAACATGCGCCGCTCACCGAGAGCGTCTTCTTTGCCGAGTTCCCCGAAATGGGCGAGCACGAGGTCGATCACCCGATGGAAGACCGCTGGGCCAGGCTGATCAGGCTGCGTTCGGAGATCACCAAGGCCCTTGAGATCGCCCGCAGGGACAAGATCATCGGCCATCCGCTCGAGGCCGAGGTGCAGCTGCAGGCCGAGGGAGAACTGGCTGAGTTCATCGACCGGGAGTGGCAGACGATAAAGGAGATTTCGATCGTTTCGATGCTCGCCAAAAGCGAGGGGATGAATGATGCCCTTCTGGGCAGCGAAGAGATCGAGGGACTGGCGATCAAGGTCGTACCGGCGCCGGGCAAAAAGTGCGAACGCTGCTGGACCAGGTCGACGACCGTCGGCGACAGCACCCGGCATCCTGAGATCTGCGACCGCTGTGCCGCCGTGGTCACGCATCTGGATCAGATCCGGGAAGCCTAGGGGTGAGCTATTATCTGCCGCTGGTTCTGGCCGTGATCCTGGACCAGCTGACCAAAGTCTGGATACTTCGCTCTTTTGAGCTCTACGAGTCGCGGGAGATTATCCCGGGTTTTTTCAACCTGGTCTATGTCACCAACACCGGGGCGGCCTTCAGTATGCTGGCGGGGGTCGATTCCCCCTGGCGGCATTATTTTTTTCTCGGGGTCGGAGTGGTGGCCTGTGCCGGCCTGACGTTCGCCTATTACCGGTTCAGGGCCGCGCATCGGCTCTATCCCCTGGCCCTCGGTCTTATCGCCGGCGGCGCCCTGGGCAATCTCATCGATCGCCTGCGCTACGGGGCAGTGATCGATTTCCTTGATTTCCATCTGGGCGGTTATCACTGGCCGGCATTCAACGTGGCCGATTCGGCCATCTGTGTCGGCGCAGTGCTTTTTCTCATCGTCAATATTATTGAAGAAAAACAGAAAACGAGGAACGTCTCATGAACATCGCAGTACTCTTTCCCGGCCAGGGCTCGCAGTTTATCGGCATGGCCAAAGATTTCCTGGAAACCGACCGGACCTGCGCCGAACTGATGGATAAGGCGGAGGCCGTCTGCGGCTTTCCGCTGAAGGACATCACGCTGAACGGCCCGATGGAGGAACTTACTCGGGCGGTGCATCTGCAGCCGGCGATCACCGTCACCAACCTCATCTGCTGGCAGGCCCTGCGCAACGCCCTGGGCGACCGTCTGCAGGTTCGCTGTTTCGCTGGCCACAGCCTGGGTGAATATTCCGCCCTCTGTGCGGCCGGGGCGGTGAGTTTCGAGGACACCCTGCGGCTGGTAGCCAGGCGCGGCGCCTTGATGGAGAGGGAGGGGCTGAAGAATCCGGGCGGCATGCGGGCGGTATTGGGGCTCGATATCGCCGGGATCGAGGAACTGATCGGTGAGTACAAGGGGAGCGGGGTAGTGACCGCGGCCAACCACAACACCCCCCGGCAGGTCGTCATCTCCGGCAGCAACGAGGCCCTCGAGGCCGTCGCTGCCGTGGCCGAGGCCAAAGGGGCGAAGGTCATCGCTCTCAATGTCAGCGTCGCCAATCACAGCCCGCTGGTCGCCGACGCCGTTCCCGATTTTGCCGACTTCATCCGCCAGATCGAGATGAAAACACCGCAGACCCCGGTGTATTTCAACGTTTCCGCGGCGGTGGAGGAGGATGTTGCGGTCATCCGCGAGATGATGGCCAGACAGATCGCCGCCAAGGTGCGCTGGTACGAGATCATCAGCGGCATGCTGGCGGAGGGCATCGACACCTTCATTGAGGTCGGCCCCAAGACCGTCCTGAAGGGAATGATGCGCAAGATCGTACCGGCCGGGGTTAAGGTCACCACCCTGCAGTTCGACAACCCGGAAACCCTTGCGGACTGTCTGACCAAGCTGAGTTGACCGGGTCGCCGCTGAGGTATCCCTGCGAGCAATCAATATCATAGCGATCCGCCGTTATGACAAACATGCCGGCCCAACTGGTGCCGGTCCGGCCGGAGCCGATCCTGCGATGACAGATTCTCTTCTCAAGCACGTTGAACACGGCGGCAGGTTGACCTTTGCCGAGGCCCTGGCCCTGGCTACCGAAACCGCCCCCTCCACACTCTTCCAGGCGGCCGACCGCCTCCGGCGGAAGCTGCACCGGAACAGGCTCGATCTCTGTTCGATCATCAATGCCCGATCCGGCAGGTGTTCGGAGAATTGCCGGTTCTGCGCCCAGTCGGCATTCTACGACACGGCCGTCGAGACTTATGAGCTTGTCGATGCCGAAACGGCGGTGTCCCAGGCCAGGGAAAACGAGGCCGGCGGCGTTGGCCGGTTCTCCCTGGTGACGGCCGGCAGGACGGTGAGCGAGGGGCAGCTGGAGCGGTTCGGCGAGATCTATGCCCGGCTCAAGCGCGAGACCCGCCTTTCCCTCTGCGCCTCGATGGGCTTTCTCAGCCGGCAGAAGGCGATGCGGCTGCGCGAATTCGGGGTCAGTCGCTACCACTGCAACCTCGAGGCGAGCCGCAGCTTTTTCCCGGAGGTCTGCACCAGCCATACCTGGCGGGAAAAAGTCGAGACCCTGGAAATCGCCCGGGAGGCCGGCCTGGACCTCTGCTCCGGCGGCATCATCGGCATGGGCGAGAGCCTGGAGCAGCGCCTGGAGCTGGCCTTTGAACTGCGCGAACTGGGGGTGCTCTCCATCCCGATCAATATTCTCACCCCGATCGCCAACACCCCTTTTGCCGGCCTGGCCCCGCTCAGCCCCGGCGAGATCCTGGTCTCGGTCGCGATGTTCCGCCTGATCAACCCCGAGGCCGTCATCCGCATGGCCGGCGGCCGCACCCTGATGGGGGCCGAGCAGCATCGCTGCTTCACGGCCGGGGCGAACGGGGCGATCGTCGGCAACTATCTGACCACGGCGGGCAACAGCCTTGCCGAGGATCTGCAGATGTTTGCGGACTTGGGTTTTGACACTGGCGGCAAAGAGGGCCGAAGGCCATGACGGAGATCCTCGCAGGCCAGTCCAGCGCCGATCTTCTCGATTTTGACCGCCGGCATCTCTGGCATCCCTACACCTCCATCGACCAGCCCCTGCCGGTCTATCCGGTGGCCTCGGCCAAGGGGGTGCGCCTTCGTCTGATGGACGGGCGGGAGCTGATCGACGGCATGGCTTCCTGGTGGTCGGTGATTCACGGTTACAGCCACCCCCGGCTGAACGAAGCGATCAGGGAGCAGGCCGAACAACTCGCCCATGTGATGTTCGGCGGCCTCACCCATGAACCGGCGGTGGAACTCGGCCGGCGGCTGGTGCAGCTGACCCCGCCGGGCCTTGACCGGGTCTTTTTCTGCGATTCCGGATCGGTGGCCGTGGAAGTGGCGATGAAGATGGCGATCCAGTACTGGCATGCCCTGGGAAAACCCCGGAAAAATCGTTTCCTCACCATCAGGTCGGGATACCACGGCGATACCTTCCACGCCATGTCGGTCTGCGATCCGGTTACCGGCATGCACTCGCTCTATAGCGGAATCCTGCCGCAGCAGTTCTTCGCCGACCGCCCCGAATGCCTTTTCCATGACGACTGGGACCCGGGCGATATCGCCTCCTTTGCCGGATTGCTCGAGGAAAACCACGGGCAGATCTGCGCCGTGATCCTCGAACCGATCGTTCAGGGCGCGGGCGGCATGCGTTTCTACCATCCCGAGTATCTCCGCCAGGTACGCAGGCTCTGCGACGAATACGGAGTGCTGCTCATCGCCGACGAGATCGCCACCGGCTTCGGCCGCAGCGGCCGGCTCTTCGCCTGCGAGCATGCCGGCATATCTCCCGACATCATCTGCCTCGGCAAGGCCCTGACCGGCGGCTACATGACCCTGGCTGCGGTTCTCGCCACGGCGGCGGTCGGACACGGCATCTCCGGGGCGGACCCCGGCGTCTTCATGCACGGCCCGACCTTTATGGCCAATCCGCTGGCCTGCCGGGTGGCGATCGCCTCGATCGGCCTGCTTATGGAATCGGACTGGCAGGCGCAGGTGATGAGGATCGAAGGCCTGCTCAGGGAGGGCCTGGCCCCCTGCCGGGAGTGCGGGCAGGTCACCGATGTCAGGGTTCTCGGTGCCATCGGGGTGGTCGAGCTGACGGAGCCGGTGCGTCTTGCTGACGTACAGCAGGCCTTTGTCGGGCACGGAGTCTGGGTCCGCCCCTTCGGCCGGCTGATCTATGTCATGCCCGCGTACTGTATGGCCGACGAGGACCTGCAGACCCTGACCTCGGCCATCTGCGCAGTTGTCCACTCGGAGGTCTGGAGATGAAGCCATCCTACCGGGAAGCACTCGACCGCCTGCGGGAAAACGGCCGTCTGCGACTGCTCCACCCCCTTGATGGTCGCGAGGGTTGCCGAGTGAATTACGAAGGCCGGCGGCTCCTGAACCTGACCTCCAACGACTACCTCGGACTAGCCGCCAACCGGGCGCTGCTCGAGCGCTTCTATGCCGGAATAGACAGCGATTCGCTGATCGACCGTTTCGGCCTCGGGGTCGCCTCGTCGCGCCTGCTCAGCGGCGACTGCGCCGTAGCCCACGAGCTCGAGCAGACCCTGGCTGCGACCTACGGCAGACCGGCGGCCCTGCTCTACAACTCCGGCTATCATGCCAATATCGGCATCCTGCCGGCCTTGACCGACAAGGGCGACCTGATCCTCTCGGACAAGCTGAACCATGCCTCGATCCATGACGGCCTGCGTCTCTGCCAGGCCGAGCACCGGCGCTTTCGTCACTGTGACTATGACCACCTCGAAGCGTTGCTCAAACAGCTGCGATCCGGCTACGAACGGGTGATCGTGGTCAGCGAATCGGTGTTCAGCATGGACGGCGATGTCGCCGACCTCCGTCGCCTGGCGGAAATCAAGAATCGCTTTGAGTGCCTCCTCTATGTCGACGAGGCCCATGCCGTCGGTCTGTACGGCGAAAGAGGCCTCGGGCAGGCCGAAGAGCAGGGGGTGCTGAACGATGTCGACCTGCTGATCGGCACCTTCGGCAAGGCCCTGGCCTCGGTCGGCGCCTTTGTCCTCTGCAGTGGGGATATCAGGGAGTATCTTGTCAACCGCAGCCGCTCACTGATCTTCACGACGGCCCTGCCGCCGGTGGTCATCAGCTGGAACCACTTCGTCTTCCGGCACATGCTGAGTCTTGGCCGGCAGCGTCTGCATCTGCAGGAGCTCGCCGGCAGGCTGCGTTCCGAACTCATGCGGGTCGGTCTGTCGACGGCCGGCTCGACCAATATCGTGCCGGTCCTGATCGGCCAGGACGCTACGGCCGTCAGGCTGGCGGAAGCGATGCGCAAAGGCGGCTGGCTCATTTTTCCGGTCCGTCCGCCGGCGGTGCCCGAGGGGACGGCGCGATTGCGTCTGTCGCTGACCGCCGATATGCTCTGGCAGGAGGAACTGGCTCCGCTGGCGGCGGCGATTGCCGCGAACCTGGGCGAGCTGCAGGGATCCTCCGGTCGCTGAACTGATATGAAAAGTACATGGCTGCACAGACACAGCCGTCAGGCCCTGATCGTCTTCTGCAATGGCTGGGGCATGGACGACAGACCATTCCGCCACCTGGAGGCTGATCGCTGCGATGTCCTGATGCTCTGGAATTACCGGCAGATGACCCCGGTGCCCGACATCGCCGCCCTGGCCGGCTCGTATGCCGAGATCTACCTGGTCGGCTGGTCGATGGGGGTCTGGGCCGGACAGCGGATGTTTTCCCCGGTGCGGGAGCATTTCCAGGCGGCGATTGCCGTCAACGGCACCCTTTGCCCGATCCATGATCGCTTCGGCATCCCGGAGGCGACCATTACCGGTACCCTGCGCAACTTTTCCGAGGTATCGCGAGAAAAACTCTATCTGCGGATGTGCCGCGACAGGCAGGGGCGCCTGGTATTCCTGGAAAATCTGCCGGCCCGCAGCCTCGATGGCCAGAAGGAGGAGCTGCAGGTGCTCATGCGGACGTGTGACTGCCGGCCGGCGGAGGAAAGTCTGTACTCCCATGCTATGGTGGCCGACAAGGATGCCGTCATGGCGACCGCCAACCAGCTGCAGTTCTGGCAGGCCGCCGATCCCCGTGTCATTTGCGGGGGTCATTTTCCGTTTCACCTGTGGCCGAGTTGGGAGGCCTTCCTCACCGCGGCCATACGGCCCGGGACTGAAGTCCCGACTGGCAGTCTGGGAGAGGCCCTGTGATCTTCCATCCTGACAAAAACGAGGTAGCGAGGCGTTTTAAGCGCAGCTTTGCCACCTACGACGACAACGCCGTGGTCCAGGAGAGGATCGGAGCCAGGCTTGTCGATCTTCTCGGCACCTGTCCTGAGCTCAGGTTTTCAAGGGTCCTGGAGGTAGGCTGCTGCACCGGTCTGATGACCGAAAAACTCTGTCGTCGTTTTCCGGTCGAGACCCTCTACCTCAACGACCTGGTCGCCGAGTTCTGCGAACGGGCGCGGCTGCGGACCGAAGCGGCTGTTGCGGCCGCCCCGCAACTCCTGCCCGGCGATATCGAGGCGACGGCGTTGCCCGATAACCTTGACCTCATCGTTTCCTCCTCCACCCTGCAGTGGCTGCGCGATTATGCCGGGGATTTCGCCAGGTTTGCCGATGCCCTGCGGGCCGGCGGCTATCTGGTCTTCTCGTTTTTCGGCGACGGCACCCTGCGTGAGATCAGGGAACTCACCGGCCGGGGCCTGCATTATCCCGGACTCGAAGAGCTCAGTGGACTTCTCGAAGGACGGTTTACTGTTCTCGGCACCGAGTCCCGGTGCGATGAGTTGATGTTTGCGGAGCCGCGGCAGGTCCTGCGCCATCTCCAGGCCACCGGTGTGGGCGGTCTCGGATCTTATCGCTGGACTTCGGCCGGTCTTCGGCGGTTCGAGCAGGATTATCGCCGCCTGTTCGGCAGTGAACAGGGGGTCCGGCTCAGCTATGTCTCGCACTTTGTGGTGGCCAGGAAAAAGGGAGATGAAAGGTCATGACAGAAAAGGGCAGGGTTTTCTGCATCAGCGGCATCGATACCGATATCGGCAAGACCATCGTCACCGGTCTGCTGGCCGGATATCTCGCCCGGCAGGGTCTGCGGACCATCACCCAGAAGATCGTCCAGACCGGCTGTACCAACATCAGTGAAGATATCCTGCGGCACCGGCAGATCATGGGGAGCGGGATTCTCGACGAAGACCGGCAGGGATTGACCTGCCCCTATGTCTTTGCCACCCCCTGTTCGCCGCACCTTGCCGCCCGTCTGGCAGGACAGGTGATCGATTGCGGACTGATCGGCAGGGCCACGGACAGCCTGCGTGACCGCTATGATGTCGTGCTGCTGGAAGGGGCCGGAGGCCTGCATGTACCCCTGACTGATGATGTGACCGTGCTTGATTATATCGGCGAAAAAGGGTATCCGGTTATTCTGGTCACCAGTCCCCGGCTGGGTTCGATCAACCATACCGTCACGGCCCTTGAACTTCTGCACAACCGGGGCATCGAGGTGCGCGGGCTGGTCTATAACCGCTTTCAGGACCATGACCCGAGAATAACCGCTGATTCGGCCGAGGTTTTTCTGCGATTCCTGACCCGCTTCGGCTTTCCCGGCTGTCTTGTCCATCTCGACCCTCTCCCTGACCCACCGGAAGAATACGGTACTACCGATTTCTCCTGTCTGTTCCAGTAGGGACGGTCATAAAGACATAATTGATTACGCTGATTTTACAGGAAGAATGCGCATGAATTCGATACCTAGAGATTGCCTGCACTGCAAATATTACCGGCTCGACAGCATTCACTCGGGAGTCTGCCGGCTGGAAAAGAAAGAGGATGGAATCTATCCGGTCAAGCAACACGGCGACAGCTGCTCGTCATGGCATAATTGCGGCCAGCAGTTCTATATCCGCAAGGGCTGGATACAGGCGAGGAAGGAGGCGGAACGGCAGGGCTCCTGAGATTGGTCTTTGGGGAAAATGCCTCTCGAGACCGGCCTGTACGACTGTCGAGATATGGTTGTACGCCCTCTGCAGTGCGTCCCGGCCGCTGAACAGGGCCAACCCGGTACCGAGGAGAATGGCAGGAGCGAATGCCATAAAAAGGACTCCTCGCCATTTTCTTCGCTTGCTTACGGCAGCGCCGTCTCCCTCTGGGGGATGATTGCTGTATTTCCGCAACATAGAAATTGGTTCAATGATCCCTGGTGGTCTTTCAATTCGGCCTGCCGGACAAACTGCCGGCAGGTGAACACGCTCACTAATGGCAGGCCCCGGCAGTTGCTGGAAAATCCCGGATGCAGCGAAGGATACCTGAATCCCGGTGTTCTGCAAAAGTATTTGTTCCGGATCGGCCAGAGTCTGGCGCTGAGGGTGCGATGAGCGAAGGGAGGAGAGGAGTTTCGCCCTGTATGAGCCCAGCCAGCAGGACAAAGAGACATATCGCACAAATTTTGCCCGGAACACTGAGATTGTAGTAGCTGAAATGAATGCCATGGAGCAGATGCTGACGACCTTCTTCCTGCTCATCCTGCATGGCGGGCTCTTCCTGCTAATGCTTGTTTTTCTGCTTTTTTACGAGAACGAGGAGCGTACTGTTTGAATTGTCGTGGCAAATTGCCTGGCAGTATGAGAAATCTGTTTTGTCGCTGCCTGGCGGGCTGAAAGGAAACCGTCCCGGGGGCGGGAGATAATGCTATGGGTGATTCGGCCTTTCTGAAGGAACCTGGCTGGCTGCAGGAAATTCTCTCCGACTCATTCCGCAGATACCTTTTCCTGGGCCTGAATACCTCGGTGGGGAACAGATATGCCAGGCATTGCCGCATTGTCGGCGGGGCGATTTCGATTGTCCTGGGAGGGGTGATGGTCATTCAGCCGGAATTGCTGCGCTGAGCGGCCTTTTCAGGCGGATCGGAGGGGGCTTCAGGGATAAAACGACGGGCAGGAACGGGCGTACTCCGGGTAAGCCAAAGGCTGCCTCCCGGTCAAGGGTGGAGAAGAGTCTCAGTCCTTTGGCAACCTCTCTGCCGGGTCTTTGTAATACTTGGGGTTGGTCGACTCGGCAGGCCCTTTTTCATAAAATTTATTGACCACGTCCCGAGGAAGGGTGGTGATACTTTTCCCGGTCATATATTGGTATCCGTAGATAATCCCTAACAGAATAATGCCATAAAGTGCGATTTTCTTCAGTAGATTGAACATACTTCCCTCGAGTTGCGAGATTGGCTCTCTGTACGGATGCAATCCGTATCCCGTCAGACCTCCGTTCAGCGGGGATAAAGTGCCCAGCAGCCTGCAAAGGGAAAATACCTTCCTTAAATAAAAAAAGCCACTTAGAAAAATCTCTAAGTGGCTGAATTTACCTGGTGACCCCAAGGGGAGGGGACACCAGTATTTTTGACCCTTGATTTCATTGGATAATTTTGACTTAATTTCCCTCATGTGTATCACTTTGTGTACCACCCTGTCAAGTGTATGATTCACTATGAGTGTCCTTTTTTGGGCTTGTTATTTATCAACCATCTGAATCACCCCAAGTTCCTTCAAATGTCTCACAAAACGGTCTCGTGGTCTTCTCTTATAAAAGCTGACCAAGATTTTATCAGGTTCACCATCAACAGCGGAACATATTCCATCATCCTCGATAATCTTTCCCCCCCATCCAACTTCGACCCAGATAAGCCTTATAAAAGTATCGAGTTCAGCCTGGAGAACCACGAAATGCTTATGGGGAGTATTGTAAACGTCAATAATCACCGGTTTAACTTGCAGGGCATAAAATTCTTGAGGAGTTTTGCCACCAATTAGGACCAATTCCTCTTCAGCCTCATCCAATAAAGTCATAAATCGAGTTTTTAATGCGAGGTTCTCTTCAGGAGTATCAAAGAGAACTGCTATTGTGGTTCCA